>NZ_JAKZMM010000004.1 GCF_022809355.1 Parabacteroides faecalis | reverse complement strand
GGATGGTGGCTACATATTGATGTTGTGCTGTTGCTTTTTACTGAAAGCTGCTACTAACGACTCATAAATCTACCCTTAATCGTGTATTGGATGATAGTTGCGGATTTTAGGTTGTTGAAGAATCCTACCATCAAGGGTACATCTATCCATGACAGATTTGCAAACAAGTTGATAGGATTGCCAAATGCAAGCCTTCTCCAGAACAGTATCAATGAACTGGGTCGAACAAAGAATCATATCGTATTGTTCGATGCTGCTAAGACTACAGGTAATCATGGCATCAGCTACATGATGATGGGTGCATTCCTTAAATCACTCAACCTCAATGATGACTGGGTAGGCATTGTTGAGTTCAACCTTCTCATGAGTGGACGTTATCAGCAATTCTGCGATAAGGTTCAGCAGAAGTTTGGTGAAGCATGGTTGAAGCGTCGCAAGAACATGGATCAGGTGTATGATACCCTTGAAGACACTATGCTTGATGGCTTCTGTTCAGAAAGTGCTTACGATGAAATGCGCGATGCTGCAAAGCAACGCATTCAAGATTATGACGCTAACAAGTTACAGGAAGATCTTACTCGCTACCTCGACCAGAATCAAGACATTCGCATTGTCTTCATGATTGACGAGGTAAGTGAGGCTATTGCCCAACAAAAGATAAACATCCTTGACCTTGAAGGCATGGCAGAAGCTATTGCTGCTCTTGGTCGCAAGATTTGGACTATTGCCATTGCTCAGCTCCAACTTGATGACGTTATCAATGGAACCAATGTCAATCGTAGCCTTCTCACAAAGATTATCGACCGTTTCCGCAAGCGTATTCCAATCGCAGCAGAAGAGGTTGATACCATCATTCGCAAGCGACTCCTTGCTAAAACAGCAGAAGGAAACGATCAGTTGCAAGCATACTATAAGAAGAAGAGTGGTCAGATTTCCGACATTACAAACATAGTCGGCACAGGTCTCAACAAGACTACGGATGCTCAGACATACGCTGATTACTATCCATTCTATGAGCATCAGTTTAAGATGCTTCAGTACTTCCTTTTCGGTACGCAGAAACTTGTCAAGACACAGGTCGGTACTCGTGGTATGCTGATTTCAGCTTTCGACGTATTGAAGAAAGAGGCTCTGTCAGACCGTGACATGTACACCCATGTTAATGCGTCTCAACTTTGCCGTCAGGCAGAAGAAGCTGTTGCAGAGTCACTTCGTGTACGCTACAATCAGGCAGACGAACATCTTACAGACCTCAAACTCAAATTCGTTGGTGGTCATGATATGCTCCAGACAATCCACTTCCTTACAGAGTCTGGTGCCAAGACAACAGTTGAGAATATCAGCCGTGCTTACGTCAGTTGCCCAGATGACTATTTCACAGTTCTTGAAGAGGTTAAGAAGGCATGTAAGAAGCTGTCTGATGATGAAATCCTGATTCTCTCCGGTGATGAATATCGCATTACCAGTGAGACACAGCAGCGCATCTTTGAAATGATGGCTAACTATGATGGCATTGCAACCTATCGAATAAAGGGAGAAATAACAAAGGAGGTCAAGAAGATGCAGCTTGTTCGTCAGGCTCAAAACCTTACTGTTGACTCCATTAATGTATCATTCACGGTTCAGTCTGACAGTGGAGAAACATTCAGCACTGGCGGTGACCAGGGCATGAAGGTTGTATTCCATGACATCCTTAGTGTAAAACCATCGCTTAGTGAGTACGTTGATAAGGTTAAAGAAGATACACAGTCTGATAAGAATGTTATCAGCATCATTCCTTCTCCTGACTATGCAAGCGAGATTCAGCAGATTGCAGAAACCATACTTCGTATCAACTATATCAAAGATGTACCAAACCTTACTCCAGAAGAAAAGAAGGTCGTTGACGAAATAGCAAATACTCTCGAAGATAAGACCAGCCAGTTAGAACAGGCAATTATCAAGTCATATACTGAAGGTCGCCTTGTCTATCTATATAATGCAAGCATCCTGAAACCTCAGAATGCCAGCCAGCTTATCAAAGAGAATGAACAGAAGATGTATGGTAACATCTATACCAAACGTCTTGGCAGCTCATTGAAGGACTCTATCGCCCTTCAACTTCTGAAGGCTAATGCAAATCAGCTCCAGAACACGATTGGTCAGATTCCTGACTTTATGTTCTTCGATACAACAGGTCAGTTCATTGGTGATCAGTTGCCTGTCATCACAGAGATAATGGCACAGACTGCCACATATAAAAATGGAGCAGATTTGGAGAAGGATCTTTCTGCTGCACCTACTGGTTATACCTTTGGTACGATATTCTCGACACTTGCTGCTCTCTTCCGTGCAAGCAAGATTATAATCAAGTACAACAATCAGGAATATCATTCATATCAGCAGGAAGGTGCCAAGGAGCCATTCCAGACCACTCGCAACTTCCAGCGTGCATCATTCAAGGCTGTAACAAAGAGTCTTTCCTACAATGAGAAACGAGACATCGTTGACACACTGAAGGATTGCAACTTCAAGCAGTTGACAGGTCAGAACCTGAGTTACAACATGAATGACTTTGAGTTGGTAGATGCAATCCGTACACTGGCTATAACAGAAATCAGCAAGGTCAACAACCAAATTTGCAATGATGATGAGCGTGAACGTATCTTCCGTCGAAGCATTGTTGCAAAGGATGTGCTTCGCCAGTACTCAAATACAGTAACTGAGTTCAACTACTTCAGTACAGCTCGCACCTTCCTCGGTGAAAACGAGAACGAAGAGTTCTGTAGTGCTATCGAGAAGATTGAGAAAGACATCAACTTCATTGCCCAGAATCTCCGTACCATCCAGTATCAGAAGGAGTATTTCAGCGACGTTAAGAGCGAAATGGAGTTTGTCGGCATTCCAATGATGGCATACGACCAGATTAGCGAACGTTACTTCCAGATGCTTGAAACTGACCCTGTTCACAACTACGTACAGATGCAGCAGGAATATCAGAAGCTCAAAGACCTCTACTTCAAATATATGGAACAACAAGCAGAGGAAATGACACAAGGATATACTGACCTTCATGCTCGCGTAGATGCCGTTAAGACTGAGGCAGACAAATATCCTCGCGAGTGGAATACTCGCCTTTACTCAAAGATTGATGACAAAGTTAATCTTTGCAAGAAGTTTGTTGTGAGCAAGGTGGACATTCCTGATTATGAGATTCGTTGCCGTCGTTCGGGACTCCAGCTGCGTGATATTGCCAATGCCATCAACCTTCTCCCTTCATTAGGAACAGAAGTTGATGTTATGGAAACAGAGATACACACATCTGATCCTGCTCCTAAGCCACAACCAACACCAAACCCACAGCCTGGTCCGAATCCTAAGCCACAACCAACACCACAACCAAAGCCAACAGAGCGCAAGCTTCGTAGTCAGTTGCCTACTGGTCAGCTTTCGGTTGCTCAGTACAAGCAATGGCTGAAACAGCAGTTGGCAATGGTAAATCAATATGGTTCAACAGACATTCTTAAATTTGACGAATAATGAAACTGATAAATCATGTTCTCGATATACGTCGCTTGATTCAGCAAGCGTTCGACAACCGTTTCTCTCGTATGGGACTGCGTGCTGATGCACCAGTTCCAGCAGACCAGTTAAGCGACAGTGACCATCGTCAGCGTCGCCAGAAACTTGATGGCATTATGCAGAATCACCTCAATGAGTTGGGTGACTATGCAGAAGCTCGTCAGGCTACAATCAATGAGTGTGTGTTTACTCTCTTCAATCGCATTGCAGCCATCAAGGTGATGGAGTCAAAGGAATTATTCCCTGAGATTATTCGTCGTCGAAAGGAGAATGCTGGTCGTTCTTTTGAGCACAATGCATGGCTCGAAGAGCATCCAAGTGAGCGTAATGCCGAACGTGAAGGCTTGAAGCACTTCCTTAATGACCAGTTCGACAAACTGGGTGAGCATATCCCTCTCTATCGCTCTGATTATCCATACGCATTGATGCCTACAGCCGATGAACTCAATGAGATTATCGTGCAGTTCAACAACGTTGAAGAAGATGAAGATTGCGGTGCTGATGTGTGGAAGGGGGATGACATCCTTGGATGGCTCTATGAAAACTTCAATGCTGTTGAAAAAGAGGCATTGAAAGCAAGTGGAGAAAAGACAGAATACAACAAGGTATCACTCCAGAGTCAGGTCTATACTCCTGCTTGGGTTGTGAAGTTCCTTGTTGACAACACTTTGGGTAAGTCATATCTCGAAATGTACCCAGAGAGTTCAATCAAAGAGAAGTATAAGATTGCGAATGCTCCAACCAAACAAGTGAAGCATCCAAAGGATTTACGTTCTATGCGCTTGCTGGATCCCGCCTGTGGTTCCGGCAACTTCCTGATTTATTCATTCTCCCTGTTCTATGACTTGTACATAGATCAGATGGAGAACTATGGCAAGGATTACAGCCGTAGAGACATTCCAAAGATGATTGTCGAAAACAATCTCTTTGGTATGGACTTGGATGAGCGTGCTGCTCAGATTTCTCAGATAGCCTTGTTCATTAAGGCTCGTGAACTTGGCGGTCATCGCAGTCACTGGCCAGAATACACGAATGTTGTAAGTACTCACTTCTTCCTTGACGATTACGAAACAGTCAAAGATGCATTTGAATCTATAGATAATCTCGATCAATCCAAGCGTATCATTATGAAAATGATATGGGATGATTTGAGCAACGCTTACAAGTTCGGTTCTTTGGTTCGTGTTGATGAAACTCTCGACAAAATTTTACCAAATGACTCAACCTATAATCTGTTTGCGCAGCAAGAAATGGAAGATATGTTCTCTTTCAAACATCAGTTTATGGGACAGTTACGCCAAAAGGTGGATGAATTAGGTCAAAGGGGAAGTAATGCATACACATTAGCAAAGACTAATGATGCAATTTCCTTCCTCGAAATCATCTCACAGAAGTATGATGTTGTAGTAGCAAATCCTCCATACACAGATAGTGCTGATTTTGGACCAGAACTTAAGAACTTTATAGAAGATAATTATAAAAAGCCTTATAAATTCTCGGGCAATCTCTACTCTTGCTTTATTAAGCGCTGTTACGAGTTGTCGGACGAAAATGGTAAGGTTGGCATCATTCATCCTCATACGTTTATGTATATTAAAACCTTTGAGGATGTTAGAGAATTTTTAATTAAAAATACTCACATCAATGTTTTGGTTGATTATGGACTTGATCGAGTAAATTTATTTGGACCTGGAATTCTTTTAAATGCAGCTTTCTATACATTTGACAAAGCCAAATATAATGACGCAGAAGATGGCATTTATTTCCATATTACTGTTGGTCAACAAGAAAAGTTCAAAAAGGACTCACTCATACAAGCATTAGATGACGTTTGCTCAAAACGTCCAAATAATCGTGTGTATTATTTGGAACAAAAAAAGTTGGAGAAGATTAAATCAATGCCTATTATTTTCTGGATTTCAGATGAATTTCGCGAGAAATTTACCGATTTGTCTTTGAGCGACATTGTAGATGTAAAACAGGGAATTGCAACAAGCAATAATAATAGATTTTGCCGTTTCTGGTGGGAAATTATGGGATCATCAAGAACCTATTATCCATATTCAAAAGGCGGCGATTATAACAAGTGGTATGGCAACTTGTGGTTATATGTTGATTGGAGCGATTCCGCTAAACAATATATAGAGAAAAAAGGACGATTACAAAACAAACAATATTACTTCAAAGAAGGTATAACATACTCTGGTAGCAGTGGAGAAAAAGGAACATCGTTCAGAATTTTCCCTAAGGATTGTCTATTTGATGTTGGCGGTTCATGTATTTTCCCAACCGGAAAATACTCAAATCGTCACTACATTTTAGCCTTCTTAAATACAAAAACTTGTTTTTATTTGGCTAATAGTCTTAATCCTACTGTTAATACTCAAGTTGGAGACATTCAGCGAGTCCCATTTGCAATGCCAGATCCTTTAAATGAAAAGTTAATAACAGATTTGGCAAAATGTAATATTTCAATTAAAGAGAAATTAAACACATACTCTATTGTTGAAAAGGAATACAAGTCATCGCCTATATCAAATGTTGGATCTGTAATTAGTTCAATAAATGAATATTTTGTTTATGAGAATGCTTTAAACACTCATATACTCTTAAATGAAGCTCTCATCAATCTTTTGATTTTTTCAATTTATGACTTAAATGAAAAAGACCAAAAGATGGTTCTCGACAAGGAAGGAACTCCTGTTGGTTTGCTTTCACCTTCTTATGCGGCAAAAACTGCGTATGTTCAATGGTTAGAGCAGCAGACGCAGTTTAAACCATCAGAAAAACTCCTTGATTTTATAAACAATCTTCCTACAAAAGAGGATCAGGAGTTGGTGAATGACTTCGACACACTTTATCAAAATAATAAAGGATGGGAAGAATTTTGTATTCTTCATTCCCTAAGTCCGATAGAATTGTGGTATCAGTTTATGCGTTCACATGTAAACCCATCTCAAAGGACACAAGCAATAGTCTTTGAACTGGTTACTGATGTCATTCGTACAGTATTATCAAATGATGACGATGGTGTAATCCCGCTTGGTGACAAGATGGGCGAAGAACGACTTGCAATCCGCATCGAACGTGAGTTCATGGATCGTGGGTATAGTGCAGCACAATTCAATCAAGTGTGCCAGTTGCTCGGTTGTGAGTTGGAGAAATACCTTCAGGAGCGTTTCTTTCAACAGCTCAGCGACCATCTGAATCTCTTCATGTACTTGCCTAAGACACCATTCATTTGGCATCTGACAAGTGGTGAGCATCATGCGATTGAACTTTATGTAAGCATCTACAAGTGGAATAGAGATACTTTGTTCCGCATCCGTAGTATCTATGCTGCAAACCGTGAAGCTGCAATCCGTGATCGCCTGAACTCAATTGACACAAGCAAGACAGAAGGTCGTTTGGAAGCCACAGAACTTCGTGCTATGCTTGAAGAACTGAATAGCTTCTGCCAGAAGATTGATGACCTTCTCGCAAGTGGTTACGATCCCAAACTTGACGATGGTGTTGGTAAGAACATCGCACCATTACAGAAGCGCAAGATGCTCAGTTATGAGGTTCTGAACGCAGGTCAGTTAAAGAAGTATCTTAATGCAGATTGGTAAAACTGAAATCAATGAACTATCATGATAAGTAAGTGGTTTACAGAAGACATACAGAATATCCTCGCCTCACATCGATACATAGTTGTAACCGATGCCAGAGGTGAGGGTGACTATCTGCTGAAAACTCTGCCACAAGAGATTAAGCAGATACCTGTCAAAGATGAATGGAGCGAGATAGAAGCAAAATATCTGGCAGAATCAACATATAAAGACGATAAGGTGGTGTTCTATGCCAAGAAAAAAGCTGAGAACCTGACTTACCTACAAGAGTATGTTCAGACAGCAGGACTGCTTGTGCTGGATGACATGGAGGCATATATAAGACAGAAACTGTTTGCCGCCATCGGTAAGAACACATCATTGTCTCGTGACAAATTGCTTTTGGCTGCAAAACTTAGTGAAGGCAAGAACCTGAAGTGGTGGCAGTCTGTTACTGATGGTATCACAGAGCCTTTGCGTCTTGAAGATTGGTTGCTTGATTTTCTGCACTCTCCGGCATCAACCAAACAACGTATGGATGATGCTGTCTGGAATGTTTTCCGCACGGAAGTGTATCGTGTGATTGGTAAGACTCCAACGGAACAACCTGCCGAAACAATGGCACAGGAGGTTGTCAATGTTCTTTTGCAATCATTGATAGACAACTCTATTGATGGGTTGCTTTTGAATGTATATTACCAGTGGGCTGATAGTACAGAGAAGTCTGACGTACTTAGAAGATACGTCGAGAACTATGCACTGCCAACAGACATTGATCCTTTAAAGGTACACGAGAATCATCCTTTTGCTGAGCTTGACCGCAAGGTTATGAAAATGCTTAGCGAAGCTTTGAAGTTACAGAAAGATGCTACAAGCATCGTCACTTTTATCAAGACAAGAACATCAAGCAAAAAAGCCAAACTATTCAAACCTGCATGGTTGAATAGCGTGCTTACATTAAGTACCTTCAGTATAAAGGGATTGAATAATGTAAGCGACTACAGCCAGATGTCTGAGTTCTATCTCCAGAACTTTGCAAAACTTGATACAGCCATGCGTAAGATTTATGTTGCTTGGCTGAATGATGAACCAACCTTGCGCCCTCTTCAGGAACATTACACTCAGCTTAATAATGAACTGTTGACTAAGTGGTATTCCATTGGATGCAAGTACATACCAACTCAGAAGGACATTGTCGCTAAGGCATTGGCAGGTACAAAGAGAACGGCAGTAGTTGTATGCGATGGTTTGCGTCTGGAAATTGCAGAAAGCATCGTTGATGGAAATCTTGGCAAAAATGTGAAATTGACCAAGAACACAGCCTTATCTGTGCTCCCTTCTGTCACAGAAAACGGCATGAGTGCCTTGTTTGGATGTGAAGAACCAACAACAAACAGACAAGAGAGATTCAATAAATTGAAGGAATCGTATTCTGATGTTGAAATCATGGAGTTGGATAAACTCAATGAAGGCACAATAGCACATCGACTTGTATTGAACTATGGCGACATAGACCAAGTTGGCGAAAAGAAACAACTCAGCGGATTGAAGGACATAGACAACTATGAAACAGAACTCCGCGAAAAGATTCAGATGCTTTTCAGACTTGGCTATGAGAAAGTTGTAATTACAACCGATCACGGATTCGTGATTACAGGCATCCTTGATGAAGCAGACAAGGAACCTCGTCCAAATGGCCACATTCAAAAGATAGAAGAAAGATACGTACTGGCAGAGAATCCTCTTCCTCCATCAAACCTGATTGAGGTGGAAGGTAAGTACTTTGACAGTAACTATCAGTACTATGCTCCTACAGACAAACCTTTTGTCACTCGTGGCGCATACGGCTATGCTCATGGTGGTTTCACTCCACAGGAATGTATTATTCCAGCATATGAGCTGACTATGGATCAAGGTGACTTCGCTCTTGGAGTAATGATTTCCAACAAGACAGAACTAAAGAATGTAGCAGGTAACTACTTCACAGTGAAACTATTGGCAGAAGGTAGCCAAGATGACCTGTTTACCCAAGAACGAAAGATAAAGGTCATGCTCTTTGCTGGTAGTACTTTGGTGAATGGCAATATGATTTACTCTATCAAGCCAGGAGAAGCGATAAACATGGAATATGAGCTAACCAATGGCATTGACAAAGTCGTAATAGCCGACAAGAATACGGCTGCTCAGATTGACAGCTGTGAAATAAAGAAATCCTCGTCAAGAGATATTGATGACTTATTCTAAACGAAAGGGAATAAAGAAATGATTGAACTCGATTCAAAACTCCTTGACCAGTTCAAGGGATATGTTGTCCGCAAGGATGTAGTTCGCAGCGTTAAAGGCGGTGCGAACGTGCCAGTATTCGTACTTGAATACCTACTTGCAAACTCTTGTAGTACGGACGATGAAGAGAAGATACAAGAGGGAATTGAAAGCGTTAAGCGTGTACTTCGCGAGCACTATGTAAATTCTGATGAAGCAACTCTCGTGCAAGCAAAGATTCGTGAAAGAGGCACATACAAGATTATCGACAAGATTTCTGTTCGTCTTGACCCTTCAAAAGATAAGTACTGGGCAGAAATGTCAAACCTTGCCATCCATGATGCTAATATCTCAGAAGAGATTATCAGTCAGCATGAGAAGATGATGATGGGCGGTATCTGGGCAATCATTGATGTTGACTATGATTCAACAATGATGATTGGCAAGAAGATTTATCCTTTTGTTGTCAGCAAGGTGCGTCCAATACAGTTGTCAAACTTTGAAGATGACAAAGTATCAAGAGCACGTTCTTTGTTCTCAAATGAAGAATGGCTCGATGTGTTGCTTCGTAGTGGTGGTTATGAACCAGAGTCTGAAGGCATGACTGAGCGCATGAAGATGCTGTTGCTCTCACGCTTCATTCCATTAGTTGAAGCGAACTTCAATATGGCAGAACTCGGTCCACGATCATCAGGTAAATCGTTTGTATTCAAGGAACTTTCGCCATACTCAATGCTCGTCAGCGGTGGTCAGGGTACTGCTGCATCACTCTTCGTGAACAACTCCAGTGGTCAGATTGGTGCTGTTGGAAAGTGGGATGCCATCTGTTTTGATGAGTCAACAGATGAACTTTTCAAAGACAGAGAAGTAGTGCCATTGATGAAGGATTACATGGAAAGTGGTTCTTTCTCTCGTGGTGGTAAGTCTGGAGAGAAAGCAGCCAATGCTTCAATCATATTGAATGGAAACATTAACCAGCCAGTTGAAACAGTACTCCAAACATCGCATCTTTTCTCACCTTTCTCTGAGAAAATTTGCAATGATACAGCCTTCTTGGATCGTATCGGATTCTTCCTTCCGGGATGGGAAGTGATGAAGTTTGCACCTTCGAACTTTACAAATCACTTTGGATTCAGCACAGACTTCTTCAGCGAGTTCCTGCATACCCAGCGCAAGATGACCTATACTGATGCCATAGACAAGTACTTTACCCTTGGTGCTCAGATGAAGCAGCGTGACACAAAACCTGTTCGCAAAACTGTGTCTGGTCTTATCAAGTTGATGCATCCAGATGGTGAATTTTCCAAGGAAGATGTTCGCAAGTACCTCGTTTGGGCAATTGAAATGCGTCGTCGTGTCAAAGAGCAGTTAAAGCGCATCGGAGGTATGGAGTTCTGGGACACAAACTTCTCGTACATTGATAAGGAAACTCAGGAAGAGTTCTTTGTTTCTGTTCCTGAAGAACGTGGTACAAACCTCATTGAGGATGCTCCACTTGCTCCTGGCACCTGCTACACTGCAACAAGCGATGGTGACAAGGTATCTCTTGTTAAGGTTGAAGTTATTACAATGCCTGGCAATGGTAAACTGACTATTACAGGAAGCACTTCAACCGAAGCAAAGGAAGACATCAAGAATACCTATAACTATATACGCGCCAATGAAAGAGCTATACTTTCACAAGGTCACTCGCTCATTCATGTGGATGTAACTGTACAGGTTACAACTCTCTTGGGAGTTAGTGTACATAAAGGTATAGGTGGTGCAGTCTTTGCCGGAATCGTATCATCAATATTCGGCAGAAACCTGAAATCTGGACTTGGTGTTATTGGCAACATCAGCATAGGTGGTGCTATTGAACGCGCTCTTAACTTCAATGATAGAGTATCAATGCTGTCTGAGAATGGTGCAAAGAATGTTCTTGTGCCTATGGATAACCTTGCTGAAATGGCAACCTTGCCAGCAACTATCCTTGGAAAGACAGACATTCCTTTCTATGCTAATACACAGATGCTTATTCAAAAGATGATTTAATGAGTAAAGAACTGACAGAAGAAGAAATTTTTGAAATAGAAAATACTCGACCTCATGTCGTGATACTTGGTGCAGGGGCTACTATTGCTACCATTCCTAATGGTGACAAGCATGGTAATCCCTGCTCTGTCATGCACGGCTTTGTCAAAAACCTTGGTCTTGAATCAATTCTTGCAAATGTAGAGCTATGCACCAAGAGTGAAAACATAGAAGATATATACTCTGAGTTATACGAGCGTGGCGATGAATGCAAGGACGTTCGAGAGCAACTTGAAGATGCTATCTTTGAGTATTTTTCTAAGTTGCAGTTACCTGATGATATAACCATCTATGATAAGATTGTCCTTGCTCTGACCAATAAGGATATTATCGCAACTTTCAATTGGGATCCGCTTTTAATTCAGGCATATAATAGAGCAAGAAAACTAACTGATAATCTTCCGATGCTTACATTCCTTCATGGTAATGTTGCAGCAGGTTATTGTGACAAATGCGGTAATTTTGGTGCTTTACAGCGTGGCAAATGCGATAACTGTGGAAATACATACAAACGTTCGCCTTTGTTATATCCTGTTAAGCACAAGGATTACAACTCGAATCCATTCATCAAGCAGGAATGGGTAAACCTTACTACACAACTAAGCAGAGCAAAGTTGATTACAATCTTTGGATATAGTGCTCCAAAGACAGACGTAGAAGCTGCTCAGATGCTAAAGGAAGCGTTCGAGAAGTATCTATCAGCTCAAAGGTTCAACCATATAGATATTATAGAACGTCCAAATTTTGATCACGATGAATTGAGTAATACTTGGAGAGAGTTCATAAATGACTCCAACTGTTATTATGAAATTCATGAATCATTCTATGATAGTTATCTGGCTAATTCTCCACGTCGTACTGTTGAATGCCTGTACAAGCGCAATATGACTGGATGGTGGGGCGATTCCAAAATCAAGTTCAATAAAGAAGATACTTGGGATAGCGTTTGTGAGAACTTAATGCCTCTTTGGGCAGAAGAGAAGTCTGGGAAAAAAGTATTAGAAGTCAATCCTATAACCCCACAAGACCTTATGAATGTACTAACGAAATTAGATAAAGATTCAAAGGTTATGTCCCCAGACGATTTTTATGCTAAATATGAGTCTGGCGATTTCAAATGTGGTTTTAGAACACCTGTTCCACTTGAAGGACAAGATTTCTACCGTTCAAGAATGGCAAAGAAAATTGGAGCTAATGAAGACCTAACATCACCTGCAACCTTCTCTTATGTTCCGTTGGATCGACCTGACCTCGTTAGTAGAGGTAGAATGAACAAAGAAGGACAGTCTATGTTTTATGCTTCTCTCTATCCTGATACGAATTTTCGTGAAATATGCCATGATATAAAAGCTGGAGATGAAGTTTATCTTGCGAAGTGGAGAATGAAGTCTGATGCATCCATAATGGTATTTCCTGTATATTTGCCAGAAAACATTGACACGAATGTTGATTTATCTACCTATATGGGAATCAATAATCCTGTGTTTGCAGAAGGCGCAATGGGTGACTACTTTAGGAAGCTGTCTGATTTGTTCACTCGTACAGAAGAAGATGAAAATCAGAGGTATTTATGTTCAAGTTTCTTAGCCAATTACATACTAAAACAGCATGGTTCAGTGAGATTTGGCAATCAAGAGTTTGATTTCAAATTTGAAGGTATAATATATCCAAGCGCAAGAAAAGGTGCTGGTGAGATTAGATTCTCAAATATAGTAATGCCTCCTGAAATTGCAGATTCATCCTTGGAACTTGTTTATGTAATCAAAGGAAGGTTAAAGGATGATTTATCATCGGTTTCGTCTGAAAGCATAGGTTTTTGCACAGAAAACAAAGTTGATTGGTACGGACTAAAGTCATTCACGGAAGACATGGTCTTTAGTAATATCATATTGGTTGATAACACTGACCATTACGTCGAAATTGACAATCATTTGTGTACGGATTCTGATGGGAAACCGATAAGTACATCCAGATTGCAAGCATTTATTCAAGCTCGTCTTAGTGAAAGCATACTTGAATCTGTAACTGAGAATGAACTATTTAGGAATTCTTTTAGTTACTCTAAAATCCAAAGTAAAGACGATTTGAACAAAAGTCTTCATTTAATATGCTTTTGGCCTGTAGAAGGCTGGAAAGTTGATAATACTATCGACATAAAACTTATTCAATTTGAAATTGAGGTAAAACAAGAATGTAGTGCATATAATGAGTAAATTGAAAAGGCGCATCACCCACAACTGGATGGTGCGCCAATTTTAATAGAGAGTAGTTGCAAGCATATCACTTGTGATGCTTCTGGTTCTGCTGCTTCTGCTTCTTTTCCATCATGATGTCGTACTTCTTGCGAATTGTCTCTTGAAGAGCGT
The DNA here is from genome assembly GCF_022809355.1 of Parabacteroides faecalis. Classification (GTDB taxonomy): domain Bacteria; phylum Bacteroidota; class Bacteroidia; order Bacteroidales; family Tannerellaceae; genus Parabacteroides; species Parabacteroides faecalis. Next base: position 124,514 of record NZ_JAKZMM010000004.1, on the reverse strand, counting down.
CAATATCGTCCTTGCGGTATTTGACATCACTATAGATAAAATCCACATAGTCAAACTTGTTGATGGTAGCCGTGTCACCTTCGACCAGTGACCAGTTCCTGACAGAGACATACTTGGCACGGTCATGATGCAGATCCTTGTTGTCGTATGACAGAAGTACAATCATGCAGAACTCCAGCACCATCACAAAGAATGCGGTGAGGAAGCAGAATCTGCGGAAGTACTTCGACTGCCAGAGAAAAGCAAAACCATACATAGGCCAGTGCCAGAACAAATAAGCCAGACATGCCCATGAAGGGAATGGAGGTCGCTTTGGAGCCTTAACTCCTTGCACGTCCTCAATCCTGCCGATAACGGTTTCAAGACGTTTGACAGTCTCGTTCTGTGTATCTGCAATCTCCTTGGACTTCGTCTGTTGCTTGTCAATAGCACTCTCATGCTTCTTGTAGAGGTTATAACCAGTCAGAATGTCGTTCATGAAACCAGTACACTTTACAAGAGCATTCTCAGGAGTGATGACATCGATACCTGATTCTTCCTGCTTACGTCTGCTCTCTTCACGTTCCTTGCGCTTCGCTTCTTCTCTGTGATCCGCTGTATAGTTGTACATCGTTTCCAAGATGAAACAGAAGTCATGAACGTCAATATCTTTGAGCATTTTGTCTGTAAACTCGCCATCGATAGGCGGATTCTCCGTCACATCAACAGATTCAGAATCTGGCTGACTGACAGGAACAATGACATCAGCATCCTCGATCTGCTCAGAAGATTCAGCAGGATGTGCAGACACAGTCTGTGAAGAGACAACTGTGGATGAAATATCAGCCATCTTGTCTTTCACTTCCTGAACCTTCTCCTTGGTTATCATCCTTGCAGGTTTAAGCTTAGGTTTTGTAGTATTATTCGGCATATTCTAAATGTATTAACGATGGAACTTAGGTCTATTCCTTTTCTTCTTCTCGTCATCATCATCGTCATCGCCCCAGCCACTGGAACTGCCACCACCGCCACCTCCTGAGGTCGGAACCACAGTCGGACCAACGGCAAGTTCGACAGCTGCAGCAGCCACGTAGGAAGCAAGTTCGGCAGCCGCGTCGGAATCGAATAAGGCAGAATCGTTATTATCATCATAGATATTCACGCTACTGTCCTCGACATACTCGTCTTCTTTGCCAAAGGAAACTTTAGGCAGACGGACATCAGAATCCATATCGTCAAACTTGACCTCATGAATCATAGGTTCATCAGGCAACCACTGGTCTTTAGGCAACAGAGCGTTGATGTTGTACAACTGCTGGTTCAACATGTAGAAAGTCAAACTGCGTCGGTCAACCTGATAACCACTCATTGAGACATTGCCTTTGGTGAAGACAACTCCCATGCCTTTGCCACCTTCACGAGGTGCGACCTTGACCTGAATGCCTTGCTCCTTCATACGATCGATGAAATCCTGCCATGTACGACTGCCAGGCAATGCTTTCTGTGCTGCATCAAAGATGGCATACTTGACAACTGCCTTGCCTTTGAGTCGGTCACGGTTGACCTTCATCTTGCCATCGCTCCAGTGAAGACCGTAGTGTCGGGTCATCGCCTGACAAATGGCGATTGCCCTTTCTACATCACATCCGTCAGATATGGTCTTGCCGAAATCGTTGACTCGGTTATAGACAACATGCACATGGTCATGGTCGTGGTCATGGTGTCGGAAGATGACAAACTGGGTATCAGTGATGCCCATCTTCTTCATATACTCCATTGCCAGTTTACGCATGAATCCGTCAGTGCAACGATGTGCGTCTTCTGGAGGAAATGAAAGCGCAAAGTGTCCGACACAATTCTGCACCCTTTGGTTCATCATAGCCTGAATCTTGAAAGACTTTGCTATGGTATAGTTGCTCCGAAGATCAACTCCGCGAGAAGCGAGAATTGTTGTGTCCTTGTCCTTGATGTCGTTTGCATAATTGACGATTCCCCCGAAGGTAGAACCGTTACTTATCTTGGGCATCATATCCAGCGGTAGATTATGTCGAGTACACCATGAAGCCTTGAACGCAAATCAAGCATATCCTTTGCCACACTGCTGAAACCTGCCTTGTTGGCTTGGTATGCCAACTGGTTGAGATTTCCAGCCATGTTAGCAGCTGCCCTGAAATCCTTGGCGAAGTCAGGATCTATAGGAGCCTTGACATAGCCGTTCATAGTCATCTGGTTCATGTACTCTGAGTCAGACATCCTGTTTTCATCAGCAGCGAGTTCGACGCATTTAGCCTCTTCAACAGTGAAGTAAGCCTTCTTGCATACGGTTCGCTTCTGTTCCTCTGTTAAGGGTGGACGACCTCCCTTATGTTTACGAGAAGAGTTAGGGGTTTGGGGTTCTTGGGTATTATTCATAATAGCCTCCTTCACATTTATGTGCCAGCATCTTGATGCTCCCGACCGAAGGGATGGTTGTTTTCTGGGCATAGAAAACATACACTTGCTCCCCAACCCCGTAAAACCTCTCTCCGCAAAGCGGTCGTTACGTCTGACGTACATCGTTTCAGCTCTGCTGGATCGTGTCAGATACAAGACTTAACGAAGGTAGAATCAAGGTTATAGCCGTAGGCATCGAAGATGTTTGTAATAGATGAATAGACAGGCTGCAGGACAGGTGGTGAGCCATCGGCAGAGCCATGGTCTTACGACCTCGACAAAGCCTCCTGAAACGGATTTTACGCATGATAGCGGACTGTGGTCAGAGACACCTCGCTGACCTCTGTCTGCTGCGTAATGTCCGAGTAGAAGGATGGTCTCGAATCAATGCCTGGGCGACTCTTACTACATATAATATAGTATGTGTCGCTTGGGCATCCTTTCACCCTTGGGTGTGTCTATGCCGGAAAGCCTGGTTCACTGCTTGTGCCTTGAATGAGGATCAAGAGGTGAAACTGGTCAGAAATCCAGCATTGACAAAAGGGAAAAGGGTAAGGCATGGTGTGTCTGCCAAAGGACATCACCTTTCTGTTGTTCCTGCAAGGCTCTGAGGGTAGGCTATGACAGCGTACAACTGCTGACCATGCCCATCATCAGAGATACCTGTCAGCCCTGCACCTCCTTTCCAAGCGTATCTGCCAACTTGTTCTCCTGAGCAGCAAGATTCGGCAGACGCTTCTTCTTGTCCTTCATGAGCGCATGGAGTTCCGATAAGGCATACGTCTTACGCTTTCCCCAGCGCGAAGGAATCAGATAGCCATTCTTCTCCCAAGTCCACAAGGTGGTCTTGCAGACATGGAATTTAGCAATGACCTCGTCAGTCGTCAAATAGGTCTCGTCCTTAGGAGCCATTGCCAATTCGGCATCTCGCATAGCGATAGTCTTTTCGATAATGGTCTCTGCGAACTGGACAAGATCCTCGCCAGTGACCGTGAAATTCATACGACCACCAGCCTGAATCATTGAGTATAAATCCATTATTCAGCCTTCTTTTGGTTAGTATTATCCGGCACTTGCTGAGTGCCAGAGTTATCAACACCAGAGAAGAGGTCTGTCTGCATGTAACCGCCACGTCTGGCAGTATCAGCGTTACCTCCTTCTCTCTTCACACCATCATTCTGACTGCCAGCCTTTGCCTCCTTGGTTGCAGCACCCTCGGTTGCAGTAGCCACATTCTGAGTGACAGGTGAGCCTTCCTTCTTCTGCCCCTTATCTTCGCTTGCTCCATCAGGCGAAGGTGTTGGGTCGGCAGATACCTTGTCATCAGCCTTTGGAGCATAGGCTGAGATACGGTCTGCCAGATAAGGGAATGAAAGAACCATGAACTTCTTGTGCATGTCGATCGTGAGAACATCACGTTCGGCAAGTCCATTGAGGAAGTCACGAACCTTATCCCTGTGCCAGTCCCACACTCGTGCGAGTTCGGAAACCGACGTTACCAGTTGCCCAGGGGTAACGACCAGTGGAGTACCCTCCTTGGTCATTGCACCTGAAGGCTGCTGGCAGGTCTTGTTGAGAAGGTCGCGGAAAGCATCGACTCTCAACACCTCTTTCTTGTGAACTGGACAGAGGTAATCCAGTAGGTCAAGACTCACTGCATGAGTGAGGAAGACCTCATGAGTAAAATGCTTCTGTGACATAGTAAGTATATCAGTGATAAAAGCAGTTGATTCTCTCGGTACCTGATGACCAATCCATTGGTCAGGAGGTGGGGGTATTCATTGAATATGCTTCTTCTTTTGATTTGCAGTATTAAAAGGTTTGACATGTGTTCTGTCGGCAGATGCGGTATAGGGACATCTGCCAGACAGAACGTTAGTACATCAGAGCAAGTGTGGCAGAGCAGGTGTGTCAGTTGATCATGTCAACGAGTTCACGCTTCATGTCATCATCGATGGTTCGGTATCTGGCGAAAGCCTTGGAACCTTCGACATGACCTGACATCGAGCCAATAAGGTCTGGATCCTTGACCTTCTTGTACATGTTGCCGATGAAGGTGCGTCGTGCCATGTGGCTGCTGGCAATCTCATTGAGTGGTCTCTTCACCTCGGTGCGAGTCTTCGGGTCGAGTACCGAAACGATGCGAGTCACATCTGCCATGGTACAGAGTTTCTTGATGTCATCGTTGTACTCCCAATCCTCGAAATAAGGGAGTAGTGTGGTCTTGCGCCAACTATACCTGTCAAGGATTTCACGAGCCTTCTGGTTCAACGGAACTCTCACAAGTCTGCCTGAGCTCTCGGCAGTCTTATGTGGGATGTACTCCAAAGCACCATTGACGATGTTATCCTTGGTGAATCTGCCAATATCACCCATACGGCAACCAACACAGCACTGGAAGATGAAGATGTCACGATGGAACTTCAACTGGTTCTTCTCGGCAGACAAATCAAGGTTCCAGATTCTGTCTCTTTCTTCAAGAGTCAGATACCATGGTGTGCCATAGGTCGGAGCCTTCAACTCGAAGCGGCTGAACGGCTTTGTCGTTGGAATGCCGTTGAAGTCAACCCACTTCATGACAGTACGAAGGCGGTGAAGAATGTCATACGCACCATTCTCAGACATTTCTGCCCTTGGCTTCTGCCACTCCTTCAGGTCTTCAAAGATCTCGGGATGGTCTTGGAAGATGATATACTCGTCAAGAAGGTACTCCTTGAAAAGATAAAGGTCTTCCTCGGTAATGGCTTCAGCATACATGACATAGCCTTTGCGACGCTTGACATTCTGCATGTAAAGCTCGAAGTGCTTAATCTTCTTGATGATGGTATGCGAGGTATAGATGGTACAGTTAGCCACCTTACGATGGTTATAGTACTCTGTAATCTGGTTGGTCAGTCGGGTATCGATGCCATCCTCAGAATAAATCATGTTAGGATGGTGATATAACTGAATGAGGTGCTTCAACCACTTGCCATCAACTCCCTTGTGATACTTGTCATTGATAAGGTCGGTGATTTCCCTGACCTTACGGTCGAGTTCTCGCTTGACTGCATCAGAGACAGTGTTCACACGAAGCTTGTAGCCTTGGCGGTCATCACTCCAGTGATTGGCATTGATGGAGAGTTCGCTGGCAACCTTGATGTCGAGTTTGCCATCACGAATACGGAAGAATATGGTGCTTTTGTCAGTAGTGTTGTTCTTGGCAACCTGCTTCTGACGGATAAATGCTGTAACTTTCATCTTACTTGTCTTTTGATGGTTAGTTGATTATGATTACTCAATACCTTCAAGTGCATCCCACTTGCAATCGTCATCAATGTGGCGATAGCGACGGAAGGACTTGGAACCTGGCATGTGACCTGTCATTGAGCAGATCAATTCAGGGTCTTTCACCTTCTTGTAGATGTTGGCAATGAAGGTCTTTCTTGCCGTATGGCTTGTAGCAACCATGTACAATGGGTATCGTGTAAACTCCTTTGTGTCTGGGTCTCTGGCAGTCACCATGCGGTCAATCTCACAGAGAAGCAGCAGCATCTTGATGCCATAAGCATACATGTTCTTGTTGCGATATGGGAAAAGGCGACCACTGCGCTTGTCCATATTGCGCTCGATAATCTCTTTTGCCTTATCATTGAGAGGAACACGGCAGAAGGAAGAAGGTGCTCCTTCGACTGCATTCTCACGAGTCTTCTGAGGAAGATACTCGATGAAGCCATCCTCAGTGATATTACGAGTAGTGAAAGCATAAAGGTCTGACACACGGCAACCAACCAGACACTGGAACATGAACATGTCTCGGTAAAGAGAGAGTCCGGGATGCTTGGTAAGGTCAGTATAATAGACCTTGTCACGCTCTTCAAGAGTGAGATAGATAGGGTCAGCATAGACATCAGGCTTGATAGTCAGCTTCTTGTACTCCATGTTGGTACTATAGCCGTTCTTGGTCATCCAGTTCATGAATGCACGGAAATGACTTCTGACGGTCTGCATATAGTTGTTGGTGTACTTGATAGGTGGCTTCTTGTCAATGTGGAACTGACGATACCAGTCATAATGCTCATCATAGTAGATGTACTCGTTCTCGACATACTCATAGAAGTCGTAGAGATCATCTATTGTGAAGGTGTCGGGATAGAGATTGAAGTCCTTCTGACCTTCAAACTCTCGCTTGAACAACTCATAGCGACGTAGTTTCTTGATTGTGGAAAGGTAGCAAGCCTTTCTTCCATGGCTGACATCACAATGCTCAACGTACTTCATGAACCAATCAGGAACCGTGCCTTTGTCAAGGTTTTCAAGTGAAGTATCCTTCTCGTTGTCCTCGCAAGGAAGAGGTGAGAATGGCTTAGGCTGTTCTGCAACTGGATGAAGGTAGCCATTGATGGTTTCCTTCAGCCACTTGCCATCACGCATCGGTGTGAAGTCTGCTTCGATAAGTCGGAAGATGTCTTGCAACTTATCATTGAATGCCTTTGTACCTCCTTTGCCCAACTTGGTGGTGCGTCTGTAACCTGGTACTGACTCATCCCAAAGCGTTGGGTCTGCCATGAGGTCGGTGCGTACCTTCAAATCGTTATTGCCCTCTCGTACTCGGAAGATTACCTGTCTGAGGTTCTGGTCTTCGCCCTTCTTTGGGGCATTATGTAGTGAAACTGAGATTTTCATTGTGTACTCCTTTTTATTATATATATTGCGATTGTAGGAGTCCGGCTATCCTTGAAATGCGTCGGCAAAGGTAAGGATTTTCGGACGGATAAACCTTGTTAATTGCTGACTTTCAGTCTTTTATTAAATCTATTTAATTACTCACAAAGAGATTAGACTTTCTAATTAGACCTCATGGTGGGTTTGCGTTCATTTGCACATACCAAACAGAGACAGGATTATTGAGTTCAATCCGTTTAGGGTACGTAGATTTGTGGGAAACTCTGGGAAACAAAATCGGTAGTTCCCGACCGAAGTTCCCAACCATCCCGAAGTCATCCCTTTTCGGATGTTTTCCGTTATTTTCCTTTGTTTTACCCATATCGTTGATTTTAAGTTGTTTACATTCAGTTTCAGCCAGCTTATGAGTTTAACAAAAATCGCTCGATTTGTTCTTCTTCTACCTCGGAACGGATTGACGATGTTCACCCATCCCTTGCGGAACTTGCCCTTGTAATAATAGCGCATAGGGATGTTCACGCTGTACTTGTTCTCCTGCAACTCCCTGCATTGCTCAAAGCTCTCATTCTCGAAGTTGAAGCGGTCTTTCAGCAGCCCTTCCTTCAGGAACTTAGAGATATTGTCGAGGGCGATATGCACCAATACGACACCGACGATGGAAGTGAGCATATAGAGCCAAGTGTTCAAACGGAGGGTATAGAAACAGGGCATTATCGAATGACCGAACAGCCATACGGACTGCACAATCAGCAGCACTCCCGACAGCAGCGGATAGAGCACCTGCCTGCGAGCGTCAAACTCCAGATGCTTCTTGTTGCGCGTTCCCACACAGGTGATACATATCAGCAGGAACGTAGCCACCTTGCTATACACGAGGTTGCCGTCATGGTAAATCATCCACCGCTTGATGCGAGTGTGGATATCCGTCACTACGCCGCCCAAGAAGTCCAACTGCTCCGGCTCCAGTGCGTAGGCGAAGAACTCCATCAGGATGGAGACATAAATCACCGCCCTGAATATCTTGTAAAAACCCTGTAACTCTTTGCTTTCTTCCATTTACTTTACGATGATGTTGGGTGATAATGAGAAAAGATGAAGGATGCCACGGTGGACACCCTCCAATCCTCTTATGAGTTTTATTCGTAGCCGTTGATGGTCTTCTCAGACTCTACTGTCCACGGAGAAATAGTTGCAGATATGACCTCCAAGGTGTTGCGTACAGGCTTCAATGAATAGCTGTAGGAATGACCCGCTTTCCACGTGTCGTTTGTGAGGAATACGAAGTTCTCCCCATTGCTGAGTTGCAATGTCATGTCTGGCATAACCTGTGCAGGAACATAAAGCGTATATTCCATGTGGTCACTTTGTGGGTCGCCGAAATAATAGGTCGTCACCGACTCGTCACTGCATTCTACCTTTCCGGTCTTGATGTTGAAAGTACCGCTGTCAAAATAACCGACGAACGTGAGTAGGCTTCCTGCAAAATCATTGGTGGTGAAACCGTATTCTGGTGAGGTATAGACCTTGATGATGACACGCACCATCTGATGGGTGAAGTTCAATGTAAGGCTCGGATTGGCGTATGATGCCGCTCCACTGGCAAACAGAAAATCATTGACCTTCTGCTCACTCTGTACAGCTGCCTCCGGCACTTGGAACTCTATGAGGTCGTTGGTAGGATTTGCCGTATAGGGATAGTAGGCATTGAAGGTGTGAGTGTCTGTGTCCGTGAAAAACACCTTGTTGGCTGACACAAACTGATTCGTGCCGCCGCTTCGGGTGAACTTCATATTGTTGATCATCCCTGTGGAAGAGATGCCAATCATATCATTGAGTTCCCACTGGTTGTCAACGGCTCGTGTGGAAACGGCAGGTTGCAGCATCTCCAGATTGGTGAATACCTGAAGCTGCTTGGTTGATGTGCTGTCGGTCACGACCACAGAACCTCCGCCACCGGGCAGGTAAATCTCATTGACGATGTCTTGGTCACAGGACGTGAGGAGCATGGCTCCAAGTCCCAACATTAGAAACAAATTCTTTTTCATGCTTTTTCTTTTTTAATTGTTGTACTTTGATGATGATACGGGTGATACTCGATGTCTGTATATGGGCTAATCCATAATCGTGATGATGGGTCTCGCCTTATGCGGCTGCCACTTGGGAGTCTCCTGTATGGCACCGCTTCCCAGTGAGTAAAGCCATGCCTTGGCGGTCGCTTGTCCTTCTACCTCCGTTGAAGTCCAATACCAACAGTCATCATCCTCATCGGGGATAGGTGTGCCGCCGCATTTCAGGATGTATGGGTTGATGATGTCCTTGGCATGATAGAGCAGACGCATCTGTGCCACACTGGGGATATAGGCACTTTGCCCGTAACGCCACATGTCGAAGACACGCTCAGCCAAAGGCGACTTCACATCGGTCGTGCCATAAAGGGCAAAAGTGTTCTTGTTGCCGTCGTAGGCGGTGAGGTCACAGGATGTGTCCTGTTCCACACCGATACTGTCAGCAAAGGCTTCGGGAGCGATGTCCCACAGATAGACGGCATATCCGTTTCCCTCCATTTCTTCCCTCTGATTGACGTTGAACACCACTGCAATGGCTTGCTTGCACGATTGCTCGTAGGTTTCGTAGGGCATCACCTTGCCGTCAGTGGTCAAGATATGGGTGACCTTCATGGCTGTGTCGGGAAAGTCCTGATGCTCGTCACAGGCAGTCAGCAACACCGTTGCCGCAACTGCCAAGATTGAAAACAGTTTCTTCATACGCATAGTCATTTTACAGGAAGTTTCACACCCAGGACAATACCCGTTCTGAACAGGTCTTCACCCTTGATCATCACATCGGTCTTCACCTGCCAGAAGAGCTTCCAGCCGTGTCTGAGTGTATAGTTTTGCTCATAGCCGAGGTGGATGCCACCCAAGAACCTGTCAGTATCGCTACCTGCCGATGCTCCTATGCGCATGTTGCCATGGTGGTTGCGTCCTCTTGCCACACAGGGCTTATAGGCAAAGCCGAAACCATAACTGCGGTAGTTGTTCCAAAAACTCTCAGGACAGACATGACCGCACGATGCGCACTCGTTCCACTTGATATATCCGTTTGCAAAATACTCCCACGCATTGTGGTACTTCGTCTCATACTCGTAGGACAGCGTCACGTCCAGTCCTCGCTCATACAGGCATCCGAACCCCAAGGATATGCGGTCGCTATTCTGCTGCGCCATTGCCGGAGTCATGCTTGCCATAAAACAGATGACAACGAGTAAGGTATGCACAAGCCAATTCCTCACTCCTAATTCCTCATTCCTAATTCTCATTATTCCTCCTCCAACAGTATATGGTTAAACGAATCGGCAGACAGCACATCCTCATAGTCGATGCTGAGCGAGATGGTGCGTCCACTTATCTGTTTTTCCGACAGCTCGATGGTCAGCACCTTGTCGTTGGGGAAGGTCATCTTCTTCACCACAATCACGTTGCGATAGCCATACTTGAAGGTCTTCGCATCGTCCAACACAAGAGATGGGGTCAGTTCCACTATCTGCGCATTGGTAGCCTTGCTCTGCTTCTTGTCCGATAGTTTGATGCGCATCTCGTCGATGTCGAAGCGGATGTTGGTCTTGTTCTCCACGGAGAAGTCGATGAAGAAATATTCGCCCACGCTGTAGATGTTGTTCAGGCGCATTACCATGCGGTGCATCTTCGTCGCCACGTTGCGGTATTTGGCAGACGATGACCATATCTGACGTGCATACTTGGTCATGTCGGCAGTGGACAGGCTTACAGCGGGATTGTTGTAGGCATTGCGCTCCGAGCATTCTATTTCCTTATCGGTTACTGCCTCCTGCATCCTCGTGGTATAGAGCAGTGCATACTGCGTGCGGTAGCGTTCCGTCACGATTGTCACTATCGCCAACACCTCACCGTCGGCATACACGTTGTCCTTCGGCTTCAGGCGGATGGTGTTGTTGATGGGTTGGTCGCCCACCACCTTGTCTGTGGATATATCGACAAAGCGGATGGGTTCGGAGGCGGTGATGACGGTGGTCACTTGGTCGTTGACCGTCAGCTGCTCCATCTCCATGTAGGTGGTCTGCGCCTTGGCTGAAAGCACGCTCAGCGAAAGCAATGCACAGACATTCATTTTCTGAAAACAATTCATATTAGTTGATTTTTTGATGTTTATACTCTATGAGCCACCGTTCCCGACAATTCCGTTGTCGGGCAGTGTCTATTTCCTTTTCTCTTTCCCATTTACAAGGTAAACAAACGTCCCATACTTCAGCTTCACTTTGTTCTTCTTGATAGCCTTGCTGATGGCATTGCTTGTCTTCTGGTAGGCATTGGTCACGGCTTGCATTCCCCATTGCGAGAAACTGTTGTTCGCTCCACTCTGGTCGATGTTCATGTTGCTCTGCATAGCACCGCTCGCCACATCTTTCGTGGTCTCACGGAACTGGCTGCCGGGGACATACAGTCCCTCCAGTCCGTCCGTGTCATAAAGCGAAAGCGAAACCTTTATCAGCTCGTCATCCACAAGGATGGAGTTGATGCTACCCTTCACTCGCTGCGAACCGAAACCGCTCATGGTGGCATAGAGGTACGACCCTTTCTTCACCACGGTCTCACCAATCTCAATATCGTCCAACAGTCTCAGCCGCACCCTCGACCCGTCCGTAGCCTTCACGTCCTCGTCAATGATGGCCTTGATGAGCTTTGGCTCATGCTCGTTCTGCGTCAGGGTGTTGAAATAGTCCGAAGTCACCTTCACCTTCTTCACCACCTCCTGTGCCTTGTCCTCCTCGTCCAGTGCCTTCACCGCCTTGCTGTCCTCGGCAATCTGACCTTTCACCTCAATCTGCTCCTTGGGAGGCCCAGCCTGTGTGGTATCCTGGGCCACGGGGGCAACTGCCGCCTGTCCTCTCAGCCTCGCTTCGGCGAGTGCCTTGTTGAGTGCTTCGAGTGCTTCCGCTTCTCGCGCCTTGGCATCGGCCACTTCGGCTGCATCGTCCTTCTCTTCTGCCTGACGGACGAGTTCCGCAAGGTCTTCTTCTGTGTACTTGGATTCATACGCTTCTTTCTCTTCTTCGTTGTCACGCTCAATGTTATCAACAGCCGAATAGTCTGCTATGCGACCATACGACTTCGCCATGTTCTCATACTTGCCACCGATGCCGTCACCATTCTTAATCTGCGCTCCGGGCAGGTTGGGGTTCAGAAACTCGGTGGTCTGCAGGTTCTTGTCCTGCGTTTCCGCCACCTCCGTATTGAACATGTCAAAGACAAAATAGCCTGTGGCAATCAACGGGATGTACACGATGGCTGGCAGCATGTACTTCGGCTGACGGAAGTTTATCTTATCTGTTATTCTCATCGCTGTCTGATTTTGATGTTACTGACTTGTCTCGATTCTCCTCGTTGGTTCGATGCGTCACGGGAGGAGTGATGCAATGGGCTGCATTCATCATCTGCTTCATGCGCCCTTCCTGCCGCTCGATGGCACTTGCAGCCTCCGTCCGATGACCGTAATACCGCACCATCCTGTAGATGTTGATGCCGAAGCACGTGGCGACAAAGCCGAAGACGATGACGAGAAACAGCGTCTTGTGGGCATTGGCAAAGCCTTGCACCTTAGCCGCCGCACGGTCTATCCTCGCGGTCTTGGCAAACTTGCGCCCTGCCGCCACCTCCTTCTCATACCGCTTCTTGTACTTGGGGTCGTTCTTGTCGGGCATATCCTCGCCCACAAGCATCCGTCTGATTCCTTTTACACTCATACCGCTAGGATATTAGAAGTTTGACTTCGACTTCTGCTCAATATCCTTGTTGAGCAAGGTTCTCCAGTTCGTGATGAGCAGTCCATGAGGATTGTTCTCCGTCCTCGGCACGCGCTTCACCTGTCCCGCCGTCACCAATTCACGCATCAGAATATTGCTCCTTCGCTCTATCCTTTGCCTACCGTAGTAGGTGAACTCCATCTTCTCCTTGTTGAACTTGATGCTGTCGCAAAAGATGCTGAACACGGCACTCGTACCCATGATATTGTTGTAAAAGCCCTTTTCCTTCAGCGTATTGTACTGCGCCAAACCAGTTTCATCGACCAAATACATCGCCTTCTCCATCGAATAGCGGATGTACTTGTCATCGGGAGCAAGCGTAAAGAAGTAATGGTGGAACATCTCGATATGGCTCTTTGCCTCCACATCCAGCGTTTCCTCCATCGTGGTGCGGTTCACCAGTATGGGCACGTTGCCGTCCAATACATACACCTTTTGCTGCGCGTCCGTCACCATGCAGCGCGCCGTCCAGATGCTCGACACCGAGATGATGATGCAGCCCATGAGGAACGCAGAGCAGATGATGCCCACCAGCTTGATTTTGTTTTCTAAGTTCTTGATTACCATACGTTACTGCTTGTTTGAGGTCTGATTTCTCTTCATTCTCACATATTCACGGTGCAGGATGGTGTATATGTCCTTCTCAACTTCTTCCACCAGTTTGGCGTAATACTTGATGCAAGCCTCTACGTAGATGCCTTCGTATTTCAGTTGGATCCACACCCACCAGATGTCACGTTCACGTCTCCGTCGATTTCTGTAGATTTTGGCACGATGCAAGCGATAACTCAGGTAATCTACCATAGGCACTACATACTCGTCGTTATCCTCAAAGCCTTCTGCCATCTCCTCATACTGTGGGTCGATGTAGTTGTTTTCGGAATTGAAAAACTCTTCCTTTGCACGCTTGTTGGCAAACGCCATGAATTTCTCATCTTTGAGCCAACGCTCAATTTCATTTTTTGCTTTCATTTTTCTTGATGGTTACTTTTATTTGTTTCAATAGGAGGTGCGGTGACTCACCGCACACTCACATGTTATCTCATCACGGTCGCCATGGTTCCCGTAGCCGTCATCTTGGCTTGTTGTGCCACGCCCTCGCCGAAGTTTCGGGTTGAGAAGGCGGTGTCGCCCTCTGGTATCATCCATGCCGCAAGGTCGGGCACGAGGTTCAGGCATTTCAACGCCACGATGCTCGCTGCCATCAGATAGCCTGCCGAGAAGAACGAGTTTTGCAGATAGGCTGCCATCGTCTGCTCACTGGCGGTGATGGCCGTCAGGTTCTCTACCTGTATGCAGAGCACAATATCAAACAGCAACAGGACGTAGAAACCGACGAAGTATAGGCAAAAACGAATGATAACAAATCTAATAAAAAGAAACAAAAGTGAAGTAATATAACTGATATATAACGTATTACGCTTATTTCTTTCTTATTCTTTGATTTCCTTATATTTGATGTTTTAGGTGCAAATTTGTTGCAGATTTGTTGCGTATTCTCAGAAATTTGGTATAACTTTGCATCAAAATCAGATGCTTGAGGCACCGCCGAAAGCAAATCAAAACAAATAAAAACAGACAAATATGGGAAGACCCAAGAAAGCATTAAAAGTAAAAGAGCCGATAAGGCTCAGGGAGCGCAAGCTTGCTAACGGCAACCTTGGGCTCTATCTCGACATCTATGTAAAGGGTACGCGCAAGTATGAATCCTTAGGGCTGTATCTCATCCCAGAGAAGACCCCACTGGACAAGCAGATGAACATCCACACCCGACAGGTGGCGGAGAAAATCAAGGCAGACCGTATCATTGCATTGCAGGAGCGAGGCATCAAACAGTACGAGAAGATTAAGCAGTCGAACATGTCTTTGCTTGACTGGCTGCGCAAGTACGAACAGGAGAATTTCGGATTTCGCCCATCGACTTTGAAAGGTCGTGTCGATATGCGGAAGAAAGTGGAGGAATATCTGGAACAGCAAAAGACACCTTATATTTCCATGAACGAGGTGGATGCTGACTTCTGTCGTGGCTTCCTCCGATTCCTTGCAACAGCTAAGAACAGCGTTTGTACAATCAATGAGAGAACTATATCTCCAGGATGTGCCCACCATCATCAAGCCGTCTTTAATGGAGCATTGAACAAGGCTGTGCGAGAAGGATTGTTGACGGCAAATCCGATGAAGAGCCTTGACCGTAAAGAGAAGTTCCAGCCTTCACCAGAGGACAGGGAGTTTTTGACCATTGAGGAACTGCGCTCATTGATGGCTTTGCCGTGTTCCAATGAGCAGGTGAAGAAAGCGTTTGTCTTCTCCTGCTTCACAGGCTTGCGATTGAGTGATGCACGCACACTGACATGGCGCAAGGTCTATAAGACTCCTGATGGCAAGACCCTCTACATCCATGTGTTCATGCAGAAGACGCAGAAGCCTAACAATATTCCCTTGTCGCAGGAGGCGCTGAACTGCTTGCAGGCGAAGGATGATTTGGATGAGCCTATATTTACCTTACCAGCCAGTGATGCGACCATCAACTATCATGTCAAGAAGTTGGTAAAGGCAGCAGGGATAGAGAAGAAGGTCTCTTTCCATTGCAGCCGCCACACCTTTGCAACCATGATGCTGACTCTCGGAGTGGACATATACACGACGAGCAAGCTGCTTGGTCATGCCAATGTGACTACAACAGCCATCTATGCCAAAATCGTGGACAAGAAGAAAGTGGATGCAATGAACCTCGTCAACGACCTATTTACAAAGGATGATAATACCGAAAAACTATGAAGATAGAACTACGCAGCCGCAAGCATAAGAGCGGCAACACGACCCTATATCTGGAGTTCTATGAAAAGGGAGGAAAGCGTCAGTATGAATCGCTGAACCTTTACCTTATTCCCGAGAAGACAGATAACGACCGCAGGGTAAACGAAGCCACGCTGAAAAAGGCATTGAAGATAAAGTCTGAGAGAATACTGGGTATTTGCAGCAAACCAGAGGGAAAGGCGGTATCTACACCTACCGCTGAGTTTTCAAAATGGATGGATGAATACTTACTTCACCTTCAAAAGGGAGACAGATATTCGCTTGCGTATCAGAAGCATATGCGGAGTACCGTCAACACCGTCAAGTCATATCTGGCTCACATCAACCGTCCCAGTCTCATGATGGACAAGGTGGACAAGTCCTTCTACAAGAACTTTCTCACATATATCAAAGATGTGTACCGAAACATGAAGTCTCCCAATCGTCCGAAACCATTGTCACCCAAAACAATGCTTCTGATACAGACCAATGTCAACTCTATGCTGAAATATGCGGTGGAGCAAGGCGTGTTACAGAAGCATCCGTTTTATGAACTGGAAAAGCGAGAAACCTTTGCAAAGACACCGAGCGACAGGGACTATCTTACCGTAGAAGAGTTGAATCGCATGGCGGAAGTCGAAACTGGCAGTCCTGTTACGAAGCAGACATTTATGTTCTGCTGCTTTACAGGTTTGCGCCATAGCGACTTGCTGCAACTGTATTGGCGAGACATCCGAGAAACAGAGGATGGGCTACAAGTGTATGTCCAATCCATGCAGAAAACGAAGAAATCTGCGGTAATCCCTTTGGGGAGGCAGGCTTTGGAATGGATGCCGGAACGTGGCACCGCCTCACTTGATGACAGGGTGTTCACACATATCCCCCTTCTCTGCAATGCCGACCGTGCTTTGAAGCGTATGACAGCTAAAGCAGGAATAGACAAATCCATTTCCTTCCATTGCAGCCGTCACACCTTCGCCACCCTCATCCTGACAGCAGGAAGTGACATCTACACCACAAGTGAGATGTTGGGGCATACCAACATCCACACCACGGAAATCTATGCCGATGTGGTGATGGAAAAGAAAGTCGATGCGGTTAATATGCTTAACGGCATCTTCTGATTTCACAAGAAGTGTTCTATGTGCGAGCCACAATAAGGGTTCGTGCTTGGAACACTTCTTTTCCCTCTTGTTGATGAAAAAATACTTATGTGAAATGGGAATGTTAGGCAAAAACACATACAAAAGGAGTTTTTTTCTACGCTAAATATCAAAAATACAACCAGAAAGTTGTGTTATTCATTTTTTTTATGTAATTTTGCACCCGTATAATAAGATGCAGGAATATCTTCATGAGCACAACGATTGACAATAGAACTTTGACGCAAACAAGCGTAAATGAACAACGAGTGAATATGGAACAAGAAGTCAAAGATTGGGAGAAATACTCCCGACAAATAGTGTTAGCCATGTCGAAAAGAATGGCAGAACTCGGAATGACGCAACAGATGCTTGCAGAGAAGATGAATTGCACGCAGCAATATGTCTCCAAAGTGTTGAAAGGTCAAAAGAATATGTCGTTGGAAACATTGTGTAAGATAGAAAGCGCTTTAAACATTGAGATATTAAAAAAATAGCAACTGGTAAAATAATGAGATATCTTTTGTGATATAAAAATGACTGTTATTAATATGCAAGTTGGTGACATTATAGAAGAAGCAAAAATTGTCAATATAAAAGATTTTGGAGTTTTTGTTGAAATCAGTCCATTTCAAGATGGATTGATTCATTTCTCGCAGATTATTCCGAAAGTCGAATATGGCAATATTGGTAATGTTTTGTCTGTTGGGGATAAAGTGCGATGTGCTGTGTCTGAAATCAAACTTGAT
Organism: Parabacteroides faecalis; assembly: GCF_022809355.1. GTDB lineage: Bacteria > Bacteroidota > Bacteroidia > Bacteroidales > Tannerellaceae > Parabacteroides > Parabacteroides faecalis. The sequence continues at coordinate 106,911 of NZ_JAKZMM010000004.1, read as the reverse complement.
GGAAAGATTAATTTGACGATGAAAATCAGGAAGCGCATTGAGCGCAAACATCAGATTGAACAAGTTAAAAAAGATATCGCCAACATGTCTGATGAAGACACGAGTTTACGTTCTATATGGATGGTGTTGACCAATATACAACACTACATGTTAAAATACATGCAGTTGGCAATTCCATTGAAGAAAGGTTCTGCCTGTTTGAATACAAAAGGAAACAAACTGATTGCTCAGATAGACTCACAAATCCACTTTGATAATTTCAAGAGCGAAGTAAGAAGATTGTATAGTGCAAATGTTGTCCGTCATAGTCAACTGCCTGGATTTTGGTATTTTGAAACAGATGCTGATTTGTGTTCAGATATGCAACAGTTTGTTGACTCTTGCAATAATATGTATGTTGCTGTTCGTTCAAATCCAGTTGTTGAGATACAGATTAAGGGTGCAGACTCAACTTCAAAAGGAATCATAAAGACTCGCCTTCAGAACTACTATTCTCAGTTGGATTTTTTTGAAATCAACGAAGATTTAATGGTTGTCACTGTTCCATACGAGAACCGTGCTGCTTTGGAGGATTTGAAGGAAGAACTCGGCTATGCTCTCAACGGTATTCGCAATGGTGTGCCAGACTTTGCAGAAGAAGGCGAACAAACCACTTTCGATCCGGCAAGATTTGTATATGAAATTAATTATCCGCAAGATGGAGCAGACCGTTTCCTGTTGACTCTCGACAATGAAGCTTTATTAGACAAAGAAGGACTTCGCTTTGGTGGACTTTATGGACAAAGTTTCATCATCAAAGACGGAGAGAAAGAATACAAACTCGGCAAACTTAGCAAGATTGAATATCCAAATGTTACGTTTAATCTTTTGCCAGAAGATAGCGACAAGATAAAGAAAATGGCTGAGAATGATTGCATCACAGCAGTTATTCCAGACATGGATGATATGACTGGCGAAATAGAAAAGGTTAATCGCCTTAGAGATTCGTTCGATAGAATCACTGAGCATCCCGAAGATTTGGTCAACCCTCAACTGGCTTCCTATTTGTTTGATGCTTCAAAAGCAACCAAGTTAACACATGAAGTTATAGAACAACGAGTCGAACAAATAAAGAAATGCCAACTTAACAACTCTCTCAATGAATCACAAATTCAGGCAATAGCAAAAGCAGTTGAAGCCAAAGACCTTGCCATCATACAAGGTCCTCCTGGAACAGGTAAGTCAACAGCTATTGCCGAACTGATTTGGCAACTGGCACAGCAAAAGCCCGACAGTAGAATATTACTTACATCGGAAGCCAACCTTGCAGTTGACAATGCTTTAGACCGACTGAAATTCTCCCTCCACAACATCGTTAAACCAATTCGTGTAGCTGCGGGTGACAAATTTTCAGCCGAAGGCTTTGCGTACTCCCAAGTGGAGATGAAGAAGTGGGCAGGAATCGAAATGTCAGATATTGATACAGAAGACAATGCTGTTGCCATAGATACAGATGAATACAAGTCGTTTAATCCGCAGGAACTTGTATTGAACAGATGGATGAAGAACATCTACAAGCGTTCACAACTTCACTTGCAAAGAGAAGATTTGAAGCGCTTGTGGTTTGATTTTCTCATGGATTTGCCGTCCAAATGGCGAAAGGAAGTCTATCAGGAATACGTCAGTCATTGCAATGTCATAGGAGCTACTTGTAGTTCTATTTCCGATACTAACTACTCTGCCACAGAAGCAAAGGGAAAACATAGAGATTCCCGTTTCATCAAACGGTTCCGTGCAATTTTTGGCGAGACAGAGATAAACGGTTATCCTGTATTCTTGCGTTTCAACACGGTTATTCAAGACGAAGCCAGCAAAGCGACTCCAGCCGAGTTGTCTCTTCCTCTTGTATATGGCGAGAAGGCCGTGGTCATTGGTGACCATCGTCAGTTGCCACCTAATCTTGACAGGGAAGACATCTTGTTCAAACTGCATATGCAAAAGTTGAAAGCCGACAGCAGGGAAGAACATGACCAGATAGAACAATTAGAGTCGTATGTAAGAAAGAATTTCGACATTTTGGAGAAGTCTCATTTTGAAAGACTCTTCCGACAGATTGACTCGTCTCTACGTGGTACTTTCGACACACAGTATCGTATGCACAATGACATAAATCGTGTCATTGAGCAGTTCTATGTTGATGACGGTGGACTTAAATGTGGTGTAGCCAACGAAAGCCGGGAACACGGCATTGATATTCCTAATCTCATTTCGCCAGACAATCATGTTATTTGGATAAACACATCTTCTCCGGAAGTTCGAGACGGAACATCACGAGCAAACAGAGGTGAGGTGGAAGCCATAGAGTGGGTGTTGTCGCAGCTTTCAAAGTCAGAGAGTTTCCGTTGCTATCAGGAATCTCTGCCTACCAATGAAGACCGAGAAATCGGACTGATTACATTTTATGGCAGTCAGTTGAAACGATTGAAAGGGATTGTGGATAAGGAAACGAAGAAAGGACTAAGTATAAAGATGAGTTCTGTTGACCGATTCCAAGGAATGGAGCGCAACATCATCATTGTCTCGATGGTAAGAAGCAATTCCATGGCACAGAAATGGGGACAGAAACCAGACTACAACAGATTCCCTAATGTAGGTTTTCCTGCACAAAAAGAATATGGTTTTGCCAAATCGCCCAATCGTCTTAACGTGGCTTTGTCACGAGCAAAGAGGCTGCTTATCATCGTTGGCAACGGCGAACATTTCAGCAACTACACTAATCCGCAAGGGCAAGCCATTTACAAGAATGTATTTGATGAGGTAAAAAACAATCCTAATGGCAGGATTATAGAATGGAATGTTCGCAAACCGAAACAAGAACGTGTGGCGAAGATTGTCAGAGTACCAATGCCTATACAACGTTCTGTAAACCTGAACACTCGTGATATCAACGCAGAAACAGACAAGAATCTGCGTATAAAAGAAACATGGCTTACACCAGACGGGCAACCTACTGAAAATCCGCATTTCGCAGTTCTTGAATTGTCAACAAAAGCTGTGAAACTGCTTATCGGCAGAAACGAGGAAACAATCAGGACTGCAACACGATTCGATTTCAATAACTTCATTCGTGATGCTGCCAAACCAGAAACAGGAAAAGGATTGGACAGTCAGAACTTGATGAATATGGAATACTTTAGGGGCAGGGTTCTTCCTGTAATCAAAAGGATGAAACAGAAAATGCGTTCTGAAGGTGTCGATGTTGTTTACACCGTTGCCACAGCTGCCTATCGTACAGCAAAGAATCGTGACGAAGTGATAGAATGCATCCGTCGTGAGGCTGGAATAAATGTGCGCATTCTGTCAAAGAAAGAGGAATCTGTATCGACAATGTTTGCCTATGGCATATCATCACGCTACAAGTTGGATATTCAGAAGTCAAGACATTCTGTGATGGTTGACCAAGGTGGCGGTTCTACCGAAGTCAGCGTGTTCAATCGGGGTGAATTGGAAGGTTCGTACAGTATAAACCTCGGTACAACAGCCTTGCGCAATATTTTGACAAAAGACATTCCACCAACCACACTTTTGGTCGATGCATTCAAAAAGAGCGACCAAATGCTAAGAGAAAGAATGGTGGCGTTCACCAAGAATATGAACACAACAATGCAAACCAACGAAGAAACATTCTGCGTTAGCGTAGGTTCTGCCATAACTCATGCGACAGGAAAGAAAAAAAATGCGCAACAACATGATTGTATTCTCAACTACGAGCAGATTGCAGATAAAATAGAAAATCTCACAGCAAAATTGCTGGAGATGTTCAACACCGTTGGCGATTTGGTACGTTGGGAACGACAAATGACAGGCGACACCATTGACGATATGCTCACCCTGCGCATGGGATTGCCGATGTATCTTCTGCTTATGGAGAAATTTAATATCAAGCAAATCCACGTTTGTGGAACAGGCTTGTGGTATGGTATTTATTTGCAGCATCTTTTTAATGTAGCCGACTAATATGGAAAATCAGACATATAACAATTTGATATATCGTTCTATAGAAGAAGACCGTCAATTGCGTTCACTTCTTCTGAAAACGCGCTCTTGCACAGTTGAATACTACACAACCCATAAACTGGAGCCATTAGACATACTTGTTGGCGAATTGCTTTTGGAAAGCGCAAACGCACAACTGGAATGTGTTGCTCTTGGACGAGTTCTCGGTTTCGACGTAGAAGCGCACCCGGAAAATGGCATGTACTACGATGAGGCAGAAGATAATCTGTTCCATAAATTCCTACATTCGGTGCAAGAATGGGGAATAATTAACGTTGACAAAGAAAACGGTATTGTAGCCCTTACAGCTTTAGGCAAGGTTTGTTTGCAGAACAAAGAGAAATATAAGTTCTTATCTGCTAACACAAATTCTTTGGAGTTTGTCAATTTGAAAGCTGCTGATGGCAGAATCGTATCGCTTTATCCGTTCCATTCTGAATTAGGTTTGTCTCTTTCGCTTGACCATTCCAAAACTCTCAATTACGAAGATTGTTTGTGTGAAGTAATCAACAGTGAGACAAACGATGTGCTGGTAAACAGCTTGAAGTTGCAAGTTCCAGAAGGAATCTGTGTTTACAAAGCCGAGTTCACAAATTACCTGGGTGTAAAGCCAATCAAACTGGATATTGAACTTTATGAGACAGAAGGCAAATATTTACTGAATTTCATCTCGGCTGGCAATAACTGTCCGATGTTGAATGCTCTGTTTGACCTTGAAGTTAATGCCGATGCAAAAGAACGTAAAGTTGAACAATGCCTGTACTATCGCCTTGTCAACAATCCAGATGTTATTCTGGACTACAATGCATTGCAGCCATTTGATGATATTATCGAGGTTGACCGACTGATAAAAGATTCCAGATTAGTTTGGACTGATCCACAATTACTTCAGCTTATAATTTCACGATGTGATGCTGATCGTTGGCATTCTTTGTCAAAACATTGCGATGTAGACGTTTTAAAAAATATAATCCCTGACCACATTCAAGATTTGGACTGGGGCACATTGACAGTTAGGCTTGACAGCCAATATATTTCCACTCATTCAACGGATTATCCGTGGGATAAATACACGCTGTTTGCCCGCACTCCCGTAGAGAAAGAGTTGATACAGGAATTCCTCGTCGAGCATTCATTCCCAGAGGGAAAAGACGATGACCAATGGGATTGGGATGATGTTCTACCTATTGTTGGTATGGACTTCATCATGCAACATCTTGGCGACATTCCGTTCGACCTTACCGATATCACAAAAGAACTGGATGATACACGACGTCAATACATAGTAACAAATCCCGATGCACGTTGGGATTGGCAATTTGTAGTGACTGAATATCCTATTGACTTTATTGTCTCTAACATCACTGTCTTGTATCCGCATATCAATATGCAGATACTTGTGCAGCGCATTTTTACTGATAATGAACTCGCCAACCTTTATGCGACATCGCAACCGCTGAAAGACAGTATTCGGGCCTCGGAACTTCCTCTGCGATTCAATGCCAACAGTCTTGGCTTTGTTTGGACTGACGAAATTATTGATTTCTGTGAATCGTGTGGGTTGATTTCTTGGCCATCAACTACATATAAGATGGGGTTTGAGTGTAACCCGAACTTGGTATGGGATGCGAACTTCTTCCAGAAATACAGCGATAAAGTAACAACTCAGCAAGGTTACAGTTGGGTCTCTCGCCGTGTAACAGATTCATCAATTGTTGATAACAACCCGAATTTCAAATGGAATAAGATTGCGTTGTCACAGAATCCTGCAATTTGCCACGATATCGCTTTCATTACCTCGCATTGGGATGTAGTGGATGCCGCTACAATTATCATGTGTTGCGATATTGCAATGTTGGAGGAATTGTTCCTTTCGCTATCAGCGAAAGCAATGGTCGGTCAATTGTTAGCTACGTCGTTGGATATTCAGAAACGGCTGATTACAAATCTTTCTACAGAAACCATCCTTGACAGCTACTCAGAAGGATGGAACAAAACTCTGTTCACAGAAAGTATTTGTCAATCTGTTGACTTGACAACATTGGATGAAATGGCGTGGCATGAAATGTTGGATTGGGAATATCTGACAGCAAATCTGCCTGTTGCAGATATTCAATCTAATATAAACAAGTATGCTGACAAATGGAATCATACTGTTTTTGCCAATCGTATTACTGGCAAAGAATTGTTGGCTGACAAGTTTTTGGAAACCTATGCCGAGGTAATTTATGGACAGAACTTGGCAGAAATAATCTGGCCAGTAATAACATGCAAGTTCCCTGCAAACGAACTCATTTCGCTCGTAGAGGAATACAACGGCGAACAATACCATTGGGATTATGCTCACATGTATGAGCTGACTGATTTCCCTGCAAAGGAATATATTGAGCAACATACAGAGAAAGTGCGGTGGGCAGAGTTCTCGGCATCTGCCGCAGCAAACAGATTGTTCTCAAAGACTGGTGCAAGCAAAACACAAAGTTTGTGGTTGCGCATATACGAAGATATTCTGAACAATGACAGTTATCAATGGGATTATAACAAACTGACAAAACAGCCAAACATCTTGAAACTACCAAAACTGTTCTTACAGAAAAAAGAATGGGATTGGGAATACATATCTGAACACGCAACATGGATATCTGCTCAGGAAGGCAGAAACTATTACTTCAACCTGTTTGCCGACTCGTTGGATTTTGGCAAGTTGTCACATCGCACAGACATTAAGCTAACAGAAAAAGTAATTGAACGATACGACAAGAAAAAGCAATGGGATTGGGATGCTTTGGTGCAGAACGAAAGCATAAACTTTTCGTTTGAATATATCGACAAGCACGAAGACAAACCTTGGAATTGGCATTTCCTTGCACATCGCGAAGGTTTGCCGTTTGATGTAGTTCTCAGCCACAAGGAAAAAGATTGGGATTGGCATTATCTATCAACTCTCGACATCTTTGAGCCGTCTGTTAATTTGTTGACTTATCTTGCCGAGCATGATTATGAAATAGACTGGAATTCAGTTTCTGAGAATAAGAAACTTACAGGCGATGTCATTGATACATTCAAGGATAAAATTAACTGGAATGTGTTTGTCAATAGTTGTCCCGCACTCCTTTCTATCGCAACAGTTAATTTCTTGAAGAAATACAAGGATGTTATTTCATGGGATGACTTTAATGAACGTCTTGGTGTGGATGTTACGACTGAAATGTTGCAGGAATTTGCCAACCGACTCAATTGGAGATTTGTTTCTCAGTCGCAGAAAATAAAGTTTACAGAGGAACTGGTTCGCAAGTACGAGGACAAATGGTTCTGGCCAGAATTGATGCGGAATATAAAAGTTCAAGAAGACATTCCTGATTTTGAAAGCATCTTTGCTAACCATCGCAGCATCGTGACATTTACCAACAGAATCAAGGATTATCACAGCAATCCGCACATCTACCATTTCACGCATTTCTACAACGCAATAGATGTTATACGTAGTCGAAAAATCCTCAGCCGTGACAGTGCAGAGGAATTGGGATTATTGAAATATGACTCTGCGGGTTCTGTTGTGTTCCGTAGCAGCAAGGCACACAAATTTGCTCGCTTCTATTTCCGTCCTTGTACTCCCACACAGTATTACAATGAGGCTTTGGGCGCTGATTCAAAATTAGGAGAGTGGAGAACAAAGTGGTATAAAAATTGGTATGGAGAATGGGAATCAACACCCGAATGGAAAAGCAAATATCCAAAAGCTGTCGGGTTGGGCTTACCGAAATGTCCTATACCTGTGTTCTTCAGGTTTGATATAGATGAAGTCTTGGCGAAGATTCCAGAGAAATGTTATTACAGTGACAAAAATATGCAGTCGGACAACCCGAATGTGTATCAAATCATTGCTAAACCAGAATCATTAGGGCTTGAATATCTATATAGCACAATGCAAGATGCATATAGAACAGCAAAAAGTTCTGGCAAATATAATCGTGAAGTTCATTTGAACGAGATGAGTAAAGTAATGAGATACTCTCAGCAAGAATTTCTTGTTATGTCGGAATTTGACTTTAGCGAACTCAAGTCTCTCCAAATTATATGCTACGACAGTTTTTATGCGGAGTTATTGAAACAAATCTTTGCAGATGATCCAATATCTGAGAAAATTGTGGCATATTGCGATGAGAGTCTTTTTGAGAGAGAAAACCGCAGACTTAATCTTTCGTCATCAGGAGACAACGTTCGTCTGTCAACTGACTTTGAGGATGAATACTATTTCAACATCACGGGCGAGAAAATCTCTAAAGTAGAGTTCGACTTGTCTGCTTGCGAAGTTATCTATGACACAACAAACGAACTACGCTTAAAGGGAACTATAGCATGGAAGAAGACAGACATTCCGTTCAATATCTCTTTCGTTGACCCGAAAGCAAGGACAAAAGAATGGCTCGTATATCAAAACATTTAGCATAAACGATATGAACAACATAACGATAGTAAAAGGAAACATCTTCAATACGAAAGCACAGACCGTTGTCAACACGGTTAATTGCGTGGGCGTGATGGGAAAAGGCATTGCGCTGGTTTATAAACTGCGTTATCCGCAGATGTTTGATATTTACCACGATTATTGCAAGCGGCATCTTATCGGTATTGGCAAGCTGTGGCTTTATAAAGGTGATGAAACCGACCCGTGGGTGCTGAATTTCCCAACAAAATTTCATTGGAAATATCCAAGCAAAATTGAGTATCTGGAACAAGGACTGAAAAAGTTTGTTGACACATATGAGGAACGCGGCATTACATCCGTTGCGTTCCCGATGTTGGGAACACATAACGGTGGACTTGATAAAGACACTGTCCGAACACTCATGGTAAGCTATTTGTCGCAATGCAATATTCCTGTTGAGATTTACGATTATGATCCTATGGCTTCAGATGACATGTTTGAAACATTCCGAGAAAAATGGTTATCCATTCCATACGATGAATTGAAGAAAGTAACTCATATTCGGCAGAAGCGACAGATTGAAACCATAAACAATGCACTTCGTAACGATAATCTCAAATCTATGATTTCTCTCATTTCATATCCTGGTATTGGAATCAAAACGATGGAATGCTGTTTTAAGATAGTGATGAGATATCAGAAACAGACAGCTTTGTTTGTTACAGAATAGTTTGTATTCATAAGTTGGTTGGCATTATTAATCAAAGTAAAACTTCTGTCCATTTGATTGAATTTGCGCTTTTCAAGCGTAACTTTGCAGACAAATTCACAAATTGAATGGATAATAATATAGAATGGGATTCCTATACAGCCTGTTTGGTGGCGCACCAACAAAATATGATGCACAGAAATACTTCGACTATGCCGAGAAACAGAAAGCCAAAGGCAATATAGTTGAAGCATTGAGCTATTACGCCAAAGTCATCAATCATGGTGACCTTGGCGTAAAGCCATTTGTGCCCTACATTGAGTTGTGCATGGAACATGATGAATGGAAAAAGTTACCTGATTGTATCAAAGTCTATCGAAAGAGGTTTCCAAAAGAAAACTCAGGGTGGATTGACAAGATTGAAAAGGAAACCATTGAGCAACTCAGAAGGCAAGGTCTGTTGCCAATAGAGGTGAAGGAACAGCAAAATCCGAAAGAGCCAAAGATTTGTTCATCCAACCCGAAAACAGCGGATTCGCCCAAAGGCGAGAAAAAGGAACAGCAAAAGAAACCTTTCGTTCTCACTTTTCCAACGAATATCAAGCACCCGACCCTCGGAGAACGCTATGACGAGTATTGTGCCAGTCTTCCACCATTTGACTTTTATGAGGGTGATAACGAAGACAAAATCCCAGCTGATGCGGACATGGAAATCAATGATTACCTGAACAGGTTGGCAGACACACTCGCCTATTGTAGGGATGTTGAGAAGAAGCAAGGATTTGTGGCAGCGGAACAATACTATCTGTTCCTTATAGGGCATCATCCTTGGGAACCTGATGCCTACGATGAGTTGTTGGAACTGTATCGTAACAATGGCAAGAACGATGCGTTTGAAGCATTACGCCTTTATTCCATAGACCATTTCTCTAAGAGACGTGAACGGATGGAACGGCAACTGACCGCACTTGCAGAACAGCAGAGAGTGAAAGAGGTGGCAACGGAAGCCATAAGAAAAGGGGAAAAGGTCTCGTACTTCCGAGGGCTGTTCACCCTGTACGACCCTTTCCCCTGCATAGAGCATTGGAAGCGGTTGATGCCTATCTTCTCGGGCTCCGAGTAGCAGACTTGGAAAGTTTGTTCCTGCTGGCATATCGTGCTGCACGATGGGCATACCTCCACCAGTCCTCATCATCATCTTTCTTTGGTTTGTCATCCGAAGACGAAGCGCCACCACCTGAATACATCGGAGTGGTAGCATCACCGATGGCGGCTGCCACCATCCCTGCGGCACTGGAAATGACATCACCAAGAGAGCCGTCAAACAGGTCTTCAACGATAGTTCCCTGCACACTCTGCAAAGCATAGGCAGTTGGCTTCGGCATATTCTCCAGGAATGTTCGCAAGCCAGAAAGCAGTTCATCGAAGATTGCCCCTTTGACCATCATGACTGAATTGCCCAGTTGTGCCTCCTTCATCCTTTCCACATTATTTGCCGCTTGTCTCACCGCTACCTCAGCATTAGCCTGCCGCTGGCGAAGCGATGCAATCTGGTTCTCACATTGCATGAGTCGGCTCTTGCGGTCACGGATTTTGTCACCCAAGGCAATCTTCTGCTTCATCAGTTCTGATGTTCGTTCCTCATATTCATCCAGAGTGATTTTCTTGTTCTCCAAGTCCTGCTTCAAGGATTCAATCTGATGGCTAAGTCCATTGTATTGCAGTTCCAACTTGCCAATAAAGATTCTAAGCTCAATGGCGCGGTTTTCCAACTCCGGTAACTCCCGCTTCAACTGATAGTACATCTGCACTTTGTCTTTATGCTGTGCGCCCGAAATCTCCACAGGGTCGCCACGCATCAATCCATATTGGCTGTTCACCTGTTCGTAGAGTTCCGTGTGCAGCTGCTTCATAATCTCCTGTCCTGTTGCCTTGTCCTTGCCGAACAGCCCTTTGTATGAAACCACAGGTCGCTCCCTGCCAGTCTTCTTTTCTGTTCTCATCACAACAGGAATGATGGTCGCATGGCAATGTGCCGTAGTCTCGTCAAGATGCACATCAAATCCGATGATATTCTCCTCGCCATACTTCTTTGCCATCCAATCATAAAGGTCGATAGCCCATTGCTCGATTTCATTCATTCGCTGGACGTGACTGTTGTCCGCTGTTCCGTCACGCTCGAAATCGACAGCCTGATTGCCGAATGCCATCATGTTCATTACTTCGTGGTCACCGCTGAAAACGAACTCCACAATCTGGTTAGACATCTTCGCAGCTGCTGGGTCGTTCTTCTTTACCTCTGGGTTAGGCTTCACACCCAGTTCTTCCAGCCTCTCCTTGAAACGTTCCTCAACAGGTTTTGATGTTCCTATCTTTTGGATAATACCACCCTTGGCAACCTCAAAATTGAGATGCGCCCGGGTGATGTCGTACCAATGTAGCGGTTTCTTGTTCACTGTCTGATAGTGCTTCTCGTCCCACCTGCGCTGGTTCTCGGCAGCCTCCATCGCTCCGATGGACTTTCTGCCCTCAAAGTGCATCGCACCTTTTGGTTCATTACTCATATTTCTGTTCTGTTACGTTATCGTTCTACATTGGGGATGTCCTCACGTTCCATGCCTATGGATCATGAGACATCCCTTTTCTTGTATTGCTTTGGGGTTGTGGGGGCATTCATCCTTGTCCTTGACGATAGGCTGGCATGGCTGGCACGGGAACATGTGGGGCATGAGACTGTTGCTGTGCCGCCCTGAACCTCGCAGAGGTGAATGGGCATATTGTGTTATGCCCCCACTTAATCAGTTGGGCCGTGGAGCAAGCTCTGCGTGCCCGACCATCCTACTCATGCCGCCCATAAGGAACAACAGTTCCGTCTTCGTCATTGAAATCAAAGAGGCTCTGGGGCATCTTTGTAGCCTTGGAGGGTATAGTTGCCTCGGAAGAGGTTACAATAGCCGTCTGAGGCTTTTCTGATGTCTCCATGATGACAGTAGCCATATCTGCGCCTTGTGCAGATTGGACTGGTGGTGATAAAACTGGTGAGGTCTGACTTCCCTCAGCAAGGAGAAGACGGTTGGGATTGGTAAACACCTGTCCCATAGCATGACCATCCTGCACACTCACGACATCAACGATGGAGGTGACGAAATCAGACGAGCGGCTGATAAGTCCCAGCTGTTCCATCTTGTCGAGCAGGTTACGCCCTTGCTTGCGCTTGATACCCCACACTTCTTCAAGGGAAGAGACCGAGAGCGAACATTGGCAGGTGCCCGTATCGACACGGATGCCTCGCACCATTTGCGATTTGTCACCGATGGTCATAGTGTGGAGGATGTACAGATAGTACATGAGGTTAAGCCGTCCTTTTGTTGTCCCCATAAGGAATGTAATCGCATCCGCTGAAAGATGAAGCGTGATGTCAGTAAAGGGAAATGACTTCTCCAGAAAGGAGTCAATAGGCAGAATTGCTGCCTCGTTGTTGTTACTTTGCATATTCAGTAAAGAGAAAAAGGAACGGCAGACAGATGTGCCTTGCTTCTTGCGCATGGTGTTCCTGCCATGCCGTCCCGGGTTTGACATTTGGTTAATTGATAAATTCCGTGGGCTTTCCACATTTACAAGACAGATATAATGTCTTCGTGCAAAGGTCTGTACGATTGCTGTGCCGTTGGCTTGGACTGGTCGGGAGAGATAGGAAGATGTAACGTGTAATTCTGTTGTCCTTCCGTAGTTATACGGTTCCATTCCTGATAAGGTTATTAACCTTGCAGCAGTAGGATTATTAATCTTACGGCATTAAGGTTATTAACCTTCTAAGCACAGAAGTCAATAGACGTTGTTGTTCCAAAACAGAGGGAAGAAAGGGAAATATCATCTATGCCAGCCCAATTGTTGCTTGGGCGCATCGTCCTCTGCTATCCGCTTCAATTCCTGTTCCACCCTCTGCAATTCATCCTTGCTTAGGAAAGCAATACTCTTGATGGTGAGTTGCTGCGCACAGATTCTTCTCCTGCCGATGATGCTCTCATCCGTCATGGCTTTGTTCGCACCTACCTCCTCCATATAGTCATTGACTGCATCACGCATGGAGAATTGCCTTAGCCCTGTCTTTGCCCAGTGGACAGCCAGCTCTACTGCCAGTTTCTGCTTGTCCTCGTATTCTGCCATACTCCAGCCTATTTGGTAGCGAGACGCTGAATGATCCGTTCAGCCTCCTCGGAAATCTCCGCCTCAGAGGACACACGGTTCTTTCGTACCCATGCCAAGAGGTCTGACTTCTCGAAGAAGATCATCTTGCCATTCGGCTTGTAGAATGGGATGGTCTGCTCGTGGGTCATCTTGTAGAGAGAACTGCGGGCAATGCCCATGAACTTGGCTGCCTCTTCCAAGGTCAGCACATCCTTCCCCTGATGGAGAAGCTGCTCCAAGGACTTGACTCGCCCCTGGAGTTCGGCAACCTGCTTGCTGAGGTTTGCCTCCTTGTTACTTTGTACTTGTTGTGTCATACGCAATTATTATTAGAGTGAATATATATGTCTATGTGCCTTGATGATGTCAGGAGGTGTATAAGCCACTTCGATAAGGAACAACTGTCCACATCTGCCCAAGAACATCAGTCTGGCAAGAGCAAAGTTACTATGGGTATATCAGCGTAATGCAATTCAGTATCGAATAGAAGGCTGAATTTTGATTTTATTATCGTTTGAGTATGATTTTGAGCCAATAATCATACTTAAAAGTGCCGGGGAATGATTTTATCTTCGATTTGAAAATATATCAAACATCGCAACTTCGTGCCATATGACGAGACCGAAATCTGATGAAATCCGAGGACAAAAATTAGAGAGAAAGCAACTACAAACAAGAGAAAGATGAGAGGGTAATCGAAAAAGAAAAACATCTATATTTTCAATCCCGACCTGCCAATATGCCCTCGCACCACCTTCATTTGATTTTTTTATTGCTATTTTGGTGCAGGTTTGTTGCGGATGGCTTATGTATAGATATAATCTGTCTGATATAGAATGAGTTAAGTTGTAAAGATAACCTACGAAGTAGAGCATGGCTCCGTAGAAATGAACTGTCAAATAACGGGTTAGCCACTTCGCCCACGCTCCTTCCCACTTGGGCAGCAACGAAAATGCCCATTGTATTGGACCGAATATAGTGAGCATTCCGAGCAATATCTGCTGACAGTATATCGTCGCCCACCAACCGATGCGGAACACGATCAGGGCTATCAGCATCACTATCTTGTCGATGCCCACCACGGCCCCTGCCGTCAGTGAGGTGAACCACAGTTTGCTGGCATCCTTCTCCATGTTGGTCACTTCGTCCACGCCCGTCTGCTCCATCGTCGCCTCTATCAGGTTGGGGTCTGATGTGCCCTTATGCGCCACGTCTGCCTGTGCCTGGAGGTCAGTGTACATCGAGTCCCTGACATATACCAACTGCTGCACCTCCTCAAACTTGTCGGAAATTTGGGTCGCCTCTGCCTCATAGAGGTCGTGGGTGTAACTGCCGATGCAATTGGGAATATAGGATAGAAAATCCAATACGCACCAGCTGCTGCCGCTGTTGGTCATGCCTGTGTCAGCAGGTGGGTACCACCAACAGAGGATGATGCTCACCACCAAGGGCTTGAACAGTTTCATCACGTCCAACGGTTCGTTCTTCACCATCATCTTGTAGGCCATGCTTGCCGCCACGATGATAGAGAACAGTGCCGCCAATGCCATACACATTTGGAGGATCCACCAGAACGGCCCTTGTGAGCCTGTGAAGGTGGCATCGGTCAGGAACTCGTTGGTCTGGAATATCACATCGTCAATCTCCTCTTCGAGGATGTTGATGCCGAAATCGCTGAGTATGTTGTCTGCCATCAGTGCCTGGTTCTATTGTTGATAATCTCTTTGATAAACTCTATGCCTTTCGGTGTCCATGACAGATAGAAGTGGTAGAAGCAGCGCATCCTGCCTGTGACATATACCGCAATGCCCTTGTCCTGAAGGTCTTCACGCAGTTTCCACATTCCATATTCCTTGGTGATGATGCCTTCCTCTTTGAGGGTCTTCACAATCTTGCCGTAGTAACTTCCGACATATTTGTGAAGCTTTGACATTGAAACTACCTCTAAATCAGATGGCATATAATGCTCATCAACGATGGGTGTCCTGCCGATAACGCTGATTCGCTTCGGCATCCTTGACATCTCCAACTGCCACTTGCCGTTTTTCCTCTTGGCGGCATAGAGACGTAACTGTATTTTTGATATTGATTCCATAGCTATTTCTTTATTTTATGTTCTTTCGATAACAGGAATGACTCCCACGCTCTTCAGTTTCTCATAGAGGAAGCGGCGACCTTTCTGTGTCCATTTGGTGTTCATGCGCACATCCTCCGTACCGTCCTTGTGTTTAATGAGGTAGGTCTCGCTGGTCACATAACCGCAGTCCTTGTAGTCGGCATACAGAATCCACTGCTTGCCACGCTGATACTGGATGTTCATCTCCTTCAGACGTCGGTTGAAGCGGATGGACGACTCGCCATAGTCCTGTGCTATCTGTGTGACCAGGACACTGCTCTTCGTGGCAAGGATGATGTCAAGGTAACTCACCTTGTCCTTCATCTCCGTCACCTCCTGTTGCAGGTCATCCACCTTGGATCCCAACTCAACGATGCGTGTCCTTTGGTGTTCACACTCCTGTTCGACAAGCAGACGCTTTTGTCGTTCTTCCTTCAGATTGACTGCTAACCGTATCAGGAAGTCTGGCTCTGCCAATGCCTTCTCGATGGTCTGCTGTGTCATATAGGCACCATGCTTGCGGATAGAGGGGAGCACCTCCGATGTCACCCACTTGCGGAAACGTTTGGCTTCGGGTTTGCGACTGTCAAGGATGACATCATACAGTCCGTCTTCATTGATAAAGTTTGTAACCTGTTCTCTTCCAAGACTATCCGAGATGGGGTACTTTGAAAGTACATCATCCGAAAGTCGTTGTACCAACTTGCTGGTTTTTAGTCCAAGAACTCTTGCCACATCAGCCAAACAGAACAAGGGTTGCTCTGGTGTTCCTGTGGTTCGGACTGCTCCAAATTCCTCGTTGTTGAAAATCTGAATATCGTTCATATCTCTATGCTGTTTTGTGATTATTTCTTCTCTTCCCTTATTTCTATCTGTTCACACTTTCTTCACCCTCACCGCTGTTGGCATCATCGCCGTCAGTGCCTGTCGAGCTCCTCACGCCCTTCATGTTTTCCTGCCAACGGCTCTTGGCATCGCTGATGATGCTGCCTTTATGTACTACACGGTCGTTGGTGGCTGCCAAGAGGGCGGTAGTCTGGCTTTGGGTGTTGAGCTGCACAAGGTATTTCAGTAGTGTCTCGTTCTGTGTCGTCAGGTCGGCATAGATGCTAAGATACTGCCGCTTTCTCTGTGCATTGGGCATATAGGCATCCTTGGTGGCTTTCACGGCACACTGGTACATATTGTACAGTTCCTCCCACCGACGCTTGTCGTTGATGGTGCCTCCTGTAGGGATGATATGGTCTATGTTCGCCTTCATCTTGTCCAACTGACCGTTGATCTTGCTGCTTTCGGCAAGCCAGGCGAGGTCTATCTGTCGGTCGGCTACGTTCAAGGCTTCCACCTCAGCACGCTTGGTGAGGGCAGAGTCTATCTTCTCCGCATCATCTACTTGGTTGTAGAGGTTGATGCCGGCAAGAGTGCGGAAACCTAACTTGTTCTTCTCTGCCGCTGTCTTCTTATAGTTGTTATGTAACAGCCAATAATAGAACTCAGGGGTGAGAGAACCGCCACCTGTCTCCATCACCGTTATCTGGTTCTGCTTGGAGGAGTCGTGGTTGTAGGTCACGCTCTGGGCTGTGGCTTTGATGGTGGTTGCTACCGCCATGATGAGTATCATTGTCTTCTTCATGTCCGTTCTTCTTTTGTTTACAATCCGTCAATAGTCAAGTTTTCCTGCCACTTTCCATCGGCTGAAGGCATCTTCCAGTATCTCTTCCTTCGTCCTCGTCCGATACACCTTCTCCTTCCAATAGCCCATGCGCAGCTGCACATACCGCCATGTCTGGAAGTAGGCTTGGTTCAGATGTTTTTCTATCAGGTCCAACGAATTGTTGATATTGTCCAACACCATCAGCAGGTCGGAAGTTGAACAGGCTGCCGCTCCTGTGGCATACAACACGAGGTCGTTGACGCTATGGTAGAGTTGGCTTCCTTCGTTGTATATGTTGTCGATGGCTTTCTTGTTGATGCTGATGAGCATCGTGTCAGCCAGTTCGATGTGTTTCCGCTTGATGACCTTATCATTGAAGTCCTCCAACAGGTTCTTGTAGTCACTGATGCGGTCGCTCACCGTCTGGTAGGTGCTCTTCACGTTCAGCACCGTGCGCAACGACTGGTACATCACATCGATGATGTCGAAGGCCCGGGTGTATTTGTCCAAATCCACATTCAGTTCCTTGTATTTGCCCACCTCTTCACTGCTGTATTCATGCAGCAGTTGATTGCTGTACTCCAAAGTGCTGCGTGCCAGCAAGAGGCTGCGCTGCTTCTTGTGGTCGTTGATGTATGCTTCCACCGATACCGCATCGAATCCCCATTGCGCCAAGGCTGTATTGGGGAAGAGGGTAATCAGCAGGAGAGCTATGATGATGGTATGTCTCATTCTCCGTTCCTCCCTCAGTTTTCGTTCTCGTTATCTTCACCATTCCCTCTGTTAGGGTCTGCATTCTCTCTCCATCGCTCGTAGCACTCTTCAATGAGTGTCCTTCTGCGACCTTGGTCTGCGTCGATTGAAGGAAGAATGTCCTTCAGCACGTCAATGATGCTGCGCTTGTAGTGCATCATTTTTTCTAATGATACCAAGTCGGCGTAAATCTTGGTGATACGGCTATCTACTTCACGGGCTATCTCCAGACGGTCGCTCGACCAGAGCAGGTGTATTACATCGTCATTGTCGGCGGTCTGGGTTGCCTCGCTCTTGGCATATTCTGTGGTGATGCTGCACGACGGGAACTCCTGGGCTATCTCCGAGATACGGCTGTTCACCTGCCTCGTCTTCTCCTCGTCAGAGGCATTCGGGTCAAGGGTCAGCACATCCACCACCTGTGTGTCGGTGTATTCCGAGGTCAGCTCCCACGATATTTGCAGTATCGCACGGTGTATCTTGATGCCAAGGAAGTACTTGGGCTTCCTTGCAATGGACAGTGTCGCCTTGAAGGTGATAATGCCGTTGATGTTGGGCATGGTGGCAGTTCGGACGTAGGTGTAGCCGTTCCACGAACCGGCACCTTGCCACGTGAGATTGTAGGCTGACTTCACATCCTGCATGATGGCAGGGATGCGGTAGTAGTCATCGGTGGAGGTGGCATTGTCGTTAGCCGCCTCGCTCTTGGCATTCTGTATGTCTGCCAACTGCTGCTGCCATGTCGCCAATTCCTTCTTCAGGTTGTCTATCTTCGTCTTGTTGACATTATGTTGCTGCCGCAAGGCAGGGGCTTCCTCCACAGAGGCATTGGCTATCTGCGTGAGCAGGTTCCTGTTCTCTGTCTCCAACTGGCTTATCTGCGCCTCCAACAGGGCTATCTTGCTATTCGCCTCACGTTCCTTCTCGTCCAGTTCCGATAGGTCGAGATTATTTTCTGATACGCTTGTCCTCATGGCGCATTCCTTGCTGTGGGCATTGAGCGAACCGCCGCACTCACGGCACTTGTACTGCGTGCTGCCCTGTCCGAGGGTGACACCGTCCGAACAGGTGACGCTGATGGTCACGCTCTCCACGCCCTTCAGTTTGGCGGCATCGGTGGCTTGATAGTAACGGCGTGCGTCACTGCCGATGTAATAGACATAGCCCTCCTCGTTGTCGTTATACTCCGAGAGACGTGCCTGCAACTGACGCTTGAAGGTATTCAAGTCCATGCTGTAGGAGTCGAAGACATCCTCATACACCTCTTCCACGTTGTTCCAGCTCTTGGTAACGTGTATCTCGTAGGCGTAGGCCTTCTTGGTCTGCTTGCCGCCACGGCTGATGATGTACGACGACATCCAATAGTTCATCGTATAGGTGAAGCCGTCGCTCTGGGCGTTGAGCTGCTGCACACGGCTGCGGCTCCATCCGGCATGGTTCTCCGAGTTGGCCAGTATCTGCTCTCGCTGCGTGCTGTTAGGGTAGAAGTTGGGGTCGGAGGTGTTGATACGATACCAATGGTCACCGTTCAGAATACTGTTGTCATCGGTCGGCGGATAGTAGTCACAGAGGCTTACGCTGCCTTGGTCTCGTCGGGCAATGTACCAACGCTGTGTATAGTAGTTGCCCTGCGTCTCGCTCAGATAGTCTGTCATCCACGAGGTGATGTTGTAGTTGGAGAGGTCGAAGAGGGCTGCCACGTTGTCCTCGCCACCCACCAGACTAAGGAGTGTGCTGCCGATGCCGTTCTCTGCCTGTTCATAGAGGTCATGGTAGTTGTCATAGATGTCGATGATTTTACTCACCTTGCCATTGAAAAGGTCGTTGAAGGCACTCTGCTGCAAGAGTGCGCCTGATGCCCCGTTGATACCTGCCGTCGCCAACGATGCTCCCATATTGTAAAGCGTCTCGATGTCGGCGGTGAGGTTCTCCACGGTGAAGTTGCCGGGCACACTGGCGATGTCATCCAACAGCTGCTGCCAATCTACATTGCCTATCTCCGAGAGTTTGAGGATGGCGGCTATCTCTTGGTTGATTTCCAAGAACTGAATGTCGGCAAAGGTCAAGCTACTGTTGGTCACGACACTCTCAAACTGCATACACAGCGACTTTGTGTCGGCGCATATCTTCATCAGGTAACTGCCCCAGTAGAGGGCGGTCTGCGGACTTTTCAGCATCATTCCTGCCACCGTCCATATCTTGGGCATAATCTTGTTCGCCACCATATTGTGGATGCGGCGGTAATAGTAGTTCTCCGTGCTACTGCTCCAAATGCCGAGGTCGGTGAATGCCTTGCGCTCCAAGAACTTGGCAGCGAAGATGCCGGCAGTGGCAACCTCTGCGGCATTGTAGTGCTTCAAGATTTCGCCCACCTGCTCGTTATAATAGCTCTCTGCCATAGCTCCAGCACCGAATGCGGCAGCCATGGCGGCAACGATCTGCTTGTCGTAGTTCACGCTGTAATACTGCGCATGAACCCTTCCCACGACAAGTGTAAGACACATATATATTATAATAAGGTATAAACGTCTCATTGCTTCACTACTTTACGTTTTTACTACTTTCAGTTTCTACTATTCCACTACTTTACTACTTGTAGTATTTACTATTGGTAGTATTCACTACTAATCGTATTTACTACTAATCGTAAATACTACCCAGCCACCGTTCCCGAAAGTTTTGCTTTCGGGCATCTGGGCTTTACGTCTATTCCGGGATTTCCGTTTCCATCAATCAGCCCCCGTGCTCGCCGTGTCAGCGGCGAGTGGCTCCATCGTCCGTCAAATTGAGCACATGCCCCGCCTCATTGACCTTCTGCGCAAATGCCAACGACTTCCCGATGCCACTGGCATCCCAATCTCTGCAATACCGCTCGATAGCCTCCTGATGTCTGCACTTCAGTTCATGCTTATAGAGTTTCAATGCCTCCTTCTCAGCTCGCTCGGTGGTGTAGGTCATATAGCACTCGTGCGGCTCCTCCACACCATACACTCCGCTCGTCGATCCACGTCGGATAAACACCTCACGGAAGAAACTTCTTCCCTCCTTGTTATCCAAGCGGTTGACAGTGAATATCTTCTTGCAATCCACATCCGTCAATCCTAATATCGCCTTGATCTCGTCGAATCGCTCACGAAATTTGCTTTGGTCGAGCAGCATCACCACGTCGGAGTTGTTGATGATGGCTTCCTTCACGATGGGACTGCCGATGATGTCCTGTATCTCCTGTGTCACTACGCCCACGCTCGCCCAGAACTTTCGGGCTGTCTTGTATAGGTACTTGATGTACTCGGCCATCAGCGGCGAGGCGATGGCTTTCCATGCCTCCTCGATGACAAGGCACTTGCGGTTCTTCTTCAGGCGCATCTTCTGCAGGAACACGTCCATGATGATGAGCGTCACGATGGGGAAGAGCTGCTTGTTCTCCTTGATGGCATCCACCTCGAAGACGATGAAGGTCTCGTCGAACAAGGTGCTATCCACGTTCTCGTTGAGAATCTTGTCGTACTTGCCGCCACGGTAGAAGTTTTGGAGCATATAGGCGAAGTTGTCGCAGTCGATGGTGGTGATGTTGTTCTCGATGCAGATCTGGTCGAGACGCTCACAGGCGAACTCATAGAATGAGTCGAAGGAGAGGGTCTTCACGCTCAATGCCATGCGCCGTTCCTCCAGTCCCTTGATGAGTTTCTCCACCTTGTCGTGTATCTGCGTCAGCTCCGTGCCGCGCCGCTTCTCCATGGTGGAGAGGTTTTTTCTCAGTGTCTCCTTCTGTGAGGAAGGATAGGGCTGCACACCGTTGAAATAGAAATCGTAATACTCCGTCACCAACTGCTCCACGACACGGAACTCCAGTTCGGGTATCTGCGTCTCCGAGCCTTTCCATATCAGCAGTATCAGGTTCTTCAGGAAGTCTATCTTCTCAATGTTCAGCTCCCGCTTGCTGATGTTGAAGGGGTTCATGGTGATGGGCTTGTCCTCCGTATAGGCGATGTACTTGCCGCCCACATACTCGCAGAGTCCCTCATACGAGTTACCCGTATCGACCATGACGATGTCGGTGTTCTGCTCCCACAACTGACGCACCACGCTGTTCATGTGGAATTGATTTTCAACGACTTTTATTGCTGAAAATCAACTATATAAGAAAATAACGGTACAGCTATCCGTTAGGGAAAAGTGGGAAAGAAAAAGTTGTTTTCAGGGAGTGAAAGGATTAGAAAAGTCGTGTGTTTTTGAATGGAAGATTTAACTAAATCTTAACAGTTGATAAGCATTTTTAGTGTTTTGAAAAATAGCGAATTGGAAGGATCAAAGACACCAAATGCAACTCTTGAAATTGTTGATATATATCAAGAATACTATAATTCTACCCCAAAAGGCAACGTGTCATTTTGATATATCGCTATAAAGTAGTACCTTTGCACAAAATAGTTATTTAATCATGTAAAAAGAAAGGTTATACACGAAATACAAATTATAGAGCGGGCTGGATTTATGCCAGATCCTTGTGTATAACTTATGTCATATCCCGTTTTGTTTTACATTTAATAATTGCAAATAATTATGAGCTTAATAGTTCAAGATTTATCGTATATACATCCAAATAAGGATTTCCTGTTTCAAAATATCACTTTCACCATACCGGCTGGAGAGAAATGCGCCATTGTCGGGAATAATGGTGTAGGAAAATCCACACTCCTGAGAATATTGGCAGGAAAAATCCCTCCTGCAACAGGAACCATCGTGTGTGATGACATCTTGTACATGATACCACAGCATTTCGGGCAATTCGATGGTATGAGTGTTGCGGAAGCATTAGGATTGGCAGATAAGTTAAGAGCTTTGTCAATCATATTGGACGGGCGTGGTACAGAGAAAGAATACGAACAGCTAAACGATGAATGGGACATTCCGGAAAGGTTGACGGAAGCTTTCGCCAAATGGCAAATCGGACATATCGCTCCAGATATGCTCATGGGCAACCTTAGCGGCGGCGAGAAAACAAGAGTCTTTCTTGCCGGACAGGATATTTTCAAACCCTCCATTGTCCTAATGGATGAACCGACCAACCACCTCGACACGACAGGCAGAGCTTTGGTGTATGAAGACATTGCCCATACAAACCGTACCACCGTCATTGTCAGCCATGACAGAACGTTATTAAACAGGCTTTCCGCAATTTATGAAATGTCTCCGACAGGGATGCAATTCTATCCCATGAATTATGATGCGTATCGGGAAACTGTTGATGCGGAAACTAAAGCTAAAGTGACACGGCTGGAAAATCAACAGAAGGAGCTAGCAAAAGCCGAGAAGTCTGCCCGTAAAACAATAGAACGGCAACAGAAACATGCTTCGAGAGGAGAAAAGCAGAATGCAAAGAAATGTGTCGCACGCATTTCCATGGGATTATTACGTAACAAATCGGAAGCAACAACATCGAGGCTGAATAAGGTGCAACAGGGAAAAATGGAGGCAATGAGACGAGATATACACGAAATACGTTCGTCCATCAATGAATATACAGAGATAAAAATCGACATGGGAAATTCTGCCTTGGCAGGCAAAAAGCTACTTGTGGAGGCAAAACATGTTACTTTCAAGTATGTTGGTCGGAATACTATGTGGAGGCAACATCCCTTGGATTTATCCATATTCAGCGGTGAACGCATACGGCTTCAGGGAGATAACGGATGTGGTAAAAGCACTTTGCTCAAACTTATAACAGGGGCATTGCAGCCTACAAGCGGTGAAATACTTCTTAAAGAAACGCTGAACATATTGTATCTTGACCAAGAATATTCGTGCCTTGACAATGAGTTGACTGTTTACAATCAGTTGGAGGCTTGTAACTCCAAGAGACCAGAGCACGAACTTAAGATGCTGTTGAACCGTTTTCTGTTTACACCTTCTACATGGGACAAGAAGTGTAGAAGTCTTAGTGGAGGAGAGAAAATGAAACTTGCCTTATGTCACCTGATTGTCTGCGAAGATGCGCCAGACATGATCATCGCTGACGAGCCGACTAATAATATCGACATAGCAAGTATGAATATACTGGCAGCGGTATTAAAAAACTACAAAGGAACATTGCTTGTAGTCAGTCATGATGAGCAATTCATCCATGATCTGGGTATAGAGCGGACAATAAATTTTTCTTAATATAGTTGTCAAGGAATTGTTTTTTACTGCTATAAAACAGGGGGTTGGACGCTTGGAGAAACAATAGCGGTACAAAATGAAGGAAAATGAGCTTTGAAACGCTGATTTTTGCCTGTCAACGAGGGTTCTTTAATGTATTTGTATTACCTTTGTATTTGGATTGGGGCAACTCTTTCCACGACATTTTGAAATAATAAGAAGCGTTATGCTTATCTTGTAAGTGAAAACGTAGGAAATTTTCGACCGAGCAAGGATAGCATAGTGGTTCTCACGCATATAGCGTGGGCTGCTATTGTTACATCTGCTCAAATGGTTTCCTACGACCTTCACTTAAGACGTGGCATAGTTGGCTCACGCTTTCTTTAACTATAATTCCCCATTGAGCCGACAGGGTATGAATTTCTGAGGAGCTTTTGCCTAAGATGCAGAGCCCTCGAAATAAAAAAGTTGTGTTTGCGATGCAATGTTTTTGCATTTCCGGCATTTATTATGTAGAGAACAATTAAAACTTAAAAAGAATGAAGAATAAAAACTTTTTCAGAATGCTACTCATGGCATTCCTCGCTGTTGTAGGGTTGACTGCCTGTAGCGATGATGATGGGCCTAAAGATTCAGCCAAAGAAATCAGGATGCTGGTGTCGGCAGAAACAGGCGTGATGTACGCGTGGGGCGATGACATGAAGGAAAACCCCATAGAGTGCTTGCTCGTCAAGACGGAAGGTGATTCCGAAGAATGGCAAAACCTTGGATTTGAACAGATAAAAGGCTTTACCTATGAACGCGGACACGAATATTATCTCTCGGTAAAGCGCACAATCCTCGCTAATCCACCTGCAGATGCTTCCGACCGCACATATGAACTTATCCGTGTTCTTGAAGACAGGCTTGTAGCAGACCCTGAAATTCCGATTGATAAAGAGATAAAAACGGAAGCAGACATAGAATACTATGACTTGTGCCCTTTTGAGAAGTATGCTATCAGCAAAGAGTTTATTGTCGATAAGGATGGGAAAATACTCTATGGCGATGGTTCCTCGTTGCCGTCATATGAGCATGCCCGTATTTGGCTGGAAAAAGTTCTCGATATGGAAGACCCTAATTGGGTAAAATTCCAAACTGCTCCTTATCAGGCATATTACTCGTTTGTCCTGTCTCCATTTTCCGACAACATTCGTTTGGTGCGCAACGAGTCTTCAGGTCCGATGTTCAAGAATGTTGTTCCCGAAGATGAGTTTACACGCATTACCCAATCCATGAACTCCGGCGAGGAAGTCCGCTATGCGCTTATCCTTGCCAATGTCTATAAAAAAGGTCTTCAAAAGGTGGAATTTACTATAAAGAAACAATAAAATGAAGAAACAAAATTATTTAACAATACTATTGGTAGCTATTCTTGCTATGATAGGGGTAACATCGTGTAATGACGATGATGAAGAAGGTAGGAAGGTAACCGGTTATAAGGAATACACGCTTACGGTAGCTTCTGTAAAACTTCCCGGTGTTTTAACATTGAGTGGTAAATATGTACTTTCAGATGTATATGCTGTAAAAAACGAGCAGTCCACCGATTGGGAGGCTCATGGAAGCATCGGTAAGTTTGGATACGAAGAAGGATATGAGTACCAAATACGCATCAGCGAAACGAACTATCTGGATTATAGTATGGGCGATCCGGCATGGACTGAATACGAGCTATTGGAAGTCATATCGAAAAAACGCAAGGACTCCGAGAATTTGCCTCCTCATTTTATCCCGGACTGGTATTTTGAGCAACATTGCCCATATATCGATCCTGAATTTGCTTATGCCATTGAAGCCGACAAAAAGGAGGATATAGAGAATGACCTTAAAACTGATGCGGCCTATAAATTCGGAGGCTTGCGTTGTTATATTGCTTTTACCGGAACAAGTAAATGGTTCTTATTGGATGCCGATATGCACGTTGTTAATCAAGGCTTTTTGATTAGCAGGGGCAAGGAACCAGCAGAGTTCCCGGAATCATACAAGCTCCTTCCGCCGGAAAGTAAAGTTTCCGGATATGGAGAGTTTTATTTTGTTAAAGGCGATGATATGGAAGACTCTGTAATGCAGTATGATGCGTTTATATATACTCGGAATCGAAGCAGAGACTATGCACCTGCACCGCAGATTGCTGAGATATGGCTATATAAAGACCTTACGGCATATTATCAAAACAAATACCCGAAAGCTAATGTCAAAGCTGTCGTGATTCGTTATACGGTGGAGAAATTATAGTGAACGTCCTCGCCCTCTATCAATCTTCCAATCATACCGACCTTCCGCGACATCGCCAACCTCGTTGAGTGTATGGCGATGTTTTATTTCATCAAAGGGCTGTCGGTGTTCCGCATAGTCACAGAGCCATGTGCCGACCGCTTTCCGCTGCTCGATGGTTTCGCCGTAGCTCTGCATGACGCTCTTGATGTCGGCGGCTTCGGAGGGAGAGAAGATTGACTTGTGCTGTTCCGTGGCGAAATGGATAATCGCTTCAATGGCTCGCCGGAAAACCTCGCTTGCCTTGTAGAGAATATCGGCGATGATATTCAGAATATCCCGGCTCGATTTCAGCGCACCTTGCAACTGTCTTATGGTCTTGTCCTTCTCCGCCGTTGCTCGGCTCACCGCCATGCTGATGCGGTGCTGCTCCTCGGTCTTCTGCTCCTGAAGCTGTCGCAGAGCCGTGTCCCTCTCGGATTCATAAGTGTCAGCGATTGCCATAGCACTGTCACGCTCCAGTTCGACCGTCCGCTTCGCCTCGGTCAGTGCCTTTGTCCGTTTCGCCACCTCTTTCCTGACTTCATCGGGGAACGATTCTTTGATATGCTCGTTCTCGGCTTTCAGTCTCTCGTTCTCCTGCTCGATGGCTGCGTACTTGCCCTTGCCGAAAAGGTTGGCGATGCCGGACTTTATGCTGTCCGTGTTCTCCCTGTCAACCTCTCTCGCACGTTCCTCCTTTTCGGCGATTTCGCTGTCAAGTTCCACGCTGCGCCGCCGCTTCTCCTCGTTCCCGATCTGGAGTTTTTCATGTTCGGATTTGGCATTGTCCGTTTCCCGGAGCGCGGCATCCCTGTCGGCTTCGGCTGCTTCCTTTTCCGCCTTTACCTGTTCGGCTTCCTGCTTCTGCTTGGCGATGATGAAGTCAGCGCGTTCAAGATGCTCCTTTCCCGTCTGCTCCTTTGAGCTGCCCCTTTCCATGTCAAGACACTCAGCCAAAAGCGTCTGCATATCGCTCATGGCTTTCTCGTCCAGCTTGCAGGATTTCCCGGTGTCGTGGTTCATCCAGTCCCATACGATATGGGCATGAAGGTTGGGTTTCCAAGTGGCGGTCTCTCCGGGAGTGCCGTAATGCCCCTCGTCACGGTGGATGAAGATTTGCAAAGCCGTGATACCCCACCGCTCCTTACACACCTCGCAGAAACGGCGCAACTGCTCCATCGTGGTATCATCCTTGATTACCACGACACCCTCCTTGAGCGGAGTGCTGCCGCGCACGACGGTCACCTTCCCGGTCTTCTTGTTCACACGCTCCCGGTCTTTGGTCTGCATCGCCCGACCTGTCTTTTCCTTTACCATCGCGGCTATCTGATTGTAGCGTTCCGACAGCGAAGTGCCGCCGAAATCAGGTGCTACCCATGCCTCGTTTCGGGTCATGAGTTCGGTACGGATGTAGAGCTTTTCCTTATTGACACGGGCGAGGTATTCGGCTTTCCGCCTGTTGTGTTCCTCGCTGCTTCCGATGTTGCAGGGCTTGATATTGACTGATGTCTTCTGTGCCATAGGCATGATGATGTTTACAGATTTACAATAGGGAAAGGGTTATTAGGGCGGAGCCTTAATCGGAGGGTGCAGGGAGAGGGTCACTTCCTGCTCAGGGTTCCCAGGGGTCGAGACCACTGGGCGGAGTTTCCAAAGAGAGGGTCACTCTTTGGTCAGGGGCGTTGGGGGCAGACAGCCATCCGACCGGGTTCTTAGGGCAGAGCCATAAGTGGGACGGGGCAAAGCCCAGCCCCTCGGGAGAGCCCACAACTACGGAAGCGGAGCGTGTAGTTATAGTGGGCTATATCTGGACAAGTCCAGTCAGTCCCCCCCAACGACAACGGAGTACCGCTTGAAATTCCGCTTTCTGCGCCCGTCTTTCACTCGCACCTATGTCGGGATAGTCTCGCCGTCATTCGTGCCGTCCTGCGCCTTTTTTGTGGCTTTCCGTGGAAATGTTGTCAAACGGTCTGTTCCCATAGTCTATGATATGGGGATTGTCCGTTTCATCCTCGGTAAAAAAGTCAGGAGGTGGCAGGTCGGGAGTATCAGATGAACAGAGGGAAGAAGAAAGAGAGAATGTATCGCACTTTGTGCTGTCCGTTTCCTGTTCTTGCCGTTGGGCATTGCATTGCCCACCAAAAGAAAAAGATGTGTCGGTGGCAGGTGTCCGTATATCACCAGTCTGTCCTTTGGCGGTAGCCGAAGGTCTGACATAATGGGGATTGGTTAAAAGAACGCCATTGACATACCAGCCTGTGAGGAAATGCAAGGTATGAACGGAAGTTCGGTTGTTGGTCTTGGTGGTCAGCATACCGAGCCTGTTAAAACTGTCTATGAGTTTGCCGATGGTCTTGCGGTTACAGTCCAAGTATTCGGCTAACTCCACATCGGAGGTTGCGACCTGTCCCACCTCCAAAGCAATCTCTATTCCTTTGATTTTATAAACGGTCTTTGTCCGCACGGCTTCGGACATCAGCCTGTACAGACACTTGTATCGGTTCACGGATGATTTGCCTTCCAAAAGAAAAATCCATTGTTCGGAAGACAGGATGGTGCAATAATGTATGTTTTGTTTCTTGGTGTCCATAATCTATGATATGATGGTGTTACAATGGTCTGCTATCTACCCATTCCGTATTTCCTTTCGGGCATATAATACTCCCTATCCTCTGCTATGTGGTTCAGTACGTCCTGCAGACGGTCGAGTTGGTCATGGTCAAGCAAACGGATAGCGTTGATGGTTATTTTCTGTGACGCTATCTTGCGGTGGGCAATGTCGGTTTCATTCAATGCACCGCCTTTGTCCGCATGGACAGAACGGAGGTAGTCGTTGACCGCTTCCGTCTGTTCCTTGCTGGGATATGGTGCTGCCCATCTGTCTTGGATATAATCGACCATTTTGCTGACCGCCTGTGCCAGTTTGGGGTCTTGATTTGTGATGGTGACTATTAAAGTGTCCTTGTTCATATTGCCTCCTGCATTTAATTGTTCTTTTCAGTTTTCAGAGAACTCGGCTTGCGCTTCTTGCCACTCCGCAAGGATTCAAGCCGTTTGTTGAAATCTTCCTCGCAACCCGTTCCCGATGTTCCGCCCTGTTCAATCCAATGGATGATTTCATCTTCAAAGAAATAGAGCTTGTTCCCTTGTTTATGGTATGGTATGCGCTTCTCGGAAGTCATTGTATAAATGGTGGATGCGGATTTGTTAAGCAATACAGCCACCTCGTCCAATGTCAGTAACTTGTGCTTTCTGCTCTGTGGATTGTCATTCTTGCCCAATGCTTCCTCCACTTTGCTTGTAAGCTGCCCGACACGTTCAATCAAAAGAGATACCGCCTGCGGTAACTGTTCAAATGTGATGTTGTCCATATATCAATGTTTTGTGTTACTATTTGAGTGTTATCTGTTCGGAAGCCTTGCGCTTCAAGTCGTTCACCACATCGGCATAGACCTGTGTCGTTCCGACATTGCTGTGCGTAAGCATCTTTGATATGGTGTACAAGTCGGTGCCGGCAGCCAGTTGCAAGGTAGCATAGGTGTGTCGGAACCCGTGAAAAGTAATGTGTTTCGTAATCCCTGCCGACTTAATCCAATCTTTGAGATATAAAGGGAGAATGGTTTGTGTCAGTCCCTTGAACACTTGTCCCTCTGTGCGTTCACCACACAAGGCAAGGGCTTCTTCAGACAATGGCAGCACGGCTTCCGTCCTCGTTTTCTTGGTCACGATGTGCATGCACCAGCCACCATCAGCACCCTTGATGATGTTCTCCCACTGCAAACGGATGATGTCACTTATACGCAATCCTGTAAGGCAGGAAAAGAGAGCAGCCGACCTTATAACTGGTTTCTCACAAGGAGTGTTCGCAAGCATTTTCACTTCGTCAAGTGTCAGGAACTCACGCTTTGTATTGGCTTCTTTGGCGTGTTTCAGCCGTGGGGCGATATTTTCCTTGATACGTCTTTCCTCGTATGCCTGGCGCAACACGCATTTCAACTTGTTCAGATTGTTGTTGGCGGTGGAAGCCATCATCTTGCTCTTGTTCTGTGTGGTGAGTGAGAGCATATAAGTGAGGTAGCCTTGACAGAAGTCCACTGATAGGTCATTGAACGTGCAACTGCCACCGCAATACTTCTCAAAGTGCTTGTAGGCGGTATTCCAATTTCTGAAATTATCATTGTCCGCCATCTTTGAGCGGAAGTATTCCAAGAAACTTTCCTTGCCCCTGTTGTGGTCAAGAAAGCCAAACTCCTCATTGATGATGGCTTCGGTTCTCTTGCACTTGATAAGTTCCGCATTGCGGAGCATAGTCTTGTTGAACTCCACCTCAAATTTCTCTGACGGGTTGGCATAGATGTAGATGCCGAGATATTCACGTCTTGTCGGTTTGCCTGTCTTAGGGTGTCTGATAGGTGGGTAGAAATCCAAATAAAGCGACACCTGCCCATTCTTGATAGGTCGTTTTCTGACCGTTACCTTTGTACAAATGTTTGTCATATCTTTGATGTTTTGATTATTGCTCTTGTTAAGGGGATGCTATACTTCACGTTTGGCTTTCGTGCTTGCGCTTTTCCGCTCTGATACCTTTCGGGCGGCATCCCAATCCGCTTTGAGATAGTACAGGCGGTTGCCGTGTATGCGCTTGGTTCTGACCCCATGAGTGAGGGCGAACCTGCGGACTTGGGTCTTTCCCAAACCGAACAGACGCATAATGTCGAAACAGGAATACCAATGCTCGGTCAGATTAGTGCCCAGCCGTTCACTTTCTTCTGCCATAGCCTTGTCCACTTCCGCTTTGGGGAAGCACTTGGTTGAATTGGCTTTGACACAAGGGATAGAGTAACGCATACGGAGGTTGTAAAACCGCCCATAGGTATAATTGAACTTTTGGCAAATCTCAGCCATTGTATAAAGGTCTCCACCGACATTTTTATCTTCCGTGAATGTGTCACGCACGGATTGTTTGTAGTTACTCGATGGTATGAGCTGCCGTTTTGTTGGGGTGCTCTTTGTTTTCTTCTTTCCCTCTTGTTGAAAAGAAGAAACCTTGTCTGTATTCTGTATGTCTGCTTTCATCTTCTCTTTATTCTTTTTTATCTGCTTGGCGAATATCGAAGTATTGCGCTTGCAGTAGGTTGTTTCCTTAATCATCAAGAAGAAATCCTCTTTGGTGATTAGCGTAATGTGATACGTTATCTTGCAAGCTCTGAGTGTACCCTTGTATATCAAGTTGTACACAGTTCTGTTGCTCACTTGCAGAAGGTTCGCCACCTCTCCAATGGTGAGGAACGGCTTGCTTGGCATATCCCATTCTGAATGGGACTGACCTGTTAAATTCTGTTTAATATGACGGTCCATAATCGAAGAAATTTATTTGCACACTGTTGAACATTGTTGCACGCTGTTGAAAGGATGTCGTGCCGTGCGACCCCTCTCACGTGGTACAATGGCGGTACAAAATTACTCCAAAAAGGACGATTCGCCAATAGCCAAAATTTCGGTTTGTTAAAAATTATATCCTGTAAATCAGTATTTTATAACGCTAACTTTTGCTTCCGTTTGCCGTCGTTTTGACCTCCGAATCTTCATGTGGAACGACTTGCCGCTGCCCGAAGGACCCAAACAAAAAAAGTTCGAGTTGTCGGTCAGCTTCTCCTTTCCCTCCTTTCCTGTGATGTCGATGGCTACGGGCACACCTTGGCGGTCGGTATAGTATATCTTCAGCGGGGTGTCCTCATTATGCACGATGCGCTCCTTGTACATCAGACAGGTGGCGGCATCGCCGAGGGTGAGGAATCGGTCGTAGTCGGCATTCATGCCATAGCAGTTGCCGGGGAAAGAGTTGACGAACAGCTCCAACTGGTTGTAGGCCCGCTTGCTGATGTGGATGCCCATGCGCGAGAAGGAGTTTTCGAGATGGTTGGTGCATTTCTGTATGTCGGTGTCGCCGCTCACTGCCACCACGAGGTTGTAGTGGGTATAGACGAGCTGCTTGCTCTCACGGGCTATCACCTCCTGCACACGCTTGATGTCCTCTACAGCCATCAGGTTGCTGGGGTTGGGCATGGAGGCATGGCGGTTTTTCTTCTTGTCGAGTAGGGCAAGCTCACGCTTCTGGTTGGGCACGAACACCATCTGGTTGAACACCACGCAGTCGGCTCCGGGCACGCTATCGACGATGCTCACGAGATCAACGGGCATACTGGTGTTGTTCACCTCGATATTTGCGTAGGGACGGATGACCGACGGCAAGTTGGCATAATCCACATCCACAAGGCTATACACCTTGCAGCTACGGTCCCCCATGCCGATGGTCTCGTCATCGACCTTGAAGTTGGTCATCGACACCACCTTGTCACGGAAGTTCATGGAGAAGAAACGGTCCACATACTCGCAGGCTTCCGTTTTGCCGAGGAATCGGGACTTCACGCCGGCATCCCTCAGCTGGTCGTGCACCTTGCGTATCTTCACCAAGAAGTCACGCCATTTCTTGTTGTCGAACGACATCAGACGGCTCTTCTTGTTCTCCTGTGTGATGGTGAGGTAGCAGACGCTGTCGGCAAAGGGTCTGCCGTTGAAATAGCGGAAGTAACTCTCGCTCAGGAACTCATGATTTCCACCGTTCTCTTCCTTGAATGCCTTCCTCACAAACACGTCCTGCTTGTGCAGCGCATAGCCTTCGCCCAAGGTCTGGGCAAGGGCGGCGAAGAGGTGGGTGAACTCATAGTAGGCCTCGATGTTGGCGGAATACTTCTGCACAGGGTTCTCCATCTTCAGAACAGCGGAGTATTCGCCCGTCTTGGTATAGAGCACGCCGATGCCATCCACTTCCTCGATGGAGAAGTAGATGTCCTGGAAGATGCGCTTGCGCTTCCCTCCCGTGCCGAATGCCTTGACACTGATGGCCATGCCCACGCAGATGGCTGAGAATATGAGTATGATGTATAGGGTCATTGTTCTTTTTCTTTTTTAATCGCAAAAAGGCGGGCGCACCCTCATGCGTGATGCCCCCACCTCCATTCACTTACAATCATTGATAGCTTTCCACTTGGACATAATGGATTCTCTTTTTTGTTTTACACTTTCTTTGAATAGGCATAGATGAATATGCCGTTGTCACTCTTCTTGCTGTGCAAGCCCTTGCGCTGCTTCATGACGATGAGAACGCCACCGACAGCTACGGCGAGGACTAGCAGCACGAGTCCTGCCACGAAACCGAAGATGCAGTAGCCGAGGATGAAACCCGCAACGGCTCCTCCTGCGGTGGCTGCCGCCCAGTAGATGTAGCGTCCCTGCAACCCGAAGAACTCCAATGGACGTTGCAGTCCCTTGAAAATGGGATAATCCGGAAAACGCTCTTGCTTTGTATCTGCCATAACTGTCAGTGTTTTAACGTTCTACATACTCACAATCTCACGCTGCGTTTAACCTCCAATGCCGAAGAACAGAGGCAGTGCCTGGGCTGCTGCAATGAGGAAAATACATGCGCCGACGACCATCATGATCTTCTTTTTCACGTCCTGTTCCTCGTTGTTCATGGCGATGTAAACGCTTATGGCTCCGACAATTGCAACGACACCTGCAATGGCATAGCAGAGCTTCACCACGATAGGTACATACTTGGCAATCTCCTCCGTCACTGTGGTAAGCGCGGTCGTTCCTGCCGAGTAGTCGCCGGCTGCGTTCTGTGCCATTGCTGCGGTGGTGCCGACAAGCAACATCAGGGCGAGCGTTTTCATGCGCTGTGAAGAGAAGAATCCCTTCACCTTCTTGTTAATCCTTTCAAACATTCTTTTTACCTTTTAATTTGTTACACTTTGAGTTATCTTATCTCGTATCACCTGTATCTCAAATCTGATAACCGAAGAAAGCGGGGAAGACGATGGTCGCTCCTATGAGGAACAGGCAGGCTCCCACCAGCATCATGATGTTCTTCTTCACTCCTTCTTCGCCCGTATTCATCTTTATATATATCTGCAAGGCGCTGACTATGACCACGATGCCCGCCACTGCATAGCACAGATAAACGATATAGAGCATCATCGTCACGGCATAGTCATGGGCACTCGCAAGTGCGTCCGCTCCCCAGCTGTAGTCCACGTTGCCACACTTAGCACTGGCCAGAGCTGGGGTTAAAGCGGCATATAATGATAGAAATGCACTTCTTGTTTTTGACATCATATCTCATTATTGAGTGATTCCACCTTGACCATGTCACGTCCATTGTGACGAAGACCGCGGGCGATGATGGTGTTGTTCAATTCTTCCGAATACATGGGGTCGGAATAGGTGGTATTCACTTCCTCCATCTTCTTCTCGATTGCGCTTTGTATCTTTTCAAGCACATGAGGCTTGCTCTCTTCCGCAGTGGCGGCTGCCTCCTCTGTAGGCTCTGCAAGCTGCTTCTCCTCGTAGGCTGTCTCATATTGGTTGTCGCCTACGCTGAAACCACCGTCGCTCTCGCTGACCGCTATCGACTCTTCCTCGTCGGTCATGTCACTGACATCAAACGACTCGCCCTGTGACTTCTCGTCCTTGGGCTTTCCGTACAGATCCTGCACGATGATGACCGTATAGTAGATGACATAGATTATGGTCACGACAATGGCGAATATTACAAATGACTTCATATTTTCAAGTTTGATTTTACTATGGTTTGGCTTATTGCCGATGCAAAGGAACTACCTTTTCTTCAATCTTAAACCGAAATGACTTTCCGCGGAGCCAAATCTTAACTCTAATTTTGATTACACTCGCAATCATACTCAAAAATCAAACTCGAAAGGCACAAAAAAAGCCCTTCCGATAGGGAAGAGCTTGTAAAGAGGGTGGATGAAAAAAATGTGGATGGCTATATGGTCAGGTACTTGCCATGGGAGAAGTCCTGATGTTCGTTAGAGAAAACATAGCCCAACTGGTTGGACAAGCATTGGGTGTTGCCTATCCTGGCATCGATGTTGGTGTGCGAATGTCCGTATATCCAATAGTCTATGCCGCTATCGGTGATATAGTCCTCCAACTCTACGGTGAACGCCACGTTTGCCTTGCTGCCTTGAAACTTTGGGTGGAGCATACGGAACGATGGTACATGATGGGTGACAACAATCTTATGGGCTGCTTGCGAATATGCCACTGCATCCTTGATAAAGGTGAGGCAACGTTCATGCTCAGCATTGAATTGGGCATGGGTCATCAGCTCACCTTTATATAATATACGGCGGAAGTCGCTTATCACTTGCTCGGTGAAGTAAGCGTCCTCCAAAGGAATCCTCGACCAAAGGGTGGAGAGGATGATGTCGGTGTCGCCAATCCTCGCAATACCGTTGTAGTGGCTGAATACATTGGGACGTACCTCCAAGAGATAGCCGTCGGGCAGTGTCGCCACATCATAATATTTGTAGAACTCATGGTTGCCCATGCAGCAATGCACCTCCTTGTAGTTCTCCGATGCCCAGTCCCAAAAGGGATGCTTGGAGTAGTTGTCATCGCCGAGATAGCCGATGTCGCCGGCAAGCAGCAGTATGTCGCCCGTCACCTCCAAGGGGTGGGCTTTCAGATACCGCCAATTGTCGGCAAACTCCAGATGCAGGTCGGATGCGTATTGTATCTTCATATTGGTCATGCTTCTATAAACAATTCATCCAGTTGATCTAACAGTCCGGTCACAAATGCCTCGTCTTGACCGAGTGACTTTGACAATGGTTCTGCGAGAGTTGACCAGTCGGCTCTGATGGAGGCGACAAACTCCCTTATACATGCCACTATTGAAGCAGGAGCCTCAATGTTGTCCTCAGTCATTATGACCACATTTTTCAGGATGTCCGAACGGTGCTTCTTGATGTCTTTGGTGTTCACATGCTTGCCGTCCCGCTTGTCTGCCATGAGATTTAGGTAGGCTCTTGCCTTCAGTGCTATCAAGGCAGCGGAATTGGCATGGCGTATGCCATCAGTCAGTTGGCTGTGTGCGATAGTAAAGTGATAGTAATCATCGTCCATGATGATGGCACTAAGACTCGACACATCTTCATCGGTCGGGATAGGTTCTATGACAAATCCCTTTGGCTCTCCAAGCACGTCGGGGTGGCGTGACAGCAGTTCTATCATCTCGGGATAGCCGTCTTTACCATCAAGGAAACGATACATTTCATACCTTGGTGGCTCACCAGCCTCCTGTTTCCTCTTTTCAGGTCGATAGCCAGCCTCCCGCACAAACTGCCAGAAGCGATTGGCGAAAGCCTCGGTCATGTTCTCTACGATGACTATCATGTCGATGTCGTGTGTGGCGCGTGGACGCACCACGGTATTGGTCATGGTGATGTCACAGGCTGCTCCGCCTATCACCACATAGTTTTCTGAGTATTCCGCAAATGCTTCACGGAACTTGACTAATCCTTCCATTTCTGTTCACTGATTATTCGTTCTACTTCTTTTTCTACTCTCGGATCATCATCATCTCTCAACGAAAGGACAAGGGAAAGGCGATCAACCCACTGGCTTTTGTCGCCCATTTTGCTGACAACAGGGTATTTCCATACCTCTATGATATAGTTGCCGTCATAGATGTTGGGATTCTCCATGACATCAGCCGACTTGACGGCACGATATTCCTTGCTTGTCATCATTATCATCTCTTCCCGGTCACGATTAAGCATGGAATAATGTGCCAGGGCATTGATGCCGCATACGGGGTATTCCGCATCCAAGCGTATGTCATCGCAAAAGATGCGGTTCTCCACAGGTGACAGCAAGACGTTCTGAGCCTTGTCCCACAGTTCCTTGCCCTTCAACTCGAAGTGTACCACCTTGCTGCGCTGTCCGTTCTGAATCTTTTGACACAGTCCTACATCTTCAAGACAGGTGACACCCAACGTGACGCTTTCGTAAGAATATGGAAGCAACGGTGCAATATCCCTTGGCGACATTCCTTCAATACTGCCCACCTGTAGGTGATAGAGTAGTATGTATTGCGCCACAGGGGTCAATACTTCGGCAATCTTCCTGTTGCTTGTCTTCTCCAATGCTATGATGCCTGGCAGATGGGCATATTCCTCGGACATGACAAAGAAGACTCCTTTGTCTGCCAGTCTGTGTCGCTCGTAGGTGGGTCCGGGCGCAAGGATAAACACCGCAGGCAGTCCCAGGGCTTCGGTCAACCGCTTGCCCGTGATGGCGCAAGTCCGTGGAGAGGGATTGCCCTTCTTGGGCTCAACGAACAGCAGGGGCGTGCCTTGGTATGTGCCATCATAGAAACGGTATGAGAGTTTCTCGCCAACCGTGATGCCTTTCAGGCTTTCCTTGGCACGAGGTTCCACCTCAAAGCGTCTGCCCAATATCCTTATTTCTTTTTTCAATTCCATTCTGCTACATTTTAATAATGTATTAAAACGATGCAAAAATAAGGATAATAATTGAGAATCAAGCATGTTTGGGCGAAAAAGTGCAGATTTGATATGTAATTTCAATGCATTTGAGCCATTTTTGCATCAAATGATGGTGTTTTCGTCTTTATAATGTCATTCAGATGCCGTTCGTTTCTTCCTCATCAGATAGTCGTTGACATCCTTGTAGTCGGCATATCTGAAGGACTCGTCCGTCACCCTGTACTCGAATACATTGCTGATGCTCTCAACCGTCTTGCGTCCTGCCTGGTCGTTGTCGAGGAAGCAATGGATGTGGGTGTAACGGTCAAGGTAATGCAATGCCTGTTTGAGGTTGGCGACTGAGTTCAGTATCATATAGTCGCAAGGGCTTTCAACGACAAACCATCGGTCTTGCTGTTTAACGAGGGTCATATAAGCAAGGAAGTCCATGAAGCCCTCAAAGACCAGACAACCGTTTTGCCACTCGTTGAACGTATGGGCAAGCAGGGTGATGTCCTTATGCCCGATGCAGCCCTTGAAATAGGGATTGCGCACCTCATGTCCTTCACTCAGATTGCCAAAGGCAATGCCATAGTAATGTTTTTGCTCAACCTTGTAGTGTATCTCCCTGCAATACATCCTGCCAATGGTGATGTCTATCCGTCGGCTACTGAAATAGGACAGCAGAGAATGGTTGCTCAGTGGGAGCAGCTTCACATCGTTCATCTTGGTTGTCGTGTATTCCTTGGCTGCGATAGCGGTCTCGATTGCCTTATCCACAGTGGCAATACTCTTGGACGCAAGGTAGGCAAGGGCATCGGAAACGGATTGTTTGTTATACATACGCTTTACCAGCTCCACAAGGTCACCGCCCTCCTTAATGGCGTAGTCGTACCACAGGTTCTCCTTCTTGCTGACCTTGAACGATGCGGTCTTCTCGTCCCTGAAGGGTGACAGATACCAGTAGGCATTGCCCTTCTTCTTTTTCAGCGTTACATTCTCCTTGTCTAAGAAGTCTATAATGCTCAGTTTCTTCGATTGTTCAATATTCATTGTACTTTCATTTGTTCGGTTTTACTTTGTCCATGGAAACAGTTTACTTTACCCTTTCTCCTATATAGGCACACCCGTAAACTAAACCATTTGCTAAACTACTTTTCCGCTTCCCAATTCAGCCTCCGATTTCGGTTTACTTTGGCCTTATTTCTTATATATAGGTACGGACGTAAACTAAACTGGTTTCTGAACTGTTTTTATTCCTCTTCATGGAACAGGTCAATCTCGGCAGGTGTATATCCGAAATAGTAATGATTATCCCGCTTCACTATGAGCTTTTGCTCGTTAATCAGGTATTTCAGCATTTTGATGATGACGCTTCTGCCACGCTTAAAGCCAATGTCTGCATAGGCTTGCGTTAATTCCTCCACCATGCGATCGAATCCTTTGATAGGTTTCTCCTTGAATGCAGCCGTCAGCGCCTCGTTATGCTGTTCGGATGTCAAGTCTTGGTAAGTAAACCTTGACGGTTGCTTGTCACCTTCTTCCTTCTCCGGCGTGTGCTCGACAATCTCTGGCAACCCTTCCTCATTGACTGTAAAGGCAAACGGCTTGAACTCCTTCTCACGGATGTGCATCGCCTTCACCTCGCTGATGTCGGGATTGGTGGTGCTCTTGGTGATGACAAGCACCGTCTCTGCCTTGTTGTTCATCTCCGTACCGATATGCCCGCGCACGTTATTGTCGCCCTTGTTCTGATGCAATACGCAATGGATGTGCAGGTCATACTTTGATGACCATTCCATCATCTTGTTGATGACCTCGACCGATTCTCCCGCATTGTTGATGTCGAGAAGCAGGTCTCTGATTCCGTCGATGATGACCAGTCCATAGCTTTGGTCTTGGGCAAGCGCATAGTCTATGACCTCTATCCTGACGGAGGGCGTGTACTCTCTCAGACAGATAAAGTCAAGGTTCTCGTTGTCGATGCTTGTAGGTAGACCAGCGAGCTTCAGGATGCGCTCCAGCACATTATGGCAGTGATAGCGGCTCTGCTCCGTATCTACATACAGTATCTTGCGTTTCCCCTCTGGCAGACTGGCGCGATAGTTCAGTACCTTGCCGTTGGCGAGGGAAGCGGCTACCAAGGCAGACACGTTGAAGGTCTTTTTCGCCTTTGCCTTACCAGTAGAAGCACTGAAGTTGCCCAATGTGGCTATGCTGGAATTATCAACCCATATAATCTGAGGAGGTGTTTTATAAGTATCTGTTGCCTTTATCAACGATTCGCTCAATATGCGATTGAGACGCTGTACTCCTTCCTCTTTTGAGTTAGGCTGTACATGTTTGTTATTTTCTTCCATTTTCATTCTTTCGGATTATCAATTTCTATTTTCGTTACCATTCCAATGACCTCTTGTTTGTTTTGGAGCAGCCACTTGTCGATTTCTTCTCTATTAAAATACAGCATTTTTCCCCTTGGCTTATAGTGTGGAACTTCTTTTGCGGCTGTAAGTTTGTATAGCAGGCTTTCAGAAACACCAATATACTTACATGCTTCGTCAAACCCCAAGACGGTTTTGGTCTGCTTGACCATCTTCTCCAATTCCTCGATTCGCTCTATTAGTTTGTCAATAGGTCCCAAAGCCTCCAAACTGTCTTCTATTGCGACAATTCGCTCATAGAGTCTAAAATGTCTTTCATTCATGTGTCACGTACCTTAATTAAATTGTTTACAGACAGTAGCACGGTTATATTAGCCGTCTATTCTTTCTTTGTGTAGATAGTACATATTCCTCTGCTTCTCTTTGAATCTCGTTCTTCGATTTGCCCTTGGTTCCTTGAAGCCATTCATCTATCTCAGATTTGAGGAACATGATGCGTTTGCCTCTCTTGTGAAACGGTATTTCCCGATTGCTTGTCCAGCAATATATGGTATGCTCTACCGGATGTGTTGGGAGATAAGCACATAATTCAGCAACCGTAAACCATGTTTCTTCTTTTTCTGATTGAACAAGTTCATATATACCATCAATCTTGTCTTCTAATGATGACAGCTTTTTCAGTACCCCCGTTATAGCGTTGGGAATATCTTCAAATCTTATACTATTTTCTTCCATGCTAATTATTTTTTATGATTTTTGATGCAAAGTTATGGGGAGACTGTCACTAAATAGAAAAAGTAACGTGATAGTAAGGCAGTATCAACCAAACTATCACGTTTTTACTTTCATTTAGCAGAATTATTGTGATTTATTCCTCTCTTAATATCTGTTCGATGGATTTGCAGATGGCATATTGACTTGCTGTCATGGAAACGTTTCTTCTTATCCTTGAAAGAGAAGAGGAAAGACAACTTGAAGTTATGAATTTCTCTGTTCCATCCTTTTTGATACTGGTTAAGAAGCGACCTTCTCCCATGACATATTGCCAATTATTGTTTATCAAATGGTATTGAGCCATAGCGTCAAACAGTACGGCTACATTACGTACATTCTTTACACGGATAGATGCGTCCAAGTCGCACTTGAATAGGCGACACAACTCGCTACGCACATCACTGTTGTCGGCAAAATCAAATATGTCGTGACTTTGGACAAGTTCTACCAACAAATCCATCTGTCTGTCTGACAATTGGCATCCCAAAGTGAGGATGGACGATTTCTTTCGGGTAAGGATTGGCAGACCAGTACCCACATGTTGAAGAAACAACTCAATAAGTTCCTGCTTGGAATAATCTTCTTTTTTCTTGATTATTGACACACACTTAGAGTCTCTAAACAAAGTACCAATAATGCCAATTGCCATCTGTCGCGAGTTCTTACAACGTGCACAATCACAGTCAATATATTGGTGACTGCGCTCAAATAGTTCTATGAAGTACTCTGTCTTCATATGATTCTTTTCAGCTTGAAGATACCAACTTCTTGCGATCTCAAACAACTCATACAGTTCTCTGTAGAAGTCTTCTGTACACTCCACATGTTTGTGGACACGCTTGCTCTCTTCAAAAAGAGAGAAGCCAAAAAAGGCTGTCTTTTTTCATTTTTATCTGTTTATTGTTATAAATGTTTGGTTTCCACGAAAGGTTAAAGTGCCAAAACAATAGCATCATTACATAGAATGTTGAAAATGAAAGGCACTAAAAACCACCTGTACAATAAAGGACTTATTGATACAAGTGGTCTTCTATACTAAGTGCTTACAAATGATAATCACTATTCATCTATGTCCAACTTAAAAGCTTCTGTAGCTTCATCTTTCTTCTTGTCAATTACTTTTGCGTAGATTTGCGTGGTTTTTACATTGGTATGCCCTAACATTTTGCTTACGGTATATATGTCTGTACCGTTAGCCAATTGTAACGTTGCATAGGTGTGGCGGAAGCAATGAAAGGTGATGTGCTTGGTAATCCCTGATGCTTTTACCCACCGTTCCAAAGGCCTAGATATCCATGAAGGGTCAGGCAGTCCGGCAAACACCAACAGTTCTCCGTCTTTCTTGCGCTCACCGCAAAGCTTGTATGCCTGTGGCGATATAGGCATGTATTCAACGCCCTTAGTCTTCTGCTGAGTGAAATTGAGACGGTACCCACCATTGTATTCTTCAACCTCTGACCATTTAAGCTTTTGAATATCGCTATGTCGCATTCCTGTCAGTGCAGAGAACAAGGCTGCCCGTTTTAGTATATCATCACACGGAGTCTTTGCCAATATATTAAGTTCTTCCAGTGACAGATACTCTCTTCGAGCACTCTGAAACATGATATTTTTAGCCTTGGCAGCAATATCACAATTCAGATAGCCATCCACGAAAGCTTGTTTGAGTGCCGCCTTGAAGATAGAGAAGTACGTCGATGCCGTATTCCTTGAAATAGTTCCTTTCTTAGAACCACCCTGCGGTGCCTTTATCAAGAAGGAACGGAATGCCTCAATATACTTCATGTCAATCTGCGAGAACTGTATGTAGTCACACTTGGCAAACATTGACAACAGTGTGTGCAATCTGCGCCAGTTGACAACTATCGATTCTGACGCAGTTTCCTCTCTTTCTTTGATTAACTTCTCAATATACTCCAGAACATTGCATTTTGAGCGTTCGCTTTGTTCTGCCATTTCCATTTGCTGGTCAGTAAAGAGAGCCATGTTGTCGTACTCTTTTTGACGCAGGACTCGAACGCCATCCGCATAAAGGCAAGTTTCCATATCTTGCTTGGATTTACACTGAATAACGCCATTGTCATCTCGCTTGGGCTTGTACTTTATTCTACCAGCAACGGCTCGCTCGCTTCGTCGTTTATCCCATATAGGGGTAGTAATAGACCTCCTGAGATATTCACGCACTCGTTTGGGTTTGTCATTTCCCGTCTCATAAACAGGATAAGCTTCAAGATAGATGAACCACTCATCTCTCCACTCACTTTTCTTTAATTTGACGGAGACTTTAGTATAATCTAATCTTTTCATAATGGTTTTATATCTTTATAAAGTTTGTCTATTGATTCCTTGTGAGCATACACATAATTACCGATTTGCCGGGTCGGTATTGAGTATTTTCGTATATGAGCATACACGGTGCTGTCATCCAGATGAAATTTCTTGGAAATCTCACCTATTGTATAGCAATCCTCTGGTTCCATGCGGTACATGGTAACTGGTTTCCTTGGCTTGGTGTCAAGCGGAGACTGTCTTAACGGAAACAGATTCATTAGTTCTCCTTTGCATACAAGTCGTATTCCTTTCTCTGGCTCAATGAAGGAAATCTTTTTCATGTAGATGAGCCTATAAATGGTTGAGCGGCTTGCACCAAACATAGCATACGCTTCCGTTATGCTGATATACTCTTTAGACTTGGGCATATTGCTTACAATCTTGTCCAGTTCAAGTTGGCGTTTTTCTTCATCATGCTTACGCTTCCACGCCACCTTGGAGCATTTGGGTGAACAATACCAGGACTCCAAAGTCCTTGCGAAGAACTCTTCTCCGCACACAGGACATTTCCGTACTATCTTATACTTTGCTACTGCCATAATTCATTCATTTTGTAGTTCTTAATATCTATTCTTCTCATCATATCTACTTTTTCTTACAGGTACAAATAAGGTACAGATGTTTATAATAATAACGCAAAGATAGCAATATTATTGTGTACGGCCAAAAACAAGAAAAGCGTGTAACTCATTGAGCTACACGCTTTCCATTTGATATTGTATTCTTATTTCTCTATGTGCTTATTTCACTTCCTCGAAGTCCACGTCAGTTACATTGTCTTTACCGTTGTTGTTTCCGGCATTGTTGTTTGCCTGACCACCGAAGTTTGCACCACCGGCCTGAGCACCACTCTGAGCGTTCTGAGCATTGTACATTTCCTGACTAGCAGCCTGGAATACATTGTTCAATTCAGCCATAGCAGCATCTACACCAGCAATGTCTTGAGCCTTATGAGCTTCTTTCAGTTTGTTCAAGGCAGCTTCGATCGGAGCTTTCTTATCAGCCGGGATCTTATCGCCCAGATCCTTCAACTGTTTTTCAGTCTGGAAGATCATACTGTCTGCCTGATTCAGTTTGTCGATACGTTCCTTTTCTTTCTTATCAGCTTCAGCATTAGCAGCAGCTTCTTCCTTCATACGCTTAACTTCGTCTTCGCTCAAACCACTTGAAGCTTCAATACGGATACTCTGTACCTTACCAGTTCCCTTATCCTTAGCAGAAACATTCAAAATACCATTGGCATCGATATCGAATGTAACTTCGATCTGAGGAACACCACGCTGAGCAGCTGGAATTCCATCCAAGTGGAAACGACCAATTGACTTGTTATCCTTTGCCAATGAACGTTCACCCTG
The DNA here is from genome assembly GCF_022809355.1 of Parabacteroides faecalis. Lineage (GTDB taxonomy): Bacteria > Bacteroidota > Bacteroidia > Bacteroidales > Tannerellaceae > Parabacteroides > Parabacteroides faecalis. The sequence goes on along the minus strand of NZ_JAKZMM010000004.1, from coordinate 62,387 downwards.
CAATACGTGGATTTCAACAGAAGGCTGGTTATCTACTGCAGTTGTAAATGTTTCAGACTTCTTGGTCGGGATTGTTGTATTAGCCTCGATCAGTTTTGTCATCACACCACCCATGGTTTCAATACCTAATGACAGCGGAGTAACATCCAGCAACAAGACGTCTTTTACTTCACCTGTCAAGACACCACCTTGGATAGCAGCACCTACGGCAACTACTTCATCCGGGTTAACACCTTTTGAAGGAGCTTTACCGAAGAATTTCTCAACGATAGCCTGAACAGCCGGGATACGAGTTGAACCACCTACCAAAATTACTTCGTCAATATCTGAAGTTGACAAATTGGCATCCTGCAAAGCCTGACGGCAAGGAGCGATACAAGCCTGAATCAAGCTGTCAGCCAACTGTTCGAATTTAGCACGAGTCAATGTCTTAACCAAGTGCTTTGGAACACCGTTAACCGGCATGATATACGGCAAGTTGATTTCAGTAGAAGTTGTACTTGACAATTCAATCTTTGCCTTTTCAGCAGCTTCCTTCAAACGTTGCAAAGCCATCGGATCCTGACGCAAATCAACACCTTCGTCTTTCAAGAATTCTTCTGCCAACCAGTCGATGATTACATGGTCGAAATCATCACCACCCAGGTGTGTATCACCATTAGTTGACTTAACTTCGAATACGCCATCACCCAATTCCAGGATTGAAATATCGAATGTACCACCACCTAAGTCGAATACAGCGATCTTCATATCCTTGTTGGCTTTATCCAAACCATAAGCCAATGAAGCGGCAGTCGGTTCGTTTACGATACGGCGTACAGTCAAACCGGCAATTTCACCAGCTTCTTTTGTAGCCTGACGCTGAGCATCGCTAAAGTAAGCCGGAACGGTAATAACAGCTTCTGTTACTTCCTGTCCCAGATAATCTTCAGCTGTCTTCTTCATTTTCTGCAGAACCATAGCTGAGATTTCTTGCGGAGTGTACAGACGACCATCGATGTCCACACGCGGAGTATTGTTATCGCCACGTACTACTTTATAAGGTACACGAGAAATTTCCTTCTGTACCTGATCGTATGTTTCCCCCATGAAACGTTTGATAGAGAAGATTGTCTTCTGCGGGTTTGTGATAGCCTGACGTTTAGCCGGATCACCTACCTTACGTTCACCACCTTCAACAAACGCTACAATAGAAGGAGTTGTTCTTTTACCTTCACTATTTGCAATGACAACCGGTTCATTACCTTCCAAAACAGCAACACAAGAGTTGGTTGTACCTAAGTCGATTCCTATAATCTTTCCCATAATGTTTATATTTTTTATTGTTATTATTCAAGTTTCATTTGTGTGCGTTTTCAAGTCGCACACCTAATATTCAACAAACCTTATGCCAAAGAAAAAAAAGATGCCATTGTCCTTTTTCCTGTCATAACTTCTGACAAAATGGCTTAAAGAATCCATCTTTTCGTTTCTTAGAACGTTTTTTTGTCAGTTTATGCTCAAGGATAGGCTCCAAATCCATTATACTTTTCCCTACTCATTCTGGCCTTGATTCCAGAATCTCCCAACATGAAATAAATTCATGCCTAAGAAATCTTCAAAACACGCCGGCTTTTCATCAAAATACGCCAGCTTTTGACCAAAATACGCCGGCTTTTGAAATAAAGCCTATATGATTGGTAAATGTTTCCAACGAGAATCAAAAATAGAACCCTCGAGAAACATTTTTGATTCTCGTTAGTATCATTCTTTATATTATATATTATGAGAAAGCGGTCTATTCATAAATAACCATCCTTCACAATCATTCTATTCCCTTGGTTATCTGAAAGATGAGGTGATTCAACGATTGTAAAGCAAATAAATACATGGAAATACCACCTTTTCTATGCACGCGATAAATGATTTCTAAAAGAGAGTTCAAAAACAAGCTTCCAAAAACATACCTGAGAACAAGGCACTTATAAAATAGTTTGCATTTTTATTTCAAAAACTATTGCAGATTTAAAAATAATGCATACCTTTGCACCGCAATCGAGAGAGATAGCAAGAATAAATAAAGAAAGAATGGTGCGTTAGTTCAGCTGGTTAGAATACATGCCTGTCACGCATGGGGTCACGGGTTCGAGTCCCGTACGCACCGCTTCTTAAAATAATTATTCCCTATTCAAGGTGCGTTAGTTCAGCTGGTTAGAATACATGCCTGTCACGCATGGGGTCACGGGTTCGAGTCCCGTACGCACCGCTTCTTAAAATAATTATTCTCCTATCCAAGGTGCGTTAGTTCAGCTGGTTAGAATACATGCCTGTCACGCATGGGGTCACGGGTTCGAGTCCCGTACGCACCGCAGGAAAGCTCTGAAATCATTGATTTCGGAGCTTTTTTGTTAGAATCCCATCACCTTTTTCTGCATGTCCGTTCTTTCGTCAGTTACCCAATCGCATCGTCCGGTATTTCATAGGAGAAAGTCCCGTTCGCTTTAAGAAAAACTTGCCGAAAACCGATTGATCCGAGAAACCCAGCCAATCGGAGATTTCCTTGACGTCCTTATCAGAACATTCCAATAATCGTTTTGCCTCCACACAAATCAGTTCAGATATATGCGAATAAACCGTACGGCCGGTGATTCTCTTGACGATTCTTGAAAGATAAGTAGTTGATATGTTTAACTTATCTGCGTAGAATTGAATATTATGATGCTTCCGGTAATTCGAAGTCAGCAATCTTCTGAACTTCAGGAATATTTCGTTGGAACGCTTGACATAGGTAGAAGTATCTTCTTCTGTGCGCTGGCAAAGGATATCTGTCATTTGTAACGACAATAAATTACATAGATTCCGGATAATCCCGTTTTTATACAGATGAAACAAATCCAGCTCCTCAGAAAATAATTGCATCGTCTTTTGCAAATAGCGGAAATGAGGCATCTCCAAATGCAAAATAGGCAAACAGTTCTTTCCTAAATACTTCGATAACTGATTATAAAGAGGCTGACCATGCGACAATCCATCAAAATAATCAGGAGCCATATAAATACAGATCAACTGAAAATCATTTCTCCGACCTTGAAGTACACTACTCATACTGGGAGTCTGAAGAAACAGATCACCTTTTCGGATGGTATACGACTGATACAAATCACCTAACAAGGCTGTTCCGTTTGTAACCAATGCAAAAAAGAAACCATCCTCCAACTTTATTGGATCATTTCCATACGAACTTGCATCAATATGGATACATTTCACATGGATTTCCGTATTTTCCTGAGCTTCTATTTCTTCAATCAACGACATATTTACCAAGATCTTTTTCCGGGCGTAAAGGTAAGACTTGTTTCGTATTTGACCAATGATGGTCGTTTTTTTATGTACATGGATTCAGGAATTAAGAAGAACTTTGCATCCGCAATTAAAAAATCAAGCATATGAACACCTATACATTCAGACGTTATTGTTTATTTGCAATCGCTTTGTTTGTTAATGCCTTGGGAATCGCATTAATCACGAAAGCATTGTTAGGCACTTCACCCATCACAAGTGTTACGTACGTATTAAGTATGTTCACTCCCATGACAATCGGCCAATGGACCATTGCCCTCAATTTACTTTTCGTCGTATTGGAACTTCCATTAATGACCCGAAAAGAGTTAAAAGAAGATTTGCGCATGTTTTTGCTCCAAATACCTATCTCCTTATGTTTCGGAACATTTATCGACGTATGTATGAACCTGCTATTCTGGGTTGAACCCGTACGCTATATCAGTCATATCCTTTATCTGCTCATCGGATGCTTTATCCTGGCGGCAGGCATCACCCTTGAAGTCAAAGCCGACATAGCAATGATGGCTGGCGAATATTTCGTTCGGGTTATTTCCAAAAGGTTTCATGGAGAATTTGGATATATCAAATTGGGATTTGACATTTCACTCGTTGTCATAGCCTGCCTGTTATCCCTCTGTTTCATGTCGGGTATTTATGGTGTACGGGAAGGAACGGTTATAGCCGCATTGGTCGTTGGTCCTATTGTCCATTTCATCAGTCCATATTACCAATGTTTTGATAAATGGATCCAAATGCCACAATCGGTAGTTACACCAACACCGGCAAGCAGTCATACCATTATTACCATTGCCCGCGAATTCGGTAGTGGTGGCCATATTTTAGGAGAAATGCTTGCCAAAGACCTGGGCATTAAATTATATGATAAAGAATTCATTCACCTGGTAGCCCAGAAAAGCAGGATTGACGAATCGTATATTGTCCGAAACGAACAATCCATTCCCTCTTTCTGGTTAAAATGCATACTGGCCAAAAGCAGCGAGCAATCGTTGGAACGCAGCCTTTCTTCAGACGATGTTCTGTTTGTTGCCGAAAGTAAAATCATACAGGAACTGGCAGAAAAAGAGTCGTGTGTCATTATCGGCCGGTGTGCAGACTTTATATTAAAACATCATCCGAATGTCATCAAAGTATTCTGCTATTCAGATCTTGAGAACGCCCGCAAACGTTGTGTTCAAGAGTATGACATTCCATTAGAGAAGACAGAGAGTGAAATCAAGCGGATCAACCGAAGCAGAATTGCCCATTACGAATATTATACCGGTGAGAAATGGGGCGAACCTCATCATTACAACCTGATGATCAATACTGGAGAGATCGGACTTCCGGTGGCTTGCGAACTGATTAAAAACATCTATCAGAAGAAACAAAAAGGATGATGTCTTCATCCTTTTTCAGTCTTCCGTAATTTAGGTTAGATGATCCGTAATTCAGATACAAGAACGGAATCATAAATTCCGTATTTTTGTTTCCAGAATAATGGAACTAACTTATAACAAAATAAAGATGAAAAAGATTCTGATTTTATCTTCCAGTCCTCGAAGAGGTGGTAATTCCGATACGCTTTGCGATGAATTCATGCAAGGCGCTCTGGCAAGCGGGAACGAAGTGGAAAAGATTTTCTTGCGCGACAAGACTATCCATCCTTGTCTGGGATGCAGTGTTTGCAGCCAATACCACAAGCCTTGCCCTCAAAAAGATGATGCAGCCGAAATCATTCAGAAGATGTTGGCTGCCGATGTAATCGTGATGGCCACTCCGGTTTACTTTTATGCCATGAGTGGACAAATGAAAATCATGATCGACCGTTGCTGTGGTCCTTATACAGAAATGAAGAACAAAGAATTCTACTTCATTGCAACAGCGGCAGAAGATGATCCCCACATTATGGATCGGGTTGTTGCCAATTTCCAAGGTTTCCTGGATTGTCTGGAAAACCCGACAATCAAAGGAACAATTTTCTGCGGCGGTGTTTGGCATGTAGGAGAAATCAAAGGAAAGGCCGCCTTGAAAGAAGCTTACGAAATGGGAGAAAATGTATAATCAATCAACTAGCTTATGACACTCGAAAGTTTTTTAGAACACGTCAATCAACGGAAACCGTTAAATACGCCAGAGATTTTTCAGTTTTTGAATGAGATGAACGATGAAGCCAGACGTATAACAGCCGAATTGAACAATGCCTATCATAACATGGATGAAATACGGGAACTTTTTTCCCGACTTTCAGGAAAGCCGGTTGATCCTTCATTCCGTATTTTTCCTCCTTTTTACACGGACTTTGGAAAGAACATCCATGTAGGTAAAAATGTATTTATCAACGCTTGTTGCCATTTCCAGGATCAGGGAGGAATTACCTTGGGTGACGATTGCCTGATCGGACATAATGTAGTCTTTGCTACGCTCAATCATTTCATTGAACCGGCAGAAAGAGCCTCCATGCATCCGGCTCCGATTGTATTAGGTAAAAAAGTTTGGGTTGGTTCCAATTCAACCATTCTGCAAGGTGTTACGATCGGAGACAACTCTATTATTGCCGCCGGTTCTGTTGTCACCAAAGATGTTCCGGCCAATACCATTGTCGGAGGCGTTCCCGCCCGTATCCTTCGTCACTTGGATGTTAAGGAAATTGAGGGGTAGATTCTTAATAAGAATCTTATTATAAATGGAATGATAATTTACACTTGTGATCCAATAACTAAAAGCAACACTCTTTATTTAAGATGAGTTGCCAAGAAATCTCTTAAAGGTTGCAGAGTTGCAACCTTTAAATTCCAATAATTTACATTATCAAAAAGCCAATCTCCACTTCCTAACCTTCGACGCTGGCTATTACTCAAATTTTGAGCATTCATATAAGTATGTAGTTTCCCTTTCAAATTAGGGACATTATATAAAGGTTGTCCGGACGCATCTTTTACACCTAAGACACACCGTTCATAATCTTCAAAACAATCGAAGAATATCGTATGTGCATCTCGTCGGGCAGCACTCTCCATCAACATCTCAACATCTCCATCATCCAGATTGTTAGGATAAAGAAAATAAGGAAAAGATATGCCATGATCCAACATACCTTTATCTATTGCCGCTTTCCTCTTATTGTAACCCCATCCTTTAGCAATCGTATCCGCATCTGCAAAAACTATCACTTGCTCTCCGCTATCCTGAGCAAGAGACATTTGATTAAGAATAGCTTCATGGAATAGATTACCAATGCCATTCATCGGAATAAAATCAACTTCTTTGTCAGGAAAAAATTGATTTAGAATAGTTTTCAGAAAATAATATTCTGAAGTTCTCTTATCTTTAGCTTCAATGAAGATCTTATTCATATCATCTTACCTCTATTTCCTGATTAATAGAATAATCTAAACTCTCCAATGAATAGTGATATGCTTTCAACTCATCATCTAAAGATCTCAAGAGCTTAAAAGAAGCGATACGATCGTCAAACTCCCCAAGAGCAGCATTTCTAAGTCCTTTTATGGAATCAATATCGTGTGTTGTAATAAATAACTGTGTATTATTCCGAACTGCAGCATGAATAAGCACCTTCCATAAATTACTCATCACCGAATAATGAAAACCATTACTGATTTCATCGACAAGTAAAGCACCGTCTTTACAATCATATATAGCCGTTAGTAGAGATACAATTTTCCTTGCTCCATCCCCCATCATATTAACAGGTATTCGCTTTGCCAAGCCAATATCCACCAGCATTTCATTATCTGTAAATATAAAATCCTTGACTCTAGGTTCTATTAATTGCAAGCCTTCTATTATAAAATGCTCATCTTTATTTTGAAGAATATTTTTCAGTCCGTGAATGGATGCGCTAAAATCATATTTAGGACTTAAATAAGTGCATCGCAATGATTCAACATAACTTTCCGCAACCATACGAGTTGCATCATCCGGATTCTCTGAGCTAAATCGTAATTGAGAAACAAACGAGTTATCATTTACCTTAAAATCAAATCTCAAGCCATAGTCTCCTTCTTCTACATTGGAAAGAATACTGGCTACATCTGCATTAAGAGATATCTTATTTGAACTTTGCTCAAAAAGATGAATCTTTAAATCTCGGATCTCATCGTTTTTCATCCGAATATGTATTGGCTGACTTGAATCTAAATTATAGAAATCCAATTTCAAATCGTTCAAACGAGACTTGCCATAACCACGTATAATATTAACATGAACCGGAAGCAAAGGATTCGATAATCCACTCACTAAAAACAAAGATTCCAGCAAAGTAGACTTGCCGCAATTATTCTTTCCAAAGAAAAGATTTATCTGCCTGAATCCTTCTATATTAGCATATCGAATGCCTCTGAATCGCTCTATTTCGATTTTATCAAACATTGTTTCTGTATTTTCTGTGGTTACACATTCATGTACAAAACTACAAAAAACTCTACTTATAAAGCTCTGTTTAACACAGTTTTTCATAAGTCCATCTATCCAATCTCAATCAAAGCAAGCGGAATTCTTTCGGTGTATAACCCACTGCTTTCTTGAATATCCTTGAAAAATGCTGGGGATATTGAAATCCCAAACGATAGGCAATTTCACTGATACTTCGGTTTGATCCTAAAACTTCTTCTTTCGCTACATTGAGCAGTTTGTTTTGAATATACTCTTGAGCGGTTCGCCCGGTCTCTTTCTTGACCAAATCTCCGAAATAGTTAGGCGACAAATGAACACCATCCGCAAAATACTTGACTGTAGGCAAGCCCAATTCCTGAGGTTTACCGTTTTGAAAATACTCATCCAACAGATCTTCGAATTTGCCCAAAATGTCTTGGTTGACATTTGTACGTGTTACAAACTGACGTTCATAGAAACGGGTACAATAATCCAACAGTAACTCGATATTCCGACAAATCAAACGGCGACTATGCCGGTCTTCCGGATGCGAAAGTTCTACCTGAATCTTATCCAGACAATCCTGGAAAATTCCTTTTTCCTCGTCCGACAAATGAAGCGCTTCATTCGAAGCATAGGAAAAGAAAGAATAATGCTTGATATCCTTGCCCAAAGATGTTCCACGGATCAAATCCGGATGAAACAACAAGCCTTTTGATTTCGGAGGAACAAAGTCTGTCACTTTCACTTCTACTACTTGTCCCGGAGCAAAACTAGTCACGGTTCCTTCCTGATAATCATACATCTGTTTCCCATAACGCAAGTCGCCACATTTTGTCTGTTTCAGATAAAGCGCATAGACTCCATAGTTTAATGTAAAATGAGTCGGGAAACGGGATGCTTTTGACAAATCAACCACTGCCACCAATGGATGAAGAGTTTCCAGTCCATACAATTGATTATACTGTTCGATCGTGTCGAGTTTGATAACGTCTGGCATAAGCTTATCATTATATTTCTACAAATATAAGCATTTTCATGTGACGCTTTTAAGTTTTTTCATACATTTGTATGCGTTAACAAACTACGATATGCCCCAGTTCTTCCATCCCGATCAACCAGATGACATGCTTCTTTCGCGTTTACAGAACGGCGATGAAAAAGCTTTTACGGCTATCTATGAGCGATACAATAAAATGCTTTATGTATTGGCTTATAAATACCTGAAGGATACGTTTCTCGCAGAAGACATTGTCCAACAGGTATTTCTCAAGTTATGGGAATCTCGTTCTTTATTTGTGGGCTCCGTGCATCTTCGGAATTATCTGTACACCATGACCAAAAACCTGGTATTAAATGAAATACGGGATAACTTTTCTGATATGGAAAAGAATTATGCAGTCATCCAAAATGCACCGGAATTTGAAGATAAACTGCAAAGTGCCTTGGAGGAAAAAGACTTGTTCCAACATTTTTATAAGATATTGGCGGAATTGCCCGAGCAGAAACGTAAAGTATGCCTCCTGAAGATTCGGGATAATCTGTCGAATCAGGAAGTGGCCGACAAGCTACACATCTCGGTGCCGACCGTTAAATCGCATTATTCGCAAGCCATCAAATTGCTACGGGATAAAATGGGACGTTTGCTCGGCATTCTTCTGTTGGTTTGTAAATGGATGAGCTCATAAGGAACAATAAAGAAGGATAAACTTAAAAACTCTAAACAAACGGATTTGCCCTCATTCCAAATCACGAATTGTGTGTCTATTAATAAAAGAAGATGATTACAATGAAAACACCGGATATATCAACCATCGAGAAAGTGCTCGATAACGAAGCCACGGCAGAAGAAGCGAAATGGGTCGTTGGCTGGTTCAAGACAGAAGAAGGTATGAAATGGCTTTCCGAACGGATGGATAAAGACGAACGGCAAATCCATTTAGGGGAAGAACAGGAATGGGTTGATCATGAAATTCCTTCGGCCGTCATGTATCAGCGCATTAACCAGCAACTGCGCCGGCAAACCATACGCCGTTGGATATTCCGCGCTGCGGCCATATTAATACCTATTACCTTATTTATAGGCTTGTTCGTCAATGTCAATAACCAGATTGATTTATTGGCTTCGCACGAAATGGAAGAGATTGTCGTACCGAGAGGGGAAAAGATGCGGGTTATCTTCCAAGACGGCAGTAGTGTTTACCTGAATGCAAACAGCCGGATCCGTTTCCCCAAGAAATTCACCTATAAGGATCGGGAAGTAGAATTGGACGGAGAAGGCTTGTTTGAAGTAGCATCCAATAAGAACCGTCCTTTTACGGTTGTTCTCGACCGGATGAAAGTAAAAGTGCTGGGTACTGAATTTAATGTGAAAGCTTATACGGAAGATCAGGATATTTCGGTCGCTCTTAATCACGGACGGGTAGAATTGTCGTCGGGAGACTTCCAGACCTTCGAACTGAGTCCCGGAGAAAAAGCGATCTATGACCGTACTTCCCGCTTGTGTAAGATTGTACGTCCGCAAAACATTGCAGAGAGTTCGGCCTGGACAACCGACCAGATCATCTTCGAACAGACACCGATGAAAGATGCCATCCAGACTTTGTCCCGAATTTATGATGTGACATTCCGTATAGAAGACAAGAAAGCATTGAACTATACCTACACGATCAAAACCCGTCAGACAAATATCCTGACTACTTTGCGGGAACTGGAAAAGATTTCTCCGGTCCGATTCCTGTCACAAGGTGATACAATCTGCGTAAACGTAAAAAAGTAGTTGGCTGCATACAACCAACTACTTCTTATAACCGCAAACAAACGTATTAGTAAACACCTACCTCATCGATAAACAGGTAGGTCTTGTGTCCGGCTCCCGGATGCCATGATGGCAAGACAGGCGTACATTTCCCGACAATGCGGACAAAACGGGCTTTTGTCTGATCGAAACTGAGTTCATCCAATCTCGTTACATTATTCTTACTTCCTTTTTCCAATTCAGGAATAGACTTCGAAGCTATTTTCCGATACGTTTTTCCATCAGAAGAGACATGAACTTCCAAACCTGTCAGACCGAAGATGTAATCACCCGGCACCAGACAAGAGCTGACCGATACCGAAGAAATCTCTTTCTCGTCTTCCAAATCAACGGTTACATCCAGATCTTTTCCATAAATACCGATATAACGGCCCGAACGATAATTCCCGTCGCCCTTCAGTCCGTCCACCAAAAGCGAAGATCCTTTATAACCATAAGCATCGTCCGGCTTCGAGTTCAAATGAACCGGGCGCATGGTAGCTAAGTTGTATTCCAACGATTCTTCCACCACTTGACTTTCCCGACCGTTGCGGATAGCCTTGGCTTTCACGGTTGGCGTCTGACTATCTATCGTAAACGGTTCCTGATAACGCGAAGACGCTTCAGTCGGTTCTGTTCCATCCGTTGTATAATAAACCGGAGCGTTATCAAAAGTCGAGAGCGTTACAAGCGCTTTACCGGCATCGCCTGCCGGATTGATATCCATCGTCACCTCTTCGATGTCTTCTTTATAATGATACCCATTCAACGTATACAGATCCAACTGATGACGAAGCCGCTTCAAGAATCCATCCAAGTCTTTTTCCGGACGACTCCATTGCAACTCGCTCAAGGCTGCAATACGAGGCATCATCTGCCATTCCATCTTCGTACTGTCTTTCGTCCATTCCGTCCAGATACAACCTTGCACGCCGATGATACGGTCTTTCTCTTCAGCAGTAAGGGCTTCATTGACCGGTTCAAAGTTATACACCCGTGCCACACTGGTAACTCCTGTCAGGCGGTTATAGCCCGGATTGCTGAAATACAAATGACTGATCGGACAAACGATTGTCTGAAAACCGGATTGTGCCGAGCGAATGCTGGCCTTCACACCAGTCCATGCCATCACAGTCGTACTTCTGGCCGGATCTCCATCCAGAATTTCATCCCAAGCCAGCATCTTCCGTCCCCGTTTGATGATCTCTTTTTCCACTTCGCCCATGAAATAAGCCTGAAGCTGATTCTCTTTCGAATGTTCCGGTGTATCCTTCAATCCCAGTTCCTTAATCTTTGCCTGGCATTTCGGGCATTTCTTCCATTCCACCTTCGGACACTCATCTCCTCCGATATGAATATAAGGAGATGGGAAGATATCCATAATTTCATTGATCACATCTTTGGCAAATTGCAAAGTCGCCTCATTACCGCCACACAATACTTCATCAAAGACACCAAACTTCGTAGCCGTTTCATACGGACCTCCCGTGCAACCCAACTCCGGATAGGAAGCCAAAGCCGCCAACATGTGTCCCGGCATATCGATCTCCGGTATTACCGTAATAAAACGATCGGCAGCATATTGTACAATCTCCCGAGCTTCTTCCTGCGTATAATATCCACTCACCGGAACACCGTCGTATTTGTCGGAACCCGGTGCCGTGATCGTTTCCTTCCGATGCGAACCAATCTCCGTCAGTTTCGGGTATTTCTTGATCTCAATACGCCAACCCTGGTCTTCCGTCAGGTGCCAATGAAAGTAATTGATATGGTGTATAGCCAGCATATCAATGATTTCCTTCAGATAATCTACCGAGAAAAAGTGGCGTCCTACATCCACCATAAATCCTCGGTAGTCAAAACGCGGATAATCCTTAACCGTTCCTGCCGGAACAGCTCCCAACGCCTTTCCATCCGTAATTGGGAGCGCCTTGTAAATCGTCTGGATACCGTAAAAAACACCGGCTTCGGTCGTACCTTTCACCGTTATACCATCTGACGAAACCTGTAATTCATACCCGTCTTTTGTCGAAGAAACAGCAGGATCCACCTGAAGAGAAATACTGTTTTCAGCCTGTTTCGTCGTCACACGCACCGTTGTCCCCGTCACTTCCCGTATATAAGAAGCCAGAAAATGAGCCGTCTTCTCCAGCTTCTCATTTCCTTCCGGATAACAGATCACAGTCGAAGAATTAATCACAAACGGAGCTGCGTCTTTCACCTCCGTTATTTCCTGTGGCAACGGTATTACCTGCCAACTACCTACCTGAACTTCTTTGGGGGAACAGGCCGTCAGACCTCCTACTAATAAGACGGTCACAAACCATCTTGCCCATAACGTTTTTTTCATTCGTATATTATTTTATGTATGTTTCACCGACCACCGACTTAACCATCAGACTAGTCTATTAGACAAAAGTAATCAGATTCCTCCGAGAATCCAATTACCGACACACAAAACTCACGGACGCCCCATCGACATACAATTAAAGACAGAAACCTGATCTCTCGGGCTAATAGTCCAAAAGCTACTATCTTTTAATTTTTTGACAACTGTCGAAAAGCTTTACTATATTTGTCAAAAAGCTTTAGCACAACTATGATAAAGCTTTACCACATCTGTCAAAAATATAAAAGAATACGAAGAAACAAGAGCTATCTTACGAAGTCAACCACCCATTTTCATAACGACAGAAGAAAAAAACGAGTTTTTTCAAAAAAAAATCTAATTTAGCTCATCCTTATCCATAAGTTATGTGTCTATTAAGAAAAAAGAGATAATTTTAAATGTTTAACCTTTTAAAAATACAAGCACATGAGTGGATAAATCAGAAGATATTAAAAGAAATAGCCGAAAAGCTCCTACCCTCTCCGGCTACAATTAAAGATTTCAAAAACATAGTTTTCAACACATCATTAATCAGTACAAAGATATGGAAGAAAAACACATGACTTCATCAAATGGAAGTTATTTATTATTAACGAATAAAATACCTAGATCCATGAAACTAACAGCATTATCGTTAATGCTTTCGCTTTCAGCATTTGCAGCCAACGCAGATGCCCAGCAAGTTTCCGTAACTGTCAGCAACGCGAAAGTCAAAACTGTATTAAACAGCATTTCAGATCAAACCGGACTTAGCCTGGCTTACAGCGCACAAGTAGTTGACCTGAATCGCAAAGTCTCCCTCAACTTCATCAATACCGAAGTAAGAGAGGTATTAAATGCCATGTTCGGCAACACAGCCATCGGCTATGAAATCAAAGACGGGAAAATCTATCTGTTCAAAGCAGCCGAAAGCACAACAGCATTAGCCAATCAACAGAAGAAAATCATCACCGGTACTGTAGTTGATCCCAATGGAGAAGCCGTAATCGGAGCGAATGTCCTTGTCAAAGGGACCACCAACGGAACTATCACAGACATGGACGGTAAATTCTCTTTGGAAGTACCAGAGGGAGCAACTTTGGAAGTTTCCTATGTAGGTTATTCGAACCATGAAATTAAGGTAGGCAATCAAAGCTCTTTATCTATTATTATGAAAGATGACTCCGAAGCCTTGGATGAATTAGTTGTAGTGGGATATGGTGTTGCTAGAAAAAAAGACTTAACAGGAGCTGTTGGTGCTATTAAAGGAGATAATTTAGCAGCTAGGAAAACAACTCAATTGTCAACGGCTTTACAAGGTGCTGTTTCTGGAGTTACAGTAACTCGTGATAATAATGCTCCTGGTGCAACTGCAGGTAGTATTAAAGTCCGTGGTGTAACAACTATCGGAGACACAAGTCCTTTGGTTATAATTGACGGAGTACCTGGAGATATTAATCAGGTAAATCCAGACGATGTTGAAAACATGTCAGTTCTAAAAGACGCCGCATCTGCCTCAATTTATGGTTCACGAGCTGCAGCTGGAGTTATTCTAATTACAACCAAACGAGCCAAAGAAAATGACTTATCGTTAGGATATAATTTTGAATATGGTTGGGAAATACCTACAAAGCAGCCAGAATACGCAGGTCTTCAGCGATATATGGAAATAACCAACGAATTACGTTACAATGATAATCCAGCAGGAGGATGGTATCAGACTTATTCGGAAGATCAAATTAACAATTGGTTAAAAAATAGCGCAACAGACCCTAATAATTATCCCAATACAGACTGGCAAGACTTAATTTTAAAGAGCTCTGCACCTAGACAAAAACATGCTATTAACATAGCAGGTGGCAGTAAAGCTGTCCGCACAAAAGCGTCATTTACATATGATAAAATAGATGGATTATATGCAGACAGATATTACGAACGCTTTATGCTTCGTGTTAATAACGACTTTAAAATCAATAAATATTTAGGAGCAACTCTCGACTTTAATTTTAAGCGTTCTAAATCACACAGACCAACATTTGATCCATTTGATAGAATGCGTATTACTCCTCCAGTTTATGCAGCAATGTGGGATGACGGACGAATTGCAGAAGGAAAATCTGGAGCAAACCCATACGGTAGAATGATTGCAGGAGGTGAAAAGAATGAATGGTACAACCAAATTGGAGGTAAGGCCTCATTAGATCTTACTCCTATCGATGGATTAAAAATCTCAGGGGTTATTGCACCTGTATACAACTTTGATAAATCAAAGACATTTAACAAAGCTGTACCATATACAATAGCTAGTGATCCAAATACAATTGGAGGATATTTAGAAGGACAAACCTCCACTAAATTAACAGAGAACAGAAACGATAGCTACAATGTTACAATCCAAGGAATTGCCAATTATATAAAATCCTTTGGAAAACATAACCTTAATGTTATGGCTGGTTATGAAACTTATTATGCTTTTTGGGAAAACCTGATGGCATCTCGAGATCAATACGAACTCGATAGTTATCCTTATCTAGATTTAGGTCCTCTGTCTATGAGAGACAATAGTGGTAATGCTCAAGAAGTTGCTTACCAATCATGGTTTGGAAGAGTCATGTACAATTATGATAACCGTTACTTATTACAAGGAAACATCCGTTATGATGGTTCTTCCAGATTCCATAAAGATTACAGATGGGGATCATTCCCTTCTTTCTCTGCTGGTTGGGTAATAAGTGAAGAAAACTTTCTAAAAGAAAAAGAAAACGATTGGTTATCTTATTTAAAACTCAGAGCTTCTTGGGGAACATTAGGTAACGAACGAATCTTTAAACCTAACACAACAGAACAGAACTATTATCCATATCAAGCTGCAATTGTGTTCAGTAACGTTTTATTCTATCAAAACGGGCAACGGTTATCACAATTATCAGCTGCACAACAAGTCTATGCGATTGAAAACATTTCTTGGGAAAAAACTCAATCGTTTGATATCGGTCTTGATGCACAATTCTTAGATAGTAGATTGCGTTTTGCGTTTGACTATTATAAGAAAACAACAAAAGATATGTTGCTAGCACTGGAAATTCCTGATTATGTAGGTTTTGATAATCCTCAAAAAAACACAGGAGATATGTATACAAATGGTTTTGAACTTGATTTGGGATGGAGTGATCAAGTTAATGACTGGAGTTATAGTGTAGCAGTTAATTTCTCTGATTTCGTCTCTAAAATGGGAGATTTAGGTGGTACACAATTTTTAGGAGATCAAGTTAAAATGGAAGGATCCGAATTCAACGAGTGGTATGGTTATGTAAGTGATGGATTGATTTTAACAGAAGAAGATTTAGCCGGTCCGCAAATTAATAATAATGCACAAATTGGAGATATTAAATATGTAGATATTTCTGGACCAGATGGAAAGCCTGATGGAAAAATTACCCCTGATTATGACCGAGTCTTATTAGGAGGATCTTTACCAAGATTTACTTATGGTGGAAATGTTTCTGTTGGTTATAAAGGGTTCGATTTATCTATGGCTTTTCAAGGAGTAGGTCGTCAAAATGTACGGTACTCAACGGTTATGGTACAACCTCTCCGAGAAAATTTTGGAAACGTTCCTAATATTATTGATGGAAATTACTGGAGTTCTAAAAACACAGAAGCTCAAAATGCCGAAGCATTTTATCCTAGATTAACATATGCTAATGCAAGCTCGAATTATGCAATGTCTGATTATTGGCTATTTAACGGACGTTATTTCCGATTGAAGAATCTCACATTCGGTTATACTTTACCAAAGAGCCTAACAGAAAAAGCAAGTATTAAACATGCTAGAATCTATGTATCCGGTAACGATTTATTCTGTATCAGTAAGTTTCCAAAAGGATGGGACCCAGAAATGGGATCTTCAGCATATCCTATAACAACGTCTTTATTATTTGGTGTATCTGTTAACTTCTAAAATTTGAATAAGATGAAAAAATATATTGTAGGTTTACTACTAACCGGACTTAGCAGTTATTTTTTAACAAGTTGTTATGAATTAGATCTAAATCCTTTGGCCCAAGGTTCCAGTGAAAATTGGTATTCAAGCGAAACTGAAATTGAAATGGCCTTAAAAGATGGATATAGACATGAATTTTGGCCATTAGATAAAGAAGAATGGACTGATGATTATGTTTATAGAGAAACAAATTCATCTATAGTCAATGGAACTTTAACTGGTCAAGATGGATCTGTTACCGACTTATGGTCTAATCAATACAAAGCTATAGCAAGAGCTAATACAATTTTAGCAAATATGGAAAAAGCTGCTTCATTAGGTATTTCTGAAGCCAAGATTAATCAATATACAGCTGAAGCTCTTTTTTTAAGAGCTTCTCGCTATGCCAGTTTAATTTCACACTTTGGAGATGTTGTTTATGTCGATGAAGTAATAGACATTGATGAGGCATTCAATATTGGAAGAACTCCAAAACAGGAAATCATACCTCTTGTTTATGAAGATTTTGATAAAGCAGCAGCAGGATTGCCAATATCTTACAGTGGTTCAAGTTCACAGAGAGCAACTTCGGGAGCTGCATTAGCTTTAAAAGCCAGATTTGCTCTTTATATGGGTGACTGGAAAATTGCAGCTGAGGCAGCAAAAGCCTGCATGGAATTAGGAATATACAATTTATATCCTAATTATTCTGAACTATTTTTATCTACTACTAGAAATACAGAAGAAACAATTTTTGCCATTCCTCGGTCTGTTGCGGATAAAATAACTATAGGTAATGGAACAGTCCTAAATGCCATCTCTAGAAATCCAGGAGGTTGGGCTGCAATGGATCCATCTTGGGATTTATTAGCAGCGTATACTTGTACGGACGGACTTCCAATTGATGAATCACCATTATTTGATTCTCACGATCCATTCAAAAACAGAGACCCTCGTTGTACCGCAACAATTGTAGCTTTTGGTTCAAGGCACTTAGGATACGAATATAATCCTCACCCTGAAGCCTTAGAAGTTATGAACTTTAATACGGGGAAAATGCAAAAGAACAATGATACTAGAGCTAATGCTCAATATGCATCTTTTAACGGGTTAATCTGGAAAAAAGGTATTGATGAAACATGGTTAGCTAATGGTATGGATGTCGATCCTGATAAAATAATTATTCGATATGCTGATGTATTACTTATGTATGCTGAAGCTAAAATCGAATTAAACGAAATTGATCAAAGTGTTTTGGACGCAATTAACCAAGTAAGAGCTAGAGCTTATGGAGTTGATATTTCTGCGACGGACTCATATCCTGCAGTCACAGAAAAAGACCAAAATAAACTCCGCAAAATTTTAAGGACTGAACGACGTATGGAATTAGCATACGAAGGATTAAGATATATGGATTTAATTCGATGGCGTTTGGCTTCAAAAGCTTTAACAAATAAAAGTTATGGTTTATTGTATCCTTCATCGCTACTAATCGAAAAAGTCACCAGCCAAGGAGGATGGTTCTGGCCAAGTACACCGCAAATTGATGAAGATGGTATTCCTGATTTTTCAGCAATGGAATCTGCAGGGCAAATAGCTGTTCTATCCCAACGATTATGGAATGACAGACAGTATCTGTGGCCTATACCAACTAAAGAAATTCTTATTAATGAAAATTTAAAACAAAACGAAGGATACTAAATATTATATCAGAAATAACCTCAAAAATTTTGAGGTTATTTCTAATTTAGACCTCAAAAAAAATACAATTAGCATAATATGAAGAATATATTAAATTATAAACTACCAGGAACATTATTGCTTTTTGCTCTACTTTCTTCTTGTTCTTCGCAAGAACAAAAGAAAACAGTTCCAGATTCTATTTCAGGTATTTATCCAAGACTAGCTTATTATAACAATGAAGGAGAATGTGGTACAGGAGCTGTCGTACCATGGGCCGATCGTTTATGGGTAATTACGTACGGTCCACATTTGCCCAATGGATCTTCCGATAAATTATATTCTGTATCATCAGATTATCAACAAACAGTCTATAAAGAAAGTATTGGAGGTACACCGGCTAATCGTATGATTCATCAAGAAAGTAATCAGTTATTCATTGGCCCGTACGCTATTGATCAGAAAGGGAATGTAAGAGTTATTCCTTATGAAAAAATGTCTGGACGGCATACCGGTAATGCCAGACATTTAACAGATCCTGAAAACAAGATCTATTATGGGACCATGGAAGAAGGATTTTATGAAGTAGATGTTCATTCTCTTGAAGTAAAAGAATTATATCAGGATGGAAATAAAAAGCAACAGAAAAAGAACGACACTGACGCAGGACCGATCAATGCCTTATTACCTGGTGTACATGGTAAAGGTTTGTATTCTGGACAAGGTGTCATGATCTTTTCAAATAATGGAGAAGGAACGCAAGAAGCATTGAAGAAATTTGATGTCGAAGCTGGATGTCTGGCTGAATGGAATGGAAAAGATTGGAAAGTTGTCCGTAGAAATCAATTTACCGAAATAACAGGCCCTGGCGGTATTTATGGAAATTCCAATCCGCAAACAGATCCGATTTGGGCTACCGGTTGGGATTATAAGTCTGTTATCTTAGGAGTCAGAGATGCCAAAACCGGATGGTCTTTTTATCGACTGCCAAAAGCCAGTCATAGCTATGACGGTGCACACGGTTGGAATACAGAATGGCCACGAATCAGGAATATTGGAACTGATTCTAAACCTGATTATCTGATGACTATGCATGGTATGTTTTGGAAATTCCCAGCAACATTCTGTACAAAAAACACTGCAGGTATTCGACCTCGATCTGCATACTTAAAAGTCATTGGAGATTTTACACGCTGGCAAGATCAGTTGGTATTTGGTTGTGATGATTCTGCACAAAAAGAGTTTCTCAACAAACGTAAAGCCAAAGGGAATATTGAAGGTCCTGGTCAATCAAACTCCAATTTATGGTTTACTTCTCTAACTAAACCGGACGAATTAGGACCTGCAACCGCTGAAGGTGCAGTTTGGGCTAAAGAATCTATTAAAGCAGGAGAAACGTCTGAACCTTTCTTATTCAGCGGATGGAGCAAAAGAAACGGATGGATAAAAAATGAAGGAAAACTACCTGTCAAATATACATTTGAGGTAGACAAAGATGGAACTAACAATTGGAATATCTTACAATCCATTACAGTACAACCTGGTAAATCTGCATTAGTCTCCTTTAATGACAAAGAGGAAGGCGAATGGATCCGCGTTTCTGTTGATCAGAATACGATCACCACTGTTTCTTTCTCTTATGCTACAGAAGATAACAGAAACTCGACTGCTAATCCCATATTTGCAGGTTTAAGTACAGCCGATAAAAGTGAGAAATTAGGAGGTTTGTTATATGGACTAGGGAATAATCGTAGAGCTTTAGGATTATTAGCTACATCCGAGAAGAATGGAGAAGTAACAGAATCCGGTTATTATGAAATGAGCGAAACTTTAGAATTAGTTAAGAAAGAAGATCCACAAACAGCAGATTTTATCCGTTCTAAATTTGCCATTCCACAACAAGTAATCGAAATCGATGACGGGTCTGTACTGATTATTGATGATCAAAATCGCCGTTGGCGGATTCCTTTAGGCAATCAGGTTTATAAATCCATGACCAATAAAGGTCTTCTACGCATCTGTCGAGAAGTTGCAACAGAACGAGATCTATTCAGTTGCATGGGAACATTCTATGAATTACCTGCAGAAAATGCCGATGGTTATGCCAAAATAAGGCCTATCTCAAGTCACAAATATCAAATAAACGACTACGCATCTTATCGAGGTATGCTATTGATGACAGGTATCTCTCCTGAAGAAGGAAAAGATAACCCACACATCATCGTTTCGGATGACGGTAAGGCAGCTGTATGGGCTGGTGTCATTGATGATTTATGGAGCTTAGGTAAACCTGTTGGTCAAGGAGGTCCTTGGAAAGAGTCTGCAGTCAAAGCAGGAACACCATCCGATCCTTATTTAATTGCTTTCTATGATCAAAAGAGCATGCAATTAAAGCATGATTCTAAAGAGACTGTTACTTTTACAGTTGAAGTAGATCCAACAGGAAACGGAGATTGGATGGAATATAAAGAATTCTCCGTTAAACCAGAAGAAACTGTCAAATATGATTTTCCAGCAACGTTTGAAGCAAGATGGATTCGCTTTATAACCAATAAGAATACGAATGCAACTACATGGTTGGAATATAGATAATAAATTGGGTATTATTGGTATCCGTTGATTTCAAAAGGAATATAAGGAATTATTTTCTGTAAAATATTTAATATGAAACATGTTATCATCTTATTAATATTGTTAGGATTTATCGGATGTAAGCAGGGAATTCATCAATCTATTCCGGTCCAACCAGATATTGCATCAATGCTGCAACCGATCCCACAACAGGCTATATTAAAAGATAGTCTTTATTATATTTGGGGAGCATCCCCTATCAAAGGAGATGATAACAAATATCATTTATTTTACTCTCGATGGAAAAAGGAACTGGGATTTATGGCTTGGGTCACACATTCAGAAATAGCTCATGCCGTTTCTGATAGTTTATTAGGACCATATACTTTTTCTGATATTGCTTTGCCTGCAAGAGGAAACTCTTTTTGGGATGGAACAACAACACATAATCCAACCATTCATAAGTTTGATAACAATTATTATCTATACTATACAGGAAACTGTGGTGATGGTATAAATATAAAAAACTCATTGAATTGGTCTCATAGAAATAGCCAACGAATTGGAGTTGCTGTTTCATCCTCTCCTTATGGACCGTGGAAACGTTTTGATCGTCCGCTTGTAGATGTATCACCTGATTCTACGGCCTTCGACGCTTTAGCAACCAATAATCCATCAATTGCAGAAATGCCTGATGGTAAATACTTAATGGTATATAAAGCTGTAGCTAAAAAGAATCCTCTTCCTTTTGGAGGTCCAGTTGTACATATGACTGCTATTTCAGATTCTCCTATAGGTCCTTTTCTTAAAAATCCCAAACCCATATTTACAAAAGAAGAATCAGATTTTCCAGCAGAAGATCCTTTTGTATGGTATCAAAATGGGAGTTATTATGCTATTGTCAAAGATATGAAAGGAGATTTTACAGGTAAAGGACGTTCCTTAGCTTTATTCACTTCTGAAAATTCTACAGACTGGGAACTTGCTAAACATTTCTTTGTCTCTGATTTATGTTTACATTGGGAATCAGGGGAAACAGATACTGTTGCATACTTAGAACGTCCTCAATTATTCTTAGATAAAGGAATTCCAAAAGCATTATTTCTTGCAGTTTCTCCTTCTGAGAATTATGATAATACCTATAATGTTCACATACCTTTAAAATAAATGAGTAACATCATGAAAAAGATTCTATTTACAAATATTTTATTTTTATTTGCTAGTTTCAGTTCTCTTCCTGCAGCCAACCTCTTTATCGAGGCAGAAAGTTTTGCTAAGAAAGGCGGTTGGGTAGTTGACCAACAGTTCATGGACCTGATGGGGTCTTCTTATCTGATGGCACATGGAATGGGTGAACCGGTAGAAGACGCACAAACAGAAGTGACCTTCCCGGAAAAAGGAACGTATTATGTATATGTACGGACATATAACTGGACTTCGCCTTGGAAAGATGGAGAAGGACCGGGAAAATTCAGCTTGTATGTCGGTAACAAGAAATTGGCTTCACCACTGGGGTGCGAAGGGAATACTTGGATGTGGCAAGCAGCCGGGAAAGTGACGATCAAGGATGTGAATACGGAACTGCGTTTGCATGACCTGACAGGCTTCAACGGGCGGTGTGATGCCATTTACTTCACAACCGAAGAAGGAGCCGTTCCTCCATCGGATGTAGCAGCCTTGGAAAAGTTTAGGCGGGAAAAGTTGAACCTTCCGGCAGAAGCTCCATTAGCCGGAGAATATGATTTGGTAGTCGTAGGTGCAGGTATTGCCGGAATGAGTGCCGCCGTTTCAGCTGCCCGCTTAGGTTGCAAGGTAGCCTTACTGAATGACCGTCCGGTAATAGGAGGCAACAACAGTTCGGAAATTCGCGTTCACTTGGGTGGACGTATCGAAGCCGGTCCTTATAAAGAATTAGGGAATTTACAGAAAGAATTTGGCCCGACTCGAGGTGGTAATGCTCAGCCAGCCGATTATTATGAGGATCAAAAGAAGATGGATTGGTTGTTGAAGGAAAAGAATGTTTCCTTATTCACCAATTATCGTGCGATCGCTGTAGAGAAAGAAGGAGATCGCATCACAGCTGTCATCGCTAAGCATATTGAGACAGGTGAAGAGAAACGTTTCGAAGCACCTTTATTCTCTGATTGTACAGGTGATGGAACCATCGGTTACTTGGCTGGTGCCGATTATCGGATGGGACGTGAAAGTCGGGATGAATTCGGAGAAAGTACAGCTCCGGAACAGGCGGATAAAATGACAATGGGTGCTTCCGTGCAATGGTATTCGGAAGACACAAAGAAGCCTTCTTCTTTTCCACAATTTGAATATGGAGTTGATTTCAATGAGAAGAATTGTGAAAAGGTAACAATGGGTGAATGGACTTGGGAAACGGGTATGAACTACGACCAGATCAAGGATTTCGAACGTATCCGAGACTATGGATTGATGGTGGTTTATTCCAACTGGAGTTATCTCAAGAATGAGATGAAGGAAAACGATGTCTATAAGAATAGAAAGCTGGCATGGGTGGCTTATATCTCCGGAAAACGGGAATCACGCCGGTTGATGGGCGATTATATTCTGAAAGAAGAAGACTTGCGGAAGCATGTGGTTCACGAAGACGGTTCGGCGGCTTCTACGTGGAGTATCGATTTGCATTATCCAGATCCGAAGAATACTGAGAATTTCCCCGGTCAGGAATTCAAGTCGATTGCCAAACATATCAACATTTATCCGTATCCGATTCCGTATCGCTGTCTGTATTCACGCAACATTGATAACTTGTTCATGGCTGGCCGGAATATCAGTGTGACACATGTCGCCTTGGGAACGGTACGTGTCATGCGAACAACCGGAATGATGGGCGAAGTAGTCGGCATGGCTGCTTCCATCTGTAAGAAATACCAGGTGAATCCGCGTGGTGTCTATCAGTCTCACTTGCCGGAATTGAAAGAGTTGATGAAAGAAGGTGTCGGACAGAAAGGTTTACCCAACAACCAGCAATATAATGAAGGAGGTACACTGAAAGAGAAGCCGGTCGTTCGGTAATATAACAAGTCATTCCAATAGCATAAGCCTGTTGCTCCCCGTAAACAAACGGAGAATAACAGGCTTATTTACTAAATATGATAGATGCTTCGCACAGATTTATTACCTTTGTATCTCTATTATCAACTCATTTATATAATTAATCATGAAAGATCAGCCTATGAAAACAAACAAATGGCTACTTACGCTGCCGGTGTTGGCATTGCCTTTCTACGCGTGCAACAACAAACAAGCACAGTCTGACGAGCAGACAGGGAAGAAACCGATGAACATTCTCTACATCATGTCGGACGATCATTCGTACCAAACAATCAGCGCGTATGATAACCGGTTTATCCAGACGCCTAATATCGACAGGATTGCCAACGAGGGTGTACGTTTTACCAACAGTTTTGTGGCCAATTCTATCAGTGGTCCCAGTCGGGCATGTATGCTGACAGGTAAACACAGTCATGCGAATGGCTTTACTGATAATAGCTCGACTTTCGACGGTAGTCAGCAGACGTACCCGAAGTTATTGCAGAAAGCAGGATACCAGACAGCAATTATCGGGAAATGGCACCTGACCTCCGCTCCTACCGGATTTGATTATTCGGAAATCCTGATCGGACAAGGTATTTATTACAACGCACCGTTTATCAAGAACGGCGAAGAGATTACCTCAAAAGGGTATGCGACGAATGTTATCACCGACAAAGCTATCGACTGGCTGGAGAACCAGCGTGACAAGAGCAAACCGTTCTGCCTCTTGCTTCATCACAAGGCTCCGCATCGTACCTGGATGCCGGATTTGCAAGATTTGGAGCTTTTCAGCGACAAGACTTTCCCGCTGCCGGATAACTTCTACGACGATTATGAAGGTCGTCAGGCGGCTGCAGTCCAAGAGATGAGCATCTTCAAGGATATGGATCTGGTCTACGATCTGAAGATGGCAGATAAAGAGAACGAAATCCATACGACAACCGGATTGGAAGAAGTAGGGCGCCACATGTACGACACCATGACACCCGAAGAGAAGAAGGCATGGGATGCTCACTACGATCCGATCATCCAGAAATTCAAGAAGGCGAATCTTTCCGGCAAGGCATTGGCTGAATGGAAATACCAACAGTACATGCGGGATTATCTGCGGGTGATCCATTCGGTGGACCGTAATATCGGTCGCGTACTGGATTATCTGGAGAAAGCCGGACTATTAGAGAACACAATGATTGTCTATACTTCCGACCAAGGTTTCTATATGGGCGAACATGGCTGGTTCGACAAACGCTTTATGTATGAAGAGTCGTTCCGTACACCGTTGCTGGTGCGTCTGCCGGGTGGTATTCATGGAGACGTGGATGCGTTCGTCCAAAATATCGATTATGCGCCGACCATTCTGGAACTGGCTGGTGTGGAAATTCCTAAAGACATACACGGTGAATCGTTCCTGCCGTTCCTGAAAGGAGAAAAACCTGCTCACTGGCGCGATGCCTTATATTATCACTTCTACGAATATCCGGCTGAACACGCAGTGAAGCGCCATTATGGTGTCCGCACAGATCGCTACAAGCTGATCCATTTCTACAACGACATCGATGCGTGGGAATTATACGACCTGCAGGAAGATCCGTCGGAAATGAAGAATCTTTACGGCCAGCCGGGTTACGAAGAGATTACCCGTCAGTTGGAAAAGAAACTGGTGGAACTGCAGCAGCAGTACCAGGATACCACAGCTTTGGCGTTGAATCACTTCTAAACGAAGAGAGGATAAAGGGTTGTTTGGATGTTGGTGGATTAATATTTACTTTTGTCTCATTCAATCAGAAGAAAGGAATCTCAATGAATACGATAAGTTTACAGTCTGAACAAAACGAACTGATTCGCCGAATTCTCGACGTGAAGGATCTTTCCTTGCTGAAGAAAGTAGAAGACTTGCTCAATGCAGAAGAGGCAAAAACCTCGAATGCAAATGAACCGTTAACTCCCTATATGTCTCGCCAAGAGATTGAGGCACATATTGAGCAAGCTTGCAAGGAAGCCAAGCTAATACAGGAAGGAAAGCTCCAGCCCATCAACGCGGAGGATTTACTGCATGAGCTGTAACATTATTGTAACCCCTGAATTTTCTCGTAGCCTGAAGAAGTTGGCTAAGCATTATAAATCGATGAAAGATGATTTTGCTTACTTGCTTGATCAGCTTCGAGAAAATCCTTGGATGGGAACGGATTTAGGTCAAGGACTTCATAAGATCCGTTTAAGCATCACTTCAAAAGGGAAAGGTAAAAGCGGAGGAGCTAGAGTTATTACATTGGTAACTGTACATACAGATGAAAACGATCAAGTACTATTATTGGCCATTTATGATAAATCCGAGCGCGAAAATCTGAGCGACAAAGAACTGAAGGATTTATTGTACCGTTATAGCCTATAAGAGTAAACATCTGAAAATAGGAATAATAAAATAGAGGCACGGAAACAAGGAGCCAAATTGAAACTCCTGTTTCCGTGCCTTTCTATATGATCAACTCTTCGTTCCCGCAAAGATCAAACCATCATTCCATTGAACGGGCGATGCCTAATTCCAAGCCGCGCAGCTCAGCCAAACCACGCAGACGACCGATACAGGAATAGCCCGGATTGGTTTTCTTCCGCAAGTCATCCACCATCTGATGACCGTGGTCCGGACGCACCGGGATAGAGACTTTCAGTCGTTGTTGTATCTCCAGCAAAGCCTTCATCATGCCATACATATCAACATCACCTTCCAGGTGATTGGCTTCGTAGAAGTTTCCTTCGGCATCCCGTTTCGTACTGCGCAAATGAACGAAATGAATCCGGTCGGCAAACTCATACATCATCGCAACCAGGTCATTGTCGGCACGCACGCCGAATGATCCGGTACAGAGACACAAGCCATTCGATTTGTTAGGCACTCTTTCTATCAGTTGACGGAAATCATCTGCCGTTGAAAGGATACGTGGCAGACCTAAAATCGGATAAGGCGGGTCATCGGGATGAATCACCAGATCAACACCTACTTCATCGGCCACCGGTGTTATTTCAGACAGGAAATAAACCAGATTATCACGCAACTTGTCGGCATCCACGTCTTTGTAACGATCCAATGCTTCTTGGAACTGTTCGAGGGTGAAGCTTTCTTCCGAACCGGGCAGTCCGGCGATCATGTTGCGCACCAGGCGCTGTTTCTCTTCCTCATCCATCTGTTCATAGCGGCGACGTGCTATTTCCTTATCCGCTTCCGAATATTCCTGTTCTGCCCCGGGGCGTTTCAGGATAAAAAGATCGAAGGCCAGGAAAGCTGCCCGTTCAAAACGCAAAGCTTTCGAACCATCGGGCATGGTATAAGCCAAGTCGGTACGTGTCCAGTCGAGGACCGGCATGAAGTTGTATGTCACACAACGGATCCCGCAGGTGGCCAGGTTCCGCAAGGTCTCTTTATAGTTATCAATATAACGCTGAAAATCGCCGGTCTGCGTCTTGATATGTTCGTGTACAGGGACACTTTCCACGACACTCCAGACTAAACCAGTTTCAGCAATCAGTTGTTGCCGTTTCCGGATTTCTTCTATACTCCAAACTTCTCCGTTGGGAATATGATGCAGCGCATGGACGATATCAGTGGCTCCGGCCTGCCGGATATCCCACAGACTGACCGGATCATTCGGTCCGTACCAGCGCCAGGATTGTTTACATAGATACATATTGGTAAGTTTTTGAATTAACTAAATAGAAAATGCATCGAAGCCGCCGTCAATAACGGTCAAAGTACCGGAAACGAAACGCGAAGCATCACTTGCCAGCCATTGCAGCGTACCCAGTAATTCTTCCGGCTCACCGAAACGCTTGAAAGGTGTATGAGCCAAGATGGTTTCTGCCCGCGGTGTCAAGCTTCCGTCCGGATTCGTCAATAAGGTCCGGTTCTGTTCGGTCAGGAAGAATCCCGGAGCAATAGCATTCACCCGCAGGCCCGGACCAAACTTCGTAGCCAATTCGCCGCACATATATTTCGTAAAGTTAATGACTGCTGCTTTCGCTACTCCATAGCCTGCCACCCGTGTAAGCGGACGTAATCCGGCTTCGGAAGCAATATTGATAATTGAGCCCTGCTTCTGCTCCACCATGGCACGGGCAAAAATCATCGTTGGTAAAACCGTTCCGAAGAGATTCAGATCCACCACTTGCCGCATAGCTTCCAAATCCAAATCGAAAAGGGTTTTGTCTGGAGCAATTGTTGCTCCCGGCATATTTCCTCCGGCTCCATTAATCAGCACATCAATCCGGCCAAAACGTTC
Source organism: Parabacteroides faecalis (assembly GCF_022809355.1). GTDB lineage: Bacteria > Bacteroidota > Bacteroidia > Bacteroidales > Tannerellaceae > Parabacteroides > Parabacteroides faecalis. The sequence continues at coordinate 33,933 of NZ_JAKZMM010000004.1, read as the reverse complement.
CATGATGTCGGCATAATTCTGCTCCAGCCGCTCTTTATCGAGTACATTCGTTGTATAAAACACCGCTGTTCCTCCAGCTTTCACCGCTTCGTCGGCTAACTGATTCCCCACTTGTTCATTTCGGCCTAAAATCACCACTTTCGCTCCTTCTTCAGCAAAGTGGTGTACCATCGCCCGGCCCAATACACCGGTTGCTCCGGTGATGACGATTACTCTATCTTTTACATCAAACAGATTCATATTTTATTGCATTAATTCGTTTGTAAATTATCCATTTTCATTATCGCTACGAAAGCGGCCTAACTTACTCGTTTACAACGCCTATAATTCCAATCAAGAAGATCAGGCAACAACTCCTTAAAAAGCCGGCGTATTTTTCTCAAAAGCCGGCGTGTTTTTAGGAAAAGGTAGGCAGCTATTTAAATGAAATAAACGGGAATCGATTTTGATTCCTGTGAGTTTCATTTTCGGTTCTCGTTTATTTCAGAAAATGATTAACCACCGATAATCTTATATCTCGGTACTAACGTCTTCATGATGATCCAGCCCACCAGATAAGCTACCGAGCAAATACAGAAGATGATGAAGTATCCGGCCGGTTTCCCGACAAATCCCAGAAACTCCAACTGTACCTCATCGGCATAGACAAAGAGATTTCCGGCACATGCCTGCATCAACATCGAACTGACTCCGCCGGCCATACCACCAATTCCCGTCACTGTGGCAATCGCATTCTTCGGAAACATATCACTCACAGTCGTATAGATATTTGCAGACCAGGATTGATGCGCCGCACACCCGATACCGATCAAAATAACCGGGTACCAGGGAGAATACGTTCCCAGCGGCTGGGCAAACAGAACGACCAACGGAATGAAGGCAAAGATCAACATCGCTCTCATGCGCGCCTCATAAGGATTCGTTTTCATCCGCTTAATAAAAATCGTAGGAAGCTTTCCTCCATACAACGATAGCATGACGATGGCATATAAAGTAAAGATCAACGCCATTCCCAATCCTTCCGTTGTCTTGATTCCAAACTGAGTATTCAGATAGGAAGGTGTCCAAAAGAGGAAGAACCACCACACACCATCCGTACAGAATTTACCCAGCAAGAAAGCCCAAGTCTGCCGATAGCGGAAGCATTCCAACAAAGACATCTTCTTTTCATTAGCTTGATCCACATCCACCAAATCAGCTTCCAGTAACTTGTCCTGCCCGATGTATTCCAGTTCGGCGGCATTGACAAACCGGCTCTTCTCTGGCGGTGTATACATGAATACCCAAAATCCCATCCAAATGAAGCCTAATACACCTATGATAACGAATGATAATTCCCAGCCCCAATATTTAGCCAGCAACGGAATCGTCAACGGTGCAGCCAAAGCACCAATAGAAGCGCCCGCATTGAAAATAGAAGTCGCAAACGCCCGGTCGCGTTTCGGGAAATATTCGGCTGTCACCTTGACTGCCGCAGGGAAATATCCGGCTTCTCCAATAGCCAATACACAACGGGCTGCCAAAAAGAAATACATACTGAAGGTCGCGATCAAGACAGCCATATCACCCGTAGCCATCATCAATTGTGTCCGATCTTCAAGTCCGACACAGGCTTCTGTTGCCACACCACAAAAAGCATGCAGACAAGCGCCCAACGACCACACCCCGATCGACCACAAGAAACCGGCTTTCGTTCCCATCCAGTCGATTACCCGACCGGCAAACAACATTCCGATCGCATACACAATCGAGAAGGTAGCTGTAATCCGACCGTAATGGATTTCATTCCAATGAAATTCGGGTTTGATAAATTCATCCCAAGTCAAAGACAGCACCTGACGATCCAGGTAATTGATCGTCAGGGCCAGAAACATCATGATACAGATGGTCCATCTGTAATTTGTCATCTTCATTTCTCCGTGTTTGTTCATGTCGTTCCGATTAAAAGGTTAGCATTTGTTTTATCAACCTCTTGCCTGTCGGATAATATCCAAAGCAAACCGGCATTTCTCTGTAATATAATTCCAGTCCTGAGCCGCGATCCGATCTTTCGGGAAGAGTTTAGAACCCATTCCTACACAAGTCGTTCCCGCTTTCATCCAGGCTGTCAAATTCTCTTCCGTCGGTTCTACGGCACCTGTCGCCATAATCATCGACCAAGGAAGCGGTGCCTTGATATTCTTCACAAACGAAGGTCCGCCCACATTTCCCGCCGGGAAAATCTTTACCAGGTCACAACCCAACTCCTGTGCCTCGCCTATTTCCGTTACCGAACCACAGCCCGGCGTATAAGGCACCAAGTGACGATTACACAAACGCGCCACTTCCGGATTCAGGTACGGACCGACCACAAAGTTTGCCCCGTACTGTAAATAAAGGGCAGCTGTCGGAGCATCTACTACGGAACCAATACCCAAAATCATCTCCGGACATTCCCGACGAGAGAACTTCATCAGATCAATAAACACTTCCGACGCGAAGTCGCCCCGATTCGTAAACTCAAAAGCCCGGACGCCACCTTCATAACAAGCCTTCAATACCTGTCGAGCCACTTCGGCATCACTATGATAAAAGACCGGAACCATGCCCGTCTGTTGCATTGCCTGCAACACTTGTAATTTCGTAAATGCAGCCATTTGTTCTCCTTTCCTCTGTTAACGTGAAACCCGACCAGAGCCATCGCCCTTCATCAGATTCTCAACCTCTTTTACCGTTACTTCATTATAATCTCCATAAATCGTATGCTTCAGGCAAGAAGCCGCCACGGCAAAGTTCAATGCCTGCTGATCATCCTGCGGATATGTCAGCAAACCGTAAATCAGACCGCCCATGAAAGAATCACCACCGCCCACACGATCTACAATGTGCGTGATGTCATAGCGAGGCGACTGGAACAACTGTTTGCCGTCATACAAAACACCGCCCCATGTATTATGATTAGCATTGATTGAACCACGCAAAGTGATAATTACTTTCCGAGCACGCGGGAAACGTTGCATCAACTGTGTACATACACTTTCAAACTCAGCAGCATTCACTTCACCGGCAGTCGCCGTCACATCAAAACCTTCCGGCTTGATGCCGAATACTTTCTCTGCATCTTCTTCATTTCCGAGAATGATGTCACAACCTGCCACTAAATCCGGCATTACCTCTGATGCTTTCTTTCCATATTTCCACAGATTCTTCCGATAATTCAAATCGCAGGAAACCGGAATACCCAACCGATTGGCTGTCTGAATCGCTTCCAAGCAGACATCTGCTGCTCCCTGACTGATTGCCGGTGTAATTCCCGTCCAATGAAACCAGTCGGCACCGGCCAAAACCTGTTCCCAGTCAATCATACCCGGTTTAATTTCCGAGATAGCTGAATGAGCCCGGTCATATACAACCTTACTGGCGCGAGCTACAGCTCCGGTTTCCAGAAAATAAATACCCATACGGTCGCCTCCATAAACAATATGGTCGGTCTTAACTCCGTGTTTATGTAAATCTTTTACACAAGCGGCAGCAATATCATTCTCAGGCAAGCGAGTCACAAACTCAGCGTCCATTCCATAATTAGCCAATGATACAGCCACATTCGCTTCACCACCACCAAATGTGGCACTCAATTCATTCGTCTGACTAAAACGTAAATATCCGGGAGTTGCCAATCGAAGCATAATCTCACCGAAGGTTACTATCTTACCCATGTGTGTTCTAATTTATCCGTTAAAAGTTAAAATATCGTTTTGCATTATAATAAGAAATATCCGCTACCATCTGTTTCAGGAAATCCATTTCACTCCGTGGTAACTTTCCGGCCTCTATATCTTCGCCAATCAAGTTACACAAGATCCGACGGAAATATTCATGACGCGGATATGAAAGGAAGCTGCGTGAGTCCGTCAGCATTCCTACAAAACGGCTCAACAATCCCATAGCCGACAAGGCATTCATCTGCTTCCGCATCCCATCTTCCTGATCCAGGAACCACCAGCCCGAGCCTAACTGCATCTTTCCCGGAATAGTTCCGTCATTATATGTATAAGCCAATGTTGCCAGTACTTCATTATCCTTCGGGTTCAAGCTATACAAGATGGTTTTCGTCAGTTTACCAACCTGGTCAAGCCGGTTAAAGAAACGATGTCCTACGACCGAACAATTCACTTCCATAATGGCATCAAAACCCGTATCCGGTCCTAAAGCCTGAAACATACGGGTGGAACTGTTCCGGACAACACTGATATGATACTGTTGCACCCATCCTTTTTCCCAGTCCATGACAGCCAGTTCAAACAACAAAGCACTCCGGAAACGGCGAATCTCCGTTTCATCCAGTAACTTTCCGGCCATCACCTTCTTGAAGATCTGCTGAATTTCGGCTTCTGTATAATCATCTGCGTAGAAGTTATCCAAACCATGATCAGACAAACGACAACCCAAAGAGGCGAAATAATCATGTCGTTTCCGCAAAGCGGTCAATAAATCCGTATAGGATCGGATCTCCATATCAGCAGCCTGTCCTAACTTTTCTACATAAGCCCGATAAGACACCGGATTTTCTACGGCCAACACCTTATCCGGACGCCAGGCCGGATATACATAAGTTCCAAAAGGATGTTCCTGCAAATAACGGTGATGTTCCAAAGAGTCGATCGGATCATCCGTTGTACATACTACTTCTACCCGACAACGCTTCATCAGCGCCTGGGCACGAAAATCATCCGTCTGCAGCATATCCGTACAAGCTTCATAGATTTCGCGGGCAGTCTGCGGCTTCAGCAAGGTATCAATACCGAAAATACGACTTAACTCCAAATGAGTCCAATGGTATAAAGGATTCCGCATCGTATAGGGAACCGTTTCCGCCCATTTCTCAAACTTCTCATAATCGCTTCTGTTTCCGGTAATATATTCTTCCGTAATGCCATTGCCGCGCATGGCTCTCCATTTGTAGTGATCGCCACCCAGCCAGACCTCCGTCAGATTCTTAAACGAATGGTTTTCCGCGATCTGCTTAGGATCTAAATGACAATGATAGTCGATGATAGGCAACGACTCCGCACTGTCATGATATAATTCACGAGCCGACTCATTCGTCAGCATAAAATCTTTATTGATAAAACTCTCCATTTTTCCTGTATCTGATTTTCGTTAACAACAATCTTCAACCTTATTTATTCCTGAACTTCCAGGATATAAGAAGACAAACCTTCTACACGACCTTTCAGCATGCCTTTCTGCACTGTAAAAGAAACGTTATGCACAGCATCCGTATAAGAGCCATCAGGTAAACAAGTTTTCATAGAAATATCACCCGCTTCGCCCAAGTTGATCAAGGCCGCACCTTTTTTACCTCGTGCCACTTCCATCACCTTACCATCAGCCGAGTAATACAAGGTTTCCTTTTCACCCACCATTCGCTGGCGGAAATGATTAACAGCAACTACTTCCGGATGGAAGAAATTATCATTTCCACGCGGACCAATCCGGTTGTTACCCCAACGGTTCTCAGGAGATGAACCTGCTGGCCGGCTCAAGAACAAAGGAACACCTGATGCACGAGCAGCCACAATAGTCCAGCCACAACGAATCTGAGCATCCGTCAAGCCCGCCGATTCACCGGCATTACAATAGGTATCATGACTTTCCACCCACGTAATCAATTGTTTCGGATTAGCCGGATGATGCCATGATTTCAAGTCCACACCCGAAAAACTTCTATTTTCCAAAGCTTTCCGCAGCTCTCCACCATAATTACTGGCAGTCAGTCCGATGTATTTGGAATATTCTTTTTCCTTCACGTTCTTGTCTTGTAAAACTTCTCCATAAATGAAAAGCTCTTTGGAAGTATCCAGACGCAAACCATTCACAGCTTCCCGACCGGTAGCTATCTCCCAAAAGTTATTCCGGGGAGATTTTTCATCCTTCGGATCAGAAGGCAAGCCGATATGTTTGGCGGTATCATACCGGAAGCCGCCGGCACCGCAGGCGATCAGTTCGTTTACATATTTCATATAATAATACTGGAATAACGGATTCTCCGTATTTACATCCGGCAATCCGCCTACTCCACCCGTTGTACACTGAAAACGGTCGTTATAATCTTTTATCGGATTCAATCCGTTGGCATGATACAGTTGTTCTTGTCCGCCAACAGCCTCAATGAACTGCTGGGAAACAGCCGTTGTATCAAAAGCCGTATGATTGGGCAAAACATCCACCAATACCGTAATTCCATATTTCCGGGCTTCGGTAGTCATGGCAATAAAATCAGCTTTTGTTCCCAACTGATAATTCCCGATCGTCCATTCCACCGGCTGATAATGGTAATACCATTTCCCTTTTCCAAAGATTTCCAATCCGCCATCATCACCCACAAAACATTTATTGGCAGGTGAAGTCTGCACCATTGTAAATCCGGCATCCGCAATCTGCTTCATATTTTCCTTAATCGTCTGGAAGGACCAGCAGAACGCATGAAGAATCGCCCCATGTTGCTTATCTTTGGGCAGTGTTTCTTGTCCATACAAAGATAACGGCCAAGAAAACATTCCAAGCCACGTAGATATGACTGTGATAAAAAGCTTTTTAATATCCATATTTTCTATCTATATTTAACTAACAATGTTTCTGTGTTTCCAAATCTAACAAATTCCGCAGAGTAACTAAACTTGAATTTGCAGAAAAATAAGATTTTCCATATTCTAAATTAAACTTATAGTCAAAATCTGGCGGATTGTTTCCTTGGTTATGCTGCAAAATTGTCTCAGCCTTATCCAAGGCTTTTACCCAATGAGCTTCCTCTGTCTGATTTTCATTATATTCATTCCATATTGCCAATAAATCAGAACCTACCTCCTGAGGCAAAAGAGACAACATCCGTTCCATCGCCATTCTCTCTTTCGTATGTTTCTCTTGTTCATCAGGTAATAACAAAGCTGAAATATCCCCATCATACAACTCGCCCAGATCATGAATCAAACACATTTTCAGGATTTTCAAACCATCCAATTCCGGGAAGTCATTGATAAAAAGAACGGCTAATAAGGCTAATCTCCAAGAATGTTCAGCCGTACTTTCCTGCCTTCCGGAAGATGTCCAAGCCGTTCGCAATACAGATTTCAGCTTTTCTACTTCCTGTATAAAGTCTATATATTGTTTTAATCGTTCCATATCTATTTGACAAACTGAATTGCTGAACCTTTCGTTGTCGTAGCATCGATAATCGTCCGTGCTGAAACATCAATCTTATCCGATACGAACTCCGGAATATTATACGACCACATACTGTCTTCATAATAATCTCTGGTACGTTGGGGCAACATAAAAGGCTTTCCTACTTTGCCATCTTCTGATACGTATGCAAAGTAGGGCCGTGTATAAAGACCGTCATCCCGCCGGCTGCTGAATACAAACCAACGACTGTTGCCACTCCAGGAATGATAGCTCTCTACATCCGGACTGTTGACTTCCTCCAAACACCGGTGCTTGCCAGTCTTCAAGTCTACCCAATACAAATCAGCATCCTTATGCCAGATTGAGAAGTTTCCGTATCCGGATAACGTATATAACAGATAACGTCCATCCGGCGAGACACGGGGGAAGGAAACGCTTTTACCTTGTTGTTCTGCCGCATACAACGTATCTACCCGACTGCCGAATGTCCGCTTTTCCGGATCAAAGGAAATCGAACAAAGGCTGTATTTCACTTCCTGATAAGCATCCGGCATCGGTTTTGCCTGGGCTGTACAGAAATAAAGCGTCTTTCCATCAGCCGAAAATGTTGGAAACGTTTCAAATGCCTGATTAGAAAACAAGGCTGGCGCCGTAATCAATTCATGTTTCTCCGTATCGTAGACGACTACATCTGATTTCTCATCATAGACTTCAATCCGGTTCCGGTTATTCGGATGAAAGAACTGTTTCGTGATATTCGTCGAAAAAGCCACAAACCGTCCCCCGGGATGCCAGGAAGGATACACCAAAGACGATATGGTTTCTGGTGTTTCGGTATTGAGTTTCTCAACCGTTCCGTCTTTTACCAAATAGGTTCCACCTAATTTCTGACGCATGTGAAACAGGAAACAGTCTGCTTGCCGATTACAAAAGGAATGGCAATTCATACAGTTTTGATTGGTTTGCCGGTTTTCCAATACGGGCAACTCGTCGAATGTTTCCAGATTGCGCTGATAGATTCCCATGTTTTTCCATAATTCATAGCCCGGAGCTATTTTCCGATAAGCCAAATAAGCATCCATTGGTTCTGAAGCTACATAGATATCAAAAGCTTTGTACCCCATCCATTTGCCGTCTTCTTTAACAGACACCGATACTTCCAGGCTTTTTCCTTTTGCCTGTTGTAGCAATTCTTGCCAGGCTTTCAATGGTATCTGGAAAGTACTGTCTTTCAACCAGACCGATATGGAATGTTCTTGGAAAGCAAAAACGGCTACTGCTTCTTCCACAGAATCCCGCAGACCAAAATTCAGAGGAGCCACATTTACCGGAATAGTGACTTCCTTATAATCAGGATAAATAACCGGTGTTATCTCTTTTTGCTCGTCGATATGGGGCAAACTTGGCTGACAAGCAACCAAGCCCAACAAACATCCGATCAATAGGTATAAATATTTATTTCTCATCATTTGCTATTTTATAAGAAGCTTCCAACCTTCCTACTAGTTCTTTATTTAAATACAACATAATACCAATACGTATCACCAAACGACCGATACAACAGCCCGGCAAGTCCCCGATTATTTCGGTTGGCTAAAACCTGTTTCCGAAAATCAGCATATCGGCTTAAGACATCCTTATTCAAGGCATATTTGTCCAATCCTTCCGGATTCTTTTCATGGGCAACGATCAAAGCTTCCTGATAAGCCACGGGTAAATCAGGCAAAAGCGGAGTTCCCCAATAGCGGTCAATCAGATATTGAAAACTGGCCATGTCTTTCTTTAATAAATATGCTCCCATCAAATACTCGAAGGCTGTTTTGGCTTGAGCCGAATTGGCCAATATAGGAAGTTGCATGGCCGTCTCCAGTTGTTCACCGGCAACCTTTTGTTGGGTTGTATCTTCCGGAGACAACAATAACGAACGCTTACTACCTAATAACGGATCATTTTCTACCTCAGCATCATTGTAAAGGAATTTCCGTTGCTGCTTTGCCCACTCCCGATAAGTCCACGATTTCTCTAGCAAACGGATGTATTTTTCAGCAACTGCATACTCGCCATAAATTAAATTGGTCTGAACCAGCCGTTGGAGCAAACGGGCATTATAATTTCCACGGGCACAGGAATTACCTTCAAAAGCCAGTCGCTGCGACAAGGCGATATTTCCTGCCGTAAAATAAATATCACTCAACAATACCGAAACATCTTCTGTATGATTCCAATTCACTGCCAAAGCCTGCGGACCTTTGAACTGATAATCAAACATGGTATCTGCCAGTTTGCCTTGTTCGGCCAATGCACGGGCAAGGATATTCATATAAAGGAAATTCGTTATCTTACCCTGGCAATCGGCTTCTATTTTCTGCCATTGCCCGGTTCGGGAATAATAATCCAGCATCATATAACGGCGCATCTTTAATTCTCCAAAGCGAAGCGTCCCGACATAAAATACAGCTATCAAACAGACAAACAAAGCCACTGCAACCAGTCTTTTACTCTTCGTTGTTTTCAATGACCAATTATTTCGATGTAGAATCAGCGCATAGCCTGTCAACAGCCATACGCCCCACCATGAAAAATAAATAACCGATTTAGGCTCTAATAAATGATGATAATAAGCATCGGGTAAAAAGGCAAAACGGAAATCACTGATAACAGCTGTTCGCCATAAAACAAACAACAAACCGGCTGTTATCAATAAAGGAAACAGCGCCAACCATTTCTGCTTGTTTTTACGGACAACAATCTCATATAAAAACACCCAGACGGCAAATAATACGGAAGCAGCTCCTACCCACCAGACTAAAATCAATCCTCCTGCCGCTTCAAAAAGCAAGCGAACCCGATCCGATCGAATAGACAGACAAGTCCACGCACTTATGAGAACAAAGACTATCGACAGGACTCCTTGATACAGGTAGTTAAAATCAGCAATTACCCAAACCTGAGCCATAGCAACCAACCACCCTGTCATTGCCAAAATAGATGATCCACTTAGTTTACGTAAAATTTCACCCTGCACAAAAGCTATCAACGTCAATAGTATAGCAGTAATACAAGCTCCCGCGTATGGATAGGAAAAAAACTGAACCAAGAACTCAGACAACCACAGCGTCAGACCTCCGGGGTTCGGCAAGTTTTCCCAAAAGAAAGCCGCTTCAGCTAAAAACAACTGGCTCTGTTCGTTGAAAAAGAAAAGATAAGGATAGCAAACTTGTAGGAAAACGAACAAGGCAACTCCGGTTAATAGCCAAAACAACAATAATTTACGACTCATATTATATATTAGTATTTTTCATGTTTACAAGTGTCACAGCGAAATGTCACAGCAAATATATGATATTTATAGAAACGAAAAAGCGGAAGTCCCCTTTATTTTTCTCCAAATGGATATGATCTAATAGGTTGGCCTACCAGTAAATCTTTATTCGCCGTGGGCGAACATACGTTCATCGTCGGCGAATACATATTCGCAGTGAGCGAATATATATTCAGCATCGGCGAACAAAATATATCCAGTCGGTTTTTTCATTAAATGACATAAGGCAAAGAAATAGTTCCGCCTCTGAAATTACCTATTCATAGGTATTGATGAAACTAACGATATATCGTAACTTTGCACACGTTTGAGAACAGTATATTAAGATGAGACTATCAGAACTTCGTACAGGCGAAAAAGGAATTATCGTCAAAATTATGGGGCGCGGCGCTTTCCGCAAACGTATCATAGAAATGGGCTTTATCCGTGGAAAAGAAGTACAAGTCATTCAAAATGCCCCGTTGAAAGATCCTATTCATTATCGGATTATGGGATATGACGTTTCTCTCAGACGCCAGGATGCCGAACTCATCGAAGTTGTCAGTGCTGCCGAATTCGCAGCCGAACGTGAAAACCTCATTTTTGCCGATAAACCGGCAACTGACTACATCACTCCTTCGGACGATGAATTAAGAGAAATTGCCTACAATAAAGGAAAGACTATCAACGTTGCTTTGGTAGGAAACCCCAATTGCGGTAAAACGTCTTTATTCAATTTCGCATCAGGAGCTCATGAGCATGTCGGGAATTACAGCGGAGTAACCGTCGATGCCAAAGAAGGCGTATTCAAGCAAAACGGATATACGTTCCGGATTGTCGACTTGCCGGGTACGTATTCTTTATCGGCTTATACTCCGGAAGAGTTGTATGTACGAAAACATCTGAACGAAAACCAGCAACCGGATATTGTTATCAATGTCATTGATGCCTCCAATCTGGAAAGAAACTTATATCTGACAACCCAGTTGATAGACATGGACGTGCAAATGGTCATTGCCCTCAACATGTACGACGAACTGGAAAAAGCCGGTAATAAGTTTGATTATGAATCGCTGGCACGTATGATCGGTTGCCCAATTGTTCCGACCATCAGTAAGACAGGCTTTGGTATCGAAGAGTTATTCAACCGCGTTATCAAAGTGTATGAAGAAGAAGATCCCGTTGTCCGCCATATACATATCAACTACGGAGATATACTGGAAAAAGGTATTGCCAACATAAAACGCAGTATCCATAAAGTAGATAGTAATATGCCTAAAAGTATATCAAGGCGTTACCTGTCTATCAAGTTACTGGAAAACGATCAGGAAATAGAATCTCAGATACGGAAGTTTCCTGACGGTGAACAAATCATCCAAGAACGGAACCGCAACGCCGCCCAAATCGAAAATCTTTTGCAGGAAGACTGCGAAACGGCGTTGACAGATGCGCGTTATGGCTTCATCTCGGGAGCTTTGCGCGAGACCTTTGAACAGAACAAAATCAAGGAAGCGACCAGTACCCAGATTATAGACCTCTTCGTTACTCATAAAGTATTGGGATTTCCTATTTTCCTTCTTTTCATGTGGATCATGTTTGAAGCCACTTTCCGTTTAGGCGATTATCCCATGCAAGGCATTGAATGGCTGGTCGAAATGATCGGTAATTTTGTCCGTACCCACATGGCTGAAGGACCGCTCAAAGACTTGCTTGTTGATGGCATCATAGGTGGTGTCGGAGGCGTCATCGTCTTTTTACCCAATATCCTGATCCTATATGCTTTCATCTCCTTTATGGAAGATTCGGGCTATATGGCTCGTGCCGCTTTCATCATGGATAAGATCATGCATAAAATGGGCTTACATGGCAAATCATTCATCCCATTGGTTATGGGCTTTGGCTGTAATGTTCCGGCCGTAATGGCTACCCGAACCATTGAAAGTCGAAACAGCCGTATGATCACGATGCTGGTAACGCCTTTGATGAGTTGCAGCGCCCGACTTCCGGTTTATGTATTAATCACGGGAGCCTTATTCCCGAAAAATGCCAGTTTCGTATTACTTTCGTTATACGTCACCGGTGTTATCCTAGCCGTTATCTTAGCCCGGGTATTCAAACGTGCCTTCTTTCATGAAGAAGATGTTCCCTTTGTGATGGAGTTACCGCCCTATCGTATGCCTACAGGAAAATCCATTCTGCTCCATATGTGGGAAAAAGCCAAACAATATTTGCACAAGATGGGAGGCATCATCCTGGTTGCATCCATCATCATCTGGTTTTTAGGTTATTTCCCGAGGGAGACATCACGTACAGCTGATTTCAAACAACAAATAGCTTCCATCGAGAATACCCAGATAAGTCCGGAAGAAAAGGCCAAGCAATTACAAGAGATAGAACACCAGATGGCTATGGACCACCAGGAAAACTCTTATATCGGCCGCATCGGTCAAATCATTTCGCCCGTCATGGAACCGCTTGGTTTCAATTGGAAAATCAGTGTCAGCCTGTTATCCGGAATGGCAGCCAAAGAGATCGTTGTCAGTACGCTGAGTGTATTATACACCGGTAGCGACGACAGTGAACAAGCACTGACGGAACGATTGTTACAAGAAAAGAATCCAGACGGGACAGACGTCTTTACGCCCTTGGTCGGACTCAGTCTGATGTTGTTTGTCCTGCTTTACTTCCCTTGTATAGCTACAGTGACAGCCATCGTGAATGAATCCCATTCCTGGAAATGGGGCGCATTTGTCATTCTCTACACCTGCTGCCTGGCTTGGGTCGTATCCTTCTTAGTTTATCAAATCGGAAACATAATTATCAACTAACCATGTGGCAGGAAATAGCAGTTTATTTGATAGGATGTGTCACCATCTTTTGGATGGGACACAAAATCTATCGTTTTTTTACCCGTCCTATATCAGACAAATCAAGTTGCCAAAGTTGTCAGACTTGTCCACTCAAAAAACAAGGATGCCAAACTTCCTCACGCCAAACCAAGAAGTAGGACGATTTTTCCCTATTCTCAAGATGCGATCAAAAGAGATCATCTTTTTTCCTTATAGATTTCACACCCTTCACAGGAATAATTTGGCAATCAAAGCAATGAGTCCGTGTGTGAACCCCTAAAAGAAAAATCAGAATAGGAGAAAAGGATGAAAAAAACACACATTCTACTCCACTTTTATTGCTCAAGAAAATCAAAATCAAAACATAGGAGAATTGAGAACGAAGGTTTAGGTAATTGTTATTAAAGGAACACAGTTTTTTTAAAACATTTATTACTCACTCAGAAATATAATTATGTTTTTTGGTAGCCTCCCATCTATTTAATACATTTCCTCAAAATACTTATAAGCATTTCATAGATAACAAAAATATTTTGCTTAATATTGTAACAAACAAATTAAGATAAGAAACTAATCATGGCATATATATTTGCATTCATAATTAAAATATTGCTTTTTCAAACTAAAAGGCTTTCATATTTATGTCTTTTTATTACAAGCTTTTTATTCTCATGTTCGCATGCTGACGACATTGATTGGGAAGTAAAAAAGAGTATAAATGATTCTATATATGCTATTAATAATAAACTAGCAAAAGAACGCATGGCTAAAATTGAATCACAATATAACGTGAAAGGTTGTTTCAAACTCGTACATATTTCAGATCCACACTTATCCGATTTTTCTGAAAGTAATCATTACTCTTATCCTATAAATCTAATACAATCTGTAAAATTTGCCAATCAAGCAGATTTAAACATTAATGCAATGGTGGCTACGGGAGATTTTATATCCAATCATAAAGATAAAGACATTGCCATTAAGTATTTACGGTCATTCACGCAATACTTCTATAGCAATAACAATATACCATCCTATATTTGCACAGGCAATCACGACTCAAATATTATTGATTCATCTTTTTCTACATATATCACAGCTTCTGAAATCTATCAAAATTTATCCTCTATATCTTGTTTTGGTTTAAGAAGTCAAAAAGCTAATAAGAATTATTTTTATACAGACATTCCTAATCCCCTAGGAGGCTATATTCGGATCATATCTTTAGATATGCTTGATCAAACGGAGCAAAAATACAACACCGTATATTATGCTTCTTACACGCAGGAACAGATCAATTGGCTAGGAAATATTGCTCTAAAAAAAGGTCTGTCTAATCAACATAATGTCATTATCCTAAATCATTATCCATTTCAACCTCACTCGGATAACTCCACTACATATCTATGTGACGGAGATTTTATCCATAATTGGAACATGATTCCTGATATTGTTGAAGCATTCCGCAATCATACCACAATTAAATCAATCTATAAAAATAAATTATCCACGAATGATAGTATTTCTGTCAATTTCGACTTCACGAACTCTAGCGGGAAATTTATCTGTTATTTAGGAGGACATGCTCATTGTTTTGCTTATTTCAATGTTTTAGGAGTAAGTATCCCTACTTCATTACCTCACCAACAGATGATTTTATGTTCAAATCAAGCGCCTAAAGATGCAGGTATTGTATATAACCGGGTCAAAAGAGAAGAAGACTCAATATCTAGTAATAGTTTCAATATATATTATATAGACACTTTAAATGAAAAAATATATATAACTTTTTTTGGGGCGTACCAGCCAGATAATGATCCTTCCTTCCCAGAAGTCATTGTTTTACCTTACAACTAAACTTTAAAAGAACTTATTTCAAAAAATAGCATTATCTTTGTTTCCGCATCAAAACAACATATAATTACACATCGCGTTATATATTCAAAAACGATCTGATATGCTACAACAGTTCATAAACAAGCATTATTTCGAATTATTTGTCTTCACACTCATTCTAGGTCTCCTTCTGTATGGGACTATTGGATTTGATGGAATAGACGAAATATGTGCCTTTTTATTATTTATATTCATGCTCTTTGGTGTATTTCACACAAAAGATTGGAGATTTAATAAGCCTTTTTTGGTGACAATTGGTATCTTTTTATTCTACACAATCTATTCAATACTCATAAACAGTAATGTTAAACAAGCCATCATCAAGGATCTTATCATTGAATTTAAACCTTACTTAGCTTTTTTTGGAACATACCTTTTATATCCTAGTTTTTCTGACAGGCAAAAAAGTCTTTTGAGAATCATTTGCATAGGTTTTTGGTTTCTGTTACTAGGGCTTGGATTCATGACACTATATGACAAGTTTATCATCAATACTGTCATGTTTCATAATTCGTATTTTGCAGCATGTATTATAGCTTTATCTTTAATTGTTCTATTCTGTGGAAGCGATACATTGAGAGACAAACTTGTATTCATAGTAATGTTATCAGCAGGCCTTTTTTCCACTAGATCCAAATTTTATGGTTTCTTTCTAATATCCGTCATTCTTATATTAATAGCGCCCAAGCTTAAAGATTTTAAAATAAATATCAAAACAATTCTATTTGGCATTATAGTGATAGGATTATTGATATTAGTTGGATGGAATAAGTTGGATCTATATTTTGCTGTAGGAGGAACTGAAGAAGACATTCAATCAGGTCTTGTTGCCCGAATGATGTTATACAAAACATCTTTAGAAGTTCTAGTTGATTATTTTCCATTTGGACCAGGATTCGCTAGTTTCGCTTCTTATGCATCAGGTGTCTATTATTCTGATTTATATTATAAATATGGACTTGACGGCGTTTGGGGGATTAACAAAATTGACTATAGTTATATAGCTGACACTTATTATCCTTGTTTAACTCAATTTGGAGTAATTGGAATACTTTTATTTTTTTATTTCTTTTGGTATTTAATACAGAAATCATATTCTTTATACATACAAAATCTACAAGAAAAATACTTAGTAATCACTCTGCTTATCATAGGCTTTTTCCTGATAGAAAGTATTGCAGATGCTACATTCACCAGTCATCGAGGATATTTTTTAATGATGTTATTAGGGGTAGTCATTGCAGAACAAAAGCAAGTAACAGATAAAATTGTACAAAAATGAAAATAGCTTTTTTGTTTTCAACATTAGAAGGTTACGGGCTAGTAAAAATAGCTTTTACACTCATAAAAGAACTTAAAGCCAATTATCCCGTAGAAATACATGCTATTACGCTTTCCAAGGAGCCACAAAATAGTATGATAGATGCTTTCAAACGAGAAAATATTCCTGTACATTCTTTGAACATGTCTCGTTTAAAAGGTATGTTCTGTGCTCAAAAAGCGTTAGCCCAACTTGTAAATAAAGAGCATTTCGATATAATGCACTCTCATGGTTTCAGAGCAAACTTAATACACCACCAAATTAAAAAATTAATACCACAGACAAAGGAGGTAATGACAATTCATTTAGATCCTAAAGATGATGCAAAACATCCTTTAGGACCTTTATTTTCTTTGTGGAGAACTAATAAACATACGAACATTATTAGAGAAGCAGATAATACTGTTGCTTGTTCTAAAAGTATTTCTAAATCTTTAGAAAAATACAATATACATATATCCGCTATCCAAAATGGGATTGAAATACCTTCTCTACAATGTGACAAAAAGGCATTAGAAAAATTAAAAGAAGAGCTTGGTATAAGAGAAAAAGTTATATCTATAGTTATGTCTGGATTACATCCTAGGAAAAATATTAAAACAATTATACAAGTTTATAATAAACTAGGCAATAATTACCCCTTATTAATTATTGGAGAAGGATCCGCTAAAAAAGAATTAGAAGAATCAGCGAACTCCAATATTCTTTTTTTAGGGTTTAAGAAGGATATCATTCCATATCTTCAAATTGCAGATTTATACATTTCAGCTTCATATTCAGAAGGCTTACCGCTATCTGTTATGGAAGCAATGAGTAATCAGGTTATACCTATACTATCATCAATAGACCCTCATAAAGAAATTGTGCAAAACAGTTGTTTTGAAAATTATTTATTTGACTGTAATGATACAGATACCTTATATAAAATCTGTCTTTCACTATTAAATCAAAAAAACGAAGTGAACGACTTAAAAGAGGTTGCTAGAAAGATTATTATCGATCAGTTTTCAGCACAAAGAATGGCAAAAGATTATTATCAATTTTATTTATCATGCAAATAATGAATCCTATTATTTCAATTATCACTGTAACAATGAATCATCTTCCTCTTCTAGAGAAGATGTTACATTCTTTATATATTGACAATCCACCTAAAGTTAATTTTGAACTAATCCTTGTTGATAATTGTTCAACAGATAATACTGAAGAATTTATAAGAACCCATTATCCACAAATCCGCTACTACAAAAATGATAAAATAGCAGGATTTGCAGCCAATAACAATAAAGCAGCTTCCTATGCAAAAGGAGAATATATATTAATACTAAATCCGGATATTATCCTTTTAAAGGATAGCATAGATACGCTTTATCAATATCTGCAAGACCACCAAGAAGTTGGTATTATTGCCCCTCAGTTATTAAATACAGATTTATCCATACAACATTCGGTAAGAACATTTATTTCTCCCCCAATTTTAATGGCTAGAATTTTCACCAAAGGGAACGATAATAGTACCAATCATTATGTAAAGCAATATTTAATGACAGAACTCTCACCAACAAGTCCAAGTGATGTAGATTGGTGTATGGGAGCAGCACTTCTTTTAAAGAATTCATTTTATCAGCAATTAAACGGATTTGATGAAGGCTTTTTCTTATATGTTGAAGATATGGACATATGCCACCGATGTTGGAAACTAGGGAAGAAAGTTATTTATTTACCTTCAAGCAAAATGATTCATGCGCATCAAAGATCATCGCAAAAAATAAATAGAAAAACATTGTTACATTTAAAAAGCATGTTATATTTTTTCAGAAAAAACAGATTTAAAATTAATAGATAAAAAGAGGCATGCCCGGGTAAATCGGACATGCCTTTCTATTATAAATCCTGATATAGTTGATTTAATATGCATTCATTTACTTCCCAAACACGATGTTCAAAAATAAATTTTCTAGTCTTTTCAAACTCATCATGCCTATTAGACATAAATTGGGCAATTTTATGATCTAACGATTCAATTTCATCGGGTGAAGCAACAGGAGCGTTTAAAGTATAACCACAACCACTATCTTCAATTAATTGAGGAACGTCTCCTGCATACTGAGTCGCAACAACCATCATTCCTGCAGCCATGTATTCTGAAGTTTTAGTTGGAGATGAATTTATATTAACCAGACTATTTGCCCTCAAAACAAATCCAACATCAGCCATCAATAAATGAGCTGGAACCTCATCATGCTTCAAACTTTTTACCATATAAGAGTTTTCCAAAAAACTTAATTTATCTTTATATGGTTCTATACTATCATTTGTAAAAATACACAGAAAATAAGCTGGGTTACGTTTCCTAAGCTCTATTACCAAATTAATAGTTTCTGATATGCACTGCCAAACATGCAATCCTCCAGAATAACATAAAAGTATACGATCGTCTAAACCATATTCAATTCTCATTGCTTTGCGCTTTTCCATCGTAAAATTAAGATATGGTTCTGCTACAAAATTGCAAGGCAAAACATAATTAGGAGCATCTGTATTCCCATATACAGATAGATTTTTTCTTAAATTAGCAGAAACAGTTATTGTTTTTGTGGATCGCTTTATGGCATATATGTTTTCACATTTCGCATTCTCAATTTGATAACTCAAATAACCATCCATTTCCAATTCTGGAACAATATCTGAATGGAAATCGGTTATCAAAGGAAGTTTAGGCAAAAATCTTACACAATTAGCAGCCGAAGCTAATTCCCCCTGCACCAAGTCTATTGAATAATGCTTACAAATTAACCAAGTCAAAATAGCTCTATATAATGCCGCTATATTATGCAAACGAAAACGATTTGGTAACGTATAAAAGAATAAAGGTTTTATTCCTTCAGGTAACTCTTCTATTTCCTTTTTTTTCAAAGAAAAACCTTTCGTATAAAAACCAAGCAAGAATACTTGAAAGCCTATACGTTGCAGAGACTTTGCCATATTCAAAGTTCGTACTTTATCGCCAGCATTAGTTCCTAAAGGATAACCTCGGTGAATTATCAATACTTTCTTTTTCATACGACTATTTCTTACGCATTATATCTACTATTCTTCCACAACTAAATCCATCCCCGTATGGGTTGGTTGCTTTTGACATATTAGCATAAGCCACATCATCAGTTAATAATAATGAAACTTCCTTTATGATCTTATCATAATCCGTTCCTACTAATTTCACAGTACCAGCATCCAAAGCTTCAGGCCTTTCTGTTGTATCACGCATTACCAAAACAGGTTTACCTAAACCAGGAGCTTCTTCTTGAATTCCGCCACTATCTGTTAAAACTATAAAAGAATGATCCATCATATATACAAATGGTAAATAGTCAAGCGGCTCGATAAAATACAAATTTGGATAATTATTTCTATAATCTGATCCAAATACTTCATGTATCGGTTTTCTAACATTAGGATTCAAGTGCATAGGATAAACGAAATCTACGTCAGAAAACGTCTTTGCTAAGTCCCGTATAGCAAAGCAGATATGCATGAAACCTTCCCCAAAATTTTCTCTTCTATGGCCAGTAATTAGAACCATCCGTCTTCCTCCTTTCCATGTATTAACTAAGGAAAGAGGAATATTCATATTTGATAAATCTTTCAATATATCATGTTCTATCTTATTGTTTGATTTAATTTTCTTTAAAACTAAATGTAAAGCATCAATAACTGTATTCCCTACCACATAAATAGAAGATTCTTTTACATTCTCAAGCAATAAATTTTTCTTACTTAATAAAGTAGGAGCAAAATTATAAGTTGCAATCCTTCCTGTAATCTGCCTATTTACTTCTTCCGGCCACGGACTATATATATTATGAGTACGTAAACCCGCTTCAATATGGGCTACTGGAATTTGTTGATAAAATGAAGCCAACGCAGCAGCCATCGAAGTTGTGGTATCCCCATGCACTAATACAACATCTGGTTTAACGTTAGACAATACATCTCTCATCCCTAATAAAACTCGAGAGGTTACATCATATAAATCTTGTCCTTTTGACATAATATTCAAGTCATAATCTGGTTTGATTCCAAATACAGATAATACCTGATCCAACATTTCTCGATGCTGACCTGTTACACATACAATCGTCTCAAAAGAATCTGTGGCAGCTTGAAATGCTATTGCCAATGGACACATTTTTATTGCCTCTGGGCGTGTCCCAAATACTAATAATATTTTTTGCTTCATTTCAAATACTATTTATCAAATTCTATCTTATCTAAATGTACTTCTATTTTCGATAAATCAGGCAATTGCATATAATTACCATATAATCTCGTCAAATAGGCATCTGGATTATAAGGAGCAGGAAAAATCTTCCCCTCAAAGCAAACTGTGGATAATGGAAATAAATCCTTTTTATCCCGTTCTCCTAAAAAACCTGCGCCTAAACATTGATAAAATTTTTTACAACGTAAAAGCTTAGACAGTATCCTAAATAATGGATAAATACAGTTCTGCAAAAAAACTAAGATCAAGCGTTTGCAATAAAAAAGAAATGACCCTTTCCTACAAGGCCTATATGACAACTTGTATAAATAGCCATGTAATTTCATAGCCACTCTTATAAAAAACCGAATAGAAGGCTCTATATAGAAAATATCAATATAGATCCCTCTATACTTATAATTACAATCCTTATTTGATGTCTCATACAAACAAGACTTTGTATCTCTGATTTTAACATAAGGAGCAACATAATTAGGATCTGTCTTATATGATTGAAGCACCAAATCTTCTGGAAGCTCGGACTGAATAACTGATAAAAATCTATTATAGTCTTCAGCTAACATTTCAATATCTAAATCATCATCCCAAGGTATAAACCCCTGATGTCGGACTGCTCCTAATAATGTTCCCGAACTAAGCCAATAGTTGATTTTGTGTTTCTTACAAATTTTGTCTATCACACACAAAATATCAACCATCTTCATTTGGTGTTTCCGCAATATAGATCCCTCTGGATTAAAATAGCTTAAATCCTCCATGAAACTGAATTAATTTATAATGAGTGCAATAATACAAACGATAAACCGCAATTGCAAATTCTGCCAAACCTAATGCTAAAGCAAAACGTCCTATCGAAAAATTATTCGTAAGATATAAAATTCCATATATCAACATTAGAATAACAGTAGACAAAAGAACACTACGATTAAAAGGCTTTGAAAATCCAAAAGACACTAATACAGGAGATCCTGTATATAATGTTATTCCTCCACTAAAAATAAAAAGACAAAGTATTCGCAATACAGAAACAGAATCCATCAATTCTCCTCCTGAAAGAATTTTAACTCCTAATGGAGCCAAAACATATACACAAACAATAATTCCTAATGTAGCAAACATCATCATTCGAAAACATTTATTAACAAAATTCACATCTTTAGTTTTTGCTATATGAGGAAAAACAGCCTGATTTAACATTTGTAATGGCACCAAAGCTGTTGTAGCTATTTTCTGAGCTAAATCAAATGCTGCAACCTCATGCATTGAAAAGAAAATGCCACAAATAATTTTAGCCATACCACTATTAATCACAACAGAAACTCGAGAAAAAAAGAAAGGTATACTATCTACAAAATACTTTTTGACCAAAGAGTAAGAAGGCACAAACAAAGATATATTTTCTGCCTTCAACAACATCAGAAAAGAAACAATACCTGAAATGATCCAACCTACGGATTGTAAAAGAGGTATTAATATATAATCATCTGCATGTCGAATAAATAAAAAAACTGAAACAGTATATATAAATATGGATATAAAACGTATTAGCGTAATATATTTCATTTTTTCTATACCCTGATAAAACCATACAGGAAATAATATTTCAGACAAACACGAAAGAAAAGACAAGAAAAAAAGGAGACAATGGATTCTAAATTTATCAATAAACAAAACCATTCCCCCTAATATCACAAATGAAATTAAAAATAGAATTGTTTTTATCAGTAAAACAGATGATACAACTTCATTTAGTTTAGGAAGATCATTTCTTGCGACAGAAACATCCTTTACTGCAGAAACATCTAAACCGAAATTTACAAGAACAATAAAATAAGAGATCACAGTCTGCGCAAAGACAACAATTCCATAGTTCTCTGTACCTACAGTTTGTATTAAATAAGGTAATGCCACAAAAGGCATTACCATTTTTAATATCTCCAACACAGACAAATAAGCTGTATTGGATAAAATCACTTTATATTTTTTACCTTTTTCTAATAACATTAATTATACCCAGAATTTCTCTGTTGTCATATTTAAGTCTAATACTTTCCCTTCTGCTGAAAGCTTATCATAAATTTTAGATGCGAAGAAAATATCATGCAACGCAATACCTATATTATATACTAAAATCCGCTCTTGTTCCGATTCACGACCTGGATTCTCTCCTAAAAGTACACGAGCAAATTCATCAAACTTTTTAAACTGATTAAAATACTTAAAACCGCATACATGTTTCACATCATCAGCAAATACTTTATCAAAAAACAAATCGCAGTTCTGAAAACCTCGCGTATGAATGGGAACAACCAAAACTCCAGGTTTAAAACATTCATCTGGAGCAAACAAATCATGTGCAACTGTTACGCTTGAAATAATTACATCTGAATCTGCTATCATTTGATGCACATCTGAATACACAGTAAACGATATATTCTGATACCCCTCAAATCTCTCAATAAAAGAATCTGTCTGATCCTTATAAGCTAATAAGGAAATCTGCATAGGTCCTTTAACTAATTCAAGCAAACATAACAATGTAGACCTAGCCGTATTTCCTAAACCTATAAAAGCATAATTCTTAGCAGCTTTTTTTTGTAAATAACTAATACTTAATGCAGCAACAGCCCCAGTTCTCATTGCCGTAATCCATGAACCATCCATAAAAGCTAACAACTCACCTGTAAGTGAATCATATAATAGTATATCACTCTGCAACGAAGGTCTTCGATCAGGAAAACGAGATACTATTTTAACTCCAAAACGTTTATCTGGATGTAAATATACCGGCATAGTATTAAAAAAGATGTCAGGAGAAGTCGTAATACTAACCTTACCAGGCAAAATACAATCATATTTTTCTCTTAAAGCACATTCAACCCATTTCAAACAATCAGACGGAGCAATATTTCTATTTTTTATTTGTTCAAAATCAAATATCTTCATATCACAACGATTTTAAAGCATGGACCAAATAATTATTATCTTCCGTTGAACGTATTGCAACGCGAATATATTCACCTTCAGAAAAAGCTTTTTTCGTTCCACAATCTTTTATCAAAATATTATATTTACTTAGTAATAAACTAGTTAATTCTGATGAAGAATATTTTTCGATTACTTCACACAAAAAATAATTAGCTTGTGATGGTATCACTCGAAGATATGAAATTGAACTCAAAGATTTAAAAAAACGTTTTCTCTCTTTTATAAATCTTTCACAGCCTAATTTATAATCAACTTCATACTTATTAAAAATTTGCATATAGAATTCAGCAAAAGAATTAATATTCCATATTGACACATCTTTTCGTATGTCTTGAATTAAATTCCTGTCAGATGAAGCTAATACACCTAGACGCAGCCCTGGCACACCATAAGATTTAGAGATACTTTTAACAACAACCAATAAAGGATACTTTTCCAAAGTCGAATTCAATAAAAGCGTATCTTCGTATGAAAAATCAGAAAAATCCACAAATGATTCATCTATTATCAATCGTATATTTTTCATTTTTGTCCATTCACACAATTTCAAAATATCTGTATGAGAAATATAATTTCCTGAAGGATTATCTGGATTAATTACTAATAATGTACTTAAATCCTTATCATCATAAAAGCCAATCAAATCATCTACGCTATAAGAGAAATCAGCATTTGATGGGAAATAAGATACTATATTATGTTTCTCACATCGATTTGGATACTCCTCAAAAGTAGGATATATTACTCCTAAATTACCTGTCAACAAAGACATTAAACTTTTGATCAATTCCGCAGCTCCATTTCCCACACAAACATAATCCGGAATTAAACCAAAATATTTAGCCATTAACAATGCATTTACCTGCATACCTGAAGGATATTCCGTCAATAGTATATCAAAATTAGCCTTCATTTCTTTTTTCATTTTTTCTGAAGGGAAATAAGGATTTACTAAATAACAAAAATCCAACAAAGAAGGAAAACGCCAATAACCTCCATATCTTTTTTGAAATGCTTTAAGCTTTTTGTCTTCATCAGCAAAAATAGATTCAGCATTATCTAAGTCCTGAATATCATCTATTTCATACCACTTTTCACCTGACAGTGGAAGTGCTTTTAAATCAGGTTTATCTAATAATGCGATTACCCGCAAAACTTGCTCATAATATTCGTTACATCCTAAAGCATTAATATAAGCATCTAAAAATGGAACATAGTGCGTTTTCGAGAACTCTTTACTAAACTTATATATATTAACTGTTTTATAATAAGAGTCTTTATGATCGAAATTAAATGCCTTCTTTGTTATAAAGTTCAAAATAATATTATCGCTACCCAAAGTAACAACCGTACCATCCATCCAACTCTCATACTTAGCAACCAAAGCTATATTAGGATATGGATCTGATAAGATTTTATCTAAAACGGCATCTTCAAAAATCAAGTCAGATTCAACTAATAAAGTATCATCTTCCTGTAATTCTTTCTTCGCTAATGAAAGGGAATAAATATTGTTTGTCTTGTCATAAATTGGATTATAAATATAATGTATAGGTATTCCATTATAACTATCACCCACATATTCTTTTAATTCTTTACCTTTATAACCAATCACTAAAATTATTCTATTAAGCTTCATTTTAGAGAACTGTGAAAGGGCCCTATCAATCAAAGTGATGCCATTAACCCGAATCATACATTTTGTATTATTACGGGTTAAATTATCCAACCTTTTTCCCATTCCAGCTGCCAATATAACTACTTGCATGACTTTTGTCTTTTTAATTCATCCAACAACTCTTTCAGCCTATTTACTATGAATAAATATCCCATAGGAATTCCAAAGGTAAAAAACACCATAAAAATCGCAGCAAACAATTTTCGTGGAGCAACTGGTTTATGTTTTACATATGCAGCATCCGTTATAAAGCCTTTATCTCTTCCACCTTCAGTTGATAAGGCAACTTCTTCCCGCTTCTGTAATAAAACTAAATAAACACCTTGCAAAATCTCTTGTTGACGCTTCATATCTAAATATTCACGTTCATACGTTGGAACATTACCCATTTTATCAAAAATAGCTTGTTCCTGAGATTTCAAATCAGACATTACAACATCTAAACTTTTGCTGGCATTCTCAACAGAAACTATAACACTTTCTCTTAATTTCTCAATCTGTTTTTCTTCTACTTCGGCCAATGGATTCTCTTCTTTAGAGGACTTCAACGTTTTTTCTCTCAATACTAAAGCCTGATTATATAAAGCAACAGGACTACTTTTATCTGATTCACCTGCACCAGAAGAAAGAGCAGCAGGAACCAGCTTGTATTTATTCTCTGGATTCTTTACATACTCTTCAATCAAATTCACCATATATTTTTGAGCCTCGAGTTCTATAAGTTTTTCTCGATACGTTTTTATTGCTTCAGAATAGAACATTACATCATATTCAATATCTGTCATCCTATTCTTCAACTTATACATCTCTATCAATCTTTCTGTTTCTTTCAATTGATCAATAATACCATCAATTCTTTGATCTAGAAAATTCTGAGATTTATTGCCGTCTTTTCGTTTTACCAAGTTAGCTTGTTCGTTATACTGCCGTAATAAAGTATTCAGCAAATCTTTCCCTCGATTCTTATTATGATCTGAATACAATAACTCTATAGTATTGGAAGTCTTCGAATACTCTTCAATATTTATATCCTCACTTAGATCTTCTGCGACCCAACTAGTTGGCATTATTGAAATATTCAATTTAATAGTAGTTTCTTTATGAACGCTATCTCTATAACAAATAGCTAAAGATCCTTTATCTGTTTGTAATATTACAGGAAGTTTATCAAACGTAAATTTATCTCCTGTTTCTCTCATCTTAACCAAAACACCTCTTTCGTTCACTTGCAACTGAAAGTCAAGGACTTGATCAATATTCTTTCGAAACATACTGTCCGGATAAACAACCACTGGAGAATCATCATATAGCGTTCTGAAAGAAAACGGCTGTTCATAAGTAACATCTAAACCTAATTCTACAACTGTTTTCGACAATAAAGAATTAGATTTCAATGTAGATATCTCATCATCGATATTAATTGAACCACCAGTTCCCCCTCCAAGACCAAAAGATCGCATCAAACCAGCAGCATCCCCCATACTGATTCCCCCTCCACTACTTAAATCTTTTTCATCTTGAATCTTAACAACAGACATCACCTCATAGGTCTTTGGATACAAAATCAAATAAAGAATCGCTATAACTAAGGATATAATCCCTGATGTTAGAAATAATTTCCAATGATTCAAATAATATATGATTATATTTTTCAAGCTTATTACTTCATTATCTCTTTCCATTATACTTATTATTGAAATTAATTATTACTTCGACTTAATGTTATTACACTAAAAATCATACTAGCTACAACAGACAAAGTACTAATAATGGACGAAGCCACAGAGAAATTTCTAGTAGAGCTACTTCTTGACTTAAGTTTAGAGGCAATTGGTTCAACATAGACCACATCGTTTTGTTGCAGATAAAAACATGGAGATTCAAATATATTAGGATTAGTAATATCCATCCGATGAATTTCTTTTTTTCCATCAGCTTCTCGAATCACCATTATATTGGTACGATTGGCTGTTAATTGAAGTTCTCCAGCCATTCCAATAGCGTCCAATATAGAAATACGATCATTCTTTATATTATAGGTTCCTGGCCTATTAAAATCCCCCATCAACGTCACTTTAAAATTTAGCAATTGAACATTTACTAATGGATTATCAACATATTTAGAAATTAAAGATTCAAGTTTCTCACTAATTTCTGTTTTTGTCAAACCTTCTACATGAACTGTCCCAATCACTGGAAATTTTATATTACCTTCTTTATCTACTAAATAATTATACATAGCTTCTGAAACAACAACAGGTTCATCTCCTTGAGAAGCAAAAGCATATACTGGAGGATTAAAAGGGGTTACTGAAGTAGGATCCCATGCAGATACTGTAATCGATAACAAATCATCATATGTTATCTTAGTAGAGTAAGACTGTGTGCTCAATTGAGCCAACTTATCTTCAGATAAATTATCAATCCCCTGAAAATAAATGACATCTTTTGGGGTCTTACAGGCAACCATCAACCCACTAAAAAGAATAAACAAAAAATACTTTAGCTTCATACAATCTATGATAATTATTAATGTAATTGCAAAGGTACAACAATTCCACAAGACTTAACAAGTAATTCATTAAATCTCTACTCTTCTAACGATGCATTTGACAGAATATTGCTGCATAGGGATACATTTAATCACAGTTTTTTTTACATTCAGGAATAATTCTGTATGTTTGTCTAAAATTAAATTTGAGTATGTTTACTATTGGTAATTACAATAAGCTGAAAATCGTAAAAATACTTAGTTTCGGTGCCTATTTGGATGGAGGTGATGGGAAAGAGATCTTGCTTCCAACCCGTTATGTACCTAATAATGCTAAAGTAGACGATGAAGTAGAGGTCTTTATCTATCATGATAATGAAGGACGACTGATTGCAACAACTTTGCATCCGAAAGCTGTTGTCGGAGAATTTGCTTTCCTGAGGGTTAAATCGGTCAATACTACAGGGGCTTTTCTGGATTGGGGACTTATGAAAGATTTGCTTGTTCCTTACAAAGAACAGAAAATGACCATGAGAGAAGGTAAATGGTATCTTGTGTATGTGCGTCTTGATCCGATAACAGGAAGAATCATGGCTTCTGAAAAAGTTGAAAAGTTTCTCAATAATATACCTCCTCAATACAAGTATAATCAGGAAGTAGATCTCTTGGTTGTTGAAGATGGGGAAATCGGTTATAAAGTGATTGTCAACAACCTGCATTGGGGCATGATATATCACAATCAGGTTTTTCAGCGTTTAGAGAAAGGAGAACATCTGAAAGGATATGTAAAAGAAGTCCGCGATGACGACAAATTAGATATCAGTCTGACTCCTCTTGGCTATCAGAAAGTTGATGGAATAGCTAAAGTGATATTGGATGCCCTGCAAGTAAAAGGAGGATTTCTGCCTGTCCACGACAAGAGCGATCCGGATGTGATCTATTCACTATTCAGGTGCAGCAAGAAAGCTTTCAAACAAGCTGTTGGTGCTTTATATAAACAGCATCTCATTGTCCTTGAAAAAGATGGCATCAGACTAACGGAACAAGATTAAATAGATCATAAACAAATGTATAAAAACCGGTGTATTTTCCGATAAATACCTAGCCTTTCTAAATGAAATAAACGAGAATCGTCGACAATCCTCACGGGATTTGTTTTCGATTCTCGTTCATTTTATTGTGATACTTATTGATATACGAATATCAATCTTTTTACTTCCTTTCACCCGAACAGTAAACAATCTCTTATTACATCATTTCCTGCAAAAAGGAGAAAAAGAAATACCCATTAATTACAACCCCATTAAAGAAGATCTTTCAGGCGACCTTCCGATTGCAGTTTAATAATTAATTCTCCAAACAGCGTATTGGCCCATGCAAACCAAGGACGGGTATAATCTTTGGGATTATCCTTATGGAAAGACTCATGGATAAATCCGGTTCCTGCTTCCGTATCCCGAATCGTCTCAATACAATAACGAATTTCCTTTTCATCATTTGACGTATTCGCAAGCATGATCAAGCTCATCGGCCAAATGTAATCAATACCCACGTGCGGTCCTCCAATTCCTTCGGCCGCAGAACCTTTAAAGAAATAAGGATTTGCCTGACTCCATACGAAACGGCGCGTATTTTGGTAAATCGGATCATTGACATCCACACATCCTAAAAATGGCAAAGCCAACAAACTGGGAACATTGGCATCATCCATCAAATTACGACCCCCAAAACCATCTACTTCAAAGGCATAAATCTGCCCAAACTCCGGATGCTCAATAATACCATATTTCTTAACGGCAGCTTCTACTTCTGAAGCCAAAGCTTCGCAGCGGGTTGCAAATTCTGTATTATTCTTCACTACACGGACTATTTCAGCCAACTGACGCAAAGAAGTAATGGCAAACAAGTTGGAAGGTATCAAGAAACCAAATATTGTCGCATCATCCGAAGGCCGGAAAGAAGAGACAATCAGACCAACCGGTTTTACAGGACTACCAAAACCATTCAACAGAGTATCACTTTGCTTGGCAGTTGTACGGCCAAACTGATACGGTCCGTTATTGTTTTTACGCTGTTGCTCGATAAACGTCTTATATACCAACTCCATGGCCTTCATCCATTCATTGTCGAATACAGATGTATCACCTGTTTCTTTCCAATAATGATAAGCCAAGCGGATTGGATAACATAAAGAATCGATTTCCCATTTACGTTCGTGCAATTCTTTTTTCATCTCTGTATGATCAGATTCCCATTCACTGCCAGTCGGGCCTTCATTAAAACCATTAGCATAAGGATCGATCAAAATACAATTAGCCTGGCGATGGATAACTCCTTGTAACATCTCCTGTAATTTCTTATCCTCTTTCGCTAATACGACATAAGGATATACTTGTGCCGATGAGTCACGCAACCACATCGCATGGATATCACCCGTCAAGATAAAGGTATCAGGCTTTCCGTTCTTCATCTTAAATTCACAGGTTGTATCCAATGTATTAGGGAAACAATTCTCAAACATCCATGCTAATTTGGGATCTTTGATATGAGCTTTCACTTCTGCCAATTTAGCTTCCACAGCATCAGAAGTAAACTTACGAGCATTCTCTGCCGGACGTTTCGTTGTGAAATCATTCCAAACTTTGGCTGCCTGCTCTGTAAAAGAACCCGATTGTTCGACAGAAGCGACTGTACATTCTTCTGTTTGAGCGAACAATTTATCGCCCATCATTAATCCAGCCAAAGAAAGAGAACCTGTTTTTAGAAAATTACGTCTTGTCGTCATAATCTTATTTTGCTTTTAATGGTATTTTGTATACTGATTGTCAGTTTTACTTGCAAATGTACAAAAAAAAGAAAAGCTTCCTATCAATCCTGATAAGAAGCCTATAATTCTTTGCGTATCGAACCTCAACTCGGAGATTAACCTAAATACGACTTTAAGAGCTTGCTACGCGTTCCTTGTCTCAATCTTCTAATAGCCTTTTCCTTGATTTGGCGTACTCGCTCACGTGTAAGACCGAATTTATCGCCAATCTCTTCTAATGTCATCTCCTGACACCCAATACCGAAAAACATTTTGATAATCTCACTTTCTCTTTCGGTCAATGTAGCAAGAGCTCTATCAATTTCCTTCGATAAAGACTCGTTCATTAACGATCGGTCAGCGATAGGAGCATCATCGTTCACAAGCACATCCAAAAGGCTGTTGTCTTCGCCTTCAACGAACGGAGCATCCACTGAAATATGACGTCCTGACACTTTCAATGTATCAGAAATCTTATCTACAGGAATATCCAATTCTTCTGCAAGTTCTTCTGGAGAAGGACGACGTTCATTTTCCTGCTCAAACTTAGAGAAAGCTTTACTGATTTTGTTCAGTGAGCCAACCTGGTTTAACGGAAGACGAACAATACGAGACTGCTCTGCCAACGCTTGCAAAATAGATTGACGAATCCACCATACAGCATACGAAATAAACTTGAAGCCTCGTGTTTCATCAAACTTTTCAGCCGCTTTAATCAATCCTAAGTTTCCCTCATTAATCAAATCAGGCAAACTCAAACCTTGATTCTGATATTGCTTAGCTACAGAAACAACGAAACGCAAATTTGCTCTTGTCAACTTTTCTAATGCCCTACGGTCACCTCTTTTAATAGCCTGTGCCAACTCAACTTCCTCTTCTACTGTAATAAGATCTTCACGACCTATTTCCTGAAGGTACTTATCCAAAGAAGCACTTTCGCGATTGGTAATGGACTTTGTAATTTTTAATTGTCTCATCCAACGAATCTAATTGAAAAATACAGGGTACAAAGATAAATAAAATCTACCAAAAGAACAGGCTGAACACCTATCATGTTCAGCCTATTATATACCTTTAACATTTTAATATATATCTTCTCATTCTGAAGATATCATACACTTTGAAAAAGTACTCTATACAATATATGCTTATTCAGCCAAATCGATTGCATAATATTTGGTTCTTCCATTCGGATAGAATCCTTTGATGAACAAACCTTGATCTTCTGTACGACCATGTAAAATATCATCCACGATCTTTTCCAGATCTTCCGGAGTCTTCACACGCTGATTATTAACGATCATGATAATGAAGCCTTTCTTGATACCGGCATCTTTCAACTTACCGTTTGTCAATCCGGTCACTTCAATACCATAACTAACGCCATACTCACGTTTTTCCTTATCCGTCAAAGCCTTGAATGCACCACCTAACATTTCTGTTCCATCATCAGGTGTAATCACTTTCGTACTTCCTTGCGCATTCTTCAATTGAACTTCGAAACTCTTTTCCGTGCCTTTACGATTAACTTTCACCGTAACTTTATCTCCCGGACGATATTTACCAATCTGTTCTTGCAGTGCATTTGCAGATTTCACTTTTACTCCATTGACAGATATAATCACATCACCAATTTCGATACCTGCCTCTTTAGCTACACTACGATCGGCAAACTCAGCCACATATGCACCTTCCGAAACTTTGATGTTTTCTTTCATACCTTTCAATTCTTCCTTATATTCATCCGGAAGATTCGGTACACTCAATCGATCCATAATATCTCCCACACCTATGATCTCTACGCCCAAAACAGCTCGCTGAACCGTACCATACTGTTTCAAGTCGCTGGCCACTTTGCCGGCAATACTGATAGGTACAGCAAATGAATATCCTGCGTAATTCCCGGTTTCCGAATAGATCGCCGTATTAATTCCGATCAACTCTCCTTTCGTATTCACCAAGGCACCACCACTGTTTCCTGGATTTACCGCGGCATCCGTTTGGATAAATGATTCTATCTTACTCTTATCGCCCGATCCCAAAGAAGGTA
This sequence comes from Parabacteroides faecalis, assembly GCF_022809355.1. Classification (GTDB taxonomy): domain Bacteria; phylum Bacteroidota; class Bacteroidia; order Bacteroidales; family Tannerellaceae; genus Parabacteroides; species Parabacteroides faecalis. The sequence goes on along the minus strand of NZ_JAKZMM010000004.1, from coordinate 1,107 downwards.
TGCTACGACCTTTGGCACTGACAATACCAGCCGTTACTGTTGATGTCAAATTAAATGGATTACCTACAGCCAAAACCCATTCTCCCACTTTTAACTTTTCTGAATCCCCGAAAGGAATAGTGGGCAGATCTTTTGCTTCAATCTTGATCAAAGCAATATCGGTAGCAGGATCTGTTCCTATCAGTTTAGCTTCAAACTTACGGTTATCATTCAACGTTACTTCCAACTCATCCGCACCGTCAATCACATGGTTATTGGTTATAATATATCCATCAGTTGAGATAATCACACCAGAACCCGATCCTACACGAGGCTGTGCTTTCGGGCGCTGAAAACTACCACCGCCACCAAAACCGAAGAAGAATTCTAACGGATCCATATATTGACCACGAGAAGCAGATTCATCCGCATGTTGTGTCGCCATAATGTGCACAACACCATGAACCGCGTTCTCGGCTGCTACTGTAAAATCTGTATTTTCAGCCGCCACTGCCGCATAATTAACCATCCGTACCGGTTGGCTAAACACATTGGATATACTATCTCCTGATACAGCATATTGCTGATGTTTCATCATATAAGTACTTGTACCAATAGCGGCACCCGAACCTACTGCTGCAACTAAGGCAACTCCTAAGACTCCTTTCCAAATTGTATTCATAATCCTTTTATCTAATTAGGTTCAACATTCAATTTTAACACTTTCGTTACGACAAAGAAAGAGCAAAAAATGTACAAGTATTTCTTTTCCTCCCCATTTTTTATCACTTTTAACGAGCAATATCTCAGGCTTAACCGGGGTTAACAGTACTTTGTGATGCAAAGTACCTTTTTAACAATCTATTTTCTGACATTCTTGCTGTATCATCATAAAAACAGACCCAAAATGGCAGGAAAAGTTTATTATCATGTCAGAAATTCTGCCTCAGCACAGGGCTGACGCATTACAAACTTCCAGACCTTTTAAAAAGTATTTATCTTTAGAGAGTCAAAGGGATAATAATAATAAAAATCAAAGAAGTAATGGAAATATTCTCTATATTAGAAAAAGTATCAGATCCTCGTAGAGATCATTTGAAAAAATATAGTTTGGAAAGTATCTTTTAT
>NZ_JAKZMM010000003.1 GCF_022809355.1 Parabacteroides faecalis | reverse complement strand
AAAACGGACAATTTGAACTCAATACTGAATTTGCGATGACTGATTCCTTTCTTTCCCATTGCTTTCTCTTTTTTTGTTAAATGGGTGTAAAGTAAATCTGTAGCATGACAGCATTCACATGAATCAAAAACAAAACTAACGAGAACCGTTCCCGATTCCCGTTAGTTTCATTAATCATGCTCTCGGGGCTTTCTTCCCCAAGATTTATAATCCTTGCAAATAGGTTTTCAGCGTAGCCACATATTCTTTCATCGCCTCGTGACCAACCGGCGTAATCCGGCAAGCCGTACGCGTTTTTTTCCCAACAAAACTCTTTTCAATGCTGATATATCCTGCCTCACTCAGTTTATCAAGCTGCACACTCAAATTACCGGCTGTCGATTGTGTTTTCTCTTTCAGATAAACAAAATCTGCCTCTTCAACCGATAAGAGGATCGACATAATTGCCAATCGAAGTTGGGAATGCAACAAGGGATTTAACTCTTTCAGCATAATTCTTTCATTTTACGATTCAAGATATGTCCGGGTATAACCATCATGACGGCAAAGATAGCACCAAAAATCAGAATAGAATGCGGCATACTGACAAACAATAATACAAACGACAGAACCACTCCTGCGATACCGCAGCATACCAAAGGTTTGAATTTGCTGACAGCTCCTGATAAAGTCGTTGCCATACTCATCAGCAACGCAACCATAAACAAGATTTTCATCGGAGTAAAGAAGGCACTAACGCCCAACACAACAACAACCGCTCCAAACAAACTCCAAATATAAGTAGTGATCCGGTCCATATAATTCCTGACACCACGCTTCGGATTTTTCCGATTAAAATACAGAGAGGCTGGAGTACTGATCACCGGCAAAGCAAACCATAAAAAGTTGATCTGCCAGGAACATCCCAGACTAGTCATTCCATACCAGATGCAAAGCGAAATCACAATAGTCGTATATCCCCATATTAATAAAGGATAAGCCTCATAGCGGGCTTTACTTTCCTGCGTCTCCTGAATCATCCGTGAAATCAGTTCCAAACTTTCCTTTTCCGATAATTTTCTGTCTTCCATCATGTCCTTATTGTTTTTAATGTTTCAAAATTAATATTGTTTTGTTAAACGATCACGCTCTGAAGAAGAATCTTTTTCAACCGCCATTTTATTTATCTTCCGCCCGGCATTAAAATTCCAGCTTATGCCTATTTTAAATAAACGCCCTGACGATTTCGCACCATAATCTGTGACATGGATATAATCATCCAACCGGGCTACATAACCCGGAAACTGATTGAATATATTATCGACACCGATCTGTACACTCCACCGATCGCCCCAACGTTTCTGACAACGCAGATCAAGCGTATGCCGGGGATTCACTTCACTATTCCCCGAATACAGCCGCGAACTACCCGTATATTGTAAATCCAGCCGGACATCCCAAGGTAAAAAGAAAGAAGCCGTTGCGTTTCCAAAATACAAATAATGCGTCTGAAAATGATTTTCGGCATAAACCCGGATATCTTGCCTCACGCCCACCCAATTCGAGTTCCAGCTAAACCAATAAACCGGTTGCCAAGGAATATTCAAGGCTACGAACCAATGATTCTCCCGGTTATGATTCTCATAAGTCACAAAAGACACATCCGGATTTACCGGATCCTGCTTGGTAAACTGACGAATTAAATCGCGGTTTAAGTTGCAGCCAATTGTCAATGTATACCGATAATCATACACAAACGTCAAATTGAGCCGATCTGTATACATCGGCTTTAAGGCAGGATTCCCAATCTGATAATGATAATCCGAAGTTTGTACCCGGTTCGGATTCAAAGCCGAAAAAGCCGGACGTTCGATATATCGGGCATATTGCCCTACCAACATGCGTCGGCGAAGCTTATCAAAAGCATACGTAACATCCACATGTGGGAAGAAATCCCAATACGATCTTTGTATGACATTCGTCCGGTCGGATGTCTGTGAATACTCGCCCCGCAATCCTGCCTTCAATGAAAGACTCTTCCAATCGAATGCATATTGAGCATACAAAGCCATGATATGTTCATGATAGTCCAAAGCATAATCATATCCAGGAATAGGAATCCAGGAAGAAGTCTCCGACCAACCATCAGAACCCGCTTTATCCTTCATCTGTGTAAACGTATATTTCAGGCCAACTTGCCCATAGTTTGTCTTTCCACGGAACCATTTCCAACCGGCATCCAGACTAGCGATACGATAATCCATCCGACTTTGTGTGCGGTAAATAGAGTCAGACATTCCCGACGGATATTGCCAACAGATATCATATCGGTTATCTCCATTTGACCTTTTCTGTGTATAATCAACCAAGATATGCCAGGCAGAACCTAACGTATCCAGTTGATGGCGAAAACTAAAACTGCCTGTCACCATCTGATAATGATCAACTTGCCTATAATCCCCTAAACTTTCCATCCATCCTTCTTCAGCTTCCAACAACGAATGGCTGTGCATCAAACGAGAAGAGTAACGCCTGATATACTCTATTTCCATACCTACGTTTGTCTTATCATCAGGAGTATATACCAATCCATTCTGACATGTTTCATAATCCGATGGATCCTCAAACCTACCTTCGCTGGTGAAACTTTTTCTATTATCAGTATATATCCGATTTCCATCCAAAATGCCATCCGCTTGCGGCTGGTAAATCATCGACATGCTTCCATACCAATTCCATTTCCCTTGAAGTCTGTTCCAAGTAACATGTGGTTCGTATTGCTGAAATCCGGAAGAAAGAGAAGAGAACAAAGAAGTATTCCCTTGCCAACCTTTTTCTTTCATCTGCCGTAACCAGATATAAATGGCACCACCCTGCATTATCGCATCTTCATCCGCACCAGCCATCGGGACAACTTCTATCCGTTGAATATTCTCTGAACGAAGAGATTGTAAATAAGACATCAGCAAAGTTCCATCCAACCTCACTTCCCGATCATTTACAAATACCCGAGTTCCCGATGTGCCATTAATGGCTATCTTCCCATCCGACACCAAACACCAGGAGCTTGCCTCAACAAATCAATCCCGTTGCTATTTAGCCCCGGTGGTATCTGCCAGATGAAACGGTCGGCCTTTCGCTCAACAGCATGCGCACGAACAACTACTTCTTGTAAAGATGTCTGTGAAACTTGCATGACGAATGTATCACATTGCAAGGCATGTATCTCCAATTGACATCGTAAAGATTCATACCCAACACTGCGAAGATGAACTGCATAAAGTCCCGGAGTAATTGCCAGTTGGAAAAAGCCTAAACTATCCGCAACGACCCCTTCTTGTCCATCCGAAGTTAATGCAGACAATAATACCGTTGCATAACCAATTGGTATTCCTTCTTGATTCTGTACGAAACCCGAATACATGACTTTCTGCTGGGCCATTCCTGCCATTGCCATCCAAAGGAATAAAACCAATCCGCAAAACCTTTTCATCACTGCTGCCTGTCCATATAATACAACTTCAACTTGCATACCGGTTTATCCGGATTATATGTATAAGAACTCCGGGCAAATCCTTCCAGAGGTAGTCCTTTTTCGTCCATATTCATTTTCCAATCTCCGTTTTCATCATGAAAGACAGATATAATACATGAATCCCAGGGAACATTTTCCAAAGTCACAACAACGTGTCCTTTACAAGCCTTAGCCATTCCATAAACAGGCTGATCATTATCTTTTTGTTGTGCCATCACCAAAACATTCCCTGTTTCTCCACGAATGCCTTTAACTTCTACTTTTATTTGGAATGATTCTCCTTTTACCTGACACACTGAAGCCAATAGTATAGCTAGCCAACATACCATACGTATCATCTTTTTTCCTCCTCTCCTTTTGTATAATACCAAAAAAGAATCTGCTTGATCAAATTCATGCCCCAACCAAGTGCAACCCAAAATATCCACCATTCATGTGGTGCAACAACTATATTTAAAATGCCCAGAAATACACAAGTCACCAAATAAGTTGCTATACGTTCTTTTAAATAAAGCGGAAAATGCCTTTTCTCTGAATTAATTGTTTCCATCATTCTTTCCATTTAGTCAAACAAATCAGTTTATAAAATAAACCATTTAATGAAAAAAGAAAAACAAAGAGGCGCGCTTCTCATTTGCTTTCGATGCAAATATAAAACAGTTTATTTTATAAACCAAATAGTGTAACAAAAAAATCCATCTCTAAAGAGAATTTTCAAATAAGTTGCATTATTAAAAATAATTCTTAACTTTGCATCGCAAGAAATTTGTATCAGACAAGAAATAGAAGATGAAACTTTCCGATTGGAAAATATTTATGGCAAGAATTTTATACGTCATTACCATTCTGTTGATTCAAACAGATGTTTTGGCGGGTGAGAATGCACCATACAAATACCAAGAGGAAACTTGCATTTCTGCACAAACATCCATATCAACGAATCAAATTGATCCGGATGATGATTACACTCGTACTCGTACGTTAACACGGACATTTGTTGCAGCCCTACCTGTGCTATTGACACTAATTCCTAATATATATATTTTACCTCAAGAAGAGGTTGTAAAGCCAAAACCGGAAATCGCATGTGTAACATGTAATAATAGTCGGCAGGCGACTCTTTGCACTTACTTGATTTAGCTTTTCCCACTTTAATATATGCAATCTTCTATCTGGATTTTTTATTCAGAGCATATCGCATTGCATACTTTTTTCAACAGACCCAATAAACATATTTAACTTACCAAGAAACTTATGAAGAGTATTTATCAGAAGTTAATACTCCTGCTAGGCGTAGCTGGAGTTGTTTCTTCGTGTAGTGAAGCACAACGAGAAAAGGTGTTTCATACCACCAAAACGCCAATAACCCGATTAACACCAACCAGTATTGAATTTCCGCAATCGTACGTAGCAGATGTTCAGGCTATTCAATTTGTGGAAGTCAAACCAAAGGTGGAAGGATTTGTTCAGCAAATCTTAGTAGATGAAGGAGAGAAAGTTCAAAAAGGACAACCTCTTTTCCGTCTCAGCTCTGAAGAATATAGCGTGAGTGTGAAAGAAGCTCAGGCCAATTACAAGCAATCAGAAGCTGAATTACAGATGGCTGAATATGAAGCAGAGCGTATCGAGAGACTCGTAAAGAAGAACATTTTGTCGAAGATTCGCCTGGATCAGGTTATGACCCAAAAAGAGGTGGCACGCATGAAAGTGGAACAAGCTAAATCACAATTGCAAAGAGCGCAAACCAACTATTCATATACAACTGTTACCTCGCCATTCGATGGATACATTGACCGTATTCCATATAAAGTAGGAAGCTTGGTAACGCCTGAAAGCTTGTTGACCACTGTCAGCGACGTATCTGAGATTTTTGCCTATTATAAGGTAAACGAAAGTGAATATCTTAAATTCAAGCGGGCTCAACTTCGTGGAGAACAATTGCCCGAGATGAATAACATCGAACTGATTCTCCCCGACGGTAGTGTTTACCCGCATAAAGGACGTGTAGAAACTGTCGAAGGTGATTTTGAACGAGGTACGGGATCCATTGCATTCCGCGTTCGTTTTCCCAATCCCGATGGACTATTGAAGCATGGAGTTACCGGAAAGGTACGGATGATGACGAAGATGTCTGACGTATATCTGGTCCCACAAAAGTCAACTTTCGAGATTCAGGATTTTACCTATGTATATGTTGTCGATAAAGAAGGCATTGTGAAGGTTCGGAGCTTCCAGCCTCTTCAGCGATATGAGAAGTTCTATATCACAGAAGATCTGGAACCAGACACTTATATTGTGTACGAAGGTATTCAAAGCGTCAAGGACGGAATGGAAATCCATCCGGATACCATCGGCTTCCAGCAAATCATGCAAGGCATCACTTTGGATAAAGATAGTTTAAACCAATAAATCTGCGATCTGATTATGTTTAAATTATTCATCAAACGTCCTATCCTTTCGGGTGTTATTTCCGTATTGATTGTCTGCCTGGGTTTATTGGCTATTACAAGCCTGCCCATTACGCAGTTTCCTGATATCGTTCCTCCTTCGGTGACAGTAACAGCCCGTTATACCGGAGCCAGTGCGGATGTTATGTCGAAAACCGTTGCTACACCACTTGAAAGAGCCATCAATGGTGTTTCGGGTATGACCTATATGACAACGGTATGTACGAATGATGGTATGTCACTGACCACAATTTATTTCAAGGTAGGAACAGATCCGGATGTTGCAGCTGTGAACGTACAGAACCGTGTAACTACCGTTCTCGATGAATTACCCGAAGAAGTTATCCGTGCCGGAGTGATTACTGAAAAAGAGGTAAACAGTATGTTGATGTACCTCAACATTTTCAGTACAGACAGTGCTCATACGGAAAAATTCGTCTATAATTTTGCGGATATTAATATCTTACGCGAATTAAAGCGTATTGACGGTGTCGGATTGGTTGAAATTATGGGTAGCCGCGACTATGCCATGCGCGTGTGGTTAAATCCAAACCGACTCGCCGTTTATAATATGTCACCTCAAGACGTAACAGAAGCGATCCGCAGACAGAATATCGAAGCTGCTCCGGGTAAAACCGGTATCAGTTCTGATAAGCTCCCGCAACATCTGCAATACGTATTACAATATACCGGTAAGTTCTCTACACCAGAAGAGTACGGGGAAATTGTATTGAAAGCGATGTCTGACGGATCCCTACTTCGCCTCAAAGACGTGGCAACCATCGAATTCGACTCTGAAGATTATAATATGATCTCCATGACAGATGGACGTCCGTCGGCTTCCATCATGATCAAGCAACGACCGGGTTCAAATGCACGGGAAGTGATCCAGAATATCAAAGCCAAGATGGAAGAGATCAAAGAGTCCAGCTTCATTCCGGGAATGGAATATAATATCTCGTATGACGTATCCCGATTCTTGGATGCCTCAATCTCGGCCGTGCTTAGAACGTTGATTGAAGCCTTTATCTTGGTATTCATCGTCGTATATATTTTCCTACAGGATTTCCGATCTACCCTGATTCCGGCCATAGCCGTACCGGTTTCATTGATCGGTACCTTCTTTTTCATGCAGATGTTGGGCTTCTCCATTAACATGTTAACGCTTTTCGCATTGGTTCTTGCCATTGGTATTGTGGTAGACAATGCCATTGTCGTCGTCGAAGCAGTTCATGTTAAAATGCACGAACAACGATTATCTCCCTATAAAGCATCGGTTGCCGCCATTGGAGAAATCGGAGCGGCGATCATTGCTATTACCCTCGTCATGTCTGCCGTATTCATTCCGGTTGGTTTTATGAGCGGAACTGTAGGAATTTTCTACCGCCAATTCTCTCTGACATTAGCTGTTGCTATCGTCATCTCGGGTATCAATGCCTTGACCCTTTCTCCGGCTCTATGTGCCATGCTGTTACTTCCTCCGGGAGAATTGCATAAGAAAGTCGGCATAAGTGGAAAATTCTTCCGGATATTCAATCATCAGTATGAGAGATTTGAGAATTTCTACCATAAAGGATTAAGCCGATTCTTGGGACGTCGCTTCTTCACGTATGCGACACTGATTCTATTCTTTTTCGCAACCTGGGGAATGAGTAGTATTCTTCCAACCGGCTTCATACCCAATGAAGATCAAAGTATGATTTATGTCAATGTGGATACTCCTCCGGGTGCGACACTCGAACGTAGCGAGGCTGCCTTAAACAGCGTACAGGCCACCTTATTACCATTCGACGAAGTAGAGAGTGTTTCAACGTTGGCCGGATATAGTTTGATGACTGAAACGGAAGGTGCCAGCTTCGGTATGGGAATGATTAATCTGAAACCATGGGACGAGCGAGAGAAAACGGCAGAAGAATTAATGCAGGTTTATGCAGACCGTACAGCGCATATCAAAGATGCCCAAATCCAGTTCTTTTTGCCGCCATCAGTTCCGGGTTTTGGTAACGCCAGTGGTTTTGAACTTCGTCTACAAGACAAAACTGCCGGTAGTTTCCAAGATTTTGCAGATGTAGCCGATGAGTTGGTAGAAAAACTAAACAAGGATCCTCGTTTACAAGGTGTTTCTTCTGGCTTCAATCCGAATTTCCCTCAGTACTTACTGAAAGTAGATTTAGAGAAAGCAGCCAAACTGGGTGTCAATCTGCAAGAATCAATGGAAACTCTTCAATCATATATTGGTAGTTTCTATTCTTCCAACTTTATCCGGTTTGGACAGATGTATAAGGTTATGCTTCAAGCGGCACCTGAATATCGTATGAATCCAGAAGATATTTATGACTTGTATGCCAAAAACAAAGATGGGAACATGGTTCCCTATTCTAACTTCCTGACAATGGATCGTATCTACGGACCAAGTCAGATTACCCGTTACAATATGTTTACCTCGGCTTTGATTACGGGGAATGCAGCAGAAGGTGTCAGCTCTGGTGAAGCCATACAAGCCGTTGAAGAAATAGCCAAAGAAACTTTACCACGCGGATATGATATCGAATGGTCTGGTGTAACTCGTGAAGAAAAAGAATCTGGCGGACAAACATTAATTACGTTTGCGATCTGTCTGCTATTCGTATATCTATTGCTGGCAGCCCAATACGAAAGTTTACTTCTGCCAATGCCTGTAATCCTTTCTTTACCGGCTGGAGTATTTGGTTCTTATTTATTCTTGCAACTGGCAGGATTGGAGAACAACATCTATGCGCAGGTAGCACTCGTCATGCTAATCGGTTTGTTGGGTAAAAATGCCATCTTGATTATCGAAATGGCCAACCAATACCGTCATCAAGGACTCAACATTCTGGAGGCCGCTATCAAAGGAGCCAGAAGTCGTTTGCGCCCCATTCTGATGACTTCATTCGCTTTCATATGCGGATTGATTCCATTGGTATTTGCGACCGGTGCCGGAGCATTAGGTAACCGCTCCATCGGAACGGCAGCAGCCGGAGGCATGCTGATTGGTACATTCGTTGGAATTTTCTTGATTCCAGGTTTGTACGTTCTATTTGAAACTATCGAAACACGCCTGAAAGGTAACCAAAAAAAGTATGATGACGATGATGAAGAATAAGAATACTCTATATGGACTCGTGTTGCTGGCTTCCGTATTTGTCACCGGATGCAAAGCCCCACAGCTGACACAAGAAGAAAAGTTGGTTGTTCCTGAAACGTATGGTCAAGCATCAAACGATTCAACTACAATTGCAACCCTATCCTGGCAGCAATTCTTTCAGGATACTATCTTGCAAACATATATCCGACAGGCATTGGCAAACAACCATTCGTTCAGGCAAACCGTCGAACGGGTTCGCATGGCTCAAAATCAGTTAATGCGAGCGAAAGGCGGACTCTTACCTAATATATCGGCTGGCTTGGGAGCTGGAGTCCAACGGTTCGGAGAATATTCGATGGACGGAGTTGGAAACAGTACCACCAATACGCCAGATCTGGAAAAAGAGAAACATATCCCAGATCCATACAGCGATTTCACATTAGGAATCCAGTTTGAATGGGAAGCTGATATTTGGGGTAAATTAAGCCATAAAAAACAAGCTGCTGCAGCCCGATGGATGGCATCCCAAGAAGCTGCTCGCTATGCACAAACTCTGCTCATCTCCGAATTGGCAACCCAATACTATGAGTTGATCGGGTTAGACCGCCAAAAAGAGATTATCAAAGTGGCGATACAAAATACAGAAGACTCATATAAACTGACGTATGAATTGAAACAGGAAGGCGAAGTTACACAGCTGGGTGTGGATCAATTCGAATCACGTCTGTTGCAGTTACGTGGATTATTGCTTGAGAACGAACAACAGATTGAAGAGAAGGAACGGGCCATTTCATCTTTAATCGGTTCTTATCCAACGGAGATTCGACGAATTTCTTTCCGGGAAATGGAAGATTTACAATTCCCAACAGAGGTTGGTGTACCTTCTCAACTGATTTACAATCGCCCGGATATTCGCAGCGCTGAACAGGAATTACTGGCCAGCAAAGCGGACTCTGAAGCTGCACGCAAGGCATTTTTCCCTTCACTGACACTGAATGTAGGAGGTGGATTCAACGCATTCGATGTGAGTCACTGGTTTACGGCACCAGCCTCATTAATCTACAATCTGGGTGCCGGACTCACCGCTCCTATATTCAAACAGCATGAAATAAAAGCCTTGTGGAACGATGCCCAAAGTGCTCAGCGTATTGCCTTGCTGCAATATCAGGAAAAAGCATTGAAGGCATACGAGGAAATTGTCAATCTGATTCGTTCTCATGACAATTTGTTGAAACGGAATAAGCTGAAAAAAGAGGAACGAAAATTACATGCCCGTTCTGTATCGGATGCCAACGAGTTATTCAAACTTAGTTTCATCGGCTATTTGGAAGTACTCTCGGCGGATGAGAAATACATGGAATGTGAATTGGATTACACGTCGCTCTGTACTCGGCATTGTATCAATCAAGTTCTATTGTACAGGGCATTAGGCGGAGGAACACTCTAATTATAATAATATCTTTTTTATTTCCACTTTCTAAAGGCTGCTCATCTGTGATAGACAGGCAGCCTTTATCTATTATTGGCAACAAAAAATCAGGCACGAACTTCGCAGATTTCACAGTAGTTCAAAACTGTGTTTCTGTAAAATTCGTGCCTGATCTATAGTAGGCTTGCATCTGGTCTTACCAGCGAAGCTAGATCAATCAAGACATACGATTCTTATAATCCTCATAGCCGAAACGACGAACCAGACGAAAACCCGTCTGCGGATTCCAGATACCAATAGAAGGATGTGTTACGCCATTGAACATCGTCGTCTTGACCATCGTATAATGGATCATATCCCGGAAGACAATCTTCTCTCCTATTTCCGGTTCTCGACCACCATCGAAAGCCCAGTCGCCATAGTAATCACCCGCCAGACAACTGTTGCCGCCCATGCGCCAGCGTTTCTCTCCGTCAGCAGGCTCATGTGTACCCAAAATCGTCGGTTTGTATGGCATCTCCAAGCAATCCGGCATATGGCAAGCAAACGAGACATTCAACATCAGGGTGTTCACGCCACCATGACATACCTTGTCCTCAACAGTAGCGACCAGACAACCTGTATCCCAGGTAAAGGCACTTCCCGGTTCCAAAATGACCCGCAAATGCGGATACCTAGCCTGGAAATCGTTGAGAATACGGATCAGTTCCTCTTCATCATAGTCCTTATGCGTCATCAGATGACCGCCACCCATATTCAGCCATTTAATCTGCGGGAAAAACTTGCCGAAGCGTTCTTCTACAGCAGCCAGTGTATTCCGCAAATCATCCGGACGAGATTCACAAAGAGCGTGGAAATGCAGACCATCAATACCTTCGGGCAAAACAGTCAATTCTTCTGCCAAGATACCTAAGCGCGAACCCCGATCACAAGGATTGTATAAATCGGTCTCGACCGTCGAATATTCCGGATTCACACGCAATCCGCAAGAAACACCGGCGGCATGCGCCTTGTCGGCAAACCGGGCATACTGCGTCAACGAATTAAACGTAATGTGACTGCTGTAGCGCAAGATTTCATCAATCTCTTCAGGAGTATAGACGGGTGCATAGGTATGCGTCTTTTCGCCATACTCTTCATAAACCAAACGAGCCTCCGCCAGCGAACTGGCAGTGGCTCCGTCTGAATGTTTCTTCAACTCAGGGAAAATACTCCACATGGCATTGGCCTTTAAGGCAACGATAATCTCAGCCTGTGTAGCCCGGCGTACCTTATCGATCACTTCCATATTGGCAGCCAACATGCCTTCGTGCAGCACATAGCACGGAGAAGGCACGGTAGAGAAATCCCATTCGTTTAATAAGGCTTCCTTATCGATCATACCTCCAGGTCAATATCAAACTTTTCAACCCAAGGCAATCCTTGTTCTCCCAGTTCAGCCAAGAATGGATCCGGATCAAACTGCTCTACATTATATACTCCTGCGCCTTTCCACAAACCGCGGGCAAACATGGCAGCACCCAAGGCAGCAGGAACACCAGTTGTATAGCTGACTGCCTGTGTACCTGTTTCCTTATAGGCTTTTTCATGATCGCAGTTATTATAAATGTAGTACGTTCTTTCTTTTCCGTCTTTGATACCGCGGATACGGCAACCAATAGAAGTCTGACCATGATAATTAGCTCCCAATGATTTCGGATCAGGCAATACAGCTTTCAGGAACTGCAACGGAACGATCTTCATACCATTGTATTCAACTTCATCAATACGGGCCATACCGATATCCTGAATTACACGCAGGTGTGTCAAGTATTCCTGACCGAATGTCATCCAGAAACGGGCACGTTTGATTGTCGGGAAATTCTTCACCAGTGATTCCAACTCTTCATGATACAACAGATAAGAATCACGCTTTCCGATATTCGGATATGTCAGTGATTTATGGATTTCCAACGGACCGGTCTTGATCCACTGGCCATTTTCATAATAACGGCCGTTCTGAGTAATCTCACGAATATTGATTTCCGGATTGAAGTTCGTGGCAAATGCCTTACCATGATTACCGGCATTACAGTCGACAATATCCAGATACTGGATTTCATCGAAATGATGTTTGGCAGCATAAGCTGTAAAGATAGCCGAAACACCCGGGTCAAAGCCACAGCCCAAAATAGCGGTCAAACCCTTTTCCTTAAAACGGTCCTGATAAGCCCACTGCCAGCTATATTCAAAATGAGCTTCATCCTTCGGTTCGTAATTAGCTGTATCCAGATAATTCACACCACATTCCAGACAAGCATCCATGATGGTCAGGTCCTGATAAGGCAAAGCTACATTAATCACAATGTCAGGCTGGAATGACCGCATCAGTGCTACCAGTTCTTCTACACGATCCGCATCCACCTGAGCCGTCTGGATACGGTTACCGCCTACAGCAGCCGCAATCTGATCACATTTTGACTTTGTACGGCTGGCCAACATAATATCGGTAAAGATCTCATTTTTTGCGACCTTATGCGCAACAACGGTACCTACACCTCCGGCACCAATAATTAAAACTTTTGACATTAAATTATCAGTTTGTAAATATATCATGCAGAGTACAGAATTGAGGACCCTGCGAACCCATTTCGTTTTCCGGCGTGAATTTACTGTTTTTTTATGAAACGAATAGAATATCAGCCGAGAAATATTGTATAATCAGCAGCCCGGAAGGTGTAAAACGGAGGTAAAAAGACGAAACATAGGCTTTTCATTCGCTTATTCCGGCAAATTCCGTACATTTGCAACCAGAAAATTTTTAATCCATTCATATTTTGGCACGAAAAAGAAAACCGTTACCCGTCTTGGAAGGGGTAACCATTACAGATGTGGCCGCCGAAGGAAAGGCGCTGGCTCGGGTAAACGACATGGTGGTATTTGTTCCTTATGTCGCTCCTGGTGATATAGTTGATATCCAGTTAACACGCAAAAAGCACAGCTATGCCGAAGGGAAAGCTATTGCGTTTCACAAATATGCAGAGGAACGTGCTGTACCTTTCTGCGAACATTTCGGTGTCTGCGGCGGATGCAAATGGCAGCATCTGCCCTACGAAGCACAACTACGCTACAAACAGAAACAAGTCATCGACAACCTGACCCGCATCGGTAAAATCCAAATGGAAGAAGTCCTGCCTATCTTAGGTTCTGAACATACGCAGTTTTATCGTAACAAACTGGAGTTTACCTTTTCTAACAAGAAATGGCTGACGGAAGAGCAAGTGCAGTCCGGCGAATCATTTGACTGCATGAACGGTGTCGGTTTCCATATTCCGGGAATGTTCGATAAGGTACTGGATATTCACAAATGCTGGTTGCAGGACGATATTTCCAACCGCATCCGCCTGGCAATTAAAGACTACTGCCTGACGCACGAGGGTTATCCTTTCTTCGACCTGCGCAATCAGGAAGGCTTCATCCGTACGCTGATGATCCGGACAGCTTCGACCGGCGACTTGATGGTGGTAATTGTCTTCTTCCACGAAGATAAGGAACGCCGTGAAGCGCTGCTTTCCTACGTGGCTGAGCAATTCCCGGAAATCACTTCACTACAATACGTGATCAACGGGAAATGCAACGATACCATCACCGACCAGGAAATCCTTGTTTACAAAGGGAAAGATCATATCATCGAAGAGATGGAAGGACTGAAGTTCAAAGTGGGACCGAAATCTTTCTACCAGACCAACAGTGCGCAGGCTTACAACTTATACAAGGTAGCCCGCTCGTTCGCCCAACTGACGGGGAATGAACTGGTGTACGACCTTTATACGGGAACCGGTACCATCGCCAACTTCGTTTCTCGCCAGGCCCGCAAAGTGATCGGCATCGAATACGTGCCTGAAGCCATCGAAGATGCCAAAGTCAACTCGGCCTTCAATCACATTAAGAATACGCTGTTCTACGCCGGCGACATGAAAGATATCCTGACACAAGACTTCATCAACGAACACGGACGTCCGGATGTCATCATCACCGATCCGCCACGTGCCGGCATGCACGACGATGTAATCAAGACGATTCTGTTTGCCCGTCCGCAACGGATTGTTTACGTCAGCTGTAATCCGGCAACTCAGGCACGCGATTTAAGTCTCCTCGACGGAGCGTATGCCGTGAAGAAAGTACAGCCGGTAGATATGTTCCCGCATACTCACCACGTGGAAAATGTGGTCTTGTTGGAATTAAGAACTGAAACAAACCAAGCATAAATCATGCCCAGACTCTGCTTCCTCTTCTTCACATTACTACTGCTGCTATCCGGTTGTCACAGCAACGGAAAGCAACAGGAGGAAGAGGAATGCACGCCTGCGGCCGACTTGCCGCAGCTGAAAGAAAAAGGGAAGCTGACGGCGGTCACCTTATACAGCTCTACTTCGTATTTCCAGTACAAGATGCAGCCGATGGGATACGAATACGACCTGATTGAAGACTTCGCCCAGTCGCAGGGACTGGAGCTGGAAATCAAGATTGCCCAAAGCACGGCCCAGCTGGTTTCCATGCTGCATGCCGGCGAAGCAGATGTAATCGCCTACCCGGTCTTTATCAGCAACCAGAGCAAGCAGGAAGTGCTGTTCTGCGGACACGAACAGCAGACCAGCCAGGTGATTGTCCAACGGGCCAACAAAGGAGATACGATCCTGAAGGACGTCACCGAACTGATTGGGAAAAAGATTTACGTACAGAAAAACTCCAAATACGAAGAACGGCTGAACAACCTCAACGAGGAATTAGGCGGAGGACTAGAAATTATCTCCCTCGAAAAAGATTCGTTATCCAACGAAGACCTGATCAGCATGGTTTCCAACGGAGAAATTCCCTATACCGTTAGTGATGATAACATTGCCCGGCTGAACAAGACGTATTACTGGAATATCAACATCCAGCTAAAGATCAGTTTCCCGCAGCGCTCGTCGTGGGCCGTGCGGAAAGATGCTCCCTTACTGGCTGCTGCTATCAACCAGTGGGCCACCGATACCAAGCGGAACCAGTCTTTCCGAACCATCACCAAACGCTATTTCGAACTGAGCAAGGTGTCGGAAGGTTTCGATATTCCGGAAGTTAAGAACGGACATATTTCGCCCTACGACAACCTCTTCAAGAAGCATGCCGAAGTATTGGGCTGGGACTGGCGCCTGCTGGCTTCCATCTCTTATCAGGAGTCTAAGTTCAATCCGCATGTCGTTTCCTGGGCAGGAGCCGAAGGACTGATGGGCATCATGCCGAATACGGCCCGCCGCTTAGGTGTATCTCCACACGAACTGAAAGACCCGGATGCCGGTATCCGGACAGGCGTTGAATGTCTGCGCCGTTTCCGCCAGGGATTCAGTGAAATCACAGACCCGGAAGAGAAGATCAAATTCACACTGGCTGCCTACAATGCCGGAATCGGGCACGTCTATGATGCCCAGAAACTGGCAGAGAAGTACGGGAAAGATCCGCTGGTGTGGGACAAGAACGTGGCCGAATTCATCCGCCTGAAGAATGATCCGGAATATTATAACGACCCGGTATGCAAACACGGTTATCTGCGCGGCTCAGAAACATTCGCTTATGTCAGCGAAATCATGAAACGCTACGAATATTATCAGAAAAAAGCGAAATAATATTACTTAACACACATATTCTGAAAATATTCCTACCTTTGGTTCTGTTAAATCAAAAAAATCATATTGCTATGTTTAGTAAAGACACGTATATAGCTCGCCGAGCTAAACTGAAACAGACCATCGGTTCCGGTCTGTTGCTTTTCCTGGGTAACGACGAATCAGGTATGAATTATGCAGACAACACGTACCACTTCCGCCAGGATTCTACTTTCCTTTATTTCTTCGGACTTCCGTATGCAGGGCTTTCTGCTATCATTGATATTGATAATGACCGCGAAATCATCTTTGGTGATGAGCTGACCATCGATGCCATCGTCTGGATGGGTATTCAACCGACGCTGAAAGAAAAGAGCGAGGCTGCCGGCATCAAAGAAGTCCGTCCGTTTAAGGAAATCGAAGCATATCTGAAGAACGCGCAACAGAAAGGACAGCAGATCCACTACCTGCCGACTTACCGGGCTGAACATCAGCTGAAGCTGTTTGCCTGGTTGGGTGTCATGCCGGGAGCAGAACAGCCGTCTGTTCCGTTCATCCTGGGCGTAGTCAACCAGCGTAATTACAAGAGCGCGGAAGAAATAGCCGAAATCGAAAAGGCCTGCGTGGTAACTGCCGATATGCACCTGGCTGCCATGCGTACCGTCCGTCCGGGCATCCGGGAAAGTGATGTGGCTGCCGTTGTTGCTGAGACAGCCTACAAGCACAATTACGAACTGTCGTTCCCAACGATCGCTACCGTCAACGGTCAGACACTGCACAACCATGACCACAGTCATCTGATCAAACCGGGCGACATGCTGCTGCTGGATGCCGGTGCTGAAACAGAAATGGGATATGCCGGCGATATGTCGTCGACCATTCCGGCCGACAAGAAATTCAGCCAGCGCCAACGCGATGTTTACGACATCCAGGTAGCTGCCCACGAAGCAGCCGTTGCCGCTCTGCGTCCGGGTATCAAGTTTGTCGATGTCTATGAAAAATCGTGTGCCGTAATTATGGAAGGCATGAAGAGTCTGGGCTTTGCCAAAGGCGACCCGATGGAAGCTGTTAAAGCCGGTGCCCACGCCATGTTTATGCCTTGCGGATTGGGCCACATGATGGGACTCGACGTACACGATATGGAAAACCTGGGTGAAGTCTACGTTGGCTACAACGGACAGCCGAAGAGTACACAGTTCGGACGTAAATCACTGCGCCTGGGCCGCGAACTGGAGCCGGGCTTCGTCCTGACCATCGAACCGGGTATTTATTTCATTCCTGAACTGATCGATCTCTGGAGAAGCGAGAATAAATTCACCGAGTTCCTCAACTACGACAAGCTGGAAACCTACAAGGACTTCAGCGGTATCCGCAACGAAGAAGATTATCTGATCACAGAAAACGGCGCTCGTCTGCTGGGCAAGAAGATCCCATTGCACGCCGAAGATGTAGAGAAAGAACATTGCTAATAACCCAAGAGGGTGTGCCCAAAAGCACACCTTCTTTAACATTTAGTCCATCACTATTACATACATACCAAACAAAATATTACTTATACAAAGGCAAGTCATCTTTTTGATTTATTTCATATATATTCTCCAAATGTCCGGCGTCTTTTGATCATTTTCCGGCGTCTTTTAGGTAAAAGCCGGCGTGTTTTTGAGAAAAGATAGGCAGAAAATTGAGAATGAATCCCGCCGGATTTCAACCTCGTTTATCCTCATTTATCCACATTGCCAAAACCAGGCGTTTTACCTTTGCATCAAACAACAACAAATAATTAATCGCATTATAAAAACGAATATGATTTACCCTTGGATGTACCCATGTGTAATGACGGCGTGTGAAGCGAAAATCGGAAATAGGAAAATGACTGTAGAGGCGCAAAACAATTGAAAATTGAGAATTGACAATTGAAAATGACTGTAGAGGCGTAGCGCTGCTGCGCCTCATACCAAACGCAACAGGAAAAACAGGCGAAAAACATAATAATATTATTCGTTATTATATTGATTGCCATTCGTTTGTATAATGCCGTTTTGAGGCGCAGCAACGCTACGCCTCTACAGTCGCCCCTATTATGAATTTTCAATCCCTCATTGAAGAAATTTTCAATTCTCAATTATCAATTATCAATTTTTGGGGCCTCGTTCTGGTGAGCGTTAAGCGGAGGAACGAAGTGGAGTGGCCGGAGCGTCGCTGTCTGAGCGAAGCGAGTTTGCGACGCGCACAGCGTAACGAAGTGACGGAGTAGCTCAGCAGACGCAGCCTTGAACTTTTGGTTCTTTTCTTTCAAGAGAAAAGAACGAATAATAACAAATTAATAAACAAACAAAAAAACAAAAAAATGGCGAGACCTATAAAATTGGGATTAGATTACTTCCCAATGGATACTAATGTCCTGAAAAACATGAAAATCAGGAGATTGATGAAAAAATATGAATTTTCTGGAGCCATCCTATACTTCAGTCTGCTATGCAACATCTACGAAAATTCATATTACATACAAATCGGCCAGGACTATTTATTTGACTTGGCCGATCAATTGGAGACAGAAGATACGGAAATAAAAGCCATGTTAGACTACATGGTAGAAATTAACTTATTTGATGCCGAGATGTGGAAACAGAATATATTAACCTCTAAATCCATCCAAGAACGATATCTGACAGCAAAAGGGCGTTATTTGAATGAAAAGAAACTGGAGAAACAATATTTATTGATTCCTCTTCCTGAAATCAAAGCAAGGGTTTCCACCGTGAAAACCCCGGTTTGCACAGAGAAAACCCCGGTTACCACCGTGCAAACCCCCGTTTGCACAGTGAAAAGTGCACAAAGTATAGAAAATAAAAGTATAGCAGAGAATAATAAAGAAAATGAAAGTATAAATAATCACACACACATCGCGCGCGAGAGCGAAAAAATTCGAGCACTAAAAGCCGAATGGGATCAGTGGAAGATGGAAATGCTGAATGATGAAGATTGGTGCGCTACACTGGTTCGATATAGCGGAAAAGGTATTTTGATACTCAATAACGCTTATCAAATTATGAAATGCTTCGATGATTACGTTATTTTGCGATCCAGCGAAAATACTATTCAGACAAAAAAAGATTACCAGTCCGGACTTTTTGGCTGGTGGCGATATAACAATTGGGAAACCGATTTGCAAATCCTGACCGGCGCAAAAGCTGCTATGATAGAAAACAAATGTTCCGCGCCGCGAACGACAAAAAAAACGTCCAAAATAGAAGAAGCGATGGCTGTTGCCGAACGTGCTTCTGAAATGGCTTATCAATTAATGCAACAAAACCCGTTATGAATTTAGATATATTTACCAACAAGATGCGGATGGCGTTTCAAACGCCCCGCATCATTGACATGACGCCGCGTGATTTATCGACATTCATAACCAGTCAGATCGTACAAAGCTACATCATGGTTGGTTATCAAACCTATAACGAAAAAGACATCTGCGTGCTGACGGCAAAATTAAGTTCCGATTTGCAAGAATCATATCCGTATTTGCATCGTGGCGAAATCGTTATCTGTTTCGAACTGGGCGCCAAAGGCGAGTACGGCGATTATGCAGGCGTCAATCTGCGCACATTTTGTAAATGGCTGAAAGGCTACAAAACCAGCGACTTACGCTATCGGGTGATCAAACAGATGGAACAGGAAAAGGAAGTCAAAGCCTTGCCGGCAGTGAGCCGCGAATACAACGAGCAGAGCATGAACCGACTGATCATCAAGCGGTTTCACGAATACAAGAACCGCCCGGATTTGGAAATCCCGTTTGCCAGTATCTTATATCAAGAACTGCAAAGTCGCGGTTTTATCCGCAACAGCCTGGAAGAAAAGCTCAGTGCGATGGCGCAGTTTTCCCGTTGGCGGCCACAAAACAACCTGCACGTCAGCGAAGATTACCGCCAGGCCATGATCAAACTCAAAGCCCAAGAATGGTTATTGAAACAGTATTTCAATTCATTGGCGCGCTTGCCGTTTGAAGGATGAGAATTACCCACCATTTTGCTAACGTCAGCAAAATGGTAGAATTGGCAAAAGCACTAAGCATGAGATGAATGCCTATAAACAGTGATAATGAAAATGACTGTAGAGGCGTGATACAATTGAAAATGGAGAATTAAAAATTGAAAATTAATGATAGAACATGACTGTAGAGGCGCAGCGCTGCTGCGCCTCCTACTGGCGGTATTGGGAGAACTGGCGGATAATATATTATTTCCTCGAGATGATTTTATAGAAATATTTTCTTGGCAACAAGCA
The DNA here is from genome assembly GCF_022809355.1 of Parabacteroides faecalis. GTDB lineage: Bacteria > Bacteroidota > Bacteroidia > Bacteroidales > Tannerellaceae > Parabacteroides > Parabacteroides faecalis. The sequence continues at coordinate 118,361 of NZ_JAKZMM010000003.1, read as the reverse complement.
ATTGCACAACAATACAGATTACCTTCTATCTGATTTCATGTATGCCATACAATAGTATGAATACTAATCAGTTAGAGTTAAAGATATTTGATTGAATAGTTTTGCTATTTCATTTTGTTCTGTCTTAATAGTTTTAATAACTTGTTCATCTGATATTTCTTTAATAAATGAATCACAGGTAATTTTAAGCTGCTTTATGTCTTGTATATATTGATCTATAGTGGCAAGTGAACACTCTTTATTAGAATGAAAAGAAAGTCTTTTCTTTAATTTATCGATGCTTTGCAATATTTTTAAATGAGATATATTGAGTATGTTTTCCAAATTTCGTATTGTCTTAAAAACATACTCTATATCAATTGAAAAGTTATCATTCTTCTTAAAAAGAGAGGTTGGATCTGGATTTATTTTAATGGTATAAAGATCTCCATTTATATCCTTTACGCTAATTTCATCAGAATAGCCACCCCAAGAATAAGGCATTTTTACGATTGGAGAGATTTGCCACGATTTTATTTTCAATTCTTCTAATCTCCCAGAAGTAAAAATATACATATTATTAAACCCATTTCCATTATAACTGTCACCTCTAGCTATTCCAATTCTATATTGGCATACAGAATTAGAATCTTCGTTATTGGAAGAAGTTATATATACTGTATCTAAAAAGATATTTACATCATAATAAATAAAAAAGCAGTCCGTCATATAAACTCATTTAATATGTGCAAATATAACAATAAAAATCAAACAGTAATTATGTATCTCATTAATGGTAATCTCCAAAGAATACTCAATTAATGAAGTTTGAAAACTGGAATTTCTTTTGCGGTTGATGAGGAATTTGCATTTAGTCTGTAAATGAGAGATGGTAAAAAATTTTGCTATCTTTGTTTGCTTTATTTTAATCGAATAAATAGAAAAATATGGAGGACAAAAATTGTACGATAAATATTAAATCCTTACCAGAGATATTCCTAAAAGCAAACTTTTTGGGTAATGGTAAAAGTTATTATTTAAAAAATGATATTAAGTTATACTATAAAAAATTAGAATGTGCATTAAATGATATAAAGGAAGGAAAACATACTGATTATCTGTTTTTTAGTTTTATTTCATTATCATCCGCCACATTAGAGTATTCACTAAACCTTATGTATAGTATATATTGTTTCTTTAACTTCAATTTTCCTCAATGCAAAACTTATTTGGAAGTTTATAAAAATTTGCGATTTAAGAATAAGTTATTTATTTTACCACATGTATTATCTGAAGGAAAAGTTGAACTTAATGATGAAAATCAAAATGTCAAAACATTGTATGAATTAATTTCTATTAGAAACAAAGTATTACATAATTCAGAAGACGCTCAAGAATTTGTTTTTCCAAATATTCAGGCTTCTATAATAGACAATAAACTCTTTGTTCCTATTGAAAATGCTACAATAGATTTTGAAATTTCAACAAAAGAAAACATAATGGAAGCATTAAATGAAGAACTATGCATTAGAATTGGAAATGCAATGTTAACTTTCTATAAAATGCTTTTTATTCCATATATAGAAAAAGGAGTGTTAGATAATAACGATTTACTTAGGAACAAGTAATAAATAGAATATTAATTATATTTAGGTTGCGGCTCATTCTGTTCAGCATTTTGGATAATTCCCGTATTGCACCCTCGAAGAATTCTGTATAACAATGCTGTGCAAAAGGCGTTTTATCCAAGGAACATCTACTGAAAAAGAATAGAATTGCCAAAATTGTCCGCTTTTTCACCGCCAACGAAAAAGTTAGAGGCATAACCTAACGCAATTTTTTTGCAAGAAAAGGATTTCCTCTCCTTTTCTCTTTTTATAAGAATCATATTTTTTATCTTTGTAAAATAACAAAGGATAAACCCAAAAACTGAATAAAAAAGTGCTTGAAGAAGAAGGCGTCAAACAGACTTAACTGGCAGAGAACCTTGACAAAAGCTTCTGCATTGTCAATTTTATTGTTCACAATCACTGACAGTCAAGTTAAGAAATACTGTTTGAAATAACGAAGACTCTTCAGGTTGATCCTAAAGATTTAATAGATAGTAATAAGTAAACTATGTTTTACAAACTGATAAAGAAGAAATGCGACGAATGGATGGATTCAGCTGATTGTACCATCCGTGAATTGATACAATATATTTATGTGCAAAACAAGATGCGTGATGCCCAGGTTGAGGCAATCAAAATATATCTGTTTCTAAAAATTGCTTGTGGTAACAGACCTTTGTGGCAATTATTTACTGAAGGACGATTCAATAGTTTGGATTTTAACACTATCGAACTAACAGTAGAAGCCCGGAATATACTTTCTACAAACAAAGCTGCCGCCGCGTTATTGGAATATTCGTTATTAACAGACAAAAATGGAAATCAGTTAGCACCAGAGTTAGAAAAGGTCATTAAATCGCAGAGCGAACACATCAATTATGAAGATGTCTTTAAAAAGATATTTTATGAGGTAAACTATACAGACTATCTTTTCAGTCTTCCTATGGGAGCTGGAAAGACTTACTTGATGGCTGCTTTCATTTATCTGGACTTATATTTTGCGCTGAATGAACCCGATAATCCGGCTTTTGCCCATAATTTCATGGTATTGGCTCCTTCAGGTTTGAAGTCGTCTATCATTCCAAGTTTAAAGCATATCCAGGAATTCGATCCGACATGGATAATTCCTGAACCTACAGCTTCCAATCTGAAAAGAATGATCAAGTTTGAGATTTTAGACGAACAGAAGTCTGCCAAGAAAAGTAATCTGGTAAGAAATCCGAATGCCCAAAAGATAAATAACCATCAACCTTTGGAGGACTTAATGGGACTGGTTGCTATAACCAATGCAGAGAAAGTAATCCTCGACCGCGTAGATAAAGATGAAGATACTAATATATTCGACAAAGAAGAATTGGCAAAAATTCGCATAGCCAATGAGTTGCGTGATATTATTGGAAGAATTCCTCATCTGGCTGTATTTATAGATGAAGTGCATCATGCTGCGGATGGAGAAATCAAGCTGCGCCAAGTAGTAGAAGACTGGACTAAAAAACATTCTTTTTGTGGCGTATTGGGTTTTTCAGGTACACCTTATCTTGAAAAAGCAGAAAGCGTCAAATTGACAGATTCTTTTTTGATAAAGAATACCGACCTTTCTAACGTGGTTTATTACTATCCTTTAATAAAAGGTGTAGGAAATTTCCTTAAAGTACCCGAAGTAAAATACGCCGATAACGATATGGAAACCATCGTAAAAAACGGAGTCAAGGAATTTTTGGATAAATATCGTAATACGGTTTACGCCAATGGTACTTGTGCCAAGTTAGCCATTTATTGCGGGAAGATAGAAACATTAGAAGAACTGATTTATCCACTTGTTACACGTATCGTTTCAGAATATGGCCTGAACCCAACAGAGGCAATTCTGAAATATCATGGAGGAAATAAAACCTATCCACAACCAGAAGGCTCGGGAACAGAGTTTGATTCACTTGATACCGATTTTTCAAAAATCCGTATTGTGTTGTTGGTTCAAATCGGTAAGGAAGGTTGGGACTGTAAAAGCCTGACAGGAGTTATCTTACCTCAAAAAGGGGTATGTCCTACCAACATGGTGTTGCAAACCAGTTGCCGATGCTTGCGCCAAGTCGTAAAGAATACGGATGAAACAGCTTTGATATGGCTGAACAAGTTCAATGCCGATACACTGAATAAACAGCTGAAGCAGCAACAGAACATTTCTTTACAGGAATTCAATCAAGGCAAGCACCAGAAGAACATTCAGATAGAACGTTTCTCCAGAATGGACAAACTGAAAGTTCCACCCATTGATTTTTTCCAACTGAAGGTTTCTTATCAGACTTTAACTACAGAAGAGCACCCGCATACAACTGAAAAGCTGACAGATGAAAATATTTTCGTAGAAGCGGATACTACTTTAATTCATAAACAAGACTTGGAAGGTAAAGTACTTGGGCATTACTTGGCTGAAACAGAAACAGGCGAATACATTTCTTTTCGACAATGGTTATACCTGATAGTAAAAGAAAGTTTTCACACGCTAACTTTGGAAAGTTTAAAGAAATATGAGGATATCCTTAAAAATATTTTTGAGCGCATTACGGTAAAAGACGAAATGAGTAATTCGCGATATGACAATCACTACGATCAAGACAATATCCGTTCACTCATCCGGAAAGCTTTTGTACCCAAACGTGATTTCTCAGTCAAAGAGGAGATTGTTCCTTGCAAAGCCAGTCTGTTACAAATAGAGAGACTTGTCTCTCCTATTTCTGTGCAAGATGACAAACCATTTTTCCCATCTCAAGACATTGTCAAAACAATTGTGGATTGGGATGCCAATGCACTGAACAAGGTTTTGTCGCCCGAAGAACTAGCATTGATCGAGAAGATGAAAAAGATGGGATATCCCGTACCCGAGCCAACTGATCCACATCCAGAACGCAAACAGACCTATCATTATCTGCCTTATCGTTTCGATAGTGGATTAGAGCGTGAATTTTTCAAAGACTCTGTTTTACCTATTTTGGGAGAATATAAATCTAAATTGGAAATCTATTTCAATGGTGATGACACACTCACCAACTTTAAAATAGATTGTTATAAGCAAGTAAACAAAGAATGGATATATATCGGTAAGTATGTGCCTGACTTTTTGCTGCTGAACAGAAAAGATGATGGTACTATCCAACAGATCATCATTATCGAAACGAAAGGTGAAGGTTTTGCAGCTAAATTTGCCGACCGCCGACAGTTTATGGAAACCGAGTTTATTCGTAAAAACAATGAACGTTTCGGATACGAACGTTTCCGCTTCTTATATCTTGAAGATACTCTTACTAAAGAAGAAAGAGAGAAAAAGACAATAAAAGCAATAAAAGAGTTTTTCAACATTTAAACTACGAAATAATGGCTATAAAATACATACCCTATTTTCCCAATACATTGGAAGGTCAAGCCGTGCTCGACAATTTTGTACGCACCAAGTGTGTCCTTCGCTATCGCGACAACGACCGTGTGGAAGAACGCATCAAGCAAGGCATGCCTCTATACGAAACCGAGTTGCAAGAACGTATAGGGAAAAACGAAGATGGAAATCTTGTGCTTCGTGGCGAATGCCTTTCGGCTTGTGCCTACCTGAAAGACAAAGGTATTACCGTGGACTTGGTTTATATTGACCCACCTTTTGCCAGCGGTGCCGATTATGCCAAAAAGGTATATCTTCGCCGCAATCCCAAAGTGGCTGAGGCCATCCGTCAGGCTGAAAGCGAACTGGATATAGAAGAACTGCGTTCGTTTGAGGAAAAGATGTATGGTGACATTTGGGACAAAGAAAGTTACCTCAATTGGATGTACGAGAATCTGATGGCTATCAAGTCTGTAATGAGCGATACGGCAAGCATTTATGTGCATTTGGATTGGCATATTGGACATTATGTAAAGATATTGATGGATGAGGTGTTTGGGGAGGATAATTTTAGAAATGAAATAATTTGGCATTATAGAACTGGAAATCTTTCGTTTAATAATTTTCAGAGGAAACATGATACAATATTCTTTTATGTAAAGAATAATGAAGCTTATTTTAAACAACAATATGTAAAAGAATATTATGTTCAAATATATGGACCTGATAAAAAACTTGCAATGAAAGGTCCCAACGATGGTAAAGATGAATATGGTGAATTTAAAATATCACAAATGGATGATGTGTGGAATTTATCTTCTGTTTTTACATTAAGTAATGAGCATCAAGCATATGCTACTCAAAAGCCTGAAGTCCTTCTTGAACGCATTATTAAGGCCAGCAGCAATGAAGGAATGGTTGTCGCCGATTTCTTTGGTGGCAGTGGTGTAACGACAGCTGTTGCAAACAGATTAGGACGTAAATTCATTCATACAGATATTAACATCAATAGTATCCAGACGACACGAGATCGTCTTTTGGCAGCCAAAGCAGAATTTGATGTCATGGAAATAAAAGACGGGGTTTCGTTATATCGTAACCCTGTGCAGACTATGGAACGCCTGAAGAAACTGATACCAAGCCTTAGAAACGAGGATACTTTGGATAAATTCTGGGCAGGTTGTATTGTAGATACCAAGTACGGAATGATCCCCGTCTATCTCCCCAATCTGATGGATGGCAGCACTCGCGTGTTGGACAAGCCTTTGATGAATCACATCATCCGTAAAGCTATGCCTGACTTACCAGACAATACGAAACGAGTCATTATTTATTACATTGACATTGATAACCGCAAAAAGCTAGAACGCTTCATCAAAGAGCGGGGAAATCCACTTATCACGATAGAGCTTCGCGACTTGAAACAGGTACTCGACAATGTAGTAGCGGAAGATTTTGCAGAATGGGAAGTTACCGAAGAATCAACTGGATTGTTTAATGGCTGGAAAGTTGAAATCAAACAGTTCCAGAGTGATCGTGTACGTCAAAAGATTTATGAAATAAACCAGAAAAATCAGTTACAGGCATTACAACAAAAACCTAAAAGTAAAGAAAAGACTTTCACGCCTATTCTTATCAGCGACGAAGGTCTGGAAACTATCGAATGGATAAGTCTGGATTGTACTACAGCCGAGAAGGACGCGCCCTGGCATAGCGATAGCGAAATCAAGATTGACAAGGTGGGATATGTCATCAAGAATGGAACCAAAACAACAGAATACTGGGATGCCTGTATTCGTTGCGACCATAAGCCTCTGCGGATGAAAATTCGCAATATTTGTGGGGATGAAACTGTTTATAATTTATAGTTTAAGGTAAAGTAATGAAAGTTGTATATTTAATTGGCAATGGATTTGATTTGAATCTTGGCCTCAAGACCAGTTATAGTGATTTCTATACATATTACTTAAATATTGAAAGTAATGATATTCAGATTGCTCAATTAAAAGAGCATCTAAAACATGATAAAGACAATGAAGGACGGTATCAATATTGGTCAGATCTTGAAATAGCAATGGGAGAATATACTAAAGAATTCTCTCGTAGAGAAGATATGGAAAAGGTCTACAATGATTTGAATGACAATCTTCGTGATTATATTATGAAGGTTGAACAGGATAATATTCAAAGTGATGCTGATAAAAAAGATAAATTAAAAAGAGATTTAGCACATCCAGAAAGATATTTAAGAGAAATCTTCAAAGAAGAATTTCGCTCATATGTAAAAAAATGGGAAACGAGTACTTATGAAACTTTTATCATATCATTTAATTATACAAATACGATAGAAGCAATATTGAACATGAAAGGGTCTGGATTTATAGAGATAGGACAAACAATATTTAACCGAAGTAACTTACTTTATCCTATCATTCATATTCATGGCCTGTCTAATACTCCAATCATAGGATTAAATGATGTATCACAAATCAGAAATGAGTCGTTCAAAGAAGATGAGGATGTGCAAGAATTTCTTTTGAAACCTAAAATAAATAAAGCAGTTGGACATTTAAATGATAAAAAATCGCTCTTTAATATCAGCCAAGCCAACCTGATTTATTTATTTGGAGTGTCGTTAGGTGATACTGATAAATTATGGTGGGAAGCCGTAGGGGAACGTTTAAAACTCGATTGCAGGATTATTTATTTTGTATACAATCCTAATGAGCATCCACGCCATAACGAATTAACTAGGATCAGGAGGAAATATAAAGAATTCCTATTGTCAAAAACTCAATTGACAAATGAAGAAAAACAGGAGGCTTTTAATAAGATTTTTATAGTGCTTAATTCTGACATGTTTAATTTGAAAAAGTAATGAAAAGACTGTACACTATTCTTGATTCCATAGGATATAAATGTTTTATTGCATGGGCAAAACAGTAACCACATATCTCATTGACGGCGATCCAAAAGGAACGCAATACTCGTTCATCAGCAACAAGATTTGCCTAATGCAAGAGAACCCCAACACTCGAGGCGCAGCAGCGCTGCGCCTCTACTTCGCATAATGAAGAATGCCGGTTTTTGTCTGCTCCAGTCGGCCATTTTCCCTAAAACTTCCCCTTATTTCATCCACATTCATCCACACTGATCCCATTTGATCCCTTTTCGTCCACATTCATCCACACTGATCCACACTGATCCACACGGCGATTTTGGGGCGTTGTATCTTTGTAGTGTGACAAGAGAGGAAGAGGCGCGGTTGCCGAACCTATTAAAAACTTGTCCTGATAAAGTTATGGCAATTTCTTATACGTTAGTGCAGAGAAAAGACATGAGTAGGGGTGCGTTGGAAGACGCGAAGTTGTATTATGCCCAGGCAGTGAGCACGCGCCGGGTGGAGTTTGACGATTTGTGCGATGAGATCGCAGAAACCTGTACGCTGACTTCAGCCGACATCAAGGCGGTGTTGGACCGTGTAATCTGGGGCATGGTAACACACCTGAAGAACAGCGAGATCGTTCAGTTCGGTGATTTGGGTAATTTCCGCATCGCCGTGGGCAGTGCCGGATCAGCCTCGCCCGAAGAATTCACGGCAACCATGCTCCGCAAGCCGAAGGTAGTGTTCCATCCGGGCAAGCGCTTGCAGGAAATGCGCGATGTCGCCAAGTTCGCCCGCTTCACCGTCGATAAAGACGATGGCACAGATGGCGGCGGCGTGTAAGCCCTGCCCTGTAATGATCCGGCTTCCCCGAAGTCTGGCTGTCACATCAGTCGCTTCCGGGAAGCCGGATTTGTTTTTGGATGGATTGATGAAAGAACAGACATAGCCCTTGATTTTGTGTCAAAAGGGAAGAGAGGAAGACGGAATTATCCTTCATCTTCCGCTTCGAACTCTTTCCGGTGTGCTACTATCTTTTTCATATTGGTCTGTGCCCACTCCGTTAGCTGAACAATAAGAGGAACCAGCGTGCGCCCCATTTCCGTCAGTTGGTATTCAACTTTCGGAGGAACAACAGGATAAGTTGTACGTGAAACAAGGCCGTCTGCTTCCAGTGTCTTTAATGTACCCGACAAAACACGTGACGAAATATCCGGTATCAACCGGCATAATTCGCTAAAACGAACCTTTTCGTGTTCGCTTAAAACCAACACTACCAATAAGGCCCATTTATTGCCAAAACGTGCGATCACATTACGAACCGGGCATATTTCAATGATTGAGTTTCTCTCTTCCTTTCTTAGCATCTCTTACAAATCAGAAGTTACTTTTATCGCAAAGTTAGTCATGATATCCGTTATATAATGCAGCCTACTAAAAATTATATTTCTTAACATATTGCTAACAGACTGGTTTTGTACAAAAGCGAGAAATAGGTTACTATGGGATAAAAATATAACGTATTGTTGGATAGCTTTGTAAAAGCTAACTTTGCAGTATTATATGCGTGAATAACATTGCCTCTTACGGTCTGTTGCACTTGGTGAAACTCTCTATGTAATCAGACCGGAGTAGAATAGCTGCCGACAAAGTTTTTCCGCAAAGAAATTTCATTTAATCAGTAAAATAACCAAAGAAAAATGACAAAAGTAATGACTATGCCATCAGTAACCGACGCGAACAAACAGGTAATGGAACAGTTTATTCGCTTCATCAATACGGGCGACAAGAGTATCGGAGAAGCCATCATCTCGCCCGACGTAATATTTTATGCTCCGACATCGCCTGAGCCCCTGCACGGATTAAATGGCTATATTGCCGTTCTCGACATGATGCGTGGAGCTATGCCTGATGTACAATGGAAAGCGGAGGAATTCATTGCGGAAGGAGACAAAGTGATGATCCGTTTTACGATGAGCGGGACACAAACACAACCTTTCATGGGAATACCGGCAACAGGAAAGGCTGTCAAAGTAACAGCAATGAATATTTATCAGCTGAAAGACGGCAAGATTATTCGTGAACACGGGTTGCCCGACATCTTCACGATGTTGCAACAGCTCGGTGCCATTCCGGCTCCCGCTCCTCAACAATAACCGGGATACGCGAAGTGATGGAGTATTTCTAAAATTCCGGTGAGCCTCAGCGGGAACTTGGCTGCTCGGGGAAAAAACCGATGAGGCTCAGCGGAATTCATCTTATATTACTACTCGTTTCTTTTCTCTCAATAAGAAATCTTACAGCCTACGAAATAACTCCGCGGCATGCCGGGACCATATATATAACCCGCATCGCGTTTCTCGCCCTGGTCGAAATCATTCTGATAGGCATTGAAGATATTCTTCACGCCGGCATTCACCTGCAGGGTTACGGTCTTAAACAACGGAATATCATAGCCCACCTTCAGGTTCAGGTCGAAGAAATCGGGCGTCGTCACATCCTTATCCGGGATATTGTATCCTTCCCGCAAATTATGCTGCACCAGCATGCTGCCCGTATACGTTCCCGTCAGGGCAAGCGACAGACGCTTCACCGGCGTAAAGGTGGATGTCAGGTAACCATACAAATCGGGTGTGCGGTACATCTTTTTCTGCGGAGTCACATCGTCGCTCCACTGCATGGCTTCCTTATAACGGCTCCGCTGCCAGGTAGCTCCTGCCTGAATCTGCATCCACGCGTAGGCCATCTTTCCTTCCAGGTTCAATCCCATCACCCGTGCGCCGGAAGCATTATAACGCACCATCACGATATCGCCATGCTCGTCGAGGCCCGTCTTCTTCAGGTCAAACACATCCTTCAAGTCGGTATAGAATCCTTCCACCAGAAAGTTCACCTGCACCGGACCGAAGCGATGGTAGTAATCGACCGACGCACTCAGGCTGTTGGAACGCTCTTCCTTCAAATTGTCGGACAGTTCAATCTTCGAAACCGTACCGCCCACCGCCTCGATATGCAAATCTTCGTCGAATGCCTGCGGAGCCCGGAAACCGCTTGAGTAAGCCAGGCGGATATTGATATTGTCGGTCGGGTTATAACGCACATTCGCCCGCGGACTGAAGATGACGTGATTGATCAGGTTGTGCTTATCCAGACGGCCACCGATCAGGAAGCTCCACCGCTTGTTCTTCCATTCATTCTGCAAGAACACACTCTCGATATGTGTCGTCTGCTTCACCTCGCGATCATGACCGAGCATCAAGTCGTGCAGATTGTCGAAGTTATACTCCAATCCGGTAGTCAGTTCGGCCGGCATGAACAGGCAGCGGTCGAACGAATAGCTATATTGCGAGCCGACGATGGCCGTCATATCCGTGGTCGAGCCATAAGCATTCGGGTCCTTTCCGGCTCCATAATAACTCTCGCGCTTGGTATGCTGTGCCGATGCATAGGCTCCGAAACGATGCTTATAATCTTTCGAGAACAAATCATACTTCAATCCGCCACCGTTGATGTCATGATCGGTCTGCTCGGCAATATCCGCTTCGTGAGGAGGCTTGTTGAACGAGTTTCCGCCCCGGCGGAATTCATGGATGCCATGGTACTCCAACGTCAGTTTCGAATAATTACTTGTCTTCAGATACGAACGGAAACCGATGGTCTTCGCACGGATTTTTCCCAATTCCGAATAACCGTCGCCGTCATGGTCATACGGATCACGGATACGGCTCTGACCGAAGATATAAATACCCGCTTTCTGATCGTCGGTTACCAACGAGGCATTCACCGTGGTGTTATTGTCGGCACTGCTTCCACCAACCATGGTCAGCGAATGAGACACCTGGGCTGAATTGCGCAAAGGCTCTTTGGTAATAATATTGATGGTTCCCGCAATCGCCGACGAGCCGAACAAGGCCGAACCACCACCGCGCATCACTTCCACCCGTTCGATCATATTGGCCGGAATCTGTTCCAATCCATACACGCCGGTCAATGCGCTGAAGATAGGACGGCTGTCTACCAATATCTGCGTATAAGGTCCGTCCAGACCGTTGATACGCACCTGCTGGAAACCACAGTTCTGGCAGTTATTCTCGACCCGCACGCCCGGCTGGAAATTCAGTCCTTCGGCCAACGACACCGCATTGGACGATTCAAACACTTTCGAATCCAAGACATTCACCAGCGACGGAGCCATCCGGCGTGTTGTCTCATTACGGTTGGCCGAAACGACAACGCCATCCAGAGAAACAGCATCTTCTTCCGCCTCAAAATTCACCTCCAAGGTTTTCCCTTTCTTGAGAACCACCTTCTTCTTGACCGTCTGATACCCGATCGATTTCAGCACCAGCTGAAATTCTCCTTCCGGCAGATTGGTCAACGAGTAATGACCGGTAGCATCGGTAACCGTTCCGATCGTTGTTCCTTCCAGGAAAATATTCACATAAGAGATATGCTCTCCTGATTTTTTATCTACAACATGTCCGAAGATATTGGCATCAGACGGATTCAAATTCATTCCCTCGTGTTCAGCTCTGGCAGCAAACAGGATACAGCACAGACTGAACCATACTAAAAATATTCTTTGCATGATTTCATTTCTTTTAGGATAATAAATTGGGTATGCCCTCTCCTTTCGACAGAAGAAGCCATAATGATTCAGGGCCCGGAAAACGATCCTGCCCTTTGGATTAAATGAATGAAATCAGAACCGGAGGAGCCCGCAGATGATAAGGAATAAAACAAACCTTTCTCAAGAGCCCGAAAACCTGCGATTCAATTTCCTGCAAGAAAGAAGGAATGAAATCGAACAGAGAGAGAACGGTAACGGCTCCGTCTTCTACAGTAATCGTAGAAAGAGCATGAAACAGCTGCAATTCCTGTAAAGAATGCTTATGCTGTCCGTCCTTGTCTTGAGAAGGGTGAGCGTGCACGATCGTAACACCGTTCACAATATGAACGTGTGTGAATGAGACGATTTCTCCCAAATACAAGATGAAGATAATCGGGAGAATCCATCGGAGATATGTCTGCAATCGTGCTTTCAATGATCAAATCTTTTTGGATCTGCAAAAATACAGAAAACAGGAGAAATGGCAATACCTATATTTGGGTATTTCTTCCGAAAACGAGAAAAGGCTTGAAGAAGATCGTTCCCCAAGCCTTTCCTGCTTATCATCCATCTATTTATTTCACTTCCACCATTCCACTTGCCGTGTTCGCGGAAATCTGCCGGTCGTACATCGCCTCGCAACTCACTGGCGGCAGATAGAATTTACCCGGATATACAGCACAAAGGTTCACGCGAACCAGCACATGACTACCCGGAGCCAGATAATCGACATAGCTGCATACCCGATCATCACGAATATCCTGATAACTGACATTGCTGTTTGCTGAAGAAACAGCCGTCGGCATAAAGCGTGTATTCAGGATTTCCCAACCTGACGGGAAGATTTCTGTCAATACCAGATTCCGCAAAGGCAAAGCCGTCGGATTCTGGATCAGTACCTGCGCAGTGAAATTCGTTCCCTGTTCCAAGGAAGCGATATCCAAAGGCCGGCCATCGGTTGTCTGATACGTGACAGACAGCTTGAGTTTGCGCTGCGACTCTTTCACATCCTGCTGTGGAATCTCGGCCAACGATTCTGCCTGTACATACAATGCCGTTTCCCCTTCATTCTTGATCACAAGATCGGAGGAAGAAGAATCCGCACCCTCCAACAACCTATCTGACCAGACAGATTTTTCCGTCCGGACGGTTTCCTGCTGATCTGCATACTGATAAGTGAACTGAATACTTCCGGTCTTCGTTGGATACTGCTGATAATAGCCCGCCAATGCCACCAAAGCGAAAGCCGTCTCCTGCGTACTCAGCCAATCATCCGAAGCAAGTTTCTTGGCCAGACGAGTAACCAGCGTAGTCGCTTCCTCATTCTCTTTCACCAGGCAAAGAGCAACCAGCCGTATGGCTTCATTCCGGAAGGCCGAACCAAACGTCTCATCATATACCAGCGAAGAGGTTGCATTCTCAGTTGTCTTCTCCAACAAGGTCTTGGCTACGTCAGAACGTCCGACCACAGCATACGAAGCCGACAACATCCACTGAGCTGCGACAGGCAATTGCTGCTGCGCACGAAGGCGGTTCATGGCTCCCATATCTGCTTTATTCGCCAAGGCCAAGACATACAGCCGATACGCCTGTGTCAACATCTCGGCTTCCTGCTGATAACCCGTTGCGACCGGTTTCCATCCCGACGCCATCTTCTGCAAATCAGCCAAAGCCTGCAGCTTCAAGGTAGCCGGAACTGCATATCCTTTTCCTTCAGCCATCAACAGGAAATGCAGGGCATAAATACTTCCCCACGCATTCGAGTTGCTTTGTCCGGGCCAATACGCAAAGGAGCCCGTCGGCAACTGATACGAACGCAAGCGGCTGATGATTTGTTTCACCTGTTGTTCGGCTTCCAATACCTGATCGGCTGTCTGTTCCGATACATCCGACAGATACAACTGCGGGAAACCTTTCGAAACCAGTTGTTCCAGACAAGCATGCGGATAGTCTGTCAACTCGCTTAACCGGGCAGATAAATTGAGAGGCTGGATAGACGAGACATCCAACAACAGGCGGTTGCTTCCATTCATTCCGCTTAGCTGAACCGGCTGCTTCCAGGTTTCACCCGGCTTAATAACGGCATCCCATCCTTTTCTTTGTACCGTAGTAACCGTCCGCACAGCCAAGTCAGCGGCATAGGTCGATACTTCACCCTTTCCTTCCGCCTTCATGGTAATCCGGATCTTGTCCACCGGATTCTTCACTTTTATCCGGAAAGAAACCGTTTTATCTTCTTTCTTCGTAAAATGAAGAGTTTGCGTTGTCTCACCCACCATCTCGACATCAGCAGAACATTGCAATGACACCGCTACATCTCCGACGTTATCTTCCGTAGCAAAGACCGTAGCCGGAATAACGATTTCTTCATTCGTTCCCACCACCCGTGGTAACGTACCTAATAACATCACCGGCTTACGAACCATGACACTTTGTTCTGTATGACCAAATGATTCGCCATCCGTAGCAACTGCCATCACCCGAACACGACCGTTGTAATTAGGAATATCAATCTGATGCGTTTTCCGTTCGCCCTTCTTCAACTGGAATGGTCCTATAAACTTAACAACCGGAGCAAAACGATTCACGACAGCTTTAGGTCCCTTGTTCAAGGCATCATCACCACCAATACTGAACAATTGTTCGATCCGTCCGCCATAAGCGCCCAGGATATAATTATACAAATCCCATGTATCCACACCCAAGGCCTCGCGTGCATAGAAAGTCTTCCAAGGATCGGGCGTCTGGAAACGGGTCAGATCCAATAAACCTTCATCCACGACCGCCAGTGTATATGACATCGCCCGGCCATTCTGTTCGGAGACTGTCACCTGACACGTACTCTCCGGTTTCCACTCTTTAGCCGTTGCCAGTTGAGGATGCAAATGACTCTCTTCTGAAATTACGGTAAACGGAACGACACCAAACATCCGGATAGGCATATCATTCGCCGTTGCGCCATGCGGTTGTAACAATGAAACAAACAAATAAGCATTCGGCTGCATCTCTTCAGTTGCCTGAATGGTAAAAGTCGTCTGATTCGCTTCACACTTAAATTCTTTTACCAACAATACGGTTGAACCGGTCTGCACACTGACAACAGCACGGCTACCAGCAGAAGAAGGAATCGTAACCCGAATATCCTCACCTGGGACATAACTGTCTTTATCTAACTTAAACTCCAACATGGATGCGGCATCTGTACCAGAAAAATCCCGTTCCCGATTGATATTCGGCCAATCAAAATAGCTAACAACACCTGTGGTATGTCCGCTCTCCCGATCTTTTGCCAAGATGAGATACGTTCCCCAATTCTTCTCATCGAACGAAAGAGCTAAAGAGGCTTTTCCCATTTCATCAGTAATCAGCATTTCCTGTCTCATAGGTTTATAATAACTGCTTGAAGAAAAATTAGCCAACGTGCTCTGGTTTGCACTCCACCACCAATACCAATCCAATTTATATATTGAAATATCCAATTCCGAACCAGCGATAGGCGTACCATGGTAATCAACAGAGACAAACTGGAAAGTATGATCCTGATCCGTACTCAACGGCTGCCGATTCTTCTGTGGGGACTGGACTCCGACATAACGCTGATAAGGAGAATACAACAAACGAACCGCATCGATACTGAAATCGCCGGATTCTTCATAAACTTTCGTCGTAAAGCTACCCAACAACATACCAGGCGCTGTTGCACCTACATTCAGCTGCATTCTCACAAAAGCGTCACCTTCCTCATCTGTAGTTCCGGTAATCAGCTGGCTTTCTTCGCTATTAAACTGTACTGTCGGGTTATCAAACGTATAATCCGGATAATTCTTGAATGAAGTTCCAGTAGAAACGAACGTTCCTTTCACATCATATTTCAAGTTACGAGCTTTGGCTCCTTGTAACCATTCCGTATGCAATGGAATAGAAACTTCCTGCTCCCGAACCAATAAGTCCGGAACATCCAAACGGATTTTCAGGCGATTCGGTTTGATGCTTTCCACACGAAGACGCTTATCAAACGACACGCCTCCTACC
The DNA here is from genome assembly GCF_022809355.1 of Parabacteroides faecalis. Classification (GTDB taxonomy): domain Bacteria; phylum Bacteroidota; class Bacteroidia; order Bacteroidales; family Tannerellaceae; genus Parabacteroides; species Parabacteroides faecalis. Next base: position 101,877 of record NZ_JAKZMM010000003.1, on the reverse strand, counting down.
TCAACTTTTACATTCCAGGCTCCTGTTGGAACCGATGCTTCGGTCGGAATATGGAAAACATACAATCCATCACTGCCTTGTGTACTGACCTTCTGCTGATAAACTTGTCCCAATGGATTGAATAACGACAGTTTCACCGGATGATGTGGCGGTAACATCTTGCTTCGGTCGAACAACATGAATCCGACGTGAATGGTATCACCCGGACGCCAAACACCTCTTTCTCCATAAATGAATCCTTTGATTCCTTTCTGTACGACTTCTCCATCCACATCAAATGAGCTCAAAGAGAGATTAGATCCTTCATTCACTCTTAGATAGGAACGCTGTTTACCTTCTGAAGCCAACAGATAGTAAGGGCGTCCACCGGCTTTTCGGCAATCAAAGATCACACGTCCGTCATTATCAGTAGTCCCTTCAGCCAATAATTCTTTCTGATAGTTATAAGCTCCGATCTGCACACCGCTCATCGGTTCCGTTGTTTGCAGATGATGTGCCAGCACAACCATCTTTCCGTCAGTTCCAGCCATCGCCATCAGTCCGATGTTAGAGACCAATATATTCTTCCCGGCAGAACGATTGAAATAATAGGAAGGAGAACACGGATCATTCCGCTCGGCATACTTATACGTATTCCAATCTGTATTCAGGCTTTCCTGATAATACCAGCCACCGGCATCAAACTGATTCAACTCTTCCCGAAAAGCCACCTCGTTTTCAGCCAGAATCTGTTCTTTCGTCTTGGTTTCCAACTGAGGACAATCATACGCTGAAAGACTTTCATCGAACGATAAAATAACCCGATAGATAGCTCCCGGTTCCGGATCAATGAGTTGCTTCAGATCAAGGGCAAATGTATTCCAACGCGTCAGATCGTAATTATGCTCGTCGAAGAAGATGACCTGACGGGTAATCAGCCGGCCCAAACGCATCAGTTCAGCCGTGCCATCCAGTTCATTCGTCTGGAGGAATTGTCCGATATTCTGTTCTCCGATTTTCACCACTCTAACAACTACCCCTTTCAACGCTATTGCCTGGAAAGGAACATGCAACTTGTCGGACTGCGGAATGATCACGCCATCACCCATGAACCGGACATCCGGACATCCGTCGTTTTCCCGGATTTCCCTTGTCTCATCTTTCGCCAGTAAAATACCCGATGTACTTTGAATCTCTTTCTTTAAGACAACCTTTAAGTCTCCGTTCCGATTCTGATCCGGATATAAACGCAACTTATTTCCTTCTACCGATACCAGTTTGGAAACGTTGTCTTCGATATAAGCCAGACCATCTAATACCTGGTTTTTCTTCAACGCTTGTGTAAAAGTTACTTCCACATAACGTTCAGGTGTCCGGACATACTGAACATCAAACACCGAGAAATCATCTTTAGCCGGGACAGACGTACTAACTAACGTTTCTTCGGCTACGTTCCACTTGTTGGGCAATACGGAAAGGCTGACTTCTTCACTTCCCGGCACAATGTTCTCAAGCGTCAACACATGCTTCTTTCCGTCTGCACCATGCTGCCAGACACCTTTCAGGCCGGATGAAGGACCGACTAATTGTTCTACGATAGCAGGCAACTCCCGATCAGACGTCAAAACGAGGTAATTCAGATTATAATTCCCTGGATTTGAAGGATTCATTTCTAAAGAAGAAAGATAAGCCTTTACCTCCAAAGCCTTTGTATGAAACGAAGCAGAGAAATGCTGATACTTCTTTTCCGGTATCGATTTCCAGGCTGCAAGATCGACAGTCAGCGTATAGCGTGTATCTCGTTCCAGACAGCCGGCGGGTTTGAATTTCACAATCCGCCCTTCTTCCAATACAAACGAGCCCTCAGCCTTAGGACTCAGCTGTACATGTTCTTTCCATTTACCTTCGGCTTGCATCTCTGCCGGAATTTCTTCCTGCAGAATACATGTCGGTGTCACATACCGTGATATCAAACCGGAAGTAAACGCCTCCACATACGGGTTATAAGTTATTTTTTCCTCGGTTGATTCGGAAAAAGAACAACTTATCAGACTTAGATAGCTTAACAAAGTAAACAAGTAAAACAAATACCGATTCATGGCAACCTCCTTTTTTATATTCTGAAAATTGTAAGTCGTATCACAAACACCTTGTGAACTCCGTCACAAATATCTTGTGAGCCTCGTCACAAACGCTTTGTGAGGTCCATCACAAGCACCTTGTGAGCCTCATCACAAACATCTTGTGAGCCTCGTCACAAGCACCTTGTGAAGTAACATCGCATCAAATCCTAGCAATTAGTTCGGAGAACAAAGTCGTCATTCGCTCAGCAGCCCGATTGGCAGCTTCAATCACATCATTGGCATCGTTCACAAAATCATCGGCAAAATGATAACCTTCATTGGTTATGACCGACATACCAAACACCCGAATACCACAATGACGGGCTACGATTACTTCAGGTACCGTACTCATTCCGATCGCATCGCCACCCGCTTTTCCATAGAACGCATATTCGGCAGGCGTTTCATACGACGGACCTGTCAGACCAACATAAACACCTTTCTTTAATGCAATCTGTTTCTCTGCGGCAATCTCTTCCATCAGACGGATAAACTCCCGGTCGTATGCCCGTGTCATATCCGGGAAACGCGGACCATATTCCTCTTTGTTCGGACCAATCAATGGATTGGGCATCATATTGATGTGATCACGAATAATCATCAGGTCACCCACCTTGAAAGTCGTATTGATTCCACCGGCTGCATTCGAAACAAAGAGATTCTTGATTCCTAAGAGCTTCATCACACGGATCGGGAACGTTACTTGTTCCATCGTATAGCCTTCATAATAATGGAAACGGCCCTGCATGGCTAAAATAGATTTACCACCTAACTTACCACAGATAAAATTCCCTTTATGTCCCGAAGCCGTTGAACGCATAAAATGCGGGATCTGCTGGTAGGGAATGATAGTAGGATCTTCGATAGCATCAGCCAACGAACCTAATCCACTTCCTAAAATAACGGCTGTTTCCGGTTTGCCGGATATACAAGCTGCTAAGAATGCCGCTGTTTCGGCATATAAGTCTTTTGTCTCTTTCATATCTATATCTCCTTATCGTTTAACTAAATTATAGGCACACCGAGCGGCCTGTTCCAATATTTCCGCTTCGCCCGGTACTTGTTTATGACGCATCACTACTTTACCATTACAGATAACGGTATCAACACAACTTCCATTGGCTGCATACACCAAATTGGAAACAAAGTTGAAATTCGGGGTAAATGCCGGACTCTGCAAATCTATCAAACAGAGATCAGCCAGATATCCCTCTTCTATCCGTCCGGCTTTCAAGCCTAAAATATCCGCACCCGTACAAGTGGCGGCTTCCAGCATTTCCGGGGCAGTCAATACTTCCGGATCTTTCCGCCAGGCTTTTCCCAGCAACGCAGCCAATTTCATGGCCTCGATCATATCCAGATTATTGCTGGATGAACAACCGTCCGTACCGATTCCTACTTTTACACCAGCCTGTTTCATCTCGGCAAACTTAAAGCTGATCCCCGAAGCCAGTTTCATGTTTGATGCCGGATTATGGATGACCTTCACTCCGTAATCAGCCAGCATGCGGATTTCGTCTTTATCAACGTAAACACCATGTGCAATAACCAGACGCGGTGACAATACTCCAAGCTTATACAGGTAACGAACCGGAGAAAAACCAAACTGCCGAATGGAATTGTTTACTTCTTCTTCCGTCTCTGCCAAATGTAAATGAATCAAAGCCTGATGTTCATTGGCAAACGTATGTATCCATTGCAATAACTCTCCGGAAACCGTATAAATGGCATGAGGACCGACGGCATATTGGACTCTCGGACCATATTCATCCACTACATCATATAGCTTTTCGCATTCTTTCTTACTCTTTTCAGCCAACTTCGGATCAAAGTGATCAAAACAAACGGCCGACAAATATCCGCGGATTCCCATTTCTTCGACAGCATCAGCTGTTCCCCGGAACTTCTGATACATATCCAGAAACGTAGTTGTTCCGGACTTGATCATTTCCAAACAAGCCAACTTGGCGCCCCAATATACATCCTCGCGTGTCATCTTCGCCTCATTGGGCCATATTTTCTGTTCCAGCCAGGGCATTAACTTCATGTCATCTGCCAACCCTCTGAACAGCGTCATGGCAGCATGTGTATGTCCGTTCACCAATCCGGGAATAACGGCCATGCCCGTCGCATCAATCACTTCAGCATCTTCTGCAACCAGGTCTTTACCGATCCGGCTGATCAAGTTCCGTTCTATCAGAATGTCAACCTTTTGTTGGTTCAATTCTACCTGTTTAATCAATATCCGATGAATCATCTTATGAAAATTTAGCTTTGATATTCTTTATTTTCTCTTCCCGAATCCGGGAAAGTAATTCCTTTTTACAGTTCTTTTTGACAGCCACCAAGGCACACGATTCAAAGACTTCGATCACGCCCAAGTCTTCTCGGGTAATCTGTCCTTTCTGGTACAAGAAACCAGCAATGTCTTTCTTGCTTAACTTATCCCGTTTTCCCCGATGAATGGTCAGTGTAGTCCATTCTGAAGCTTTTGGCCGACGCGTCTTTTCGGGTAAGAAGAATTCATCCGGCTCCGGAGAGACATATTCCGGTACAGCTTCGGCTTCGTTCAACAATAAATATGCCGTTCCTTCGGCATGCATACGCGCCGTTCGTCCGTTCCGATGAACAAAAGCTTCTTCGTTCAGTGGCAGATGATAATGGATCACATGCTTCACTTCCGGAATATCCAATCCTCGAGCCGCCAGATCCGTTGATATCAAAACGGTGGCGGTGCGATTGCGGAAAAGAGCTAACCGTTGTTCGCGGTCTGCCTGTTCCATTCCTCCATGGAAGCATACACAATCAACTTGTTTTTGGGCCAGAAATTGTCCTACCCGCTCAACAGACTCCCGATGATTGCAGAATACCAATGCCGATTCTCCATTCAATTCACCCAACAGACCATACAAACTCATCAGCTTGTCTTTCTGCGGAGATCGTACCTGATATAATTTCAGGCCTTTCAATGACTTCGTAGCAGTCAGGTAAGAAATCCGTATCGGCTGATGCAAATGAATAAACTCCGGTATTTCAATCGCCTCGGTTGCCGAAGTCAATACCTTACGTCTTACTTGCGGCAGACGTGCCATGATCTTTTTCATCTCCGGAACAAACTTCAACTCCAACGATTTGTCGAACTCATCCAGAATGACTGTATGGACCGACTGTAAAGACAGATTGCCTTTCTCTATATGATCCAAAATACGTCCCGGTGTTCCTACCAATAATACGGGCGGATGTTCCAAGCTCCGTTTCTCTACCTGGAATGGATGTCCACCATAACAGCAAGTTACTTTAAATCCTGTTCCCAACGAACGGAAGACTGATTCTATCTGTAAAGCCAGCTCTCGGGAAGGGGCAATTACCAGCACTTGCGTTTTCTCTTCCGGCACTAATACCGGAAGTAATGGCAGCAAAAAGGCCAGCGTCTTACCCGATCCGGTCGGACTGAGCAAAACCAGATCCTTTTTTGTGCCGGCTTCCAACACGGCTTGCTGCATATCATTCAGCGACGTAATACCCAGTTTCTGGAGAGCCTGATTGATTTTATCTTGATTCAACATATACAATTCTTTTACTCACCCGCATGCAAACGATATAAATGGTCTGCCTGCTGGCGTATCTTATTCAATAACATTTCCGGGAAATCCGGATATTCGGCATAAAAGGCTTCTACTTCATCCCGGGCTTGAACGGACGAATGTCCACCCAACAAGGCTCGTAACCAGGCTGTCGGGAAAAAGATATCACCGGTCCGTTGTACTTCTTCCAGTATTTCCAAAGCCGGACGGATGTATTCTACAGACTCTGCTTCTCTCAACCGGTGATTCAGTAACGACAACGCCGTTGAGGCCCATGGTTCAATCCGTCTGTTATCGGCTACAAGCAATGCTTCGAATACACTGTCGCGAACTTCCTTTCGGGGTGAAACCGATGGAGAGATAAACCGATATTCAGCCTGTCGATCCGGATTCGAAATACGTTTTAACTGTTCGTTCACGATTTCATCCGCCTTTTCCGGTAAACGGATTGCCAGCTGATAAGACAGATTGATTTCATCCCGCTCGCTCAGAGGTTTGCCTTCCAGTTCCCGCTTCTCCCAGATCTGATACAATTGTGCGGCAGCTTGTTCTGATTCTGCCAATGAAACATACTGGCGGAAGGCTTGCAACCGGCGTCCGGGTGTAATTCCACCGGCTACCAATTGCCATAATGCATGCTCCAAGCCATCAGGTCTTGCCGGCAAAAAACGGACAGCCGGACTGATATATCCCAGTGCCATCGAATACAACAAGTCATTCTTTTCCTGCTTCGCATAGGCAATCAATGCCTGTAAAAAAGGCTCAGGCTTCAATGTCCGATTCTGTAAATTCTCGTGCAACGTGATGAGTAACGAACCTTTCAGCATGTCATCAGTTGTTGTATCCAGACAGGCAAAAGCGCCTTGTACATCTTTCGGATTAAGCTCGAAAAAGCCATAACCACGACCGTCAATATTCGGCAAAATAGCAGGAGAATCATACTTCTGATTCAGCTCGACGGTCAAGACGCGAGATGTATCTCCTATCTCCAACACGACGTCTTCTGTTTTATTCCCTTCACAGATCCGATACTTCAACTGCTGAGGCCATACAAGTCCGCGTTCCCAAGGATCAGACTCTTCCACGCGTAAACGATTCCCGATGACACTAGCTTTTAGAACAGGCATTCCTGCTTCTTTCACCCAAACCTGGCTCCACTGGTCCAAATCCCTTTCGGTATACTGACTCAAGGAAGCAATTAGCTGATCCCAAGTCGCATTGGAATATGCGTAAGTCGTCAGATAATCATGCAATCCTCGTTGGAAAGCTTCCGCACCCATCCGTTGAATCAACATCTCCATAACGACAGGCGACTTATCATAGACGATATTACTGTACACCAACCCGGCATTTCTCAGATTATCCAAAGTTTGCTGAATCGGTGTAGCTCCATCAGTCCGGTCTTCTGCATACGAGGCCGGAATGTATCCACGCACAAAATTCAAGCGATGATTAATGGTCGGGTAAGTCGGTTCTACAATCCGGATAGCGAAATAGTTGGCAAAAACTTCCTTCGTCCATACATCATTAAACCACTTCATCGTCACATAATCGCCAAACCACATGTGGGCTGTTTCGTGGGCTATCAAAGTACTTCGCCTCAGCTGTTCATCCAACGTCGGTTCTTCATTCAGGAACATACTTTGGTCATTATATAAAGTAGCTCCCGTATGTTCCATGCCCCCGTATTGGAACCCCGGAAGAATTACCAGATCATACTTGGCAAACGGATAAGGAACTCCCGTATAAGCTTCCATCCAGTCCAAGGCATCCAAGACCTGACGGGCAATTTCCGGACATTGGCCTTTGCGGGCAGGATCGGTCTCCCGATGATAAATGGAAATTGAACGATTCTCTCGTGAATAAGTCTCCTGCTGCAGCTTTCCGGCTACAAAAGAGAACAAATAGGTAGGCAAAGGTTCGGTCTCCTGAAATGTAACGACATGTCTGCCGGGATGAGACAAGGAATCTACTCCGGCTATCTTCCCGTTCGCAACGGCTTTCCAGGTTTCCGGGATAATCAGTTCCAACGAATACCGGGCTTTGATATCCGGCTGGTCGAAACAAGGGAATAATGTCCGGGCACGATCCGGCACCAATAAAGTATATAAGAACTCATCTCTCCGGTTCAACGACTGGTCTGACGAACGGAAAGCAATCGAAACCATGTTCTTTCCCGACCAGGCTCCCGACGAAGGCAGAATAATATGTTCGTTTTCCACCTTATATTCTACCGGTTCCCGGTTCAACATGACAGAGATAATCTGGGAAGAATCCCCACGAAAATCAATGATCAGCGGAAGCTTTTCTCCCTGATCCCATAATATATTCGCAACGCCGGTGACCGGCTCATTCTTTTCTTCCGGGATATTGAACGACAAACTGTATGATACGTTCAGATACTTTTCCGAACGGAATGTTGCCAGTTCCTTGCTTACTCCCGGTTCCGACAGAACCTGTATTTGTTCATCTCCTGCCTGACAACTCATCAGCGCACATGCTAAAACAACAGAATTTATCCACTTCATGACCTATCTCCTATTCTCGCAGGTATTCCGCGATCTTCATGAAATTACGTTCCAATAAATACATTTGTCTCGCCATGAATGAGAAAAACTCGCCCCAATCTTCCCGTCTATGGAAATCAATGCCTCCTTTCTCCACATAGATCCGTGCTACTTGTTGCCCAGTCTCCCGTACGAAACACATATCCCAAATCAGACCTTCCGGAAAATCTTTCTCCAAATACTCTTTATACCAGGTCAGTTTCTCATACATTTCCAACCGCTGGTCTTCCTGCTTATGATTAACTTCCAGAATTACAAAAGCTCCGTTGCGCGTTGCATCAAACTTCAGTTCAACTCCTTTTACTTTGGTATTATATAAAACCCACATCTTCCGACGCCGGCGCAAATAAGGTTGAACCTCACAATAGGCAGCGAAACTTTCCCAAAATTCCGTCTTTAACTTTCTTAATTCGTCTTTACTGTACATGCATCCATTTTTCTTGCCGGAACACTTCTGATACATCTGCTTCAGAAGTCACCCGACTTTATAAAAGTAACCAGTGTATAATTCCAAATGTTTTGCTTAGAAGAGATTTCTTTTCTTTTTATACAAAAACCTCCGATCTGCCCCTCTCCTGATTCATGAAAACCGGGAATAAAACAGAGGCGGATCGGAGATCTCCTATTCTTTCAGGTTTATTTCAATGTACCATTTTGTGCTTCCTGAATCATTTGCTGACTAGGCAAAATCAGAATTTCAACACGACGGTTCAAAGCACGACCTTCAACGGTTGAGTTATCAGCCACCGGTTCGTGAATACCTTTTCCTTCGTAAGTCATACGCTTGCAGCTGACACCTTGATCAACCATCAGATAGTCGAACACACTCTTGGCTCTTTTCTCTGATAATGTCTGGTTATAATCCACATTACCTGTATTATCCGTATGTCCTACAATCTTGATATCCGTACCCGGATTCTGATTCAAACTAGTAGCCAGATTACGCAAAGCGCTCTTCGAAGCATCGCTCAAAGTACTTGAATTGGTTGCAAACAAGATACCCGAATCAAATGTAACCTTCAAGGCTTCCCCGTCGTTGATTGTTTCAACGGTCGTTTCTTCCGGCAGTGTCGCTTCCAGTTCTTTCTTCTGCTTATCCATCTTCTTGCCAATCAATGCTCCGGCAGTTCCACCAACTGCGGCACCAATCACCGTACCCAAAGCTGTATTACCAGCCAAGGCACCGACACCGGCTCCGACAGCAGCTCCGCCACCAACACCAATGGCTGCTCCTTTCTGGGTGTTATTCCAAGTACCACAACTTGAAAAGACCAATGCGCAGGAAAGAAGCAATGCTGACAAAACTTTCAAACTTTTCATCTTTTTCTTTTTTATCGGTTATTTATTCAAACATATCCAATGATTCGCAATATGCCATCTCGCCTTGTACAATAAAGGTGATTTCTTCGGGAGTAAACTTCCCGACTCCATCCCGTTTTGCATTCTTGACTACAAAGGCGGTCAATTCGTCTTCATCAATTTCTATTTCCGTATCATCGTCAATGTCTTCGCTCATGCATCCTTTGCTTTCGTAAAATTCATAGATCAAATCAACGATATAATTGATGTCGTCATTGCTGAATTTTCCTTTCAGTTCCTGAGGTAAATAGTTCTGAATGAATTTTACAGACTCATCCTCATCGTAAATAAAATCTTTGTCTCCGCTCATAATCTAAAGCTTTTATGATTAAACTATTGACAAATATAGCATTTTATTCTATTTCCGTTGCGTTCCCGCCTGAAAAAATCATTTCCCAGGCATATAAAAATCCTCACCTCACGGAATAAACCCGTAAACCCAACCAGTAAATCTTTATTCGCCCTGGGCGAACATATATTCACCCACAGCAAACATATATTCGCCGACGATGAATATATATTCGCCGACTAAGAACAAAATAAAGCATCGTCAAAGAGAAACTTCAGACAGGCACTTCCGAAAGTTTATCAGGCAGGAAAAACATTGAATACCCGATGGAGCGACTTGCCTCCTTCATGACAGCCGTAACAAAAAGGCATAAAAAAAGCCTCGGCTGCCCAAGCAACCGAAGCTTTCTTATCTGGATTCTAAGAATTTAGTTCTTAAAGATCAATCCGTCGTTCGCACGATCGATAACAATCGGACGAGAACGATCAACGTGTCCACTCAAGATTTCTTTTGACAACTCGTTCAAAACGTACCGCTGGATAACTCGTTTTACCGGACGAGCACCAAACTGCGGATCGTATCCTTCGTGACTGATAAAGTCGAGAGCAGCATCCGTAAACTGCAAGTCGATACCATTCTTCTCAACCATCTTCTTAACCGTATTCAACTGCAAGCCGACGATCTCACGAATTTCCTTTTCATTCAACGGCGTAAACATGATGATTTCGTCAATACGATTCAAGAATTCCGGCCGGATTGTCTTCTTCAGCAACTCAAGAACCTGTTTCTTCGTCTCATCGACAACCGTATTCCGGTTGGCATCCGTAATCTTTTCGAAGTTCTCACGGATAAGAGAAGATCCCATATTACTTGTCATAATAATAATGGTATTCTTGAAGTTGACCGTACGGCCCTTATTATCCGTCAATCGACCGTCGTCCAATACTTGCAGCAAGATATTGAATACATCCGGATGAGCCTTTTCGATTTCATCAAACAAGACTACCGAATACGGTTTCCGTCGGATAGCTTCCGTCAGCTGACCACCTTCATCATATCCAACGTATCCCGGAGGCGCACCGATCAAACGAGTGGCACTGAATTTCTCTTGATATTCACTCATATCAATACGCGTCATCATATTCTCATCGTCGAACAGATAATCCGCCAAGGCCTTTGCCAATTCCGTCTTACCAACTCCGGTTGTTCCCAAGAAGATGAACGAACCAATCGGCCGCTTCGGATCTTGTAATCCGGCACGACTCCGGCGAACAGCATCAGCAATAGCGTGAATAGCTTCGTCCTGACCAATGACACGCTTGTGTAATTCCTCTTCCAAGTGCAACAGTTTATCCTTTTCGCTCTGTAACATCTTGGTAATTGGAATACCAGTCCAACGAGAAACGACTTCGGCGATATCATCGCTGTCCACCTCTTCCTTGATCATCGCAGCGCCACCTTGCATATTATGCAACTTTTCCTGTACGTCTTTGATATCGGCTTCCTTTTCCTTGATCTTACCGTAACGGATCTCTGCTACTTTACCGTAATCGCCTTCACGTTCCGCCTTATCAGCTTCGAACTTCAGGTTCTCGATATCGATCTTATCTTGTTGGATCTTGTTGATCAGCGATTTCTCACTTTCCCACTGAGCCTTCTGCTTTGTTTCTTCATCCTTCAGGTCAGCGATCTCCTTATTCAACTGTTCCAACTTCTGTTTATCATCTTCCCGCTTGATAGCTTCCCGTTCAATCTCCAACTGTTTAATACGACGGGAAACTTCGTCCAGCGCTTCCGGAACCGAATTCATCTGCATACGCAAACGAGCTGCGGCTTCATCCATCAGGTCGATTGCCTTATCCGGCAAGAAACGATCCGAAATATATCGGGTTGATAACTGAACAGCCGCAATGATAGCATCATCCTTGATACGAACCTTATGATGGTTTTCATACTTTTCCTTCAATCCACGCAGGATAGAAATAGCATCCAACTCATCCGGTTCATCTACCATGACAATCTGGAAACGACGTTCCAAGGCTTTATCTTTCTCGAAATACTTCTGGTATTCATCCAACGTTGTAGCACCAATCGCTCTCAAATCGCCACGAGCCAAAGCAGGTTTCAAGATATTGGCAGCATCCATGGCACCTTCTCCCTTTCCTGCGCCGACCAACGTATGAATCTCATCGATAAACAGAATGATTTCTCCTTCCGACTTCATCACTTCGTTTACGACAGCTTTCAGACGTTCCTCAAACTCGCCTTTGTATTTAGCACCGGCAATCAAAGCACCCATATCCAACGAATAGATTTGCTTTGACTTCAAATTCTCGGGAACATCACCACGGATGATTCGATGCGCCAAACCTTCTGCAATAGCCGTCTTACCAACACCCGGTTCACCAATCAGAATCGGGTTATTCTTCGTACGACGACTTAATATCTGAAGTACCCGACGGATTTCTTCATCCCGACCAATGACCGGATCCAGTTTACCGCTACGAGCCCGCTCATTCAAATTGATGGCATACTTACTTAATGCTTCATAGGTATCTTCGGCAGACTGGCTTGTTACTTTATTCCCCTTACGAAGCTCTTCTATTGCTTTACGTAATTCGTTTTCCGTAACGCCTGCGTCTTTTAATATCTGCGAAGCTGTACTTTTCTCTGTAAACAAAGCCAAGATAATCGGTTCCAACGACACATATTGGTCGCCCATCTTCGATGAATAATCAATGGCTTTTTGCAATATGGCATTTGCCTCACCCGATAAATAAGGTTCTCCACCCGAAACCTTCGGCAAAGATGCAATCTGAGCATCTACTACCTTTATCACATTCTGCTGATTTACGCCCAGCTTCTGGAAGAGGAAGTTCGTAATGCTTTCGCCCGTCATTATGACAGCTTTCAACAAATGAACCGCCTCAATTGCCTGTTGGCCATTCTGCGTAACCAACTGCACTGCTTGCTGGACAGCCTCCTGCGATTTAATTGTAAAGTTGTTAAAGTTCATATATTTAATTCTCCTTTCTTATCTATTTTGATTACTTATTTCGCTAATAAAATCACAAAATAAATGCCAAACCCAAATAATGACATTTTGGCATACAAACATATTATACAAGAAAAGAAGAACTGCCTTATCGGCTATATTCGATGACAAAACAACATAAAAGCGAAGGAAACAGAATAATAAACAGCGTAGTATATATAAACAAAAAACGGAGATAGTCAAACCATCTCCGTTTTTGTGACTCGCATAGGATTCAAACCTATAACCTTCTGATCCGTAGTCAGATGCTCTATTCAGTTGAGCTAGCGAGCCAATTTACAATGTTAGACTCTTCTATTCAAGAAGTGACTCGCATAGGATTCAAACCTATAACCTTCTGATCCGTAGTCAGATGCTCTATTCAGTTGAGCTAGCGAGCCAATTTACAATGTTAGAACTCTTCTATCCAAGAAGTGACTCGCATAGGATTCAAACCTATAACCTTTTGATCCGTAGTCAGATGCTCTATTCAGTTGAGCTAGCGAGCCAATTTACAATGTTAGAACTCTTTCTATTCAAGAAGTGACTCGCATAGGATTCAAACCTATAACCTTCTGATCCGTAGTCAGATGCTCTATTCAGTTGAGCTAGCGAGCCAATTTTCTCGATTGCGAGTGCAAAGTTAGACATTATTTCTGAATAAACAAGTTTTTCAAAGAAGATTTTACGTATTATTTTTTGAGATACGTGATAAGCTACTGCTTAAATATAGGCAAATTCATGTACTATAAACATTTATCTTCAAGACCTCATTTTCTCTTTAATTCCAAAAACATATCTTTCAGATTAACCACAGCGTAGTGCATGCGGCAAAAATAAACCAAAGAACATGAATTCCTGGTTATCTAGTGTTATCCAGCATTCAATAAAAACACCCGAGAACCAACATCAAAACTCAAAGGAATTGAAATTGATTCTCGGGTGTTTTGAAAATGATTCTCGTTGGAATCACTTCCGGCTTATGCTGTATCTTAGCATTTGATGCTTAATTCATGCAACACATTGCGTATCTTTTCGTACGTAACAATACGAGTCGGAACCAAAGGTAAACGAAGACGGTTTTCTACAAATCCCATCATACTTAACATACTCTTTACTCCTGCCGGATTACCATCTACGAAAAGCAGACTGAATAATTCTGTAAACCGGTGATGAATTGTACGGGCACTGTCGTAATCGCCAGCCAGAGCCAGACGAACCATCCGACTGAATTCACGCGGGAAAGCATTACCGATCACAGAAATAACACCGATAGCACCCAATGTAATCAACGGGAAAGTAATACCATCATCACCTGAAATTACATTGAAGTCTTTTGGTTTATTCTTGATAATATCATCCATCTGCGTGATATTTCCGGAAGCTTCCTTTACGGCAATGATATTCTTAAACTCACGAGCCAGGCGCAATGTTGTCTCAGCCGTCATATTCACACCCGTTCTTCCCGGTACATTATATAATATAACTGGCAATTCGGTAGCTTGGGCTATTGCTTTGTAATGCTGATAGATTCCTTCCTGCGAAGGTTTATTATAATAAGGTACAACCGAAAGAATTGCATCAATTCCCTCAAAGTTGTCGTTCTTCAATTTATCAACGACTGATTTTGTACAGTTACCACCTACACCTAAGACAATAGGAATACGATGGCGAACCTTCGTAACAACCAGTTCTATAATCTTTTTCTTTTCTTCTTCAGTCAAAGTTGGAGTTTCCGCAGTTGTTCCCAGAACGACTAAATAGTCCGCTCCATTTTGCAATAAATAATCGACTAACCGACCTAAAGCCTCATAGTCAACGCTCTCGTCTTCCTTGAATGGGGTTATCAAAGCAACACCCATCCCTTTTAAATTTATATCCGCCATAAGTTTTAATTGACAAATCTCTTTATTTCTTGCAAAAATAAGAAAATTCTATTATTTCGTACGAAATGACTGCAAATAAAATACGATTTGTTGCCATATATACGAAATCTTTTCGCGCGAGTTCAATGCCAAAGAAAAATCATAGAACTCACCCAAGGGTTTCTTGACGCCAACTTTCATGCCGGCCGGATGTTGTACAACCATATATAATAGAGGATAACAAACGTCGGTTGTCAAATCAATCAGCAAATCTGCCTTGAGGGATTTTACTTTTCCAACCAACGCTTCCGGAGGGAAGCCTCTTGTATTTAACTCTTTCCGGGTACAGACCAACTTTTCCGGAGTCATATCAGCTTCCGGTATAGGCGTTTCGGAAAAAATCAAATGCAACCATTTTTGCTTTCCTTTTATTCCTGCCAGGCAAGCTTCCACTTCCTCTTTGTCTGCATAGTCATACACTAGAAGAATCCGTTCTGCTTCTTCCAGAGAAAGAGCTTTCGGCTGGCGTACTGCCGGCTGTACCTGCATTGACAAGATTTTCTTCCGTATAAAGTAATGTGATAATATCATTCTTCAATCATTTTCAGGAATTCATCTTCACGAATAATACGAACACCCAGTTTGGCTGCTTTCTCCAGTTTGGCCGGTCCCATATTCTCGCCTGCCAGAATATAACTGGTCTTGCCCGAAACAGATCCCGTATTCTTTCCTCCATGCTGTTCGATCATGGCTTTATACTCGTCACGCGAATGTTGCGTAAAAGTACCACTGATTACAAAGGTCAGGCCCTTCAGACGTTCCGAACGGTTAGCCAAGACTTCCTCTGACACTTCCATCTGCAAACCATGTGCTCGCAAACGCTCCACAATCTGCCGGTTTTCTGCATCCGAGAAATAAGCAACTACACTCTGCGCTATCCTATCACCAATCTCATCCACATCGACTAATTGTTCAAAAGAAGCTTCCATCAAACGATCTATCGAATGAAACGACGAAGCCAGACGTTTAGCCACAGTCTCGCCTACATAACGGATTCCCAACGCATAAAGGACTCGCTCGAAAGGTACTGCCTTCGATTCCCGCAGACTGTTCATCAGATTACGGGCACTCTTCTCAGCCCAACGCTCAAGAGTCAACAAATCTGTTATCCGCAAATCGTACAAATCAGCAATATTCTTTACCAGCCCGACATTGAATAAATCTTCGACTGTCTCTGGACCGATATTGATGTTCATCGCCTTGCGGGTGACGAAATGTTCAATTCGCCCCTTGATCTGAGGAGGACAACCACTATCGTTCGGACAATAATGGGCCGCTTCGCCTTCCGGACGTACCAAAGGAGTTTTACATTCCGGGCAACGGGTAATGAAACGGACCTTCTCTCCTATCATCATCGTCCGGGCTTCGGTATTTACGCCTACGATCTTCGGAATAATCTCTCCGCCTTTTTCCACATAAACCTGATCGCCAATATGAAGATCCAAGCCTTCAATGATATCCGCATTATGCAAAGAAGCACGCTTTACCACAGTTCCGGCCAATAAGACCGGTTCCAGATTGGCTACCGGAGTAACCGCGCCCGTCCGTCCGACTTGAAAGGAAACTGAATTCAAACGCGTTTCCGCCCGTTCGGCTTGGAACTTATATGCAATCGCCCAACGCGGACTCTTGGCTGTAAATCCCAAGTTTTTCTGCTGACGGAGCGAATTAACTTTCAAGACAATTCCGTCGGTGGCAACCGGCAAGTTCTTCCGCTCTGTATCCCAGTAATGGATGTAATCAAATATATCCTGCAAATTATGGCATACTTTGATCACATCCGGTATTTTCAACCCCCAGCGACGGGCAGCCTCCAAATTACCATAATGCGTATCGGCCGGTAAATGTTCGCCCAATACATAATATAAATAGGCATCCAGCTTACGGGCAGCCACAATAGCCGGATTCTGTTGTTTCAAAGTTCCAGACGCTGCATTACGAGGATTGGCAAACAAAGGTTCTTCCTGTTCTTCACGTTCTTTGTTCAAGCGGTCAAATTCAGCCCAAGGTAATAATATCTCACCTCGGATCTCAACCTCTTCCGGATAATCATTTCCCCTCAGACGCAAAGGAACGGAACGTATCGTTTTCACATTCGCCGTTACATCATCTCCTTTACTGCCATCACCACGTGTCACCGCCCGCACCAAACGACCTTTTTCATACCATAACGAGATAGACGTCCCATCATACTTCAGTTCAGCCACAATCTCAAACGGTTCATTCAACGAACGCTCTGTGCGTTCATAGAAATCACGTACTTCTTCTTCCGAATAGGTATTACCCAACGAAAGCATCGGATACCGATGTTGTACCTGTTCGAACTCTTTTGACAAATCACTTCCGACGCGTTGTGTCGGAGAATTCGGATCATAATACTCAGGATGAGCAGCTTCCAGATCCTGAAGCTCTTTCATTTTCTCATCAAACTCCTTGTCGGAAATAGTCGGTGCCGACAAGACATAATAATTATAATTATGTTGCTCCAGCTCACTCCGCAAAGCTTCTATTTGTTCTTTCACTGACATCTTGAAATATATGTTACTCGTTGGCGAAATTAAATTGATAAAAGATTTATGTATAAAAAGTTGTATTCACTGTTGATATTTAGCGAATTAAAGGCAATAAAAGCTTTTAATAGACAAATATCGTATGCACAACATATATGCAATATTCGCAAAATTTCTGAACATATGCAAGTTGGTAGCCGGCAATTTAGGCTATGAATCAGGAAATGTACCAAGAAACGGCCGACAAAGCCAAAATTATAATCCGACTATAAGTTACTTTACTGAATCAAGAAGTACCTACATAGATAACTCAAGCATTAAATCAAAAGTCACCGAGCCTTCTCATTCCCCATCTTTTCTAAAATAATACTTTATCAAGCACGGATTATCATCTTCCCTACGCGACAAAAGTTTTGAGTAGTCTTGTTCTGACAAAAAAGGACACAAATAAGTATAATCATCAAAATTTAATTTTGAAACAATGTAATCTTCTGTAAATAGAAGAGGATTTATACTTAATTTTTCAGCCAACTTTTCAAAGACAAACGTACTACCGTCTTGTTTTCTATAAAACACATTAATATTCTTGTTCGCTGTACCTAAACCTTTTTGCAGAGATACATAATAATATATATCATTTTCCCGATGAAATTTCATGCAAAAAGGGAGTGTTCCATCAGACAAATCTTTAATCAGCTCATCATTTCGTTTTCCCTCATTTTCAATCAAACGATATTTTTGCAACATTTCATCATCAATGCCTTCTTTACCAAAATCCCAACAATAAACAGGATGTACTCCTTTTTCTGTCAACCTATAGACTATATTTTGGTATGCCGTAGCAAAATACACATTCTCATTGTATTCATAAAAAGGATTCAAATTACCCATATCCAAAATACGATCGTTCCTCCAAAAACCACTGACGGTATTTAAAGAGTCTTTTCCAACAACTGTAATTCCATCCTCATCTTCTCTCACACACGACCAGAAAGCCCACTTGTCCGAGCCAAGAGAAGCAACGGCAAAATAATTAGGCTTGGCAGGTAACACATCTTGCTTGATAAATTTTCCACCTAAATCATACATTCCCAGATGCCCGTTGGGACTCAACAAGCCTATAGTCTGTTGTTTTTTATCAACCATAAAATCACTTATCAACAAATGATCTCCTGGACCACTACCCCATTGGGATATTTGTTTAACAAACGCCCCTTTCTCATCAAACACATATAACGCAGGACGCCTACTATCGAAAATATACAACAAACTATCAACTTGTACGATTTTCTCTACATCCACCAACAAACAACTGTCAGACGTCTCCAGAGGTATTATCTCTATTTTCGAGAACAAGTCTTCGAAAGAGACTGCAGAAGAATGTAAATCTACAGAGAGTGTCTGTATTTCATTTTCATGTCTAGACGTACATGCAAACAACAACATCAAAAATAGTCCTAATACTTTTTTCATACGTAATTTTTAAACACTCTACATAGATTGTAGAACCAAGTTACACTAATTCAATTCTGCCAACAGATATATTTTATTATTTTACTTTCAGTTCTAATCAATAAACCAATTTCACATTATCAATCCAGAATGTATTTCCCGGCGAACCAATATAAGCCCCGCCATGGCTGGACACAAACTGAAGGATCATGTGCGTCGGTGTCTCATTCTTGTCAGCCCAACCTACTTCGTGAATAGGAACACTTTCACCTTTGCTGTTGGTTGTATAGC
Source organism: Parabacteroides faecalis (assembly GCF_022809355.1). Taxonomy (GTDB): domain Bacteria; phylum Bacteroidota; class Bacteroidia; order Bacteroidales; family Tannerellaceae; genus Parabacteroides; species Parabacteroides faecalis. The sequence continues at coordinate 82,764 of NZ_JAKZMM010000003.1, read as the reverse complement.
GTTCTTCCACTTGAATACGCATATAATCTTTATAGGCCGAATCTTTCGTTATATCTCCATATAATATCGGATAAGTTACATTATTTACCCATCCGTTGCTTGATTGAGCATATCGCTGAACCATCGTCCCAACTCGTTTGCAGAATACATTCCCGTCTTTGTCTTCCCAACGCTTCTGCAAGAACAAGACTACTGCAACCGAATCCTGGCCCGGCACGGTTGTCTTCCGGCTGAATCCCGTACTACGCACCCGCTTGTGTTCCGGCATCACTTTCACCTTATAGTCGAATTGTAAGGCTTTCGGACGTTTCGTAAAAGGAATACCGCTCAACAACATGCTTTGCGGATTCTTCGTTCCCTTTATCGGTTCGTGAATACAGCCCAGGAATACAGAACCGGCAGCTACCACTTCAATATCTACTATACCGAAAACCTTCACCTTTTCCATACGAGTCTCCATGCGGGCACACCAGCCAGTTCCACGACGTTCCGGAAATACCGATACATTCGTCTTGACAATACCGGCTACTTTCGCCATCACATTCGAGTTAGCCCAAGGAGAACCGCCTTTATTCGCATACGGAATATTTCCTTTTATGGTATCATGCGGTGCAATTTCATAAAGCAACTTCGTTTCACCTCCGATAATTGCCGACTCAGAAATCTCGCGAACCACCCATTGATCCATATCACCATATAAGAAAGGTACAACCTTTTCATCCGAGGTTTGTTCTCTCTCACCGGCAGCCCAGCTTCCCTGACAAAGGAACAAGCCCAACATTATCCAGCAAACATATACATACTTTTTCATTGCATTCAGCCTATTTATTACAAAGAATAATTCCATTTCTCCAAAGCCATGCCCCAGTTTTCCTCAACAGTATGCACAGTTGCTTCTTCATACTTATATTTATTCTTCTTGTATCCTTTCTTTTTCCCCAGATATTGGGCAATCTGGTCTTTTGACTCTTCAAAACCGGGCAGGTTTAACCGCTTGTAAATATCTTCAGTTATACCGTATGCATCCTGTTCGAAGTCCTCGAATTTCAGCTCAACCAGATTTCCTTCCGGAATCAGCGATTTCTCTTCCTCGAATTTATAGAACAGACGCTTATAGACTTCCACAAAACTATGTATCAGCTCTTCATCCGAAATAGGTTGCAGTTTAAGCGGCTTGATCGTATTGATGAAAAAACTGCGTGTACTTTCAAAGACTGTATAAGGATTACGTTTCAAGTAAATAAACTTGGCGTTCGGAAACATTTCCAACAAGGTCTTTACTCGTCCGGTATGTGGAGGATTCTTGCTTAAATACTGGGTTCCGCCTGTATTATGCAAAGATATCTTGACAAGCTTCAGAAAAGCCTTCATAAAGATCTGGCGTTCTTCTTCCGTGATTGTATCAAACAAAAGATATTTATCGCAATATTCCAACATCTTTTGCGGGAAGAACCAGAAGTTATAATACGTATAAGGCATCATATTGGAAAGGGCAAACTCTTCTTCCTGCGGAAGATCCACCTTCAATTCCATATTGTCGGTCGGACGATGATCGGGCATCAGGAAAGACATATTCTTCTTGAAGAAAGGCTGTCCCCACAACATCAGGTTCGGAAATACAGTCTGATAAGTCGTTGTATAACCGAAATGCTTATCACAAGCAAAAACATTATGCACGAAAGTTGTACCACTCCGCCAATGGCCTAAGATGAACAACGGATCCATTTCCAACGGCTGGTTTTCTAATTTTGCGTAACGACCGTCTTCAAAAGGTTTCAATAAACTCAACAGCCTGCAAACGGCTTTCGTTAACCTAAACTTGGCTTTGTACTCATCGCCTATGACTTGCCCGTCGGTTATCTTCTTAAAGGTATCCCAATCGGCACCTACCAATGTATTAATCGGTAGCTTATCAAACTGAAGTAATCCCATGTTTTATCCTCAAACTAGTGACCTTCTAGCTTTAGCACAATTGTCGAAAAGCTTTTTGACAACTGTGATAAAGCTTTTCGACAGATGTGCTAAAGCTTTTCGACATCTGTCAAAAAATTAAAAGGTCGTATTATTTATATCCATTCACTTAATAATCCGCAACTCAATACCCCGGCTTTCGATCTCCTTGCATACTTTCTCGACAGCCTCGTAATGCTCCGGATTGATTCCCATTTCCGGTAAATTCAGCGTAATGACATTGCTTTCATTTTCAAGAACCAGCTGGTTATCGTCCACCGGATTCAAGATCATACCAACCGCCGACGTGTTGTTGGTAATCGGATCAATCAAGATAAAAGAACCGGTCTGCTTGTTAGCTGCATAAGAGTCAAAGAACAATTCTTTATTCGTTGAAATGACTACTTTCCCGATTTCATTCAGTTCGAGATGATCAACAGCCGACTGTTCCATCGTATTGACGTTGACTTTATACCGGATTGTATCGATCCGTGCTCGCGTAGTATTGGTGGTCTGTTTCAGATAGAACTGCTTGTTTGTATCCATCGCTTCTTCATCCATCCAGACTAACATCGCTTCGAAGCCTCGTTTTTCTACCGGAAGATCATTCGGATGTACCAGCATCTCACCGCGAGATACATCAATTTCGTCTTCCAAGGTCAAAGTAACGCACATAGGAGGAAAAGCCTCTTCGATTTCGCCTTCGTAAGTAACGATGCTCTTCACCCGAGATTTCTTTCTGGAAGGCAAAGCCATTACTTCATCCCCTTTACGGATTACACCGCTTGCCACTTTTCCGCTAAACCCGCGGAAGTCCAGATTCGGACGCAAGACATACTGCACGGGGAAACGGAAATTCTCGTAATTCCTATCTTTATCAATGGGCACTGTTTCCAGAAAATCCAACAATGACGGACCTTCGTACCAAGGAGTGCGGTCACTTTTATCCACCACATTATCGCCATCCAAAGCAGAAAGAGGGATACAGGTTACATCTTCGATACCTAAAGGCTGGACAAAAGCCTGATAATCGGAAACAATCTTATCGAACACCTGCTTGTCGAAATCAACCAAGTCCATCTTATTGACTGCCAAAACCACGTGACGGATTCCCAACAAAGAAACCAGATAAGTATGTCGACGGGTTTGTGTGATCACACCCGTACGGGCATCCACCAGAATGATCGCCAAGTTAGCTGTCGAACCTCCGGTAATCATATTCCGCGTATATTGTTCATGCCCCGGAGTGTCGGCAATAATGAACTTACGGTTATTGGTACTGAAATAACGATAAGCGACATCGATTGTAATACCCTGTTCGCGTTCGGCCTTCAAACCGTCGAGCAACAAGGCATAATCAATATGTTCTCCGGCATTTCCCATACGTTTGCTGTCGCGTTCCAACGCATCCAGCTGGTCTTCATACAGCTTTTTACTGTCAAACAACAGACGACCAATCAACGTAGATTTACCATCATCCACCGATCCGGCAGTCAGAAAGCGCAATAAGTCTTTCTGCTCATCTTTATCCAAATAGTCCTTTATATTTAATATAGCCATAACAAACTCCTCTTATTTAAAAATAGCCTTCGCGTTTCTTTTGCTCCATGCTGGCATCCTGGTCGAAATCGATGACACGCGTTGTACGTTCACTCTTCGTTGTCGTCATCATTTCTTCCACAATCTTTTCGATCGTATCGGCCTCACTCTCGACAGCTCCGGTCAAAGGCCAGCAACCCAAGGTACGGAAACGCACTTTACGCATTTGGATCTTGTCACGATATTGTTCCGGCAGACGATCATCATCAGCCATAATCAGATTGCCGTCGATCTCTACAATCGGACGCTCCTTGGCGAAGTATAACGGAACAATAGGAATATTCTCCAATCGGATATACTGCCAGATATCCAGTTCTGTCCAGTTAGACAATGGGAACACACGGATACTTTCTCCTTTATGAACGCGAGTATTGTAAATATCCCACAATTCCGGACGCTGATTCTTCGGATCCCACTGGTGGAACTTATCACGGAAAGAGAAAATACGTTCTTTCGCACGACTCTTCTCTTCATCCCGACGGGCACCACCAAAGGCGGCATCAAACTTATATTTATCCAACGCATGCAATAAGGCCTGCGTCTTCATCAAATCGGTATGGACTTTACTTCCGTGCGTAAACGGACCAACACCAGCCTTAAACGCTTCCATATTCGACTCAACAATCAGATTCCAACCGTACTTCTTGGCATAATTGTCACGAAATTCGATCATCTCCTTAAACTTCCACTTTGAGTCAATGTGCATCAACGGGAACGGAACCTTACCTGGAGCAAAAGCCTTTTCTGCCAGACGAACCATAACCGATGAGTCTTTACCAATAGAATAAAGCATAACAGGATTTTCAAATTCGGCAGCCACCTCACGAATGATATAAATCGCCTCGGCTTCCAGTTCCTGCAAATGACTTAATTTATAATCAGACATAACCAATATCTTTATTTTCTTATTTTCGGTAATATTATTTCCAATAACTGATTCACAGATTCTTCCAGCGTCAGGACGGAAGTATCCAATGATAAAGCCGGATGCTCGGGAGCTTCAAAGGGAGCTGAAATACCGGTAAAGTTAGCGATCTCGCCTTTCCGGGCTTTAGCATACAAGCCCTTCACATCACGACGTTCACATTCTTCAATCGGAGTACTTACATAAACTTCCATAAAATCGTCTTCCCCAATAATTGAAGCAGCCATTTTCCGAATATCATTATTCGGACTGATAAATGCGGCCAATGTGATAACACCTGTATCAACAAAAAGTTTACCTACTTCGGCTATCCGTCGGATATTCTCTACCCGATCAGCGGCAGAGAAACCTAAATTATTATTGATTCCACTACGAATGTTATCTCCATCCAAAATCCGGCATAGCAAACCTCGTTTATGTAATTCGCGTTCCAACGCAATGGCAATCGTGCTTTTACCTGAGCCGCTCAGTCCGGTAAACCAGACCATCAGACCTTTCTGATGCAGAAGCTCTTCTTTGTCGGCACGACTCATCATCCTATCAAAAATAGGATATACATGATTCGGATTATCGGTTCCCGTATATCCTTTTTCTTTTATATCCATATTCACTTTTCCTATTATCTTCTAGTTAAAACTTCCAGATCTGAGGGATCAGAAAAACCGAGATCAGGAAGGTTATTATATTCAAAGGCAGACCAACTTTTACAAAGTCCATAAACTTATATCCACCTACACCTTGCACGATTAAGTTCGTCTGATAACCGATCGGCGTACTGAAACTGGCCGAAGCTGCCATACATATCACGACAAAAAACGGTTTCGGATCAACACCCAACTGGGAAGCAACCGACAGCGCAATCGGAAAACTCAATGCTGCCGCAGCATTGTTTGTAATTAATTCCGTAAAGATATTTGTAATGATAAATATAATAGCCAGCAAAGCATAAGGTCCCAAATCATCAGCCATACTGATAATATGCTGGGCAATCAAAGAGGCAAAACCTGAATTTTCCATGGCTTTACTAATACCGAAAGCACAGGCAATGGTTATCAGGATATCCCAAGATATGTATTTGGTATATTTTTTAGGAGGGAATATTTTCGTCCACGCCATAATAATCGTGGTTATACAAACGAAGAAGAACATATCCAGTTTCATATTCGGAATCATTTCCTTTACAACCGGTAATTCACCCACCGTTGCACCTACAATCATAAATATAAGTAATCCCAATGCCAGCCATCGTTTCTTGGCAGAAACAGGTTCCTGACTATCTTTCCCATTCGCCAACATCAAGAACACACTTGATTCACCCCAAGTCGGAATGAAAGAATCATCAGCCCAAAGAATCAAGGTATCACCTTCATTCAGTCGAACCTTATCCAAATTATGGGTATAACGACGACCGCCGCTGATGACTTCTTTGACAATCGCTCCGTAATGGCGGGTAAAATTAAATGCGCCCAATGTCTTGTTAATACCAGGGAAACGGGCTCCCAAAACGGCTTCTACCCGATGCAGACCGGTATGTTGTTCTTCATCATCATCCAAAACAGAATCAGACCGGTCTTCCGGCAATAAGAATTTAGAGAATGCAAAAAGATAAAGAATACCGGCTATTGCCACAAACACACCAACCTTACCCAGTTCAAACATGGTAAAGCCTTCAAAACCGGCTTCCAAGATCATCCCATGCACAACCAAGTTGGTTGATGTACCAATCAGCGTACAAATTCCACCTAATATCGTGACAAAAGAAAGAGGTATCAGAAACTTTGTAGCCGGCAGTTTGACATACTCGGCCCATCGCTTTATTATCGGAGCAAAGATAACAACTACGGGAGTATTATTCAGGAAAGCAGAAATAAAAGCAATCGGCGGCAACATACGCAGCTGAGCTTTAAAGACTGTTGTATGATGCTGCGGAAGCAATTTCTTGATCAATTGCCCTAACGCTCCACTCTGTCTTATTCCTTCACTCACCAGGAAAAGCATCCCGACTGTAATCATCCCTTTGTTGCTGAAGCCTTCCAACATTTCCTTCGGGGTAAGAATACCCGCGCACAGAAATAAAACGACGACAGTCAACAAGATCATGCCCGGACGCATTTTGTCCATGACAAGAGCTGTAATCATTCCGATTAAAGCTAAGAATACAAATACTACTTCAAAACTCATTGTTTTTCCTTACTTCTATTCAGACGAAGTGCAAACTTACATAAAAAATTTGGAATTAAACGGATGAGTTTCAAATACACCTCTATTTTTCAGAAAATGACACAGACAAAATTACTTATTCACCGGCTTCACTACAAACCAAGGATTCAACAAATTCTCTTTATTATATGACAATGGTGTCTTTTCGTCAATGTGATAAACCTCACAACCGGCAGCTTTAGCTATTGCATGACCGGCAGCCGTATCCCATTCCATTGTCGGAGCAAAACGAGGATAAACATCAGCCGAACCTTCTGCAACCAGACAAATCTTCAAACTACTGCCACTGCTAATCAAAGTCACCGGCTGACCTTTCTTCCGTAAATTATCAATATACCGTGTCGTATCTTCCGTCTGATGTGAACGTGAAGCCACCACAACTATACCTTGATGGAACATAGCCGACGGCAGACGAGAAGCATTCTTCTTCAGTACATCCATAGAAGGCTGGTTAGCACTGTCAATATCCATCAGTTTATAAGCTCCAATAGATTCACAAGCAAAATATAATTTTTTGCGAACCGGCACATAAATTACTCCCAGCACCGGCACATTTTTATGTACAAGAGCTATATTGACCGTAAACTCTCCATTACGTTTGATAAACTCTTTGGTTCCATCCAGCGGATCAACGACCCATAAAGTCTCCCACGTCTTCCGCTCTTCATAAGGACATTGCTTTTCTTCTTCACTTAAAATCGGAAATGGAGTAACAGAAAGAGCAGAAACAATAATCCGGTTAGAAGCCTTGTCGGCTAAAGTCAATGGAGAATTATCCTCTTTACGTTCAATTCCAAAATCAGAATTAGGATCAGTATAAATATCCATGATTGATTTGCCGGCATCCAAAGCTGCCCGAATAGCTATATATAAATACTTAACGAAGTCCATAGTGCGATAAAATTAATGTATAAAACAAATATACTAAAAAAATACGTTATGACTCGAATATCACTACTTTTTTAACGCATAACAACAAAAAGTCATTTTTAATAGCGAATCATTACCTGAAAAGTACATACAGTCATATCAAAAAGAAATGAAGATACGCATAAAAAAAGGGATTACCTTTTGAGGTAATCCCTATATGAATGAAAGCCGCACCGTAGATATGAATAAACTCCGTATGACAGGATTTGAGTGCCATGCCACCTTTGTAATCCGCCGTGCTAAGCATACCCCGAAGGGCGCGGCCCGCCATTAGTGACAAAAGCTATGTCTCGGAATTATTATAATTTGATGAGTTTCCCAATCGAACAAGTGCGGCTTAACTCTTTAAGCTCGTTTGATTGTATTGCAAATATATACTTTTATTTTGATTAAACCAAATATTATATAGAAAAAAATACACAAGAACTAGCAACAAAATAAACGAAAAACGAAAACGATTTTCAAGAGTTTTGTTTTTAATTCTCACTGATTTCTCTTCTGCCTTTTTCCTATTTATAAATCAACAGTTTAAGTTTCTCTAAAACATTATCCGACAAATTCAGAATAACAAGGAAGCAATATTTAGCAATAGGCACCGAATATAAAAACAAAAAGGATCTACCTTTTACAGACAGATCCTTTTCTTATCCTAAGAAATTCAATTCTTACTTTACTTTAGCAACGATAGCCTTGAAAGCTTCAGGATGATTAACAGCCAAATCGGCCAACACCTTACGGTTGATTTCGATACCTGCAGCGTGCAAAGCACCCATCAAACGAGAGTAAGACATACCTTCCAGACGAGCAGCAGCATTAATACGCTGAATCCACAAAGCACGGAAGTTACGTTTCTTGTTACGACGGTCACGGAATGCATACGTTAAACCTTTTTCCCATGTATTCTTTGCTACGGTCCAAACATTTTTACGAGCACCGTAATAACCACGGGTAAGTTTCAAAATCCGTTTTCTTTTTGCTCTTGAAGCAACATGATTTACTGATCTAGGCATAATTCTAATCTGTTTTGAATGTTAGCGTCATCTTTTACGATGATCTTTTTAGCTAATACACTCGGTTAATAAAAATCTAAAAAAACTCGCTCTAATAATTACTTCATGCAAAGCAATTTCTTTACACCGTTTACATCAACACCGGCAACAATACCAGTATGAGTAAGATTTCTCTTCTGCTTTTTAGTCTTCTTTGTCAGAATGTGACTTTTAAAAGCGTGTTTTCTCTTGATTTTTCCTGTTCCGGTAAGGGCAAACCTCTTTTTGGCACCGGAATTAGTCTTCATCTTAGGCATTTTCCAATCTATTTTAATTAATTAAACGATCATTTCCCAAAAGGAAATGTTTATTCTATTTCATTATTTATACTATTCTTCGCTATCACTTGCATCACTCGCTGTATTTTCAGCAGGAGCAGCAGATTTCTTGGCAGCTTTCGAAGAACCGGCGCCTTTTTTCGGAGTTAAAACGATAATCATTCGCTTACCTTCCAAAAGAGGCATCTGTTCTACACGACCGTAATCTTCCAAGTCATTAGCAAAACGGAGCAATAAAACTTCACCCTGTTCCTTAAACAAAATAGAACGTCCTTTAAAGAATACATAAGCTTTAACCTTAGCACCTTCTTCCAAGAAGCCCTTGGCATGTTTCAACTTAAAGGCATAATCATGATCATCCGTCTGAGGTCCGAAACGAATTTCTTTCACAACGACCTTCACAGATTTTGCCTTCTGTTCTTTCTGACGTTTCTTTTGTTGGTAGAGGAACTTCTGATAGTCAATCACTCTACAAACGGGGGGCGCAGCATTGGGTGAAATTTCAACCAGGTCTAACCCTTGATCTTCGGCGATTTTAAGTGCCTGTGATGTGGGATAAACTCCCTGCTCTACATTATCACCGACTAAACGAACTTCACGAACACGAATTCGTTCATTAATTCTATACTGCTCTTTTGAATTGTCAATCTTCATTCAAAAATGTTTTATTCTCCTCGTTATTTTGTTAATTAAATCTTCACTTTTTACCAACGATTGATCATTTCCTCAACCTCGTTATTCAAAAGCGCTGCAAAGTTAGTAATTTTCATCGAACCTTTATCACCTTCGCCCTGTTTTCTTACAGAAACTTCTGCATTTTCTGCTTCTTTTTCTCCAACAATCAGCATATAAGGGATACGTTTCATCTCGTTGTCACGAATTTTACGTCCGATTTTCTCATTTCGGTCATCAACCAAGACACGGATATTCTTTTGCTTCAGTTCGCGAGCCACATTCCAAGCGTATTCATTAAAGCGCTCACTGATCGGCAAAATAACTACCTGATCCGGAGTCAGCCATAATGGGAATTTACCGGCAGTATGTTCAATCAATACGGCAACAAAACGTTCCATTGAACCAAATGGTGCACGGTGAATCATAACTGGGCGATGTTTCTTATTATCTTCTCCCGTATATTCCAGTTCGAAACGTTCCGGCAAGTTATAATCTACCTGGATCGTACCCAACTGCCAACGACGACCAATGGCATCTTTCACCATAAAGTCCAACTTCGGACCATAGAAAGCTGCTTCACCATATTCTATTTTAGCAGGCAAACCTTTTTCTTCACAAGCTTCGATAATAGCCCGTTCTGCCTTTTCCCAGTTTTCTTCGCTACCGATATATTTTTCCCGGTTCACTTTATCCCGCAATGAAATCTGAGCTTCAAAGTTCTTAAAGTCCATCGATTTAAAAACAATTGAAATGATATCCATTACACGGATAAATTCATCTTTCACCTGATCCGGACGACAGAAGATATGAGCATCATCCTGCGTAAAGCTACGTACACGAGTCAAACCATGCAACTCACCACTTTGTTCATAACGACATACCGTACCAAATTCAGCCAAACGCAAAGGCAGATCCTTATAAGAACGCGGAGAATTTTTATAGATCATACAGTGATGAGGACAGTTCATCGGTTTCAGGAAATATTCTTCACCTTCTTCAGGTGTATGGATCGGCTGGAAAGAATCTTTTCCATACTTCGCATAGTGTCCTGAAGTAATATACAATAATTTATTACCAATAGGCGGACACATGACTTCCTGATAATCATAACGAGCCTGGATACGGCGCAAGAAATCCTGCAAACGCAAACGCAAAGCAGTACCACGCGGCAACCACATCGGCAATCCTTTACCTACTGTATCCGAGAACATAAACAGATCCAGCTCTTTACCAATCTTACGATGGTCACGCTTCTTAGCTTCCTCTAATAAAGTCAAATACTCATCCAAAAGCTTCTTCTTCGGGAAAGTAATGGCATAAAGACGAACCAATTGCTTGCGTGTTTCATCACCACGCCAATAAGCGCCTGCAGCACTTAAAACCTTAACGGCTTTTATATAAGATGTATTCGGAAGATGCGGACCACGACACAAATCGGTAAATGCGCCTTGTGTATAAGTTGTAATCTTACCGTCTTCCAATTCATTGATCAACTCAACTTTATACTCTTCGCCTCTGTCGCCAAACATCTTCAAAGCATCAGCCTTGGAAATATCTGCACGAACAATAGCTTCTTTCTTTGCTACCAATTCCATCATCTTGGCTTCGATAGTAGCAAAATCACTGTCTTTAATAACAGTTTCACCCGGATCTACGTCATAGTAGAATCCATTTTCAATGGCCGGACCGATACCGAATTTAATGCCAGGGTACAACTCCTGCAAAGCTTCAGCCATCAGGTGGGCACTTGAATGCCAGAAAGCATGCTTACCTTCTTCATCATCCCACTTGAACAGTTTTACAGTTGCGTCCTGATGAATAGGACGTGTCAGGTCCCAGACTTCACCGTTTACACTTGCAGCCAATACTTCCTGAGCCAAACGAGAGCTGATGCTTTCAGCAATCTGCATGGCTGTTGTTCCTTCTGCATATTCTCTTACGGAATTATCCGGAAATGTAATTTTAATCATAATCTGTTCACTAAAATATTTTTTCTTTACAGCCCACAAAGTTAATATCTTTTTTGAACAGATAAAAGATTTCAAAAAAAAGTTTGATCATTATTCGTATCTTGCATTGGATAATCAAAAAACTTATATCTGATTGAGTATCAGATTGGAATGAAGGAGTTACGGATTTATGGTAACGATTTAGCGAAAGTGCAAGTGCACTGATATTCTGTGATTTACTTCGCCTCACAACTCTGTATGCAAAGGTACACTTTTTATTCGGGTACCCCAAGGAATTGCTCATTTTTCTGTGTTTTGAGCGTGATTTCTTGACCTGTTTGTTACTGTTCTTCCGTAAAAGTGAATTTTCCTGTAGGAAAGGCGTTGGCTGAAACGAGTTCAGACAACCTCTTTCCTACTATGGCATATCCGAAAGGAATGTCCGCTTTTGAAGCCTAAACTCTCGTTTAGACAATCGGCAAGCGGACAACCCTTTCATGGCTATGCGAGAGAGGTACTTTTACGGGGGCTTGCCGTTTCTTTTTTTGTTGTTCCTCTTGTCGCAAATGAAACCGTGCTGATGATTCACCCTTACATGGTAAGGGTCGGTCATCGGCACTGGCGGCATGGCTGAAAGAAAGTCCGTATATCCGCATCAAACCGAAGGTTTGACGATGGATGTGCGGATTATCTTTCTTACGGCACAACCGCCTTTACCACTTGCGCCTTTTGTTTCTTGTTGAAAGCGGAACAGGGATAGGTACAGCCAACCACTTGCCACTCACGAGTGAGCCACAAAAGGTTGTCCGTACCGCCGAAGCCTGAGAAGAATGTCCGTATGTGTCTGTCCGAGCAAGTCGGATAGGCATATACGGACACACTTCTTTTGTGGGGCTTCAGTTTGTTCACGCTTTCATACTCTATCCTCTCTATATTTCTTTTTGTTGAAAGCGGAACAGGGATAGGTACAGCCAACCACTTGCCGCTCACGGGTGAGCCACAAAAGGTTGTCTACACCGCCGAAGCCGGAGAAGAATGTCCGTATGTGTCTGTCCGAACAAGTCGGATAGGCATATACGGGCATACTTCTTTGTGGGGCTTCGGCTTGTTCACGCTTTCAAGCAATTCTCCAAGTTAGAGTACGTTTTCTTTTCTCATGCAGTTCCGCATTTTGAAGATGTTCCATTCAATCTGCCTCTTGTTACGCTTACCTCCATTTTGCGACTTCCAGACGACGCATCAGGTGGTCATTCTCGTTCGGCTGCAAAGGTAACTCCGGGATTTGCCGGAAAAGCAAGGTCAAGCCTCCTGTTTTGCGAGAAAAATCTCCAGCCCTACGGGTAGTATTTTTCCCGAAAAACCTTGCATTTCCGAATCCCTACCTTGATGGGGCAACCGAAACGAAAACGACCGATGCGACAGGAAGACGCATAAAAAAAATGTCGGATAACCGAGAGGCAGATAAGAAGTTTTGAAACTCAACTCCCTCAGCTCTTGGATCCGCATATAAAAATTAAAAACAGAACGGATATGACAACAACAATGGCAACCAAATTCGTCGAATGGGAAGTTCCAGAACTGGACACCCTGCAAGACAGCAAGGTTTACAGACTCCGCAACAAACTCAACAACGGAGGAAAGATGAACCGAGAGGAGAAGGATTGGCTCACGCACAATGTGAACTTCAACACCTACTTCACGACCGCAGTCCCCCTCATGGGGTGGAATTTCGACTTCTCCGATGTGCTCCGCCCCTACCTTGTGTGCCAATACGGAAGGTGGAGCGAGTATCAGGCTGCGGACAAGACGGCACTGAGAAACGTGATTTACGGCAGGATAGACAACATCGTGGAACTTCAAAACGGCAACAGACAATGACAGCAGCAATGGACATCAGACAGACGGCACACTACATGGCGGTAGCAATATGCACCCTCATCGTACAGGCGTTCCTATGGCTCATAGGCATCCTTTGGAGCGTCATCAGAGAGATTGTGAACGGAGTGTTCCGAGTAGTGGTAAGCGTGATAGTGCTCATGCTCTCCCTCATCACCTTCTTCGGGCTTCTCCTTTGGTTACTCACCCTTTAACACCCTACGGCAATGGCAAAGAGAACAAGCAAGACGGCAGCGCAGCAGTGCAGGTACTACGAGGTGGACAACATCTTCGAGTATATGGTGGAAACCTACATCAACGGCAACCACAGCACGTTCAGCGAATTGTACCACGAACTGAACAAGGAGGCACGGCAGGACTTCGTGGAGTTCCTATTCAACGAGGTCAATCCGCAGTACCACAGAGAGATTATCAAGCGAATGTTATAACCCCTATAAACAGACAGCGATATGAACAGAACAACAGAGAAGATACCCACATGGAGTTTGTGCTACCTCATCAATGGCGATGCAACAGCGCTGACAGACGAGGAAATCCGAATGGTGGACGAGTGGGTCAGCCAATGGCAGGTGGAAATCGTTTCGCCCCTCATGGACGAGGACGGCAATACGCACCCCTATTTCAGCCACTACCCCCTCTTCGGACTGCCCACCGAGGTGGAGGACTGCGAGATACTTTACAAGAACAATAACCTATAAAACAGCAAGCGACATGAAAGGAACAGACCATTTCAAGAAAACGATACAGATGTACTTGGAGCAGCGTGCAGCGGAGGACGAACTCTTCGCCAAGAACTACCGCAACCCTGCCAAGAACATCGACGACTGCGTGACCTACATTCTGAACTATGTGCAGAAGAGCGGCTGCAACGGCTTTTCGGACGGAGAGATTTACGGACAAGCCGTACACTACTATGACGAGAACGAGATAGAGGTAGGCAAGCCCCTGCAATGTCAGATAGCGGTGAACCACGTAGTGGAACTTACCGCAGAGGAAAAAGCGGAAGCACGTCAAAAGGCAATCCGCCAATACCAAGACGAGGAACTGCGCAAGATGCAGAACCGACAGAGAGCAAGGGCAGCCAAGCCAAAGACTACCGAAGTACAACCCTCCTTATTCGATTTTGAAGTATGAGACCGAGAAACAAGTTTGAGAAAGCGGTGCTTGCCGAGAGCAGGCACCTGCACCCCATCAGCAAGCGACAACTGAAATGGGCGTTCCGTGAGTGCGTGGACCACTATGCCTACCGGCAACCCAAAGGACGCACCACCTGCATGGACTGTGGACACACATGGCAGACAGACGGCACAGCACGCACCTGCACCTGCCCCCACTGCAAGGCACGTCTGCAGGTGAAGAACACCTTGGAGCGCAAGTTGCAGCAGAAGCAGTATTTCACCCTACTCACCACCTGCGGAGAGTATCAAGTGCTGCGCATGTACCTCCTCATCGTGGAAATGGAGAAAGGCTGCAAGGCTACTCCCACCGCCCTTGAAATAGGCGGCTATTGGTGGAACAGGCAGGGCAAGCGCACCATCGTAGCCATACAGCGCACGTTAGGCAGGTACATAGACACCTTCACCTTTGCCTCCCCCATGGCAATCCGTGGCGACAACCTTGCCTACCAGCATATCGCCCACATGCCCATCTGCCCCGAATACAAGGCGGTGGACAAGCTGCGCAGGAACGGCTTCCGTGGCGACTTCCACGACATCGTACCCACGAAACTTATTCCTGCACTCTTGTCCGACAGCCGTGCGGAAACGCTGATAAAGGCAGGGCAACACCCCATGCTGCGCCACTACCTCAACTCCTCCTGCAACATGGAGGACTATTGGGCATCCGTGAAAATCTGCATCCGCAACGGCTACACCATTCCCGACGGCTCTCTATGGTGCGACACGATAGACCTCCTGCGCCACTTCGGCAAGGACATACGTCAGCCGAAATACGTCTGCCCGACCGACCTCAAAGTCCTCCACGACAAGTTGGCAGCGAAAAGGCAGGAGCAATTGCAGCGAGAGCGGACAGCAGAGGAGCGAGCGCAGGCTATCAAGGACGAGAAGAAGTTCCTCAAAGAGAAAGGCATGTTCTTCGGACTTGTGTTTGCCGATGAACTCATCTCCGTCAAGGTGATAGAGAGCGTAGAGGAAATGATATTGGAGGGCAAGGCAATGCACCACTGCGTAGGCACGTACTACAAGCGAGCCGACTCCCTCATACTTTCAGCCACCATTGACGGCAAGCGCATCGAGACGATAGAGGTGTCGCTGAAGACCCTCCAAGTGGTTCAGAGCCGAGGCGTGTGCAATGCCAACACCGAGTATCACGACCGCATCATCAATCTTGTAAACAGCAACATCAACCTTATCCGTCTGCGGATGAAGGCTGCGTAATAGAAACGATTATGACTACACAAATGACCATCAACGGACTCAGTACCTGCACAGCGGCAGGTACTGAGAAGTACGAGAGATTTCAATCGGGTATCGGCAGACGCAAGCGTACCCTTGTGCAATACGACTACCGCCACACGGACGGAGAACTTTTCTCCTGCGTGAAGCCCACGTTGGACGAGTGCCTACAGAAGCGTAACGAGTGGCTGAAAAGGAAGGAGGACAGACTATGAGCGAGACCTATCAAACACTGATTGTCAGGTTCTGCGAGCCAATCACTACATTGGACGGAATGTTTGACGATGCCGAAGCATGGGGAGTGTCCACCTTGAAAGAGTGGATAGACAACTACGAGAGCAGCCGTTTTACCGCCATTGACCGCCATACGGCAGTCATCACGAGCGAGTACAACATGGAATGTCTGAAAGAGTGGTTGGAGAAGTACACATCTATCACTGAGAAATTAGAGTATTGAGAAATTCACTTGCGTTTAGGCGGTGTCCGCACCGCCTAAACCTAAAACCAAAAGGCAATGAATACGATAGCACGGACTATATTGGAGCAGATAGGCGGCAAGCGTTTTGCCGTCATGACAGGCAGCAGGGATTTTGTGGATATGGGCAACAGACTGCGCATGAGCCTTGCGAGGAACAAGACCAGTGCCAACCGCCTTGACATCATCTATGATGCAGGGACTGACCTCTACAACATGCGTTTTTTCCGCAAGACGTTCAGCAAGAAGACCTTCGAGAGCAAGGCAATGGACGTAGAAGTACATGAAGGCATCTTCTTCGATATGTTGGAAGAGGTCTTTACGCAAGTGACGGGACTCTATACGCACTTTTGATATGTGGGCGGCGCAAGCCGCCTACTTTCTTTCATGAGCAGGGCAAGCGGAAAAGAAAGTAGCAAAGAAACCTTTGTGCCAATCTACGATCGTATTCACAAAAACAAATTTTAATCATGGAAACAATCAGACAGAACGAAAAAATCATCTTGCACAGCAATGACGGAATAAGCATAAAGATGATTTTCAGAAACCTCACGGGCAGAAATTTTCAAGATCAGGAATATGTGGAATATATCCGGCATATCGCAATCAGGGACATGGGATTCTCTCCCGGCATTATCGAGCATTGCAAGGATGATGAGGTAATCGGTAAAGGAACAATCCCGAATGTATGAAAACTAAAACTCCGATGAAGCCGTAACTTCATCGGAGTTTTAGTTTTATTCAATTATTACACATTCTCTACAAAAGGCATCCTCGTTGATTAATAGTTGCAAAACTCTTCGAAAATTATTCATCTCATTCTCTTCGGCAAGTTCTTGTTCGATTTTCTTCCCTATATGTCCTACACGGAAATACATGTCGATTGCCTTGTCTATACCCGTTAAAATAGTTGGCATATCATAGATTTCTAAAGAATCGTCACCATCTTTTGTCGCAAAATGAATAGGGTAACTTCTTTGTTTTGTGTCAATCTTAGTCTCTTTTAACCCCAATTTCTTGTAATACAACATCGCACTCTTTTTAATATCTGCATCAAGAGAGTTCGGCATCACAATTTTTAAGATACCCTTGTCGTATTTGATGCCGTCAATCTCCAATCCAGGCGTGTTTTCTGTAAGCCATTCTGCTGCAAGTTTTACAAATCCTTCAAAATAAGAAATTGCTAAAACGGTTGATGGCAAGAGTCCTAAATGCCCAAGATTAATATTTTCGTCAATTTGTTTTTTTAATTTAGCCAAACCTATTTCCAGTGAATCTGTAGCTACTTTATTTCCCTCTGCATCAAATTTCACTTCATACCGTGTGTTAGTTATACCTAACAAATCGGTAGGTATTTTTGCTTCTTGTTGAGCTATTACAAATGCTCGATCCAATCCTACACGACCAAGGAAAAGACCATATTCAAATAAGACATTATCACGGGCTGATTCAAAATGTGTATCTCTGACAATAAGTTCGTCATCAGCAGAAAATACCATAAAACCGAAATCAAATAGACTGGCAGATTTAACCAATGTTTCTAAAAAAGATTCATTGTTCTTAAAGATATTGTCAGTCCAAAGATAACAATCGTAATTCTCCTTAAAAAAGTCTTTAACTCGTTTAGCTACGTCAAGACCTTCGCTTGACGAACCGATAAATATTCTTGGTTTCATATATTACCTAAATCCTTATTTATTTTATAAACTTCGTCTTCCAATACTTTTAATGCCGCAAGTTTTTCTGGCTTATCTTTAAAAACATATTCGTTTCCAACCACTGACTTCAGGTCATCTTGCTTGCCGTCATTCCATAAATGGAACATCGTATGCCACAAGATATAAACCAAATCCTTGTATTCTTTTTGTACGTAATCTTGTACTGGTATTGAGTAGCAGATAGCATTGATTTCAAAACTTGTAAGTGGGATATCTTTCTCAGAATCTGTACGAACATTTTTTAGAAACCTGATCATTCTTTTCAAACGTCCATTTGTATCTGCACTTCTTTGGTTTATTCTTGATATGCTTAGAAACGGATAATCCGGTCCTTCAGAAAGTCCAGTGCTTTTATTATATATTTTTATGCCACGTTCATTCTCTGGCATTCCATCCAATACATAATCCAATGATTGAAACCATGATGATGTTACAATATCTACATCTCGATGAAGATTTTGATTAGTAATTTTCACAGCCTTTGGCTTTGATGTGTCACATATAGTATATGTACGTGACATTATCTTTTCAATCTGTGTCCGCAAGGATGCCATATCCTGAGAACTATTTCCCTCATATTGAGAAAATGAGTTATCGAACTGACACAATCTGCCAATTTGACAGTCATTATATTTCCATGTTTTCGCTAATTCTTGTCTTACCTTAAAAATGTCTGTTCCGACAAATTTCTCACATAGTACAAGCAAGTCTATATCACTAGCTCCCCTTATGTGTGTATCTGTCATAACAGAGCCTTGGTATTCATACGATACATTCGTTAGAGATTCTCTCAGATGCTGTTTAACGACCTCCCCTGCGGCTTTGGTACGTTTTGTGTATTCATCATCAACCGCCTTCATTGCACGCATTACATACCTTGCCACATCTTTATCATATGCAGACTCTCCACTGAACATCCTTTGCTCTACGAGCACTGAAGAATCTGGATTGTATCGATTATTTATTTGTCTCAGTTTTTGGGAATAATCCATATTTTTACGCTTTTATTACAAAAAGTGCAAAAAGCGTGCCAAATGACAAAATGGCACGCCTAACTATTATTTATCAGTTCTTTTAAGGCTCGTACAGTAGCGCAAACTCCGCCTTCCTGCGTTTGAGCAGCATCTTGTGCCGTTTCCCCTTGTAGTTGCAGAAAGCGATGTACTCCTGATAGATGTTGCGGTCGCCAGCCTCTAACTTCCTTATCAGCGTGCTTTTGGGTATCTTGTTGCTTCCCAAGAGCCGATATGGTCCGACATTGTAGGCAAGTGTGGCAAGCAAAAGAGAATCTTTCCCAAACTTGCGGAACATGGCACAGAACTTCCGCAAATCCTTCCGCAGCAACGCCTCGCCCTGCTTGCGTGTCATAGTTCTTGCGGAATACCTTTCGCCCGGTTGGAGTTGGTGACCATACCCGACGTACGGATAGTGCCTTTCTGTATGCCATCCCTCGAAGAACTTGATGCAGCGCACTGCCCTCTCAAAACGGGGCAGGCGATATATCCTTGCCGTTTCTGTGCGGTCGCCCTGTGCAGACAGAGGGCAGACCGTCAGGAACGAACAAAAGATAGCCATGAATATCCGCATCATCACGATAAAGGCTTGAAGTTACTGATGGGGACAACAGACAGCGTATCGTCCTTCGCGTTCTGGTTGTTGAAGTCAAACTCCAACTCGTAGGCATTCCCGAAATTATCCTCCACCACCACGATGAAGTTCTGTGCCTCGCTGCATCCCGATGTGTAATACAGGCGGAACTTCTCATTTTCGAGCAGATAGCGGTCGTTGGGCAGGAACGTAATGCCATTGTCCATTTTCAGCGTGCCCTCACCTTCAAACTGGAAATAGCGGATGGTGTAGAGCGCATTGGCATAGTTGCCCTCCTTCTTCATCTCGCAGCGGATTTCTACTGTCTGCCCCTTCGTCACCTTGTTGGGCACGGGCATCGTCTCCACCGTGAACGGATAGGACTGCTGTATGTCCAGCTCGTCGTCGCAGGAGGCGAGGAAACACCCCATCAGCCCCATGAACAGGACGGTTGCCATACTCATAAATCTTACTCTCAGATTCTTGTTGTTCTTGATATTCATTGTCATTCTTTGTTTTGATGGTTACTGATTTTCTGTTTGGCCACAAGGTACTCGTTCAAGTCCTTGTAGCCCGAATAGAGTCCGGAATGATCTGTCATACGCTCCCCAAAATGCTTCCACAAGACTTCCACCGCCCTGCGTCCGGCATCGTCATGGTCGAGGTGACAGACTATCTCTTGGTAGTTCTCCAAGGCAGGGATTGCCTTGTCCACATTGGCTACGGAGTTCAGCACAAGGCTGTCCTCCTCATTCCCGATGCCCAGAGTCAGCGCAGAAAGCCAATCCATAAAGCCCTCGTAGAGGTGGCAGCGACTGCTTCCCTGTCTAAATGAAGAAAAGTCCTTTGGCGGTATGCAGCCCTTGAAGAAGCGGTTGCGTAGCTCAAATCCTCCGCAACGATTTCCGTAACCGATGGCAAAGTACCGCTTTCCGTAGAGCCGGAAATGGACTTCCTTGCAATGCCGTTGGGCAATCGCCGGAGCAATTCCACGCTCCTCCAAATACGAGAGTAATGCCCGATGACTTAACGGCCTTATCTCCATCTCCTCAAATACAGGCTTCTTTTCCACGGTCTTATGAGGACGAGGTTCTATCTGCGGAAGCGGAACGATGCCCGCTTCCGTGATGAATCTTGCCTGCTCCATGAAGTCGTTGCTGTGGACAAACTCGCCTGCCAGCGTGAAGATGTCACCACCCTTACCCAAACCGAAGTCATACCAGAGTTGCTTGTCCACGTTCACACGAAACGAGGGAGTGCGTTCCGTGCGGTAAGGTGCGGCATACCACCATTCATTTCCCCTTCTTCGGATAGGTTCATGCCCTAAACGTGTGAGGAAGTCCGCCAGCGGTATCTGCCTCAATGCGTCAATCTCCATACACAATATCAGTTAATGATGAACTTCACGCCCAAGCCGAACTGCGTATGGAAATGTCTCGTGGAGTTGCCCCATAGACACCGTTCACGGAGATTGGCGAGCAGGGCAACACGGTCGGCCACATAAAACTCCACATCGAGTGTCAGCGCACCGCCATAGATGAAGGAATCTTTATCGTGGAGCATCGCCCCGTCATGCAGCACCTTGTCGCCCCAGTTCACCGTCTCATAGCCTGCGAGAGCCGAAGCTCCGGTATAGACAAACACTGTTTTACGGGCATCGGAAAGTATCTTGAAATAATAACCACCCTCCGCCGTAAACTGCGCCACGGGTATCTTCTTCTCCTTGTAGGGCTGGTTCTTCAGCAGGTATTCGCCACCGAACACCCACTTGTTGCCCCCTTTGGTATAGGTGGAAAGAATTGCACCAAGACTGTACCCGCCATCGTTACCACCAAGTTTGAAGCCGTCCGCCATGTTCGCCTTCACCTCGATGCCCTGCATTTTCGGGAGGCATCGCTGGGCGTGCGCCTGCCCCGTGAACAGGGCAAGCGACGCGATAATCATAAAAAGACATTTCTTCATAGAGTCAGCGCACTTGAAGTTCGTTGATAGTATTGGCACGCACCAAATCCTCGTTCTCAATCACGAACGACTGGTGACGGCCACCGTTCTTCTCATTCAGTTCCACCACGAGGCACTTGTCGTCAGGTATGGTGAACTTCGCCATTGTGAACACGGTGCGCTCGCTCTTCTTGCCCGGCACGCAAGTGGCGTAGTTCTGCGCACGGAGCGGCAGGATAACCTGCTCCTGCACGGCGGTGCGCTTCACCACCTTTTTGTCCACAATCTTCCATGTCACATAGTCCACATCAAACGGCACGTTGCTCTGGTTCTTGATTTCCGTGTGGAAATACAGCAGTCCGTTGTGCGTATAGATTCCTTTCAGCAGGTACTGTATGCCGAAACGCTTGCAGCCGATGTGCTTCACCTCACGCTTGTTCTGCTTGTGGATGGACTTCATGATAAGTCGCACCAGCATCGGACTCTCGCTGCCCAGTTCCTTCAGGTAAATCTCCTGAGCATTGTTCGGACGGTTCACCGCCTCGCCGTCGTGGATGAAGTCGCACATCTCCACGTTGAGCAGCAGCGGCTCCTTGGCATACTTCACATTGAAGGTGTAGAAGCTGCCGTCCTCCGTGATGACGCTCATGTTCGTCTCGTTCTTGAAGTTCTTCACGGTTGCCTTCACACGGATCACGTTCTCCGCACCGTCCGCCTTGCCCGCTATCAGGTTGGGCGAGCCCAAATCCACATAGCGCACCTCTGCCGGGAAGATGATGTGTACGGTCTTGTCGTACGTCACCTCCAACCCGTGGGGCGGAATCATGCGGTCGAAGGTCAGCTTCTTCGTCAGCCCGTGATACAGGTCGCCGTCCGCCTCCTTCTGCGGATAGACCTCCTTGGTCAGGGTCGGCTGTCCGTCACTCACGTTACTTTCCTTCACGGTCTTGTTCTCCTGCGCATTGGCAGTTACGATGCCCATCGCGAGGGCAAAAATCATGATTGCTTTTCTCATTTCACTTTGGATTTTAGTGGTGAATAAAAATTGGATTGTTGTTACTTTATCTTTTATATTTCTCAGTCTCTGTCCTGATACAGCATCACCTTGTAGCCCGCCTTCAGATGCACCTTCACGGTACGCATCTTCTTGGCGATATACTGACTTGTGCCCTGTATCAGCCCCTTGCCGAGGTCGGAGGCCAACTGTGCCCCCGCATTGGTAGAGATGTTGATGCTGCTGCCAAGCGAACCACCCATGTTGGCGGCAACCTCCCGCACCGCATCCATCTCCATCGAGCCGGGGATGAAGATGCCCTGCTGCCCGTCCGTGTCATAGACCGAAAGCTCCACAGGCACGATGGTTCCCTCATGCTCTATCGAGGTGATTTCGATGTCGAGGCGTTCGCTCTGTACACGTGCCGCACCTACCACCACGGCATTTCGGGGAATAATCCGTTCCGCCACGGCCATCGGCTCCAGCAGGCGCAGCTTCACTGCCTGCCCGTCCGTCACGCTCTGCGCTCCATTGACGCACGCCGATATGGTGTTCTTGTCCGTCACCCCGACCTTGCCCACAGCAGTGTTGAAACCATAGTTCCGTTCCTGCGCATGGGCGGCGATGAACTCCTCGTTGCTCATTGGCTGTCCGAGAGAGGACACTACCTGCTTCGTTACCTGTTTCACAGGAGTGACGGTGTTCTTCCCGGCTTTGCTCACAGTGGCAGGCATTGCCTCCTGCTTGGGCTGTCCGCCATTCTGACCGCCCATGTACTTTGCCGCCAGTTCATAGGACTTTTCCATGAGTGCCACTTGGTCGTCCATATCGGAAGCCTTGCCTTTTCCGCTTTCAAGTTCCGATTCCAGCGAGGCAATGCGCTCCAGCAGCTCCTCCATCTCCGCATTTTCCTCCTTTGGCTGCTCATAGAAACTGCCAAGCGTGGTGTTCAAGTCACGGTAGGCAGTGGCAGACGAACGGATGCTTTGCGGCGCCAGGGGCTTGCTCTTTTCCGTGCTGTCATTATCGGTCAGACTGAAATCCGCAGAGGATTCGTTTCCAGCCACTTCACGGTCGAACATATCCCCCAGCTCCATCATCGAGCGGTTGCGGTTCTCCTTACGTTCCTCCATCGCTCCCTGCTCATAGGCCTTCGCCTTGTCGCCGATAATCTGCCTGTCGGCCTTGTCGGCATCCGGCATCTCCATGTTGTAGCCGTCCATGCCCGGCTCTTTCGTCCCCTCAGACGATGGGCCAAAAATCAGCCACATCGCACCGAGGAACACCAGCACCATGACAGGCAGCACAATCATCTTCTGCCGTCTCAGTCGTTCCGCCTCCGTCAGCGGTGTGCGCTCCTGCTTGGGCTTTTCCTTGCCTTTCTCCTTGTCGGGAGTCTTGTCCTTGTCTTGTACTTCAATCTTCGTCTGTTCCATACGCATTTACGTTTAATGGTTTGATATGTCCTGTTTCTATTGTGGGACTTTCGTCCCTTCCGATGTCATAGACGGCTTTGCCGAAAGTGTAGAGGGCAAGCACCGCAAAGACGGCGAGCATTCCCAATACGATGCGTCTCTTCGTCCGATGTGGCAGACTCTCCAGCCGGTCTTTCGCCGACTTCGTCATCTGCTTTCTTTTGTCGCGGAGACTCCAGAAGAGCCTCCACGCCGTTTTTCTGATTCTGTTTTCTTTCATACCCGTCATCGTTTGATTGTCTGTAAATCCTTGTTCTCAATGATGGTGAATCCCTCGATGGTGAATCCGTTGGGATTGTCGTCCGAACGTGATGCGTTCAGCAGGCGGCACGTCGTCACGAGGCTACGCTCCGTAATGTTGCTCTGCCGGATAATCTGCTGCCGTGCGTAGGTGGTGGCACGGTACGGATAGCCGTTGAAGTCGCACACCACACTGTCCACCTTCAGCACCTGGTTGATGTTGCCTGCGATGATGCGGTTGTAGTAACCCTTCTCCGCAAAGTCCGAGTAGTAGTTGTACACGCTGCGGTCGGCCAACAGCAGTGCCCGCTTCACGTTGTGCTCAATCGCGCTCTTCTCAGGCGAGAGCGTGAAGAACAGCTCATGGAAGCGGCGCACATGCTCCCTTGCCTCCGCCGGACGGTTCTGCGACAGGTCCTGCGAGAGGGCCAGCATCAGCGACTTCCCGTTGTCCAGCACATAAATCTTCTCCCGCTGTTTCTCCGCAAAGCGGTAGGAACTCCACACGCTCCACACCGTCACCACGGCACACAAGGCGAGGAACACCATGCTGAACAGGCGAATCTGCCTGAACGATGTCTCGATGTTCTTTAATGACTTGAATTCCATTTTCTTGTTTTCTCCATGTTTTGATGTTACACATACTTTCTTTATCTCAGCAGTTTCCCGACACGTCCGGCCACATTGCCAGCAGTAGCACCCGCCACGCTACCTGCGAATCCGCCAGCCTTGCCAGCCGTCTGGTTCACGTTGCGCCCGTAGTTGCCCATGCCTCCGGCCTGGATAATCCAGCCCGACACGGTGGGGATGGTGAAGTAGCCGATGATGCCGATGATCATGAACACGATATACACCCCGTCGCTTGAATCCAGCGAGAAGTTCGGGTCGGCCTGCATCCGCTCGATGTCGCTCAGTAGCATCAGCACCTGTATCTTGGCCAGTATGGTGCTGAACATGTCCGACACGGGCAGCCACAGATACACCTGCACATAGCGGCATATCCACTGCGTCAGCGTGCTCTGGAAACCGTCCCACACCGAGATGGCGAAGGCTATCGGCCCCAGTATCGACAGCACCACGAGGAAGAACGTCCTCAGCGTGTCTATCACGAGGGCAGCGGCCTGAAACAGCAGTTCCAGCAACTCGCGGAAGAAATCGCGCACGCCCTTTTTCATTTGGTACATGCTCCGCTCGATGTACATCCCCGTCATGGTGACAAGGTCTTCGGGCGACCAACCCAGTTCCTCCAGCTGCTTGTCGAACTCCTCGTTCGACACTAAGTAGGCCGTCTCGGGGTTGCGCTTCATCGCCTCGTATTCCAGCTTGTCCTTCTGCTCCCGGTACTCGTTCATGTCCAGTGTCTCCGCCTCCAGCATCTGGGCCGTGCCCTGCACAATCGGCGAGAGCACTCCGCTGAGCGTGCCCAGCACCACCGTGGGGAAGAACATGATGCACAGCCCTATGGCAAACGGACGGAGCATCGGGAACACATCTATCGGTTCGGCACGCGCCAGCGACTGCCATACCCGGTAGGCCACGTAGAAGAGTGCGCCCAGTCCGGCGATGCCTTTCGCCACGCCCGCCATGTCCTCGCACAGCGGCATCATCTCGTCGTAGAGCGACCGCAGTATCTGGTGAAGGTTCTCGAAGTCCATAGGCTACCAGTATCTTTCGTTGGCACTGCCGTAGAGCCCCATCACACGGTCGAGGTCGTTTTTCTTCTTCGCCCGCAGGTAGCTCACGCTGATGTTCTTGTTGGTGTAGTAGCTCACGAGGTTGCGGTACCGCTTCATCTTCTGGTAGCAGCCCTCCACCACGTCCATGCGGTCCTTGTCCGTCATGGAGAGCGTGGTGATGTTCACCACGTTCTTCAGCTCCGTCAGCACGTCGTTGCTCTCTTCCAGCAGTTTGGTGTAGCCGAAGGCGATGGCTGAGAGTTCCTCCACCGTGAAGTTCTCGTCGTGCATCATCTTTTGGAAACTGTTTACGTAGATGTCCGTGATGTCGCCCACCATCAGGATGGTCTGCTGCACCTTGCGGGCATCCTTGACGAGGTTGTTCACCGACTTCAGGGCATCGTAATACTTCTTGCCCTGCTCGTAGATTTTCACCGTCTCCTGAAAATTTTTGACCATGTGGGTCGCCGTTGTGGATGTGTGCGCCACATTCTTGGAGGTGTTCACGATGCTTTGCGCGATGTTGGACGGGTCGATGACCGTCCACTGTGCGCTTGCCTTGCCCGCCGTCAGCAGGCACAGGCAGATAAGGATTGTCATTCTTGCTTTCATTGCTCGCTATTGTTTGGTCGGTTCCTGTCTTACTCTTACATAGTCCCCATTGGGCGAGAAAGTCAGCACGTCCGTCTCCTCGTTGTAGGCCACGTCGATGCGGAATCCCGTATTCATGAAGAGGTTGCCGTTCTCAATCTGCAGGAGATAGGTCTGCGGTTTCAACTCGCGACCCAGCCCCTTGCGCTTGAACACCGTCACCTTGTATGCCTTTCCTTCTTTATAGATGAGCACGTCGGGCTTACCCTCCACGCTCTCCCAGTTGCCGCAGAGGGCGGGACGGTCGTCCCTCGCCGCCTCACTGCATGACTGCATGGCCATACCCGCCATTCCCAGCACGATGCCGCAAAGGAGCAGCATCTGCCTACTTGTTGTCTTCAATCTTCTTCCCATGTTCTGAATCATTGTTGAATGTGATAAAATTGGTTGTGATAAACGTTATGTCTTGCTTGTCCTTCTTTTCTCTGCCAGTTGCCGGATGGCGGCTTCGATGTCGCCGGCCAGTTGCTCTGTCAGCCGATAGACCTCCACCTTCTCCGTTTCCTCGGTGGTGTAGGCAAGGTATTCCTCCGCGCTCACCTCGGTGGCATAGACCGCCGACTGCGTGCCGCCCAGCCCGATCCACACCTCCTTGTAGAGCCGTGACGGGTGGTTGGCCATGTTGATGGAGAGAATCTGCGACTTCTCCTTCTCAGTCAGTCCGAGCAATGCCTGTATCTGGTCGAACTTGTTCATGTACTTCCGTTGGTCGAGCAGTATCTTGCAGTCGGAGTTGTTGATGATGCTCTCCTTCACCACGGGTGAGGAGATGATGTCGTCCACCTCCTGTGTCACCACGATAGCCTCGCCGTAATACTTGCGCACGGTCTTGTACATGTATCTCAGGTATTCCGCCATGTTCGCCGAAGAGAGAGCCTTCCATGCCTCCTCCACAATCAGTTGCTTGCGCACGCCCTTCAATCGGCGCATCTTGTTGATGAAGGCTTCCATGATGATGATGGTCACCACGGGGAACAACTCACGGTTCTCCTTGATGCTGTCAATCTCGAAGACGATGAACCGCTTGCCGAGCAGGTCGATGTTCTCCGTGGAGTTGAGCAGGAAGTCGTAGCGACCGCCCCGGTAATACTGCCGCATGGTGGTGAGCATGTTGTCGATGTTGAAGTCGGACTTCTCCACCTTTATCTCCCGCTCCGCCAGCTCGCGGCGGTAGTCGTCGCGCATGTACTCGTAGAAGGTGTTGAACGAGGGAGTGATGCTCCGGTCTGCCCTGATGCGCTCGATGTAGGCGTTCACCGCACTGCCCAGCTCGCCGCTCTCCGTCTTCGTCACCTTGTCGTCCTCCGACTTCCAGAGCGTCAGCAGCAGCGTCTTGATGCTGTCCTTCTTCTCCACGTCGAACACATAATCATCTGTATAGAACGGGTTGAACGAGATAGGCTTCTCCTCCGTGTAGGTGAAATATACGCCATCCTCACCATGGGTCTTGCGCCGGATCATCTCGCACAGCCCCTGATAGGAATTTCCCGTATCCACCAGCACCACGTGCGTGCCCTGCTCGTAGTACTGGCGCACGAGGTGGTTCATGAAGAACGACTTGCCGCTGCCCGACGGACCCAGCACGAACTTGTTGCGGTTGGTGGTGACGCCCCGCTTCATGGGCAGGTCGCTGATGTCGAGGTGCAGGGGCTTGCCCGTGAGCCTGTCCACCATCTTGATGCCGAAGGGCGAGAGCGAGCTGCGGTAGTTGGTCTCCTCCGTGAAGAGGCACACGGCCTGTTCGGTGAAGGTGTAGAACGACTCCTCCGCAGGGAAG
Source organism: Parabacteroides faecalis (assembly GCF_022809355.1). Taxonomy (GTDB): domain Bacteria; phylum Bacteroidota; class Bacteroidia; order Bacteroidales; family Tannerellaceae; genus Parabacteroides; species Parabacteroides faecalis. The sequence continues at coordinate 54,345 of NZ_JAKZMM010000003.1, read as the reverse complement.
TCCGCCGCATTGCCGGGCATCGCCGCCCAGTAGAGCGTGGGGCAGTCGATGGTGTTGTGACGCGGCATGCACTCCATGCTTGCCAGCTGACTGCCCACGTCGTTCTTGATGTGGCGCAGCTCTTCCGCATCGTCGCTCCATGCCATGACGTTGAAATGCGCCCTCACCGAGGTCAGTCCGTAGGAGTGCGCCTCGTTCAGGTATTGCTCTATCCACTCACGGTTGATGCTGTTGCTTCTACTGTATCGGGAGAGCGACTGCATGTTACGGGCGGACTTCTCGAACTTCTGCAGGTTCTCCTCGCTATTGTCGAGAATCACATACTGGTTGTAGATGTGGTTGCAGGGCAGCAGCAGTCCCACGGGACTGGCAAAGGAGAGACGGCAGTCAGAGCGGTCGGTGGAGAGTTTCTCGTACCTGACATCGGTGGATACCTTGCCGGGCAGGTCTTCCGCATCGGAGAGGGTGTGCAGGCACAGGCGGTTGTCGCCGATGCGCATCTCCCTTGCCGAGAGGTCGATGTCCTGCAAGGTGCGGTCGCCTTCGGGCATGAGGGAGAAATAACGCTCTATGAGTCCGGCCTTGTCCTCCGTACCGACAATCTCATCGGTTGTGAGACGGCGCAGCCTGATGAAGCCGCTGTCGTTCATGATGCGGGCGAACTGTTCCGTAGCCTCCATGAATTTCTCCGCTGTCTCCCTGTCCAGTTCCTTGGGGATGATATGCCCACGGCACAGCGTGCTGAAGTTGCTCTGTATACGGTTGCGCTCCTTCGTGGTCTTCGTAAGGAAGAGGTAGCAGGTGTGCTTCAGGTAGGGACGCTCGTTGAAGTGACGCTCAAACGAGCGGCTCAGGAAACTCATGTCGTCCTTGTGAAGTTCCGGCTGATAGCGTTCCTTGATGAACCAGTCCTGCTTGTGGACGATGGAATAGTCGGGCAGCACCTTGATGGCCTTGCACCAGCAGCCGTGTATGGCCTCGTATTCCGCACCCGTCACAGTGTAGAGTTCCGGCAGCTCCACCTCGTAGGCGACCGTGAGGTCGGCATCCTTTGAGACGATACAGCCGTGCTCCACCGCCAGCAGGGGAAACTTGTTTTCCAGTGTTGTCATTTTGGATATGTTCCTCATTCTTGTTCCGTTTTCTGTTTGTTCTTGAATAATCGGGTTATCCGCCGTCGGTTGATAAGGTATCGGGGGTGGCTGCGTGCCGCTCCCAGCTTCATCAGTCCGTGCTCGCCGTACCGGGCGTTCAGTGCGAAGGTCTGCCATACGAGGATGGACGACGACACCGCACCGAAGCCGATACATATCCACTGGCCGATGCCGACCATGTAGAGGATGACGAAGAGGATGAAGAGAGCCAGCAACCCACCTGCGAAGATGAACAGGTATTGAGCCTTCAGACCTTTGAACTCAACCGGACGGCCGATGCCCTTGTTGATGGGGTATTCAGCCATACATTATTATATTATAGGAAGAACGAGCGCAGAATGGTGGCTGCCACGATGAGGAAGATGCACGCTCCAAACCAGCTTGCGGCGGTCTTGGAGGTGTCGGGGTCGCCCGACGAGAACTTGCCATAGACCTTCACGCCGCCGATGAGTCCGACCACTGCGCCGATGGCGTAGATGAGTTTCGTGCCTGGGTCGAAATACGAGGTGACCATGGAGGTGGCTTCGTTGATGCCTGCCAGTCCGTTGCCCTGTGCGAATGCTGTTGCGCTTGCAGCGATGAGGAGTGCTGCCGAGAGGATTGTTCTGATACTGTTGTTCTTGTTCATATTGATGTTCTATTTTGTGCCCTCAAAGGGTGGATAGTCCTTGTCGGGCGGGTTGATAATGATTTACTTTATTCGGATATAGTGGTGTCGCCCTTTTGTTTCCACGGACTTAGGCTGTCCGTTTGCGGTCTGGATGTACCTTGTACCGCTCTGCCGCTTTGTTGTTGCATTACTTTCTATTCATTCTTTTTTTCGTTGCAATGGTTATACGTTATACATAGTCCCGGATGTTGAAGTCCTCCAGTTTGTCGGGGATGACGAAATCTTTCTTCGGCTTCTTCAGGCGAATTTCCATCAGTCCCTTGATGCGGATACTTACTTCCGTACTTCCGGCCATTAGTTTCTCATAGAGTTCCGTGTCCTCCAGTTCTGCGAAGACCTCCCTCGCTTTCTGCTGTTCCTTGCCCGACGGGTTCTTCTTGGTGGCTATGTGGACAGCCTCACGAATCTCGTCAAAGCTGAAACCAGAGGCTCGCGGACGTTCGCTTTCTTCTTCCGGCTCATCATCCGAATAACCCAGCTCGTCCGGTGAAAGGCTCTTGAAAGCCTTGTCGAGTTTCTCGTCCGGGATGCGAGCGGAGTCCGTTTCTTGCTCGCTGTCTTTGTTTTCGCTTTCAAAAGTAATGTCGTTTTCCGACATCTCCACACCTTTTTCGGAAGTGGAATCCTTTGGCACAGGGGTGGCAGCGGTTGGCCTCGGAGACTGCATTCTGAACTTGCTTTTCCCGATAATCTCATTGTCGGAAACTGGAGATTGGGACATCGTTGGCCTTTCCTCCGCCGTTTCATGAAGCGACTTCCATACATCGGCAATGCCTCTCAGGAGTCTTGCCGCCTTGGTGTCGGCTATGCGGTCTGCAAGAAGCAGCAGGATAAACCAGACATTGCAGACAATGGACACGGAAAGCAGGATATAGGTGATGCTCATAATCTTGCCTTCAATGCTTCGTTCAATACTTCGTTGAAGGTTGTCCCGTGCATGCGGAAGTGGTCTTCCAGCACATTGTGGAGATAATCCGCTATGGTAATCTCACCTCGACAGCCGAGATTAGCCATCAGACTTATTTTCTGATGAAATTCCTCGCAGATGTAAACTTGCTTGCCGTCTCTTGCTTTGATGCCAGCCTTCTTAATGAACTTGTTGAAAATGCTTCTGAGATTCTTCTTCATTGTCTTGTAAATTTAGATGTGAATAATTTGATTGCCCCGATTTTATGCTTTAGATGCGATACACTGCACTTCATTGATCTCGCAGAGTTTGCTCTGCAATACGTTTTTCACGTAATCGTCCACGGTACATTTGCCGTCTCCCATGACTTGGATGATATTCTCTATCACGGCATAAGTTGTCGGACTGATAGGAATAGGACGGGTATTCGCCTCGCGGAGCTGGTACTTCAATATGCTTTCCACAAAGGCGTCCACAGTGCAGCCGTCTGTCTCCATACCATGAATCAGACCCTCTATCATGTCATAGGTCGCTGCGCTGATAGATATAGACCGGGATTCCTTACCACTGAGACCATGCTTCAGCACGTTCTCCACAAAATCGTCCACGGTACAGCTGCCGTCTCCCATGACTTGGATGATTTGCTCTATCTTGGCATAAGTCTTCGGACTGATGGCCACTGGCATGGCATTCTTCTTGTTGATGCCATTGCTCTTCAAAAACACGCTACGGTAATTGCTCACTTGATTCTTCTTCATTGTCTTGAAATTTTTGATGTTAATACTGTTGTTAAATCAAATTGTCTCTTTGTTTCTTGTACAGTTCGTTGATGCGGTCCTTGTGCTGTTGCAGGTGGAACCGCAGGACGGTGTCGATGTATCCGCCCACTGTCGTGTCCTCCGGGGCGATGCTGTTGACTATCTTCAGGATGACGCTGTGGACATCCCTGCTGATATACACGCACTGCCGGGTCTTGATTTCGTTGCGACCGAGATATAGCCCGATATAGTCATCGTCCTGCTGTTTCTTTTTGCCGCCCGCATCGCGCCTCGTTGGAGCGTAGGACTTTTCTTTCTGTCCTTGCACGGACTGTTCTTGTACGGGAAGAGGCATCTGTTCCTCGCTTCTTTTCTTTCCGATGGAGGCAATCAACAGTTCCTCGTCAATGCCTTCCGTATTCACTTTTCTGCTTGCCATAATTACGGGTTGTTTATGATGTTACTGATTTCCTCTGCAAATTCCTTGATGCCGCTCCCCTTCAGCAGGGCGGAGTCCATCGGGAAGATGGTGGAACGGAACACGCCCTTCCGTTCTTCCGAAAGGTCACGGCGGTATTTCTTGCTGTCGGGCAGTCGTGTGGATAAGACTGAAAGCCCCATCTCCGCCATCACGTCCTCATAGACCTCATACAGCCCGTTCTTCTCCCTGCCGTCAACCATCGTCCAGAACAGGTGGAAGGCTTTTGTCTTCGCCCTGCCTGTCGTCATCAGGTTGTCCTTGAACATGGTGGCGAACTGGAGCGTGCTCTCCACCACGAAACGGTCTGCACTGACTGGGGCGAAGATGTAGTCCATCTGCGAGAGCGTCTTGACCACGCCATTCGCCTTCAGCGTGCCGGGCATGTCGAAGAACACCACATCGGGCTTCACCTCCTCGTTTGCCAGCAGTTTCTCCGCATCGTCCAAGGCGTTCACCGCATCGCTCTCCACTATCGGATAGGCATGCTTCTTGATTTTGCGGAAATGGTCGCAGGCCAGTGCCTTGAAGTAGAGGCTTTCCTCTATCAGTTTCAACTCGCGCTCACGCAAACCGTGAATGCTGTGCTGCGGGGCATCGCAGTCCACCACCGCCACATTCAGCCCCATCACATTGTGAAGGTAACTTGCGGCAAGGGCAGTGACGGTGGATTTGCCGATGCCTCCCTTCTGTGTCGCAAAGGCGACGAAGATTTCTTTACTCATGTCTTCTCGTTTTTTGAATGATTACTTACTCGTTTTATTGTCTCTCTATGGGATTGCATCCCGGTGTCTTCATTTATGCGGATGATTGGCTTGTCGCTTCAACGGCTTTCCCCTTATCCGGTTCTTCGCCTGTTTGAATCCCCACTGAATGACGGCATGAAGTCATTGCATCATTACGTATGCGCTTCATCGTATCTGTGGATTGCCGGACCTTTGAAAATCCGCTTTTCTACTTATCCGTCAAACCGGTTACGCATGGATTTGAACAGTCGGTTTTCTGAGTCCGCAAATCATCCGTGAACTGAATCACGATGCAAAAGTATAGGCATTTTTTCATATCCGTATCACTTTCAGAATGAGTGGCAGCGAGTGGCACAGGATGGTAGCGGTTGGCACCGCAAAAACGCTGATTCAGAGGCGGAAATAGCAGTAATTTTGCACCCAAGCGACAGGGCTTGCCCTTGGAACACTGCCACCAGGGTTATCAGGCAACACACCAATCCGTCCGAAGGCGGATTTTTATTGGCATTAGCCAATAGCAAGATGTCTTTTCAGTTACTCAAAAGGATTTGAGTTACCCGAAAAGCTCTTGCCCCACTGGCGGGGGACGGGCTCTTCCTCCGAAGTCGGGAAGCCTGATGAAAACCGATGCTTGGAGTTGGGAAAGGGGTCTTGACGTGAAACCACTAAATCCAATCAATGATGCAGAAAGAGAAAAGAAGGACGGGGCGATGCCCCAAGTTGGACACGAAGACGCACTGCGTGATGGTGCGTTTCGACGACGGCGAGTGGAACAGGTTCCTCGCCATGTACGAGAGATCGGGTGTCTATGCCAAGGCGGTGTTCCTGAAGGAGCAGTTCTTCGGCAGGACATTCAGGGTCGTTACGGTGGACAAGGGCTTGGTGGACTACTACACCAAGCTGTCGGATTTCCATGCGCAGTTCCGTGCCATCGGCACGAACTACAACCAAGTCGTGAAGGAACTGCGGTCGCATTTCTCCGAGAAGAAGGCTATGGCGTTGCTCTACAAATTGGAGAAATGCACGGAGGAACTGGCGGCGTTGAGCCACAGGATTGTGGAACTCTCAAAAGAAATGGAGGCGAAATGGTCACCAAAATCAGTTTAGGAAAGTCGCTCTACGGTGCGCTCGCCTACAACGGTGAGAAGATCAACAAGGAGCAGGGACGGCTGTTGGCCACCAACCGCATCTTCAACGACGGGAGCGGCACGGTGGATATTGCCAAGGCGATGGAGGGCTTTCTCGCCTTCATGCCCGCCACGGTGCGCACGGAGAAGCCTGTGCTGCACATCTCCATCAATCCGCATCCCGACGATGTGCTGACGGACACGGAACTGCAGGAGATAGCACGGGAATACCTCGACCGTCTGGGCTACGGCAACCAGCCTTATATGGTCTATAAGCATGAGGACATCGACCGCCACCACCTGCACATCGTCACCATCAACGTGGACGAGAGCGGAAGGCGGCTCAACCAGGACTTCCTTTTCCGCAGGAGCGAGCGCATACGCAAGGATTTGGAACGGAAGTATGGGCTTCATTCAGCAGAACGGCGAGGCGAGCGCATAGAGCGTCCGCTGTGCAAGGTGGACGTTGCGGCAGGCGACATTAAGAAGCAGGTGGGGAACATCGTGAAGGCGGTGAACAGGCAGTACCGCTTCCAGTCGCTGGGCGAATACCGTGCGCTGCTGTCGCTGTACAATGTGACGGTGGAGGAAGCGCGGGGCATCGTGCGTGGACGGGAATACCACGGGCTGGTGTTCTCCGCAACGGATGATGCGGGCAACAAGACGGGCAATCCGTTCAAGTCCTCGCTCTTCGGCAAGTCCGCCGGATATGATGCGCTGCAAAACAAGTTTGCACGCTCCAAGAAAGAGATAAAGGACAGGAAACTCGCTGAAATGACAAAGCGCACCGTATTGGCGGCTTTGGAGGCAACGCACCACCAAGACCGCTTCATAGCCCTGCTCAGGGAAAGAGGCATCGACACGGTGCTGCGCCATACGGAGGACGGGCGCATCTACGGTGCCACCTTCATCGACCACCGCACGGGCTGTGTGCTCAACGGCTCACGCATGGGCAGGGAACTTTCAGCCAATGCCTTGCAGGAACACTTCACGCTGCCATACGCCAACGAGGAGCCAATAACGATGACTGTACCTGCGGAAGAGAGTGTGCCTACTGAAGATAGAAATGCAGTCAGGCCAAAGGCAGAAGAATACACCGACGACTTCCACATCTCAGGTGCAGGGCTTTTCTCGCCCGACGGCTCGACCATCGATCCCGAAGAAGAGGCGTTTATCCGTGCCATGCAGCGGAAGAAGAAAAAGAAGAAGCGTAAGGGACTGGGAATGTAACATCGTATTTTTTATTCACTTCAAAACAAAGGAACAATGTCACAAGAAGACGATTTGAGGGCACTGGCGAAAATCATGGATTTTCTGCGTGCCGTGAGTATTATACTGGTAGTGATGAACGTGTATTGGTACTGCTACAGTGCCATACGGCTGTGGGGAGTGGACATCGGTGTGGTGGACAGGATTCTGATGAACTTCAACCGCACGGCGGGGCTGTTCCATTCCATCCTCTACACAAAGCTGTTCGCCGTACTCCTGCTTGCCCTTTCCTGCCTCGGCACAAAGGGCGTGAAGGGCGAGAAAATCACTTGGAGCAGGATTTGGACGGCACTGGCCATAGGCAGTGTGCTGTTCTTCCTCAACTGGTGGATATTGGCACTGACACTGCCCACGGAGGCGGTGGCTGGACTGTATATCGCCACCATCGGCACGGGCTACGTCTGCCTGCTGATGAGCGGGCTGTGGATGAGCCGTCTGCTGAAACACAATCTGATGGAGGATGTGTTCAACACCGAGAACGAGAGTTTCATGCAGGAGACAAGGCTGCTGGAGAACGACTATTCCGTGAACCTGCCCACACGCTTCTACTACCGCAAGCGGTGGAACAGAGGCTGGATCAACGTGGTCAATCCCTTCCGTGCCTCCATCGTACTGGGCACGCCGGGCAGCGGCAAGTCGTATGCCGTGGTGAACAACTTCATCAAGCAGCAGATAGAGAAGGGGTATTCGATGTATGTGTACGACTTCAAGTTTCCCGACCTCTCCATGATTGCCTACAACCATCTTTTGAACCACCCGGAGGGTTACAAAGTAAAACCGCAGTTCTACGTCATCAACTTCGACGACCCTCGCCGCAGCCACCGCTGCAACCCCATCCATCCGGACTTCATGACCGATATTTCGGATGCCTACGAGAGTGCCTACACCATCATGCTCAACCTCAACCGCACGTGGGTGCAGAAGCAGGGCGACTTCTTCGTGGAATCGCCCATCATCCTCTTCGCTGCCATCATCTGGTTCCTGCGCATCTACGAGGGCGGCAGGTATTGCACTTTTCCCCATGCCATCGAACTGCTCAACCGCCGCTACGAGGATGTGTTTCCCATTCTGACGAGCTATCCCGAACTGGAGAACTACCTTTCCCCCTTCATGGACGCTTGGCAGGGAGGAGCGATGGAACAGTTGCAGGGACAGATTGCCAGTGCGAAGATTCCGCTCTCTCGCATGATTTCGCCACAGCTCTACTGGGTGATGTCGGACAGCGAGTTTACGCTCGACATCAACAACCCCGAAGAGCCGAAGATTCTCTGCGTGGGCAACAACCCCGACCGCCAGAACATCTACGGGGCGGCCCTCGGCCTCTACAACTCCCGCATCGTGAAACTCATCAACAAGAAGGGGATGCTGAAATCGTCGGTCATCATCGACGAGCTGCCCACCATCTATTTCAAGGGACTGGACAACCTCATCGCCACGGCACGAAGCAACAAGGTGGCGGTGTGTCTGGGATTTCAGGACTTCTCGCAGCTGGTGCGCGACTATGGCGACAAGGAGGCGAAGGTGGTGATGAACACCGTAGGCAACATCTTCTCCGGGCAGGTGGTGGGCGAGACGGCCAAGACGCTTTCGGAGCGTTTCGGTAAGGTGTTGCAGAAGCGGCAGTCCATCTCCATCAACCGTCAGGACGTTTCCACCTCCATCAACACGCAGATGGATTCACTCATCCCGCCCAGCAAGATTTCCGGCCTCACGCAGGGCATGTTCGTGGGTGCTGTCTCCGACAACTTCGACGAGCGCATCGAGCAGAAGATTTTCCATGCGGAGATTGTGGTGGACAATGCGAAGGTCGCCGCCGAGACGAAAGCCTACAAGCCCATTCCCGTCATCACGGACTTCACGGACGAGCACGGCAACGACTGCATGAAGGAGAAGGTGCAGGAAAACTACAACCGCATCAAGGACGAGGTGAAGCAGATTGTGAAGGACGAACTGGAGCGCATTGCCAGCGATGAAAGCCTGAAGCATCTGCTGCAGAACAAGTAAGAAAAAGGCGGTAGTGGACAATGATTCCGCTACCGCCTAAAATGAAGAACGCCCTCCAAGTATGCTGCCTTGCGGCTCGCCTGGAGGGCTTATTATATCGTGCTAATTGAAAAGCTCTATCTTTTCTATCAGAGTTGAATGTGCGGTAAATGGAATTACCTTCTTGTGCTGCAATCTTCCGACAATGATTGCGGGATGTACATTGAACTTTTCTGCATAATATCGAATCGTATCAGCAGAAAAATCTCCCTGCCTGATTATCTCGTTTTCCTCTGCCTGAGACAGTAAGGTGCGTGAAGAGAAAGCATCGGCCTCTTCCTCCTTTTCCTTCTGTTTGTCCGCATATTCAATGTCTTCCAAGAATATGTCTTTCTTGCCATGTAGCAGGATGTGTCCCAATTCGTGGAAGAATGTGAACCAGAATATGTCGTTTCTCTTATGTCTTCCCGTCATCTGAATGCAGGGCGCATCATTGATCCATCTTGTGGAGCCGTTGATGGGAGCCTTGGGCAGACAAGGTGTATAAACCAGCTTGACGCCCACCTTGGCACACAGTTCCTGCAATGCCACGGCAAAATCAGCAGGATGCTCAGCACAGAGGCTTTTCATGGCAGGGATAGCTTCACGCAGTGCCTTCTCGGAAAACTCGCAGACTTCCGTTTCTGCTGCCTGCACTTCTCCCTGACGCAGCCATGCGGATATGGCGTGCGGCTCTTTGGTGTTATTGAGGGATATACGGAATGCCACTTTCAACTGTTGGTTCAGGTAGTAGTCTTCCCATGCCCTTTCCGTGCTGACCTGAAAGAACGAGAGCAATGCCTTGACTTTCTCCTCAACCGTCTTTACCATGGGAATCCAGCCCAGTTCCATCATTTTTGCCAAGGGGAACGAACATGCCCATTCGTATGCCAGGGCCAGTTGCTCTTCTCTTTTCTGTCGAGCAACATACTCATCATACCCGCGCTGTATGTTCAGCCAGAAATGTGCGGGAATCTTTGTGACACTCTCGAACGCCACAGCCATATCAGAGGTCACACTACTCTTGCCGCCAATGACGGCAAAGATGGTCTTCTCCGGTTTTGAAGTGCGCACAGCAAACTCCTTTACGCTCATCCCCATCTCTTTCAGTTTGTCTGAAAGGGTGATACCGGGATGAAACTCCACCGGCGGAACGAATTTCTTTAAAGTTGCCATAATACTATACTATTTACCGTGATAATTCACTATTTCTACAATTTCTACTCCTTTTATCTCTATCCAGACATACTTGCCGTTTTCGTCGGTCGGAATAGGGTCTTCATGAGGCTCAAATATCAGCCGATACGGCTGGTCGAGGTCACAAGCCCATTGTCCTTTCCTGTTTTCGCTCAGTTCATGATAGCGTCCTGGCAGGTAACGCACATCTTCCAAGGTGTCGGCTCGATAGAGATCTCGAAGACGCTTCTGGAACAATTCAGCTCTTGTCTGACCAAGTTCCTTTAAGCATTTTCGTGGGTCAGATGCTATCTTCTCCAGTTTCTTGCTCTGAAAGAATATATCCATTGGCTGTCTATATTTGACTTACATATTCTATTATACTTTTCTGCTGCAAAGTTACAACTTTATTTTCAAATAACAGATAGTGTTATTCAAAAATAGGTGATAATTTATGCTTTTTTGGCTAAATCACATCCTTTTACCGCCTCATCCGCTCCAATTCCTCATCCCGTCGAATCTTCTCATTGAGTTTCTTCTGCATCTTGTCGATGAAATAGGTGCGGCTGGGATTCTTGCGCAGTTTGATGGCGGAGTAGTAGCGGTAACACTCCTTGGTGTCGAGTCCGAAGAACTCGTAGAGGGCAGGGGCGAGCACCTTCAAGGGAGTCTCGCCGTTGTCTATACAGCCCATCTCGCTCAGCCCGTAAACCAGCTCCACAAGGTCGAGGGTGTTGCCCGTCCATTGCAGGGACTTCTGTGTTTTGCTTTTTGCTGTGGGGATAACGGTGGGATGGATGTTGGATGTGAGTGGTGGCACTTGGGGAGCTGCAAGGAACTTCTGCATCTTGCGCACAAAGGCAAGGGCTTTGCGTACATATAAGTCGGTCATGCTTTTTCCGGCAGCTGTATACAGCGTGTTATGATACTGCAATTCGTTCTCGGTATATGCCAGTGTAATGGCAGCTTGGTTGCGGTCAGCACATTCATGGCATAACGATATGACTGAGCTTATGAAACCACCGTATGCGGTCTTCAGACAGCCGCTGTCGGCTTCGTTAATCATGGCGAAAAATTCTGTTTCCGCCAATATGAGGTAGTTCATGTTCTTTTTCCATTTGAGGGTTTATAGTTGCTTGTCGTTGTGCGCACACTGATATACAATGCAAAATGCGCTCCCTCAAATAGGAAATCGTGAAGCTAGATATGTTTTACACTGATTTATAGCGACATAAACAGCGAAAATATTTTTAGACTGATTTTTCTGAAGGACAAAATGTGTTCACAATCTGAACACGTGTACATTTTCTGAACACGGTTATTGTTCAGAAAATGTACACACATAAGGCTTGTTCATTCTTTTGCGTCGTCAATTCCGTATTCTTCGATTTTGTTGTACAGCGTTGTCCTGCCAATGCCCAATAGTATCGCCGCCAGCTTTTTGTTCCCGTCAGTTTGTTTCAGAGCCCGCAGTATGCGGTCTTTCTCTTCTTCATCACTCTTTAGCGTAAAACCGATGGATGAAGCTGTTTGTTCATTGTCAAGTTCCAGACTATTCTCCGTTATGATATCGCCTTCTGTGTGCAGTACGGCTGACAGAATCTTCTGTTTCAGCTCACGTACATTGCCCGGCCACGGATAGGCGAGCAAGGTTTTACAGGCGGATGTGCTGAAGCCTTGTATGTTCCGTTCCAGTTCCTGATTGGCTATTTCGCGGAAAAACTCAGCCAACGGGATTATGTCCTCCGGACAATCGCGCAGAGGAGGTACTGTTATCACATATTCCTGCAAACGATATAGCAAATCCGGTCTGAAGCGTTTCTCGGCAACGGCTTTATGCAAGTCCTCGTTGGTTGCAGCAACTATACGCACGTTGGCTGCCTTGTCCTCTTTGGCCCCTATCGGTCGGTAACGTCGTTCCTGTATGGCACGGAGCAACATCTGCTGCATCTCCGGCGTCAGGTTACCGACTTCGTCAAGGAATAACGTTCCGCCTTCGGCTTCTTGGAAATACCCGGTTTTATTGGTATTAGCGGTAGCAGTTTGTCTTCCAGCAGAGGTTTCTGTATATAATCTTTTGACCCGAGTTTCATACTCTCTACTGCCGAACCGACTTCACCGTAGTTTGTCATTACGATGAACGGATGACGCATTTCATTTTTGCGCATCCATCTTAACAGTTCTATACTGTCACCCTCGGGTAAACGCAGGTCGGCAAGCACGATGTCATCATCCCCAATCTTGGTCAACAACTTCTTGGCTGTATTGAGATGGTATGCCTGCTCGGTCTTGAAGCCGCCTTTTTTCAGAAGGTTGCAGACATATTCGTTATAGACGGTATTGTCCTCAATCACATAGATTTTCATTGAGCTTCCTCCTTTCGTTTTTGGCGACATTGATGATCATATTACCTTTCTCCAATATGGATGATACCGCACGTTGCAACTCCGCTTCCGAACATTCATTTTCCCGATGCAACAATTCGTATAGTTCCCACAGCGGTTTATCAGCATGAATTACAGCCCAAGAGCTGCGCAGGCGGTGTATCCATTCGCCCAAAGCCATGCGGTCGCCTCTTGCTCCGGCATTCCTTACGTCCTGCACGTCCTTCTCAGTTTCGGTTATCAGGCGGTCAAGCATTGCCGCCTTGTCACCGTAAGCAAGAAGGGAGGCCAGATCAGGTATTTCCTCTTTGCTGGTGTTGGCTGAAAGGCATTTTTCCGATGCCTCAATCAGTTCTGACAGTGAGAATGGTTTGAACAGGCAGGCTGTAAAACCTTGCGCTGTCAGTTCCTCAGCTTCGCAACTGCCGGATGCAGTTGCCACAATGACGGGTATCTCTTTTGAGTTGCCGACGCTTGATGAACGCATCAGTTCCAATACCTCAAAGCCGTTCATCTCCGGCATCTTCAAATCCACGATTGCTAAATCATAATGCCGTGTGCGCAACGCCTCCATCATATCACCGACATTGCTGAAGGTGTCGCAATGCACTCCGACACTGGCATACATCTCTTTTACCATGCCCAGCACTATCTCGTTGTCATCAAGTGCGACAACCGAATACGTCTTTTCAAGGCGTTGTTCTGACCGTAATTCCGGCTTTTCGGCAATGGCATCCGCAACCAACATAGGTATTCGTACTGTAAAACGGCTACCTTTCCCTTTCTCGCTTTCAACCCGTATTGTTCCGCCAAGCATATCAACAATCCGTTTCACGATACTTAAACCCAGACCGAATCCGTCTTGTGTGGCTGCATTGGACAGGCGTTCAAATGGATCGAATATCCGTTGTTGCTCTTCTTTGTTCATCCCGCTGCCGGTGTCTTCCACGCTTAACACAAGGTAGCCTTCTGTATGGCAAAGACGGAATGATACGCTTCCGGATTGTGTAAACTTGACAGCATTGGACAACAGGTTGTTGCCGATATGAATGACACGTTCTTTATCACCTGCCAAAATAACGTCCGAATCACATTCGATTGTCAGTTTAAGGTCTTTCTTCTCTGCTTGTGGAAGGAATTCCGCATTAAGCATCTCGGACACGCTTTGCAGGCGAAACGGAGATACTTTTGGTTGCTCCTTCCCGTTTTCCAGCCTGAAAAATTCAAGCAACGAGTTCAGCATGGTTGTCATATGCCGGGATGCCTGTAACATATTCACTGAATAACGACCGGCACATTCTGCATCGTTTTCATGTATAAGCTCTGCGTAGCCGTTTATCGCTGTCAATGGTGTGCGCAGCTCATGGGTAATGGTATGCACGGCTTTCTTACGGGAAGCTATCAGTTCCTCATTTGCACGGACAGACTGTTGCAATCGCCCTATCAGTTCTTCCGTTTCCTTTTCATAACGGTTGATTCTTCTGTTATTGCGGTGTATTATGATGTAGGATATGAGCAGCAATACCAAGGCAATGGCGGTCATGCTCCCGACAAGCATATACGAGTTCTCCCGCATGGTCATTATCTCGGCCTCACGATTTTGCAGGTCTTGATATACTTTTGTGTCCATATGGGAGATAAGTTCTTGTAACCGGTAATTCAATTCTCCGTTGCGGGCGGCAAGGCTGTCGGCGTGTTCCGACAGGCGGCGGCTTTGTGTACGCTGTTGTGCTATTGCATCGCGGTGGAGCGTATAGAGCATAGTCGTGGCTGTTGTCTGCTTCGGCTTTTCTTTTTTGCCGAAAATGCCAAGAAATCCCTTGCGTTTTGGCTTGACAGGCTGCTCCTGCGCACTCTTTTTTGCAATGACCGGAACCTGTCCGGCAATCTTCTTGTTAATGGAATCTTGCTTTTCAAGAACTTGCACGATTTTCCGCATCTGCACTTCTTTATCTTCCAGTAGAAAGCGCAGACTGTCTATCCGTTCAGACGGGTAGGTCTTCTTAAAACCGCACAATATGCTGTCCATCACCATACGTTGGGAGTGGTAGTTCTCCAAATCATTGGCATCCCATTCCAATATGGTTTCCCCAAGCAGAGAAAACTCTATCATTTGAATATTGATATTGTTTATTTCTTTTCGGAGCTCGTCTATTTTTTTATTGCCAAGTTCTAATGCTTCTATCTCCTGCCATTCATAGAGGCTATTATATGCCATACATCCGATAAGAATGGAGATAAGTATATATCCCAACCGTATTGCCTTATAGAAATTTCCTGACCGCTCCATTATTTTAATGACATTGATTTTTGGAACATGAATAAAAGTTTATCTTTTTCGTTCATGCGGATATTATCAGAATAACCGTCTTTTGTTATTTGATACCCACATGGCTTAACCATAAAAATGCCTAAGCCCTTAGTGTACGAACTTACTTCTGAGGCATAGTCTTTACTTGTATTTAATGGAACTTTCCCTTTAATATGACACCACTCATTATTACAACTGATGTCTTCAATCTCAGACATCAGTTTTTGCAAATCTGTAATAGCTTTGGAACTCGCTACTTGGGGTATCTGCAACTCAAAACAGAGCATCGGTTCGAGAATGTCCACACCTGACTGTTGCAAAGCCAGCCTGAAGACATAAGGGGTCAGCTGTCTGAAATCAGCAGGTGTACTTACCGGGCTATAATACTCGGCTTGAGTAAAAGTTACTTTCAGATCTGTCACTTCCCATCCATGTAAACCAGATTGGCAAGACATACGAATCCCTTCAAAAACGGCATTTTGAAAAGAATGGTTCAGATAACCATAGGAGATGTCACTTTCGATTTGCAACCCTGTCCCTAACGGCAAGGGTTCAAGCGTCAGCCCTATTGTGGCCCAGTAAGGGTTGGGTGGTACTTCGATCTGAATAATCTTATTGACCTTTTTTATAGGTCGTTCTTTGTAGATAGTCTTGATCTCATCAAAATGGACCTTTACGGAAAATCGTTCTTCCAGCAATGTCTGTATGATTTCCTTTTGGGTCAAACCATATAACGAGATTTCCAATTCATCACTATATGAGTTTATGGAAAAGGACAAAGACGGGTCTTCAATCCACAATGTATTCAGAGCGGATATCACCTTGCTTCTCTCTTCGGGCTTATTTGGCCGGACGGAGGATTTGAGAGCGGGATGCTGATGAGATAATCCTTGAATCAAACAAGGTTTAGCACCTAAATAATCTCCGATTCGAAAATCTTCTATATCTTCTACAATCGCGATATCATTGGCACCCACTTCATCAACATTTATCTCTCTGCCCTGATAAATAGTCTTTAGATTTTTAATCTTGATGAATTTTTCCGAATCGTTGATTCTTACAACGTCTCGAAGTCTCAGACTTCCGTCAATTATTTTAAGAAAACTTCTTTTATGCCCTTTGGGGTCATGCTCTATCTTATAGAGATAAGCTGAAAGTCTGTTTGAGACTGATGCCGGAGGAAGTATAAAAGAAGAAATGGCGTCCAACAACTCATTGATACCGATATTGAACATTGCTGATCCATGTAGCACCGGATAGACTTTGGCTTTTGCCACAAGAGCGATTATCGTATTCCAATAATCAGCCGGTGAAATTTCGCTATCCGCCAAATATCGTTCTAATATATCGTCGTCATGGTTGCATACAAATTCTTTGTATTCTTCCTTTATATATGTTTGGGAGCAAACCGGATAAACCGATCCATCGACAACAGTTTGCATAAACAGGACATCTTGCGACAGATTTGTTTTTATATCCATATACAAACGCTCCAAATTCACACCGGCACGGTCAATCTTATTGATAAATATAATTGTCGGGATTTGCAGCTTTTGTAAAGTACTGAACAGCAACTTTGTCTGCGCTTGTATGCCTTCCTTTGCGGATAAGATGAGGACTGCTCCATCAAGCATTTTGAATGTCCGCTCCACTTCCGCAATAAAATCCATGTGTCCCGGAGTGTCAATGATATTGCATTTCACTCCATTCCAGATAATAGATGTCGTAGAAGCCCGGACAGTAATTCCTCTACGTTTCTCTATATCCATAGAGTCCGTTATGGTGTCACCATTATCCACACGGCCGCACTTTTCCGTTGCTCCACTGGCAAACAGCAGATTCTCGGTTACGGAAGTTTTTCCTGCATCAATGTGAGCAAGAATTCCTAAATTTATAATATTCATTTGGATTAAGCAATAATATACTACAGTAGATGCATTGTCGAAACGCACCTTTTAATACCTCCTCGTAGCATATGAGAACTACAGGATTACTAACTCGTATTAATATGTATATTATTACTGCCGCATAACGATTACAAAATTACACAAAAAAATATATCTAACAAAAGTGGGAGGATTTTTTAACTTTTTACCATAGACATTTTATTAGGGAAGCGTAGGTTCAACTGGCAAGTACAAATAAGTAGAAATGTTTGAACAACACCGTTTTAGGAAGTTGAAAAATCAAGTTTCTCTCTCGGTATAGCGTTTATTTTGGCCAATATCTTCTTTAGTTTAGCATTTGTGTATTTCCCATTCGTGTTCTATTTAGCTCCTTATTATGAGTATGTAGCAAGTTACTTATCAAATTCAGCCTCTTTGAGGGTCAAATATGGTTTTGCAAATGGTGACTGACAAGACATAAACAAGGTCAGCAGGAATTTTTTACATAAATGGACATGAATGTATATAACCTAAAATAAGAATAAATTTTAATAAGGGCTGCCCAAAAAGAAAAAAATGCAGTTGCCATCCTATAGATACTTGCAGAAAGGATAAAATTTACTTTTAGACCTTTTGGGATAGCCCTTATTAATACTTCAGATAAAATTCCTTAGGTTATATTTTCAATCCTTTGGACCGGGTTTCCTCCTTGGCATACAGTCCCGGACGCCCGATTATGACATGGTTGGCAACGATACTATCCGCCGGACTGCGTATCTGCGGCGGTGCATTTTCGGGATATTGCGCCTGCCTGTTCCTCACATCTTCCGCTTCCGGCTTGAGCTGTTGCCCTTCATTCTCCTTTTCTGCGACTTCGGGCGTGGGTGGCGCAAGCTCCAGCTGAATTTTTCGGTCAAGGGCGGCAAGTTCGGACTTCAACTGCTTCAGCTCGTCCTCCTTCTTCCACACCTTACCCGCTATCTCCTGTAACTGCGGTATCTCCATCTCCAGCACCTCGTTCTTCGCCTTGTACTGGTCGATGATGGAGGGTATCCTCTCCATCGCGTTGAGGAAGTTGCGGGCGGCGGCCAACGGGTCAGCCATCGCCAGATGCCCGTTGTTGTAGGTGTACTTGTAGTTCCCCTCGACCACGAAGCGGTTGTCGGTGAACTCCAATCCCTCTTTGAGTATCCTTTCGCTCACCACCTTTATCGGAAAACCGTAAAGTTCACCGACCTGCGTGTACAACCCTCCGGTCGTGGCATTCTTGGCTATCTCCTGCAAACGCTTTCCGATGACCTTCTCATCGGCGGAATCCACTCCGTCCACCTTTATTATATTAAGGCGGTTGCCCTCCTTGTCTGTCTTGGCTGCGGCTGTGAACTTCTCCCAATCCTCCGTCATGGCGGTGATGACTGCGTTGTTGTTCTGTAGCTCGCCTGTCTTGGACTCCAACTTGAACTCTGACTCACGCCTGCCCTTGTTGAACGACTTGCGTTCCCCTTCGAGGGAGGCGATACGTTTCTCCAGTTTCGCTTTTTCAAGCAGGTCTGTATTGCCCGAAAGAATGGCCATGTATTCCGAGAAGTTCATACCCGATTTCTCGTCCATCGCACCCTCGTCAATGGTACGCGCCCCCATCGCTCCGCTTTTCAGCTGTGAGATGAAGGTCTGCTTGCAATGAAGCAGGTTGAACTTGTAACTGTCCAGCGACTTCTCCACGGCGTAGATGACGACATCTACATTGTTTCCCGCAAAGTGCTTGGCAATCTCGTTGCCGGCACGCACGCCACGACCGTCACGCTGTTGCAGGTCTGACGGTCGCCACGGTGTATCAAGATGATGGATGGCAACACACCGTTGCTGTGCGTTCACACCCGTTCCGAGCATACTCGTGGAACCGAACAGCACACGTACCGTCCCGGCATTCATGGCGTCTATCACCGCCTTGCGCGCCTTGTCGGCCTTGCACTCCTGTATGAAACGAACCTCATGGCCGGGGATGCCGTAGTCCTCCATCAGTTTGCGCTTGATTTCGGAATAGACGTTCCAGCCGTCGCCCGGCTGATAGGTGCCAAGGTCGGAAAATACAAACTGCGTACCCTTCTGCGAGTCGTACCTGCGGTAATACTCCGCAATCGTCTTGGCGCAGTGGCTCGCCTTGTTGTCGGGGTGGTCCTCATAATGCGGGTCTATCATGCGCATGTCAAGAGCCATCTTGCGGGCATAGTCGGTGGCGATGAGCATCTTCGCCTTTTCCTCCGTTTCAGAAAGTGCCGCTCTGCCCAGCAGCGTGGCATCGCCCGTCTTGGCGAACTGCATCAGCTTCTGTATGAAGTCCTCCTGCTCGGGCGTGGGCGGTATGTGGTGCAGTATCTCGTTCTTGTGCGGACGGTCCACACCCACGTCCTCCGCCGTGCGGTAGTCGGTAATCTCGTTGTAGAAGGCGGCAAGTTCTGGCACCTTGATGAAGTAGCGGAAACGTTCCTTCTGCACCACGTTGTTCGTCACGTTGAACTCGAAGTCGGTGGTCTTTTTGGCGAAAATCGCCGCCCAGGCATCGAAACAGCGGATGTCCTGCCGCTCCAGCTCCTTCGGGCGCAGGTACTTGAAGAGCAGGTACAGCTCCGTCAGTGAGTTGCTGATGGTCGTTCCGGAAAGGAACGTAGCCCCCAAGTCCTTGCCTGTGCGCTCCTGTATGGTGCGGATGGCGAAGAGCATGTTCAGGGCTTTCTGACTGCCTTCCGAGTTGCCCAAGCCCGCCACCCGGTCGTGACGGGTGTTGAAGGTGAGGTTCTTGAACTGGTGGCTCTCATCGACAAACAGGTGGTCGATGCCCATCTGGCGGAAATCCACCACGTCATCGGTGCGTGAGCTGATGGCGTGCTCCACCTTCTGCAGCTTCGCTTCCAGGTTGAACTTGCGCTTCTCCAGTCCTTTGAGCATGGCCCGCGAGATGTCCTTGCCCTGCGCCCGGAGCACTTCGAGGCTCTCCTCCACAGAGTCAAGCTCCGCCTGCAGGATGCGTTGCTGCAACTCGGGCGACTGGGGTATCTTGCCGAACTGGTCGTGCGACATGATGACGCAGTCGTAGTCGTTGTTCTTGATGTTGTTGAAGAAACGCACGCGGTTGGCAGTGGAGAAGTCCTTCTCGGAGGCATAGAGGATGCGGGCGTTGGGATAGGCCGCCTGATAGGTGGCGGCTATCTCCGCCACATTGGCTTTCAGCCCAATAATCATCGGCTTGTGGGCGAGGCCCAGCCGTTTCATCTCGTGCGCCGCCATGCACATTATCAGCGTCTTGCCCGTTCCCACCTCGTGGTCGCATATCCCGCCGCCGTTCTGCTTGAGCATCCACACGCAGTCCTTCTGCGAGGGATAGATGTCCTTCACGCCTCGGCTTGCCAGCCCCTTGAGATCAAGGTCGGGGAAGGTTTGGTGCGAGCCGTCGTACTTCGGACGCACGAAACAGTTGAACTTGCGGTTGTACATCGTCACGAGCCGTTCCTTGAACTCCGGCGACTGCTCTTCGAGCCATTCGGAGAAGCCGTTACGTATCTCGTCAATCTTGGCGTTGGCGAGCTGTATGCCCTCGGCATCGCGCACCTTGATGTCGTTGCCGTTCTCGTCCTCACCGATGCACTTCATCATGTCGGGACAGGTGTTGTGCAGGGCGTGCTTCAGCAGGCTCATGCCGTCGTAGTGGCGGTAGTAGCCCTTCACGCAGAACTCGTCCCAGATCTTGATGTTCTTGCGGTCACACACGGCGGAGAACTCATCCATGCCGGGAGCATAGGCGATGCGGACATCGGTCTCGTAGAGATGGCTCATGTAGGCGGAGTAAATGCCCGTGGGAATCCAACGTTCGCCGAAATTGAAGTCAAGCTCCTCAAAGGTGATACGCTGCGGAGCGGCATCCTGCAATGCCTCCAGCGCAACCTTTGCCTCCGCCAGATGCTCATGTTCTTCGTTATCGGCAATCCATGCCTCGATGCGCTCCGCCTTATCGATGACATTGCCGGCGATGAAACGGTCGCTAATCTCGTAACCGTCCGCCAAAGGATTGAAGAAGACCCTGCCGCGCAGGGCAGTGAGCAGTTCCTCCTCAGTGGTGTCGGTGAGTGAGCGCATATAGTCGAAGTTTACCGTGCCGTACCTGTTGAGCGATGCGGACAGGGCTTCTTCGGGAGAGTCGGCCTGTGCTGTCTCCTCGATAGAGAAGGACACGGGACGCTCGAAGATGTCGGCCTTGACGAACTGACCGTTCTCCTCACGTTCCAATGAGAGGATGTCGCGTCCTGCGGCATCCATCAGCAACAGCTTCACATTCTGCTTGGCATTGAGAGGACCGTAGCGCAGGACAAACTCATCGTAGTAGGTATTGAGATAGCCTCGCTGCTGCTTGTTCTCCTCATGGTTCTCCGCCTCGTAGCTGTACAGATGCTCGTAGGCATCGCGCAGGGAGATGTAGAGCGTCAGCTTCTCTTTCTGGAATCCGCTTACGTCAGTGGGGTGGAACATCGCACCATAGGGCGTGAGGTCTTTCAGATAGCCCACGTTCCTAGCCGCATCAAGTACGATGGATCCTTCACGGTGGTGTGGTTCCAACGTGCAGTCGTAGGGATGCGAAGTAAGGTCAAACGGTTTCCGCTCGGGTTTGGCAGGAGCATTTCCCGTATCTTGGAACAAACCATTTCTCGTTGGCTGCACTGTCGGTTTTGCTGATTGCTCAGTTACATCAGACGTCGGCTTTATTTCGCCTTGGCCGGGCAACTCGTTTTCGGAAGGTGGCTTAATTTCTCCCATCGGGGGTATGAAGATGGGATTGAGCGTGTCTTTTACGCCCTGCCTCCTCAACTGTTCCTGACGGTGGTGCTCCGCTTCCTGCCGCAATGCCACACGCCTTTCGGGTGTCAGCGTCATCATCGTTTCATAGAATCCGTTGATGGGCGGATTGTCCTCCCAGTTGATGTCTGCATAGATGTCACCTGGCAGTGTTTTCTTCTCCTCTTTCGGGGTTTCGTCTGCTTTTTTCTGCGAAGACTGCAATAACGTATTGTCTTGCTTCTTCGGTTTCTCAGCGTGAGCAGATGTGGGACTATTGCCATTCTGCACCTGTTTTGCGGAAGCGGACTTCTTTTTACCCTTCGAGACTGGTTTCTCTTGTGGCAGGGTATATTCCCACAGGTCGAACAAGGTAAGCTGCACAGCCTTCCCGTCCATGGGAAAATCAATGGCAGGTTGTTCTTTCGGCTCTTCCTTGATTTGCGGAACTACTTCCGCTGTCTTGACTTCCTTGTTCGCTGATGAAATGGCATGTGCAGGTGTTTTCTCTACTTTTGGCCCGTCACCAAAAGTCACGCCCTTATAGCGTGCCATGTCCAGCCGTGCGGTCAAATCAGCATCCAGCCGTTTACGGAGGTCCTCGGCGATTCCCGATACACCGCCCTCATGCAGATAGACCATCGCAGGTTTCCCGTAAGGGTCGGTGTCCAGTTTGGCTGTGGAGTGTATGACCAGTTCCGGATGTGCCAGAAGATAGCGGTTGGTCGTCACACGGGTATGGTTGTCCTTCACCGTTTGGGTAAACAGCTGGTCGTCTTCCGTCAGGTTTTCCTTTTGGCTGTTCTTCTGAAGGACAATCAGGTCGCAGCCCACCTCGGTGTTGGCATTCTCCGTGAAGAGGTTGTTGGGCATACGTACCACCGACAGCAAGTCGGCATTCTTCATCATCAGGAAACGGGTGCCGTTGTTGCTCTCGCTGTCCAATACACCCTGTGAGGTGATGAAGGCGACGATGCCACCGTCACGCACGGCATCAAGCCCTTTCAGGAAGAAATAGTTGTGTATCTTCTTTGCCGCCACACGGTACATGATGGAACGCTTCTCGTACTCCGCATCGAACACGGCGATGTCACCGAAAGGTATATTGGAGATGGCAAGGTCAAAATGACCGTTGAAAGGCTTTTCTATCTTCTCAAAGCCCTCCACATGCACCTTTTGGTCGGGATGCAGATGGCGGAGCATCCTGCCCGTCAGCAGGTCTTTCTCGAAAGCCATCACATCGGCTTGGGGTGAGAAATGCAACATGGAGTCCACGAATGCACCCATGCCTGCCGATGGCTCCAGCATACGTGCAAGCACGACACCTTGCCCCGCAAGCACGCCTGCGAGGGTGTCGGTAATCTCCTTCGGGGTATAGAAAGCCGTCAGTACGGAGCCTTTCAGCGAATCGACATATCGTTTGTACTCCGTCTCGTCACGGCTGTTCTCACGGATAAGGCGGTGGAGTTCCGCCGTGGGAGCAAAAAGTTCGAGGTCGGATTTCGCCCAGTGGACGGCATCCGTCAGTTCCTTTGCAGGATTCAGGATGCACTTCAATCCTCCGAAGCCGCAGTATCTGCGCAGTATGTTGCGCTCGGTCTCGGTGGGAGTACGTCCTTCCCGGTCAAGGAGGAATGCCGTCCGTATCGCCTCGATGTTGTCCCTCAGTCTCTGCTTTCGGTTAAACGCCATACTCGGCCAGATAGAGTACGACAGCTCCCGTCAGTTCGCTGTACAGCAGGTCATAGTCCAACGACTGGGCGAAGAGGTCGTCGGATAGATCATAGATGGAGAATACATTATCCACTAATGGCAGCAGCTTTCTAGTAAAGGCTTCCTGCTGCGCTTTGGGAATCTCGTAGGCAAACTCGTTGGCGATAACCTCACGCAGGATGGCGTATCTGGAATGGTGCAGTCCCTTCAGCAGGGTCTGCATCACCAGTTCCTGTGCTCCCTCTATGGGATAGCCCCCACGGCGTGCCTGCTCGTAGGCAGACGCGGCAAGTTCGGCACGGGTCTCGATGAAGGCGGTGTCATCCGCCTGTTCAAAACGGTTCTCTTGAAGATGCTTTTGCAGATAGAGGTGGTAGTACGACAGTTCTTTCTGTTTCTTTTCGTTCTTGTTCATGTCTATTTTGGGATTATAGTGGTGAATACTAAATGTCGGGATAGAAGAAAAAAGCACTCCGGGTATCCCTCCCGAAGTGCCACCACTAAATCCAAAGTAAATCAGTCAAGTCTTAGAAGAACAAGAACGTTTTCGTTAAGCCAGATGAGCAATGATAAGCTCGCTTAATCATTGCCATGGCGAGAAAACGAAGGTTTAAAACCAACGATTAGACTTTGATTCAGTGGCGAAGGTACTCATTTATTTCCTCTTCTGGGAATATTTTCCCTTGTTTTTCACTTCGGGGAAGACAAATACCGTATTATAGTCGGCATCAAAGGCAATGACGGCATCGAAACTCTTGCCCTGCTTGCTCTTGAAGCCTTTCAACAGGGAAGTCTTCCCGGTGGTGAGCAGTTCCCTGATCTCCTCGTCCTTCAGGTCGCGGTTGGCTTTCTGACGGAACACGGGCAGACCGCATTCGGGGTTGTCGCAACGCACAACCTTGCCGTAGAACTGCATCTGTCCCTTGCCACACTTGGGACAGGTGCAGCCGGAGGGCTTGTGGCCGAAAATTTTGTCGCAAGAGAGCAGCTCCGCGGTGATTTCCGTGGTGTAACGCTCTATCTCACCATGGAAGGCGGAGACTTCCTTCTCCCCACGTTCGATGCGTGCCAGCTCCCGTTCCCATTCTCCCGTGAGGGCGGCATCAGCGATGCGCATTTCCTTTACCACGGAATAGAGGGCCAGCCCTTTCTCGGTAGGCACAAGCGACTTCTTGCAGCGTTGCACGTAGCCGCGGGCAAAGAGAGTCTCGATGATGGCGGCACGGGTGGCGGGAGTACCGATGCCGCACTCCTTCATGGCTTGACGGACCTCCTCATCCTCCACGTCCTTACCTGCTGTCTCCATAGCCGACAGCAGGGTAGCCTCAGTATGCAGGGGCTTGGGTTTGGTCTTGCCCTCTGTGAGGCTTACGCCGCATACGGAAAGGGTTTCTCCGCTTTTCCATCCGGGCAGTATCTGCTCCTCGCTGTCCTCGCCCAGTACGGCACGCCACCCCGTTTGACGTATCACGCAGCCCTTGGCGGCAAACTCCGCCTCACCGCTGAGGGCGGTAACGGTGGTGAGTTCCTTGACGCATTTGTCGGAGAAGGCCTCCACCATGCGCCCGGCAATCATCTGATACACGGTGTTGTCCTCCTTGGATAGGAAGAGGGGCTTCTCGCCCGTGACGAGCAGGGCGTGATGGTCGGTCACCTTGCTGCCGTCCACGCTGCGGCGGGTCAGTCTGTCCTTGCGGGGCACCTTGCCTATCCATTCGGGATAGCCACCCAAGAAGGCGAGCAACTTGGGGATCTCATCAAAGACATCTTCGGGGATGTAGCGGCTGCCGGTACGGGGATAGGTGATGAGCTTCTTTTCGTAGAGCTTCTGCGCTATCTCCAGCGTCTTCTCCGCTGTGAAGCCGTGCTTGGCGTTGGCTTCATTCTGCAGGGTGGTGAGGTCGTAGAGCAGCGGCGTGTCTTCCACCTTCTCCTTGCACTCCACCTTTGTAACGAGCAGGGAGGGCTGCGCCTTTACCTTATTATATATGTGCTCCGCCGGGGATTTCTCCTTCCATTTCTCCACGGAAGAGAACTTCACCGTCTGTTCTCCTGTGCCGTCTGTGGACAGATGCACCTGCCAGAAGGCTTCGGGGGTGAAGCGTCTGTTCTCCCAGTAGCGGGCGCACACCATCGCCAGCGTGGGTGTCTGAACACGCCCAAGGGAGTAGGTGCCTCTGCCTGCGGCGATGCTCATGGCCTGCGTAGCGTTGATGCCTACCAGCCAGTCGGCTTCGCTGCGTGCCTTGGCGGCATGGTAAAGGCGGTCGTAACGGTTGCCCGCTTCGAGGTGGCGCAGTCCCTCTCGGATAGCCTTGTCGGTGAGGGAGCTGATCCACAGGCGCACGAAAGGCGTGCGGCAGTCCAGGTAGCTGTAGAGATAGCGGAAGATGAGTTCGCCCTCGCGTCCGGCATCGGTGGCCACGATTATCTGCTCGCTCTCGTTGAAGAGCCTGCCCACGATGCGTATCTGCGTGACTACGCTGGGTTCGGGCTTGTAGCCCTTCTCTGTCTTGGTGTGTCGTGGTTGCAGGGTGAAGGTGTCGGGCAGGATGGGCAGATGCTCACGGACGAAGCCGTGGATGCCGTAGCCTTCGGGCATGGTGAGCTGCACAAGGTGCCCGTAGGCCCATGTGACGGCATAACCGCTGCCTAAGAAATAACCATCTTCTCTCTTTGTCGCGCCCACGATGCGGGCTATCTCACGTGCCACGGAGGGCTTCTCTGCGATAATGGTCTTCATACTGATTTACTTTTTTTCTGTTCTTACTTATTGTTTATGTTCTCATATTTGGGATAATGGTGGATTCAGTGGTGGCACTCCGGCTCATACCTTCATGCCTTTGCTCTTGCGTTTCTCCTGCTTCTGCTGGGTATCGTCCTTCGGAGCGGTCTGTCCCTTCTGCAGCGGCTCGTTGACATTCTTAGTCGCCTCGTTGGTCTTGCCCTGACTGTTGACGGCCACCTGCGTGCGGCTCTCGTTTGCCGGAGCCACCTTCTGGGCGTTGTCGGGATTGGTGTCGTAACGGTAAGGACGACCCTTTTCGGGATTGAAACGGAGGTACATGGTGGAGAGCACACCCTTGTCGTCGGGTACGTTCTCTAACTTGATGGTCTTGCCAGCCACATAGTCGGCTTTCTGCTCCTCGGTGAAGGGTACGTTTTTCCACTTGCTGATGGGACGGATGCTGCCGTCCTCGTTGGTCCACGAGTTGCGACGTTGCTTGCCGGGTTTCTGCTGAGGTGCCTCCTGTGCGAATGAGGGATTCTCCTTGTTGGTCTGCTCCTCCACGGTACGGGGCGACTTGCCCGTGCCGGGTACGAACTCCACGCCTCGCTGTTCCACGTTCACCTGCAGGGTGGTGACAAACTTGCGGCCATCGTTACGCTCGATGAGCTTGTCCTTGACGGGCAGACCGGCACGGAGCATCTCACGCTCCTGCGGGGTAATCTCCGTTTTGCCTATACGTTCGGGAATGCGGATGCGTGCGGCAGGCATGTCGGTAATCTCATTGGTCTTGCGGTCGATACTGATGAAAGAGGGAGTTATCTCTCCCGTGGTCTTGTCCACCAAGTCCACGATTCTGCCGAGATTGCCTGTCTCCCTCAGTGCCTTCTTCTCTTCGGGGGTGAACTTGTGTCCCTTGTACTCGTCGAGTTTCTGCTCCTTGCGGATGAAATGGGGAACGAGCCGCACGTTGCCGTCATCGTCCTTGCGGAAGGAAAGTCGGGCATCGAGGCTGAACGACTCGCCGCCGAAGTTGGGAGTGACACGAACAAGGTCGGACTTGCCGTAGTTGAGCATCTTCTGTAGGTCGCCGGACTGTTCCAGTTCATCCCGCTTCACGCCCCAGTTCTTTTCCAGTGCCTGCCAGTCGATACGGCTTTCGTCAATGGGCTGGTAGCCTTGCCGTTGTTTACTTTCCTGCTTGTTCTCCTGTGCGCTCTGCTGCACGTTTTCCTGTTTTTGTTGCATGTTTTCTTGTTTTTGGGGTTCTACATTGTTTGTTTGATTTTGATTCATTTCTTGCTTCTTGTCTTCCTGCACTTTCTGTTCCTGCGCCACCTGCTTTTCGTAAGCCGATGTGTCCACTTTGTGGGGTGCGAGTAGGTCTGCATTGGCTGCAGGGTCTTTCAGCAACTCCTTCATCACGCCGAGCAGGTTTTCCGCCTGGTCTGCCGCTATACGGTAGAAGCCGAAGCGGCTGGGTTCCTTGCACTGGCGGAAGAAGTTGCGGAAGAAGTTGTCGAGCACGTCACCGTTCTTGTCGAACTGGAGGAAGTCCTTGGAGTTCTCCATCTTTGCCGGCGTGCGCTTGGGAGTGCCGTCCGCCTGTAGTCCGGCCACCACGCTGATTTCGCCCGTCTTCTCGTCACGGACTATCAGCACGTCTTTTTCGTCTTTTTTCTTTGCCATCTTGATTGACTTTAATTGTGAAACATTGATTGTTATCGGATGCGGGCCTTGTAGTCCGCCATCTTCTCTTTCTGGAAACAGTCGATATGCTCCGCAAGGAACCTCTCCACGTCCGACTCCTTGTAGTAGGTCTTCTGACGGAGCATGAGGTAGGGCAGGATGCCCAGTGTGCGGTAGCGTTGCAGTGACCTCTTACTCACCTGCAACATCAGGCAGAGGTCCTGATTGTCGTAAAGCCGCTCGCCGTTGTATATCTTGCGTTCCGTGTCCTCCTCCTGACACGCCATCTGCCGCTGGCTGCGGAAAATCAAGTCGCCAATCATTTTCTCTTGTCTGTCGAGTCGCTCCATGAGGAGGTGGAGCAGCCGTTCTATCTTGTATGTATCCATATCCTGTGTCGTTTTATGTCTGTTTGTCTATGCTTCTTCCTTTTCCTATCCTTACCATATATTGCCTGTGCAGTTCCCCGATGCGTTCCGTATTGCCGCTCATGGAACAGCCGTTCATCATGCGCTCCACGTCCGTGAGGCGGTAGCGGCAGGTGTGTCCCATCAGCGAGAAGGGTATGCGCCCCTCGTCTCGGTAGCGTTGCAGGGTGCGCAGGCTGATGCCGAGCAGGGTGGTCACTTCCTTGCTGGTCAGCCACCGTTCCTGCGGCTGTACAGGCTGTCTGTCCTCATACTTGCGGATGTGCTCCGCTATCTTCTCAATGTGCCCGACCAGTTCCTGAAAGGCGGCACTTTCTATCATTATTACGTTCATAATCAATACTGTTTTTCTTGTTTCTGCTGCAAAATTACAGGGTATGGAAAAGGCGGGCTTATGACTCATATATGACTCATAGAAGATTTTCTTGCGATTGGCTTCGGATGGCGCATTTGTCTGTTCCAGATGCTGCCACCTGCGCTGGAAATGAACGGCTTTGAGGCGTTGCGGCGTAACTTTGCACCGACAATCACAGCAACACTCAGAATCATGGAAGTAGTAATCATTGAAAAAAAGGCGTTCGAGGCACTGATGGCGGATGTCTCGTCGCTGACGGAGAAAGTGAACCGCCTGTGCGGTCGTGAAAGAGACCGCCGTATGGCGAAGTGGATGGACAACGAGGAGGTGTGCCGACTGCTGCGCCTCAGTCCGAGGACCTTGCAGATGATGCGCGACAAGGGCTTGATTGCCTGCTCGCAGATAGGTAAGAAGTTCTATTACCGCAGGGAGGACGTGGCAAGTCTCGTTGTAGGCGGAAAGGAGGGCTGCCTATGAAGCAGGAAATCCTCACGCTGGAGCAGGAACAGGTGGCGGACATGCTTCTCTCGCTGAAAAACAGCCATCGCAGGATTAACCGTTTCATGCAGGAGTACACGCCTCCGCTCAACGGTGACCGTTACCTGACGGACAGGGAGGTGTCGGAGGTCTTGAAGGTGAGCCGCCGCACCTTGCAGAACCTGCGCAACAGCCGTGTGCTGCCGTTCATCCTGCTGGGCGGCAAGGCACTCTACCGGGAGTATGACATACAGCGACTGCTGGAAACGAACTACCGCAAGGCGGATGTATAGTCATGTATAGGGACGAAAAAAAGACGGACGGGCAACCCTGTTGAATGGGATGGTCCGTCCGTCTTTTCGTTTTGTTATGTCTGTCCGGTCTTTCAGTTATTGCCGAAAGTCCAAAGGGGAATGATGATGGCTTGTTGTGCCTCTCTTTCCTTTTTTCTTGTAGCTGTCTCTTTCAGCCATTTCCGGAAGGCATGTGCATAGAAGGTGTTTATCCGATAGGACAAGGCGACGATGATGTCCCAATGGTAGATGTCCACGGAACAGCCGCCCGCCATGCGGATATACTTGCATACCTCATAGTCCACCAACACGCCTGTCTTGCGGATGCGCCTTATCTCCCTGCCTATGGTGGCGGCAGGGAGGTTGAACAGGTCGGCTATCTCCATAAGGGTCATCCACACCTCTTCCTGCGGGTTGCCTTCCATGCGTACGCTTCCGTGCTCGTCTATTCTGATGATTCTTCTCATGGCGTTCCGTGTTAGATGGTCTGACAAATGAACTGTTCCATGGATTCTATCTGCTTGGACAGACGCTCCATGTCGTTGCTTACCTTCTCAGCGGTAATCTTCGCATAGATCTGCGTGCTGCGGATGCTGGTGTGTCCCATCATCTTCGACAGGGTCTCAATCGGCACGCCGTTGGAGAGGCAGATGGTGGTGGCATACGAGTGACGGCTCTGGTGCCAGGTCACGTTCTTGTTGATACCGCATTGCTTGGCGACGGCCTTAATGCCGTATCGGCAATGGGGATAGCAGGGGACGGGCAACAGCCGTCCGCCCTCAGCCATGCCGCTGTACTTCTCAATGATATGCTTGGGAACGTCAAGCAGGCGGATGTTCGATTCCACGCCTGTCTTCTGGCGGTTGGTCTTTATCCACAGATGCCCGTCGAAGGAGGTCTGTAGGTTCTCCTCCGTCAGGTTGTACATGTCCCGCCAGCTCAGTCCCGTGAAGCAGCAGAAGATGAAGAGGTCTCTGATAAGCTCAAAGCTTTTCTTCTTGAACGTGCCGTTGATGAGTGCCGTAATCTCTTCCTTGGTCAGGAAGCCGCGCTTGGTCTCTTCCTTCGTGATGTGGTAGGCATAAAAGGGGTCACGCGCCAGCCAGCCGTTGTTGATGGCGGTGAAGATGATGCTGCGGAAGGGCATCATGTACGACCATACGGTGTTGGTGCAGTGGTTCTTCTCCGTGCGGAGGAACAGCTCGAAGTCGGTGATGAAGGCGGGTGTCAGCTCACGTAGGGCGATGTCACTCATCTTGTAGCGTTGCTTGATGAACTCCGACAAGTGGTTGTACACCACGCAGTATTTCCAGTAGCTGCGCTCGCTCTTCATCTTGCCGACCTGTTTGGCATAGTCCTCGTTGTGCTGCTTGAACACGGCAAGCAGGGTCTTGTGGTTCTGTCCCAGACCCAGGTAGGCGTTGCGCACCTTCTCAGCCGTGACATATCCGTCGGTGTCGCACACTTCCTGATACGCCTTGTTGATGCCAAGCCGTATCTTGTCCAGCATACGGTTGCCCTCCTGTGCCACGAGGCTACGACCCGTCAGTTTGCCCAGTTCCACGTTCCACATTTTCTCCTCCACGTCCAGCTTGCTGCTGAACTGTGATACCTTCCCGTTCACCGTGATGCGGCACATCACGGGAATCATTCCGTTCTTTTTCGGCGCGTTGCGCTTGAGGTAGAACAACACCCTGAAAGTGCTTCTGCTCATACTCTACATTGTTTTTGTTTGCAAAATTATTCCATGTAGAGCTGAAAGGCTGTAAGCAAACCGCAGCACATCGGCGCAATCACATCCGCTTCACGTCTTTTTTGTCCTTTTCCCGCAGGCAACATCAGATATTACCCTAATTTTGCCTCCCGAAACGCTGTATTTCGATAGTTTACAGCCATTTCCTCACGGGCTTTTCAGACCTCCTCGCCAGCGAAAAGAGTAACGGGATAGTAACGAAACTCTTGCTTCAACTGACTTTTCTGTGGCATCTGTTGTCTGCACAGAGAATCCAACTAAATCAATTAATCCGCTCATTCTCACAGATTTTTCATCATTCTGCCCTCATTCTCAGTTTTTTGTTGTATCTTTGCAGAAAAAACAGAACAGCATGGAAATAATCAACTTGGGAGCAACCAATTCTATCTTAAATCAGTTCGTTGCCGAACTTCGGGACGTCACTATTCAGACTGACAGTTTACGATTCCGTAGAAACATTGAACGGATCGGAGAAATTCTTTCATACGAAATCAGCAAGCAAATCTCTTATGAGAACAAAAATGTCCAGACACCATTAGGACGAGCTTCTTTAATGGTACCTTGCTCACAAGTTGTGATCAGTACTATTCTGCGAGCTGGCCTTCCTTTTCACCAAGGATTTCTGAATTATTTCGATCATGCCGAAAATGCTTTTGTATCGGCTTATCGAAAATACAAAGATCGCTTGAATTTTGACATTCACATTGAATATATAGCATCTCCCCGACTTAATGGGAAAACATTGATCATTACAGATCCCATGTTAGCCACTGGAAGCTCCATGGAACTGGCCTTTCAGGCTCTTCTCACAAAAGGCGAACCAGAACATATTCATGTAGCCTCTATTATTGCCAGCAAACAAGCGATCCATTATATAAAGGAAAAGATGCCTGCCGAAAAAACAACTGTTTGGGTCGCAGCCATCGACGATCAGTTAGATGAGCATTCCTACATCGTACCAGGTTTAGGCGACGCAGGCGACCTTGCATTCGGAATTAAAGAATAAGGCGAATATAAATCGGAAGAAAGAATAAATCATTGACAGCAGATTATACGTGGAATAAGTTACAGAGCAGAAGCAAGCTCTTAAAAACAAACCAAGTAGTCAAGCACAAAATTTCTTCATTTTTCCTATATCCGTCTTTAAAATTCAATTACCTTTGTCCTATAATATAAATAACACAATTTTAAATTAAGTACACATGAAACCTACATTATTTGTATTAGCAGCCGGAATGGGTAGCCGTTACGGTGGTTTGAAACAGTTGGACGGACTAGGTCCTAACGGAGAAACAATCATGGACTATTCTATCTTCGACGCCATCCGTGGTGGTTTCGGCAAATTGGTTTTTGTCATCCGCAAATCATTCGAACAAGACTTCCGTGAAAAGATTGTAGCCAAATATGAAAATCATATTCCAGTAGAAGTGGTATTTCAAGATTTGAACGACCTGCCTGCAGGATTTACTTGCCCAGAAGGAAGACAGAAACCTTGGGGAACCAATCATGCTGTTTTGATGGGTAAAGATGTAATCAAAGAACCATTTGCTGTAATTAATGCAGACGACTTCTATGGACGTGACAGCTTCGCTGTTTTAGGTAAGTGGCTTTCAGAAATGGATGGTAAACAAAACCAATACTGCATGGTGGGTTACCGTGTTGGTAACACATTAAGTGAAAGTGGTTCTGTAGCTCGTGGTGTATGCGAAACCAATGCCGAAGGTTATTTAACGGGCGTTGTTGAACGTACAGCTATCGAACGCATTGATGGAGAAATTCAATTCAAAGACGAAAACGGAGAAAAAGTGGTATTAGAAGAAAATACTCCTGTTTCTATGAACATGTGGGGTTTCACTCCTGATTATTTCAAATACTCTGAAGATTATTTTGCTGAATTCCTGAAGGCAAACATCAGTAATCTGAAATGTGAATACTTCATTCCGCTTATGGTAAACGAGTTAATTACCAAAGGAAAGGCAACAGTCAAAGTATTGGATACAACTTCTAAATGGTTTGGTGTAACTTATGCTGCCGATCGCCAAGGTGTTGTTGATAAAATCCAGGCATTAGTCAATGCAGGAGAATATCCTGAAAAACTATTCTAATGACAGATTCATTTATTTAAATACATTTACTTGCCGGCGACTATTTTTTCATTCACAAAAAGTAGTTGCCGGTTTTTATTTTTCAGGAATATCTTTCAATAATCAAGGCTGTAACCCAACATCTATTGTGATACCGATTTTTATATTTATCTTTGTTGGACACAAGGTTACACGTATATGATATTCTATTTTTCAGCAACAGGTAATTCTTATTGGACAGCTCAGTTATTAAGCAATCACTTCAATTTGCCGCTTATTTCTGTTACGGAAGCAGTCAAGAAAGCGTCTTATCAATTTGATATATCCAACGCATCCTTGATCTTGTTTGTCTTCCCTGTTCATTCATGGGGACCAGCCTTATCCATGTTGTCTTTTATTCGACAACTGGAATTTGCCGGTTATAATCATCAACCTATTTATGCAATCTGTACATGCGGTGATGATTGTGGGCAAACAGACAAAGTCATTCAAAACGAATTGCGACAAAAAGGATGGATACTGAATGATTGTTTTTCTATAATCATGCCAAACAGTTACATTCTTCTTCCAGGCTTTGATGTTGACTCACCAGCAATAGAAAAACAGAAATTAGAAAAAGCCCCTCACCAAATACAAGAGATCATAAAGGCGATTGAAAGCGGAAAGAAAACTTCCTTGTTGTATCATCCGGGAAGTGCCGCCTGGCTAAAAACTAAATTAATCTATGCTGGTTTCAGTAAATTCATTAAGGGGAAAACGCATTTTCGGGTGACAAACACATGTATTTCTTGCGGACTTTGTGTAAAAGTCTGCCCGGAAAACAACATTCACCTAAATAATATGAAGCAGCCTGAATGGAGTGATCAATGTGTACAATGCCTGGCATGTATTCATCGTTGTCCGGAACATTCCATTGAATATGGAAAAATAACCCAACACAAAGGAAGATATAAAAATCCAAACGTATATCCAACACAAGTATAATCATATAAGAAAATAACATCGCATGAAAAAATTCAGTTTAGCAGCATTATTAGCTTCTGCTTTATTTGTAAGTTGTCAATCTACTCCGGAAGGATACAAAATTGAAGGTGAAGTAGAAGGTGTACAAGAAGGAAAAATCTATTTAAAGTCATTTCGAAACAAAATGTTCTTTGATGTTGATACAGCTGAGATTGTAAACGGGAAATTTACATTCCAAGGGAAAGTTGAACAGCCTTTACTGTATGGATTGGCGACAGAAGATATGAGTTATCCATCCCAATTCTTTTTAGACAACCAAAACATAAAACTTACACTGGATACGGAAGACGGTGAAATAGAAAAGATAGAGAACTCTCCTCTTAACCAGCTATTTCTCGACAATCAAGAGGATGTAACAGAAGAAGGTTATGACATTGATAAGCTGGTCAGTGAAAATCCAGCTTCTCCGGTAGCAGCCTTTTTCCTGTATCGATACTTCACTTATCAGTTACCACTTGAACAGTTAAAAGCGACTCGTGCCAAATTATCCCCTACTCTGTCCTCTTGTCCTTACGTTAAAGATTTGGATCAAATCATTCTGACTCTTGAAAGCGTACAGATCGGAAAACCGGCACCCAACTTTACACTTCCAGATACAGCAGGAGTCAATGTCTCATTAGCTGACTTCAAAGGGAAATATGTTTTACTCGACTTTTGGGCATCCTGGTGTCCGCCTTGCCGGAAAGAAAATCCCAATGTAGTTGCTGCTTATCAGAAGTATAAAGATAAGAATTTTACAATCCTGGGAGTTTCACTAGATAAAGATAAAGCACGTTGGATGAAAGGCATTCAAGACGATCAGCTGACATGGACTCATGTATCCGACTTAAAATACTGGGATTCGGAAGTTCCTGCTTTATATGCTGTACGTGGTATTCCTGCCAACTTCCTGATCGATCCGAACGGTATTATCATAGCTAAAGACTTG
The DNA here is from genome assembly GCF_022809355.1 of Parabacteroides faecalis. Taxonomy (GTDB): domain Bacteria; phylum Bacteroidota; class Bacteroidia; order Bacteroidales; family Tannerellaceae; genus Parabacteroides; species Parabacteroides faecalis. The sequence continues at coordinate 19,162 of NZ_JAKZMM010000003.1, read as the reverse complement.
CGAGAGGATGCTTTACAAGAGAAGCTAGAAGAAATACTGAAATAATAGAAACTCTGACAAATGATTCAGTTCGTGATCCGCTCATTACTTTTCGGCTTGTTCATAATAGGAAATATAGATTTTTCTTATGGACAGGAAGAAGGTCTTGCTTCTTATTATCACAACCGATTTCATGGCCGAAAAGCAGCGAGCGGATACGTTCACGACAACGATGATTTTGTAGCGGCGCATCGTACATTACCTTTCGGCACTTTTGTCCGTGTAACAAATCTGAAAAACATGAAAAGCGTCATCGTCTCCATTATGGATCGTGGCCCTCGACGGAAAAGCCGTATCATCGATGTTTCGAAATCAGCAGCTGAAGTCCTCGACTTTATCAAAGCGGGTGTTACACGCGTACGGATCGAAGTTGTTCCCGGTCCGATTGACCTTCGATATCTGGATCTGATGCGCCCAACTATTCCCTTTTTACCGGTAGAGCAGCGAGAAGAAACACCTCCGTTTATCTATCCAAAAGAATAAATAGATATATAATATAAGGTATATATATGAGAACAGACATAGCAACAGGATTAGTCTTGGAAGGTGGAGGAATGCGTGGAATCTTCACCGTCGGTGTATTAGATTACCTCATGGACAATCAACTTTGGTTTCCATATGTGATTGGTGTATCAGCAGGCGCCAGCAATGGTATTTCTTATATTTCCCGACAACGTGGACGGTCCTATTTCAGCAATATAGAACTACTCCAAAAACATAATTACATCGGTATAAAACACTTGCTGAAAGGGAACGGATACATTGACCTGAATTTCCTGTTCTATGAATATCCAGACAAATATTATCCATTCGATTTTGAGGCATACAAAGCATATCCGGGTCGTTTCGTGATGGTTACCAGTAACTGCCTCACTGGTAAAGCCGAGTATATCGAAGAAAGACAAGATTTCAAACGGACTATTGATGCCTGTAAAGCATCCTGTTCTTTGCCGGTGATGTGCCCAATCTCGTATGTTGACCATATACCAATGGTAGACGGAGGTGTCTGCGATGCCATTCCTATCCAACGAGCCATAGACGAAGGCTTTAAACAGAATGTCATAATCCTGACCCGCAACAAAGGATACCGGAAAGCTGATAAAGAGTTTTATCTACCTTCTTTTATTTATCATCAATATCCAGCCATACAGGAACGACTGCGTATGCGTTATAAAAACTACAACCATGTACTGGATTATATTGATTCTCTGGAAGCTGAAGGAAAAGCCCTTGTTATCCGGCCACAAAAGCCTTTACAAGTTACCCGAACAGAAAGAAATATCTCCAAATTACATGCATTATATGAAGAAGGATATGCTTGCGCACAACAATTAGGAAAGCAATTAAAAGAAGTTTGCACAAGGAAGAAATAGGCAGTCATCAAATTTCCGCACACAAATATAAGGAATAAAAACGAATCAAACTATACTATGGTTTAAAAACATATAAAAAACTATAACCCAAAACAGGTCGAAAAATATATAAAACCATATATTTGCAGGAGTTTAAGATGAGAAACAAAACTAACATCTAAGTTAAAACTAATTATATTATGGAGAAAAAAAGAGTCTATACCTTCGGTAATGGTCACGCTGAAGGAAAAGCAGACATGAGAAACCTATTAGGTGGTAAAGGTGCAAACCTTGCCGAAATGAACTTGATCGGCGTTCCTGTTCCTCCCGGTTTTACAATTACAACTGAAGTTTGTAATGAATACTTCGAAAAAGGGAAAGACGCTGTTGTTGAGTTATTGAAAGACGACGTAGAAAAATCTATTAAAGGCGTAGAAGAATTGATGAAATCAAAATTCGGCGACGTAGAGAATCCTTTATTGGTTTCTGTCCGTTCAGGAGCTCGTGCTTCTATGCCGGGAATGATGGATACTATCCTTAACTTAGGTTTGAACGACGAAGTTGTTGCCGGATTAGCCCGTAAAACAGGAAACGAACGTTTTGCGTGGGATTCATATCGCCGTTTCGTACAAATGTACGGTGACGTTGTATTGGGTATGAAACCGACCAACAAAGAAGATATTGATCCGTTTGAAGCAATCATCGAAGATGTTAAGAAGAATAAAGGTGTTCGCTTAGACAATGAACTGGAAGTTGCCGACCTGAAAGAATTGGTTGTTCGCTTTAAAGAGGCTGTAAAAGCGCAGACAGGTAAAGATTTCCCAAACAACGCTTACGAACAGTTGTGGGGTGCTATCTGTGCCGTATTTGACTCTTGGATGAACGAACGTGCTATTCTTTACCGTAAAATGGAAGGTATTCCTGCTGAATGGGGAACAGCTGTTAACGTTCAGGCCATGGTATTTGGAAACATGGGCGATACTTCGGCTACAGGTGTTTGCTTCTCTCGTGATGCTGCTACCGGCGAAGACTTGTTCAATGGTGAATATTTGATCAATGCACAAGGAGAAGATGTTGTAGCAGGTATTCGTACTCCGCAACAGATTACTAAGATCGGTTCTCAGCGTTGGGCAAAATTACAAGGTATTTCAGAAGAAGTACGTGCCAGCAAATATCCGTCTATGGAAGAAGCGATGCCGGCTATCTATAAAGAATTGGATGAACTCCAGACGAAGCTTGAAAACCATTACCATGATATGCAAGATATGGAATTTACAGTTCAGGAAGGTAAGTTGTGGTTCTTGCAGACTCGTAATGGTAAACGTACTGGTGCAGCCATGGTTCGGATTGCAATGGAAATGCTGGAACAAGGTTTGATCGACGAAAAGACGGCTGTTCTGCGTTGCGAACCAAACAAACTGGACGAATTGCTTCATCCGGTATTTGATAAAGAAGCTTTGCGTCAGGCTAAAGTATTGACTCGCGGTTTACCGGCATCTCCGGGTGCAGCTTGCGGTCAGATTGTATTCTTTGCAGAAGATGCAGCAAAATGGCGTGCCGATGGTCACCGTGTCGTATTAGTCCGTATCGAAACTTCTCCGGAAGACTTGGCTGGTATGACCGTTGCAGAAGGTATTTTGACAGCTCGCGGAGGTATGACTTCTCACGCTGCTGTTGTTGCCCGCGGTATGGGTAAATGTTGTGTATCTGGTGCTGGTGCCATCAATGTAGATTATAAAGCACGTACCGTAGAAATTGATGGTGTATTGCTGAAAGAAGGTGATTTCATCTCTTTGAATGGTAGTACCGGAGAAGTTTATCAAGGTGAAGTTCCTACAAAAGCAGCTGAAGTTTCAGGAGATTTCGCTAAGTTAATGAACTTGTGTGATAAATATACTCGTCTGAAAGTACGTACCAACGCTGATACGCCGCATGATGCAGAAGTAGCTCGCAGCTTTGGTGCCGTTGGTATCGGTTTGTGTCGTACAGAGCACATGTTCTTCGACAATCAGAAGATCGTTGCCATGCGTGAAATGATCTTGGCTCCGGATGTAGAAGGACGTCGTAAAGCTTTGGCTAAATTATTACCTTACCAGAAAGCTGATTTCAAAGGTATCTTCAAAGCCATGGATGGTTGTCCGGTGAATGTACGTCTGCTCGATCCTCCTTTGCATGAATTCGTTCCTCACGATCAGAAAGGTCAGGAAGAAATGGCAAAGGCAATGGGTGTAACCGTAGAATACATTCGTCAGCGTGTAGAAAACTTATGCGAACACAACCCGATGTTAGGTCACCGTGGTTGCCGTCTGGGTAATACTTATCCGGAAATTACGGAAATGCAGACTGAGGCAATTCTGGGAGCAGCTATTGAATTGAAGAAAGAAGGTTACGATCCTCATCCGGAAATCATGGTTCCATTGACTGGTATCTTGTATGAATTCGAGGCACAGGAAAAAGTAATCCGCGCAACAGCAGCTGCATTGTTCGAAAAAGAAGGTATTGAAATCCCATTCAAAGTAGGTACAATGATTGAGATTCCGCGTGCAGCTCTGACTGCCAACCGTATCGCTTCTCGTGCTGAATACTTCTCATTCGGAACAAACGACTTGACTCAGATGACATTCGGTTATTCTCGCGACGACATCGCTTCCTTCTTACCTGTTTACTTGGAAAAGAAGATCCTGAAAGTCGATCCGTTCCAGGTATTAGACCAGAATGGTGTAGGTCAGTTGGTTCAGATGGCAGTAGAAAAAGGTCGTTCAGTACGTCCGGAACTGAAATGCGGTATTTGTGGTGAACATGGTGGTGAACCTTCATCTGTGAAGTTCTGCCATAAAGTAGGATTAGACTACGTTTCTTGTTCTCCGTTCCGCGTACCTATCGCTCGTTTGGCTGCGGCTCAAGCTGCTATTGAAGGATAAAAAGTTTTTTGAAATAATACAGAAGAAGAGGGATTTGTCCGTTGGGCAAATCTCTCTTTTTGTCTTCTTCTACCTGAACTCTTCCTTTTTCTCCATCTTCTACACTCCTTCTCTTTTCATTTACGACCGACAGAAATCGATCAAAGACGTTAGATAAACTTCTTCATCTTATAGGCAATTCTTTAGTTCACGGCGTGAACTAAGTAATCCACGGCGTGAACTACTTAAACCACGACGTGAACTAAGTAATCCGCGGCGTGAACTAAAGAATTAGAAACGGGATCATGACTTTTATCTCCCGACATGTAAAGTTTTTCATCTTGTGTTTTCAACTAAGCCACCGACGCATTGACAAATCCGCTCCTATACAACCAGAGATTAATGGATAATTCCTACATTTGCAATAGAAACAAAAACGGACGCATCAGGTCCGTCTGGAGATTTTTATGGATATACAGGAATTACTCAACTTATATACTTCGCATAGCGGGATAACAGCTCTTCATCAACTGATACAGGCAGACAAAGATCAAAATATCAGTTTGAAGGGATTGAATGGTTCTGCTCCAGCGATGATGGTGGCAGCCCTTTTCAAAAAAGGGAACAATCGTTTCATCTGTCTGCTGAACGATTTGGAAGAAGCCGGTTACTTTTATAATGATTTGAAACAACTGATGGGCGATGAATCTATCTATTTCTTCCCATCTGCTTATCGGCGTGATATCAAATACGGACACATTGATGCGGCCAATGAAATCTTGCGAACCGAAGTATTGAGTGTTTTACAGAATCCGGAAGCACGGTTTATGATCGTTTCCTATCCGGAAGCCATTGCCGAGAAAGTGGTTTCGCAGGATACCTTGCAACAAAATACGTTGCAGATTCATACGGGTGAGAAGCTCGACAATATGTTCGTGGCAGATGTACTCGACAGTTATGGATTCGAGCAGGTTGATTATGTTTACGAACCGGGACAATATGCCATCCGTGGTAGTATCCTCGACGTATTTTCCTATTCTTTCGAGTTTCCCTATCGTATCGACTTTTTCGGCAATGAGGTAGAAACGATCCGTAGCTTTGATGTAGAAAGTCAGCTTTCCAAAGAAAAACTGGATAGCATCTATATAGTATCGGAAGTCAGCAAGAAAAATGCGACAGGCAAATGTCTGCTGGAAACTCTTCCTCAGCAAACAAACCTGGTTGTTCATGATCTTGCCTGGTGTCGCGAACGGATCGGAGCTATCTGGAACGAAGAACCGGTTGTAGCCGACGAAGAATCATTTACCAGTGCTGAGTTGATGCACTCTAAGTTGGTTCAATGGGATTTGTTTATGCACGCAGCTCTCGATTTGCGACTTATCCAATTCGGGACACACGCCGTAGGAACACCCGATGCGACCATCAACTTCCAGACTCAGGTACAACCCATCTTCCATAAGAATTTTGACTTGGTCAGTACTACTTTTCAGCAATATCTGAAAGACGGGTATTCCTTATACATACTTAGTGATGTCGAAAAGCAAGCGGCGCGTATCCGTGCCATCTTTGAAGACCGGAAAGAAGATATCCCGTTCACGGCTGTCAACAAAACCATCCATAGTGGTTTTGCCGACGACCAGTTGAAGATATGTTGCTTTACCGACCATCAGTTGTTTGACCGTTTCCACAAATACAGCCTGAAAAGCGACAAAGCCCGAAGCGGAAAGATTACCTTGTCGCTAAAAGAGCTGAATCAGTTTACACCAGGTGATTACATCGTACACATTGATCACGGTATCGGTCAGTTTGGCGGCTTGGTACGCATGGAAGTAAACGGAAAGATACAAGAAGTCATCAAGTTGATTTATCAGAATCACGATGCGATCTTTGTCAGTATCCATTCACTTCATAAACTGTCCAAATACAAAGGAAAGGATAATGGCGAACCTCCGAAACTAAGTAAGCTGGGTACCGGTGCGTGGGAAAAGATGAAGGAACGCACCAAGAAGAAGGTGAAAGACATCGCCCGCGATCTTATCCTGCTATATGCCAAACGCAAACAGGAAAAAGGTTTTGCCTACAGTCCCGACAGCTTCATGCAACAAGAGCTGGAAGCTAGCTTCATCTACGAAGATACACCCGACCAGATGAAAGCGACAGCCGAAGTAAAGGCCGATATGGAAAGTCAGCGCCCAATGGACCGCCTGATCTGTGGAGATGTAGGCTTTGGAAAAACAGAAGTAGCCATTCGGGCTGCTTTCAAAGCCGTATCAGACAATAAACAAGTAGCTGTATTGGTCCCTACAACCGTACTGGCCTTCCAACATTTCCAAACATTCAAAGAAAGGCTCAAGGATTTCCCTTGCCGGATTGAATATATCAGCCGAGCACGTACGACGACCCAGATCAAACATGTGCTGAAAGATGTCAAGGAAGGAAGCGTGAATATCCTGATCGGTACACACCGTATCGTAAGTAAAGACGTTGTATTCAAGGATCTGGGACTTCTGATCATTGACGAAGAACAGAAATTCGGTGTATCCGTCAAAGAAAAACTACGACAGCTCAAGACAAATGTAGATACTCTGACAATGACAGCCACTCCGATTCCGCGAACCCTTCAATTCTCGTTGATGGGAGCTCGAGATCTGAGTAGCATTACGACACCTCCGCCCAACCGTTATCCGGTACAGACGGAAGTAGAACGCTTCAATCCGGACATCATCCGCGAAGCCATCAACTTCGAGATGAGTCGTAACGGACAAGTTTTCTTCATCAACAACCGTATTCAGAATATCTACGAGATAGAAGCCTTGGTGAAACGGGAAGTTCCCGATGCCCGTGTCTGTGTAGCACACGGACAGATGGAACCGGAAGAACTGGAAAAGAAGATTCTCGACTTCGTGAACTACGAATACGACGTACTGGTAGCGACAAGTATCATCGAAAGCGGTATCGACGTTCCGAATGCCAATACCATTATCATCAATAACGCCCAGCAATTCGGCTTGTCGGATTTGCATCAGCTCCGCGGACGCGTGGGCAGAAGTAACCGAAAGGCATTCTGCTACCTTTTGTCGCCGCCACTAAGTTCACTTACACAAGAAGCTCGTCGTCGCCTGCAGGCTATAGAAAGTTTCTCCGAGTTGGGCAGTGGTATTCATATCGCCATGCAAGATCTTGATATCCGCGGTGCCGGTAATATGCTGGGCGCCGAGCAAAGCGGCTTCATTGCCGACTTGGGATATGAAGCTTATCAAAAGATATTGGAAGAGGCCGTTGATGAACTGAAGAACGACGAGTTCTCTGATCTGTATAACGAACTATCGGACGGAAAAGAAAAAGAAGGCAAAGACTTTGTCAAGGAAACCTATATAGAAAGCGATCTGGAAATGCTCTTCCCTCCTACGTATATTCCAAACGACTCCGAACGTATCTCACTGTATCGTGAGTTGGACAATATGGAACGGGAAGAAGACATAAAAGCCTTTAGTGCTCGCCTGGAAGACCGATTCGGAAAGATTCCGAAAGAAGGAAAAGAATTGATTCGTATCGTCCGTCTTCGTCGTATGGCACGGTCGTTGGGTATCGAGAAAGTAGTCTTGAAGAAAGGTCAGATGAATATGTACCTGGTATCAGCCGATGACAGTCCTTATTATCAAAGCCATGCCTTTGGTCAGTTATTGGCATACATCCAAAAGCATCCCCGGATATGTAACCTGAAAGAAGTGAACGGGAAAAGAAGCATCGTCATCAAGGATGTACCGACTGTTGCCATGGCATGCAGTATCTTAGAAGAAATGGAATCATTATAAACATACCTCTTCATTGCAGTATAACACATCTATAAAAACGAATAAAGCATGAAACACAAAACAAGATTTTCTGCATTCCTGTTGGGAACAGCCCTATTGGCAACTCCCATTGGTGCAGAAGGATTAATTCAACAAGAGATCAACCAAGGATGGAGCTTCAAACAAGTCCGGGGTAATAACTGGTATTCGGCAACTGTTCCAGGTGTTGTACAAACAGACCTGATGGACAATCAGATCATTGAAGATCCGTTCTTCCGACTGAACGAACGCGCCATTCAGTGGGTTGACAAAGAAGACTGGGAATATAAGACAACATTAAAGGTTGATGATGAACTTTATAATAAGGATAACATCGAACTCGATTTCAAAGGACTGGATACGTATGCCGACGTCTATCTGAATGATTCATGCATCCTGAAAGCAAACAATATGTTCCGGGAATGGAAAGTTGATATCAAAGGATTATTGAAGAAGGAAGAAAATGAATTGCGAGTCTATCTTCATTCTCCGATCAAAGTAGACTTACCCAAATACAAGGACATTCCCTACCCGATTGAAGCCGGAAATGACCAGTCAGAAAACGGTGGAATCTTCGACAACAAACTAAGTGTGCTGGTCCGAAAAGCCGGTTATCATTATGGTTGGGATTGGGGACCACGTATTGTAACAAGTGGAATCTGGAAACCGGTTTACCTTGTTGGTTGGAACGATGCCAAGATTGATAACATCCATTATATCCAGTCGAATGTGTCCGCCAAGAAAGCCGATATCAAAGCCCGTGCCACGGTCATCGCGGATAAAGAAGGAGATGTTACTTTAACCATCACAGCAGAAGGTATCAAAAACACCTGGCATAAAACCATGCCGGTAAAAAAAGGAATCAATGTCATTGAAACCGATCTGACCATCAAGCAACCGAAACTATGGTGGAGCAATGGCCTGGGTGAACCGCACTTGTATCCGTTTACGGCCGCTATTAACATGAACGGAACGACTTGCGATACAGAAACGACCAATCTGGGTATCCGCAGTCTGCGTGTAGTAAATGAGAAGGATGAGTATGGACACAGCTTCTATTTTGAATTGAACGGAGTCAAAGTCTTTGCCAAAGGAGCTAACTATATTCCACAAGACAACTTCTTGCCTCGTGTAACGCCCGAGCGTTACGAGAAGACAATCCTGGATGCCAAGAATGTCAACATGAACATGCTGCGTGTCTGGGGTGGCGGTATCTACGAGAATGACATATTCTATGATTTATGTGATCAACATGGAATCCAGGTCTGGCAAGACTTCATGTTTGCCTGCAGTACCTATCCGATGAATCCGGAAATGCTGGATAATATCCGTCACGAAGCCATCGATAATGTTATCCGCCTAAGGAATCACCCCTGTTTGGCCATTTGGTGCGGTAACAACGAAAATCATACGGCCTGGTTTAACTGGGGCTGGATGCGAAAATACAAGAAGATGGGTGTATATGACCAAATGTGGAAAGATCATAACGACCTGTTTCAGCATCTTCTGCCTGAAGTCGTTCAGGAATACGATGCAACAACCTTTTACTGGCCTTCTTCACCCTATGGAGGAAATCCCGAAGCCCGCTGCGAATCAGGCAAAGAAGATTGGAATCCAGATGGAGATGCTCACTACTGGAACGTATGGCAAGGACGTGATCCTATCACACAGTTCAATAAGATAAAAGCCCGTTTTTTCTCGGAATACGGATTCCAGTCATTCCCCGAATACCAGTCCGTACTGAAGTATGCTCCCGAAAAACGGGATCATAACATCTATTCGGATGTCATGATGGCCCATCAGCGTGGAGGAGCAATCGCGAACGAACGTATTGAATCCATTACCAAACAGGAGTATGGGCAACCGAAAGACTTTGCCAGTACGCTTTACCTGAGTATCTTACTGCAAGGAGATGCCATCAAGACAGCAATGGAAGCACACCGACGGATGATGCCTTATAATATGGGATCACTGGTTTGGCAACACAATGACTGTTGGCCGGTCGCTTCATGGGCCAGCCGTGATTACTACGGACGCTGGAAGGCACAGCATTACTTCACCAAGAAATCTTTCCAGGATATTCTGGTATCACCCATTGAAGAAGAAGATGCTGTGAATATTTATATGGTATCCGACCGCCTCAAGGCAACCAAAGGAGAATTAACGGTACGGGTTCTCGACCTGAAAGGAAATATCATTTCAGAGAAAACTAAGCAGGTAACTGTTCCGGCAAATACCAGTAAGATTCAATATACCGCATCTACGGAAGAGTTACTGAGCGGAAAAGATAGAAATGAAGTATTCATCCACGCCCGTTTCCAAGAGAAAGGTCAGGAAAAAGTCATCACCAACAATTACTTCCTGACCCGCTACAAAGACATTCAGTTCCCGAAAGCCGTTATACAGACAGAATCAGTTGCTACAGGTGACGGATTTGATGTAACCCTACGTTGCGACGTATTTGCCCGAGCTGTGTTCTTGAGTTTAGAAGGTATCGACAACTTCTTTTCAGATAATTATTTCGATCTGATACCGAGTGAAGCAGTTACTATCCATGTAACTACCTCTTTGGATAAGGCGACATTCGATCGGCAACTGCAATGCATCAGCATCTGCGATGCTTTTTAATGAGAAAAAGATTTATTCATTTGGCTCAGGCTGGCTTCTTTTGGAATCCGCCTGGGCTTATTCTATAAAATAACAGGTATGAAACAAGTGTACAAACAACCCAAACTGCTTATATGGGCTTTTCCGATGTTATTGATGAGCGGTCCGGTGCTGGCAATCCAGCCTTCTGAACCGGTTCCCGTCATAACAACAGAAATAACGCCCATTGTCAGTGCCCAACGGATCAACCCAACAACCGTTGACCTCGTATTCAGGAATGGCCAGCGAATGACATTCGACTTTTATGGTCCGAATATCTTCCGGATGTTTCAAGATAACCAAGGAGGTATTATCCGCGATCCGGAAGCACAACCGGAAGCACAAATTCTGGTAGATCAACCCAGAAAGCCGATTTCGGAATTACAAATAAAGGATGAGAACGGTCAGATCCGCATTTATACAGACCTAATCGAATTGCAATTCGCCAAAGAAGATGGCCGGATGAAAATCATTAACCGGACAACTCAGCGTACTGTACTTGAAGAAGCGAAACCCGTTTCTTATGGAAAAGGCGAAACTCGATTAAGCCTTCAGGAACAACCAGATGAATACTTCTATGGTGGCGGCGTACAAAACGGACGCTTTTCACATAAGGGAAAAAGTATTTCGATCGTAAACCAGAACAGTTGGACAGATGGAGGTGTAGCTTCTCCTACTCCTTTTTATTGGTCAACAGCCGGATATGGCTTCATGTGGTACACCTTCAAGCCTGGTAAATATAACTTTGGTGCTTCTCAGAAAGGGCTTGTTTCCCTTTCACATGAGACGGATTACCTCGATGTATTCTTTATGATCAATGATGGAGCAGTTCCGTTATTAAATGATTTCTATCAACTGACGGGTAATCCAATTCTATTACCGAAGTTTGGTTTCTATCAAGGTCATCTGAACGCTTACAACCGCGATTACTGGAAAGAAGACGAGAAAGGAATCCTTTTCGAAGACGGCAAACGCTATAAGGAAAGTCAGAAGGACAACGGCGGTATCAAAGAATCACTCAACGGAGAGAAAGGAAATTACCAGTTCTCTGCCCGAGCAGTAATCGACCGATATAAGGCGCACGATATGCCTTTAGGTTGGCTACTTCCGAATGATGGTTATGGAGCCGGATACGGTCAGACGGAGACGCTTGACGGCAATATCCAAAACTTGAAGAGTCTGACAGACTATGCCCACCAGCAAGGTGTGGAGATTGGTCTTTGGACCCAATCCGACTTACATCCGAAATCAGAAGTTAGTGCATTGCTCCAACGTGATATTGTAAAGGAAGTCCGGGATGCTGGTGTGCGTGTACTCAAGACAGATGTGGCTTGGGTTGGTGCCGGCTATTCGTTCGGGCTAAATGGCGTGGCTGATGTAGCTCATATCATGCCGTATTATGGAAATGACGCACGTCCGTTTATCATTTCTTTGGACGGTTGGGCAGGCACACAACGTTATGCGGGTGTTTGGTCGGGCGACCAGACCGGAGGCGAATGGGAATACATCCGTTTCCATATTCCGACTTACATTGGTTCGGGATTGTCCGGCCAACCCAATATCACTTCGGATATGGATGGTATTTTCGGTGGAAAGAATCCGGTCGTCAACATGCGTGACTTCCAATGGAAGACGTGGAGTCCGATGCAATTGAATATGGATGGTTGGGGCGCCAACGAGAAGTATCCGCATGCTTTGGGAGAACCGGCCACTTCCATCAACAGGTGGTACCTGAAGCTAAAGTCAGAACTGATGCCTTATACATATAGCATCGCGCGGGAAGCCGTAGACGGTCTGCCAATGATTCGGGCTATCTTCCTCGAATACCCAAATTCCTATACGCTGGGTAAGGCAACACAATACCAGTATTTATACGGTCCGTACTTCCTGGTAGCCCCGATTTATAAGAATACGGCGGCAGATGAAGAAGGGAATGATATCCGTGATGGCATCTATCTGCCCGAAGGAACTTGGATTGATTACTTTACTGGTGAGAAATATACCGGAAACCAAGTAGTGAATAATTGGAAGGCTCCGATCTGGAAACTACCGGTCTTTGTAAAAGCCGGAGCAATCATTCCGATGACGAATCCTAATAACAATGTCTCGGAGATCAACAAACATATCCGTATCTATGAACTTTATCCGGCAGGTCAGACTTCTTTTACAGAATATGACGATGATGGCCGTACAGAAGCCTACCGGCTAGGACAGAGTACAAGTACAGAGATTACCATGGAGGAAAACAACGGGAAAGTGACTGTCCGCATTGCACCAACAACTGGAAACTTCGCCGGCTTTGAGAAGGAAAAACAGACCGAATTCCGTATACAGGTATCGGAAGAACCAAAGAAAGTGACAGCACGGTTGGGATCACGGAAAGTAAAACTGTCCCAAGTAACCTCGCTGAAAGCTTTCGAGAAGGGCGAAAATGTCGTCTTTTACGAAGCAAGTCCTGAATGGAACCGGTTTGCGACACCAGGTAGCGACTTTGCCAAGGTTTCCATCCGCCGGAATCCGCAATTACGGGTAAAACTGGAATCTGCCGATATTACCGCTGTGAACACAGAATTGGTAATCGAAGGCTATCGTTTCGACATGGGTAATTCGTATCTCCGTTCGACAGGAAATCTGACAGCTCCTATAGCACAAGTAACGGAAGAGAACCGGGAAGCTTATGCCGTTACTCCAACTTGGAACAAAGTGGAGAATGCCGATTACTACGAAATCGAGTTCAACAACATGCTTTATACGACCATCCAACAGACGTCACTCTCGTTTGAGGACTTGGAACCAGAAACACACTACGATTTCAAGATACGTTCGGTCAATCGCGATGGTGTATCCAACTGGGCTTCCTTCGGTGTAGAAACCAAGACGAATCCGTTGGAATTTGCGATCAAGGGAATACGCGGAGAATCGTCGGCTCCTTCACAGGAAGGATTTGAGGTAGATCGTCTCTTCGATTGGGCTGAAACGGGTGATGTTTGGCATTCGGAATATGGGAAAAAGGCCGTGCCGTTCGATCTGATCATCGACCTACGTAGCTTCAATCAATTGGATAAGTTCCACTATCTGCCCCGACTAGATAGCGGTAATGGCACAATCCTCCGAGGAGAAGTATCCTACAGTCTCGATAAAGAACACTGGACAGCAGTGGATTCCTTTGCCTGGAAACGTAATAGCGATGTGAAGGTATTTGAATTCAAAGATCATCCGCAGGCTCGTTATATCAAACTACACGTGACCGAGGCTGCTGGCAATTACGGATCGGGTCGTGAGCTGTATGTCTTTAAGGTTCCGGGTACAGAAAGTTATCTGCCGGGCGATATCAATAACGATGGTAAGATCGATAGCAACGACCTAACCTCATACATGAATTACACCGGTTTGCGGAAAGGCGACGCCGACTTCGATTACGTCAGTGCCGGGGATATTAACCGGAACGAGTTGATCGACGCCTATGACATCTCGGTGGTGGCTACCCAACTGGAAGACGGTATCGAAGATCCGGGTCAAGAGAAAGTTTCCGGTCAATTAACAATCAGCCTCGACAAGACACAGGCTATACAAGCAGGCGATACTGTTCGGGTATTGGTTAAAGGAATGGATCTTTGTGCGGTCAATGCCTTGAGTTTTGCTCTGCCGTATGACCAGCAAAACTTTGAGTTTGTAGGAGTGGAAACCCAAGGTATGGCTCAAATGGAGAATTTGATATACGACCGCTTGCATACCAACGGTCAGAAAGTCCTCTATCCAACCTTCGTCAATTTAGGAGACAAACCGGTCCTTTCAGGTTCGGAAGATCTCTTTATTCTTACTTTCCGGGCAAAACGGAAGGTGAAGTTTGCCCTCAATCCGACCGACGGCTTGTTAATCGATAAGAATCTGAATACGCTGAAATTCTGATTCCTTTTAGGATTCAGGCTTCGGCTTAATAAAAGAGGCGCGGCCTCAACGACAATACCGAGAAATTATCCTCATTTATCGTTGAAGGCCGCGCCCTTCTTGCATGAATATACCGCTATTACCAGGCAGCAGATTAAACATCATTTTCCACAGATAATAATTTTATTTAGAAGCCTCGATTACCTTCGGATCAATACCTTTGATCACATTCAAAGCTTTCAATGCAGGCGGGAATCCCACATAAGGAAGACATTGGATAACAGCAGCTACAAGTGTTTCCCGACTTGTACCCAATTTCAGATTACTCAGGGCATGAGGTAATAGTTGGGCATCGGCCCCTTGAGTTGTCAGAACACAATAAATAAGCAGTTCGCGTGTCTTTACATCCAATCCACCCCGAGTATATATATCCCCGAAACAGTAAGCCGTCAGGAAGCGAGCTACATCATCGCCCATACCTCCCGGAACATCGGCCATTTTCTCAGCAATTTCATCGCCATAAAGCGGATGTTGGATGGCATGACCTTTCTCATAACGATCCTCCTCGGTGGTAGTAGCCTGGTTTTCCAAAGGTAAAGAAATACCTTTTTCTCGGAAAACCTCATTGATGACTCCAATCGCATTTAAAGTCTTTGGGAAACCAATAAACGGAGCACACTGATAAACCGCCTCACGTAATTCAACAGGCTTGACTCCTACCTGTAAAGCTGCTGCAGCATGAGCTTTCAACTGGGGTAAAGTCTGCATCACCGAAAGTACAGTACAAGTAATCAATTCACGAGTAGGCCGATCAAGATCTCCCACGGCAAAAATCTCTCCGAAGATAAATTTCTGTAGGATTGCCATAAACTCAGGATCCGTTCCTTCCCCTGTTAAAGCTTCTCCGCCAAACAAGGCGGTATAATTCTGTTTACAAAGATCTATTCTGTCCATATTTTCTGATTTATTTTGAGCTCTTGCCGGAAGCATCAGGCATCCAAGCAAGAGGAAGATAATAGCTTGTTTCATCATTCTAAAGATAATGTAATGGTTATTTCACCTTCTCCGCCCAATAATTCCAGCATTTGTTTCCGAGTGGTAACTCCGTCGACATGCCCCAGACGAGTGAAGTTCCATGAATTCGTATCGTAATATATAACGAACGAATTGCCTTGATATAATATCAAATCACCCGGAGCGGTAGTTGTTTGTCTGTCATTCCGAGGTAGAGAAAAACCAAGAGAACCCACCTTCTCCATATTTCCATAATCGTCCATACGGATTTGAATGTTACCTTCTGACAGACGAGTTATCAGAGCTTCCGCTGATGAATTCTTTTCTAATGTTGCTATAAATGTACGGTCATCTACAGTCAACCGAATCGTCTTACTTTCCATATTCTCGTTACTATTGTCATTGTTTGTATCCTCTTCCGAATCTTCCGGCTTTTCAGGTACTTCTTCCACAAATACGTCTTCATCCATAGGAGTACAAGCTGATAAGGTGGCACATGTCAGCAATAAGACCGGAACTATCCAGAAGTGTCTAAATCTCTCCTTCAGATCCATCATTGAGGATGATTAGAAGTTTGCGCTTGCTTATAAACCTCATCAGAAACAGGTTCCAGCCATTCATTAGAAGTATTCTCACCCGGGACTTCAATAGTAAGATGAGCAAACCAACTGTCGGAAGCCGCTCCATGCCAATGCTTAACACCCGCAGGAATATTAATAACCGTACCCGGAAGAATTTCTACCGCCGGTTTACCTTCTTCCTGATACCAACCACGACCCGCTACACCAATCAGCATTTGTCCACCGCCTTTCGTTGCCCAATGGATATGCCAGTTATTCCGGCATCCCGGCTCAAATGTCACATTCGCTACCGGAACCTGATCTTTAGAAACAAAAGCGAGATAACTGTTGCCGGTAAAATATTGGGCATACGCCGTATTGGGTTCGCCAATAGGGAAAACCATCTCCTGCTGAAAAGCTGTTTTGGCATCTGTTTCTATCGCCTCTGCTTCTTTGGGAAGATATTCTTGCAAGAATTGTACAATCTTATCAAAAGGAATGACCTGAAGATTATCATATAAATCTACATGACTAGCTCCTGGAATGATAAGTAACTCCTTGTTCTTTCCCTTCAGCTTCTTAAAAGCATCTTCACTGAAATAACGCGAATGAGCTTTCTCTCCATGTAGCATGAGTACCGCACTCCGTATTTCCTGACTGTATGCCAAAAGAGGTGTATTCAGAAATGAAAGCGATGAAGTGACATTCCATCCCCGGTTCGAGTTAAGTGATCTCGGATGATATCCACGAGATGTTTTATAATAAGCATAGTAATCTTTTACAAACTGTGGAGCATCTTCGGGTAACGGATCTACCACCCCACCGGCCAGCGCATACGTTCCATTCCGATAATCTTCCGTACGCTGTGCATTGAGTTGCTTGCGCAGTTCATATCGCTGTTCTGCATCCATGGCATCAAAATAACCATTGGCTGTCACCCGACTCATATCATACATTGTACTGGTAACTGTTGCTTTGATACGAGTATCGATGGCAGCGGCATTAAGAGCGAAACCTCCCCAACCACAAATTCCGATAATTCCAATACGATCGGCATCTACATCCGGACGAGTACAAAGATAATCGACAGCGGCACAAAAATCCTCTGTGTTGATGTCTGGCGAAGCCACATAACGAGGCTCACCACCACTTTCTCCGGTAAATGAGGGATCGAAAGCCAGTGCCAGAAATCCTCGTTCTGCCAGCGTTTGGGCATAAAGTCCAGATGCTTGTTCTTTAACAGCTCCGAACGGACCACTCACTGCGATAGCGGAGAATTTTCCTACTGCATTCTTCGGAACATATAAATCAGCAGCCAGGGTAATACCATAACGATTGCGGAAAGTCACTTTCGTATGTTGTACCTTGTCGCTTTGCGGGAATACTTTATCCCATTCTTGTGTCAGATTTAATGTTGTTTCCATAAGGCTGTTTTTTGAGTTATTAATTTCTGTTGTTTCCAAATTCCTGTTTTCAGCATGGAGGGAACCCGCTGAAGCAAATCCGAACCATACCAAACATAAATAAAAGAATCGTTTGCACATACCATAAACAATTAGGGTTCAACAATCTTATTGTTTTACGATACAAAATTAGCTGGCTTCATCGGCTTAAAATGTAGATAAATTACGGTTTTTCCCGGGGCAGAATTACCTTTATTACGGATTTATACTCATATTTTTTATAGGCAAACCTTATTCTGCAAGAAATGTAGATGAAACGGATAAGACAGATAAAAATATTTCACATAGAATATCAAGGATCAACGTAAAAATATGAGGGGTAAATTCGATAAAATCGTATCTTTGAGAACAACAAATCATTATCAGTTATGGAAACCAACGGTTATCGTCTCCTTCTTCCGGAAGGGACATTGGATTATTTCAGCATCTCAGATGTAAAGGAAAGTAGTACTGACATTGTCATTTTCCTGGAAGAGAAAAATGAGGTTCCCAGTGAATACTCGAATATAAAAGTGGAAAGCAAGGGGTTTTATGATCCGGTAGTGGTTCAGGACTTCCCGATCCGTGGCAAGAAACTTTTCCTGAACATCCGCCGTCGCCGATGGATTGTTAAGGATGATGGACGCTATGTAAGCTGTAACTGGAAACTGGTCGCTGAGGGCTGCCGTATGACGCATGATTTCGCGTCTTTTTTAAAAGAACTATATTGATACACTTCCGGTAAGCTGCAAGCTTTTAGGCTTTCTCTTCGGTGTAAACGGAGAGCTGCTTGAGCGTCAATACCGAAACCATCTGAGCGGTTACTTGAGCTGGGAACAACTTTCACATGCAGAAGAGTGGATTCTTTTCGAGAAGAATATCGGTGCATATGTGGGGATTGATGAAGTCTGCCTTTCACAGGGCGAACTCTATACGATCCTGATAAATAAGGAAAGAATAGGACGTTCGGGGAGTATCATCGCTATCATAAAAGGTACCGATGTAAAGATCGTTACTTCCGTCTTGCTAAGGCTCTCCAGACGCAGGCGATTCCAAGTCAGGGAGATAACCCTTGATATGGCCCCCAACATGGAACAGATTGCACGCGTCTGTTTTCCCGTCGCACGGCGTGTAACGGACCGTTTCCATGTCCAGAAACTGGCTTATGAAGCTGTTCAGGAAATGAGAGTCAAGGCTCGATGGGAAGCCCTGGATGAGGAATCCATACAGATAGCACATGCCAGGGCTTGCGGGAAAATCTATCATGCTCCGGTTTTCGAAAACGGGGACTCAAGGAAGCAATTACTGGCTAGAAGCATCTATCTTCTCTATAAGAAAGAATCCTTATGGACCGAATCGCAGCGTACGCGTGCTGCCATCCTCTTCAGAGAATATCCGGATATAAAGAAAGCCTATTATCTTTCAATGAGACTTGGGCTGATATATCACCAGTGCAGGCATAAGGATACGGCCTTAACCAGACTTGCA
>NZ_JAKZMM010000002.1 GCF_022809355.1 Parabacteroides faecalis | reverse complement strand
TAATATAGAAAATATTTCCATTACTTCTTTGATTTTTATTATTATCCCTTTGACTCTCTAAAGATAAATACTTTTTAAAAGGTCTGGAAGTTTGTAATGCGTCAGCCCTGATTAGTGAATTAATTAATTCACATTGGTGAATCGGATAAAAATTAAATGAGAAAAAGATAATTTATTGGGGCTAATAATTAGTTTGTACCAGAGTTTTTTGGTGATACGAATATTACGGAAATCTTGGATATGTAATAGATAAATCGATAGCCCAATAGTGATGGGCGGCATGGTACAGTTGAAAAGTGACAACATCAAATGTCCATTCCTTGTATATAAATGTTACTTTAGGATATTTTAGAGGAAATAGATTATGATTGTATTTTTATTATATAGGTAGAAAAGTGTTATCTTTATGCAGAATTATTAATACGTGTAGAAACAAATAAGCGGAACATGAAAACACAACCTCAAATACGGAATATAGTTTTAGAGATGAGCGGTTTTTGTTTGGCTTCGGAAATGAGAACAGATGATAAGAAATAAGATTTTAATAGGTTAATAATTAAGATTATGGATGCAAAAATGGAATTGAAGAGGGGTCTATTACTCATGTTAGGGCTGCTATGCTTCTTTTGGGGTAAAGCAAATGAACGTCAGTCAATTTGGCCTGAAGGTAAGATGCCAAATGCACAATCTCATCAGATTGCTTCTATGTTGGACGAGGCTAATAAGGCTAACTTTGATGCAGACAAACATCGGATCGCTTATCTGGAATGGTATGAAAAGCCTAATCCGGCCATAGCAAAAAAAGCATGTATGGTGCTTATATCAGGTGGTGCTTATAACAGTTGTTGTGATATGAATTTGATTGAGCTATGGAAAAAAACATTCTCTGATTTAGGATTTCAGTGTGTGAATCTGGTTTATCGTACGCCTCGTCCTATCGGAATACCTATTTATCAGACGGCTTGGGAAGACGGGCAACGTGCAATCCGTATCGTCAGAAGTGAAGCTGAGAAGCGAGGCTTTGATCCTGAAAAAATAGGGGTAATTTCCATGTCGGCAGGTTCTCATTTGGCGTTGATGTTGGCTACGAGTTCTTCTATTCCCGCCTATAAAGCTATTGATCAGTTAGACTCTGTTCCTTGTCATATCAATTATGCGATAGTAAATGCACCTGCTTACGTGACAACGGATGGTGAAGCCGGAATACCCGCTTGGTTACAAGGATACGGACCAGATGTACGGCTTTCTGCTTGTTTCCGTTTTGATGATAAAACCTGTCCGATGAGTCTTCATCATGGAGGAACGGATGAATATTCGCCTAATGGTAGTACGTTGATTTATCATAAACTGCGCGAGATGAATATACCGGCTGAATTACATTTATATCCCAACAAAGGTCATGGAGCCTATGGATTGGATCGTGGAGTCGAGTTCCTTCGTCAGATAGGTATTATGGGCTCGCTTGATCCGGAGGTAGATATTATGACACGTTACGCGAGTGATGAGGATCGGAAAGAGGTGGTGCAACAAAATGTATGGCCAGACGGTAAAATGCCCAATACACAAGAACATCAGTTGTTACCTTATATTGAGTGGCACTTTCCCAAAGTGTTAAAGACAAAAGCTATACAAATTATTTATAGTGGAGGATCGTATGAGGGCAATGATCCGAATGGATTTGAAGTTGCTCCGGCACGTAGGCTTCTCAATCAACTGGGTATGACTGTGGTTACACTCCGTTATCGTACGCCTCGTCCTAAAGGATTGTCCAAGCATATAACAGCTTGGGAAGATTTGCAACGTACGATTAGACTTGTTCGTTCTCAGGCTGCGGCTTATGGACTTGATCCTGATCAGATAGGTATAATGGGTAGTTCGGCTGGAGGCCATCTTACGTTGATGGGTGTTACCTCTTCTCGGCATAATTCTTATTTGCCGATAGATGAAATTGATAAATTGCCATGTAATGTACAGTGGGGCATTGGTATCTATCCGGCTTATGTTCTTTCTGATGGTTTTGATGGACCAAATACTAATAAGGGGAATGATGAGAATGTGACGATGTCTCCGGAATTCAGTTTCGACTTGAGTACAGTACCGATGCTTTTCATTCATGGCGATGCTGATGTGTATTCAGCCATGGGTTCGGTAAAAGTATGGGAAAAGATGCGCAGTATGGGCATTCAGTCCGAGCTACATACGTTGGCTTTGCGTAATCACTGCTTCCAAAGTAAAGCGAGTCCTGGTACGGGAAGTTATACGTGGTTGGACCGTATTGTGGATTTTTTAAGAGATCAAAAAAGATTAAGTTATGAATAAGAAGAATAAAACAAAGTGGGCAACATTATTCCTTTGTGGTTTGAGTCCATGGATAGCTCTATCGGCAAAGGAGAAGCCGAAGAATGTATTGTTTATATTGGTGGATGATTATGGTTGGAACGATACTTCTTGCGGTGGCAGTTCGTATTATGAGACGCCGAATATTGACCGGATAGCCCAACAGGGAATGATGTTTACCCAAGGATATGCGGCTTGCCAGGTGTCAAGTCCTTCGCGCGCCAGTATTATGACCGGGAAATTTACGGCCCGTCATGGAATTACGAACTGGATCGGTGAAGCCTCCGGAGAAGAATGGCGTAAGATGGGAAGACATTCCAAATTATTGCCGGCTTCTTATAACTGGAGTATGTCATTGGATGAATTAACGTTGCCGGAAGCTTTGCGGGAAGGTGGTTATAAGACGTTCATGGCCGGAAAATGGCATATCGGGGATGTAGGCTCCAGTCCGGAAGATCATGGATTTGATATTAATATCGGTGGTTATAAAGCCGGTAGTCCGATGGGAGGTTATTTCTCTCCTTATAATAATCCGAAGCTGAAAGACGGACCCGCCGGAGAGAATCTGTCGATGCGTTTGGCTGAAGAGACGAGCCGGTTTATAGAAGATCAGACGAAACATCATAAGAACCAGCCGTTCTTTGCTTATCTGTCGTTCTATGCGGTTCATGGTCCGATTCAGACGACAGAAGATAACTGGCGTTATTTCCGGGACAAGGCCGATTCGATGGGAATTGCTTCTTCCGGTTTTAAAGTCGACCGGACTTTACCTGTCCGCCAGCGTCAGGATAATCCGATCTATGCCGGTTTGATCAAGCAGATGGATGATGCCGTTGGTGTCGTGTTGGATAAGTTGGAAGAATTGGGCCTGATGGAAAATACCCTGATTATTCTGACGGGTGATAATGGTGGTGTTTCTTCCGGAGACAGTTACTCGACTTCGTGTCTTCCTTTACGGGGCGGTAAAGGTCGGCAGTGGGAAGGTGGTTTACGCGTTCCTTATATTATTCAGGCTCCGGGAATGGCAAAAGGAATGACATCGGCTGTTCCTGTAATCGGGACGGACTTTTATCCGACGATTCTGGAATATGCGGGTTTGCCTTTACATCCGGAACAGCATCAAGACGGACAAAGTCTGATGCCGTTGTTAAAGGGAGAGACTTCCCTTCCAGCTCGAAGTCTTTACTGGCATTATCCGCATTATGGCAATCAGGGAGGTGAACCATCGTCGGTTATTCGGGATGGTGACTGGAAATTGATTCATTATTACGAGGACGGTCGGAATGAACTGTATAATCTGTCAATAGATCCGACAGAGTCAGAACCGCTGAATGCCCAATATCCGGAGAAAGTTTCGTTCCTGAATAAGAAGTTGTCTGTTTGGCTGACGGAAGTTGGCGCTCGTATGCCACAGGCAGATCCGGAATATGATCCCCAGAAGGAGGCGGCGTATAAATTGAAGCAGCAGACGGAAACTTTGAATCGTTTGGAAGAAGAACGTAAGCGTCAGTTATCTGAAGATTTCCAACCGAATAAGGACTGGTGGGGTAGTCAAACGGTAGATTAGTTTCGCCAAAGTAATTTATGATAACAGATAACAAGTATATTGATAAAATAAGAAGGAAATGACTAAGAGGAAATGGCTATTTACAACTTTACTGGCCGGTTGTATAAGTATGGGGTGGGCGGAAGATAAAACATCTGTTCCGCTACCGACTCCGGCACAGATTACTTGGCAGGAGGCTGAACTGACAGCTGTATTTCATTATGACCTGCATGTATTTGACGGGAAACAATATAATCAGGCTAATAATCGGATTACGCCGATTCCGGATATAAATATCTTCAATCCTACGCAGTATGATACGGATCAATGGATTCGAAGTGTTAAAGGAATGGGTGCGAAGATTGCTATTCTGACGGCTACACACGAGACGGGGTTTGCACTTTATCAGTCGGATGTCAATCCGTATTGCATGAAAGCCTTGAAATGGCAGGATGGGAAAGGGGATATAGTGCGTGACTTTGTCAACTCTTGTCGGAAGTATGGCGTGAAGCCGGGTATTTATATTGGTATTCGTTGGAATTCATTCTTGGGAGTACATGATTTTATGATGCCGAAGGATGGAACGAAGTTTCAGGAAAACCGGCAGGCATTCTATAATAAGATGTGCGAAGGGATGACCGAAGAACTGATGTCCCGTTACGGTGATCTGGCGATTGTCTGGTATGATGGTGGTGGTCATGGGCCGGAATTGGGTGGAGCCGATATCCTGCCAATTGTGGAGAAATACCAGAAGAATATCATTTTCTACCACAACAGTCAGCGGGCAGACATACGTTGGGGTGGATCGGAGACGGGAACGGTTGCTTATCCTTGTTGGGGAACTTATCCTTTCCCTTATTCCCACTCCAAGAACCAGGAGGAGATCTTTAAGAATGATTTCCAGCTATTGAAGACTGGAGATCCGGATGGTGCTTATTATATGCCGGCCATGTCGGATGCTCCTTTGCGTGGTTATAATGGTCGACATGAATGGTTCTGGGAACCGGGTGATGAAGCTCATATCTTTCCATTGGAGAACTTGATGGATATGTATGAGAAGTCGGTGGGTCGTAACTCAACCTTGATTTTGGGTTTGACACCAGATGATCGGGGCTTGATCCCGGCTGCTGATTCTTTACGTTTGGCTGAATTCGGACGAGCTATTGATCAAACGTATGCGCATCCGTTGAAGCAGACGGCAGGTAAAGGTAATAAGTATCATATAGCATTGGACAAACCGACCTTGATTTCTCATCTGGTAATACAGGAAGATATTACACAAGGCGAACGGGTACGGAAATATGTGATAGAAGGCAAAGTGTCTGGAGACTGGAAAAAGTTAGCAGAAGGAACTTGTATCGGTCATAAGCGGATTGAGCGATTATCTACTCCCGAAAAAATATCAGAAATCCGATTGGTTATAAAAGAATCAAAAGGAGAAGTAGTGATAAAGGCATTCCGTATATTCTGAAGTGATAAGAAGTGAGCTTATGAGAAATCTTATGAACAGAAATAACATTTATGTAGGTTTTGGATTATGTGGATTGCTTTTGGCTGGATGTAAACAACCGACAGATCGATCGGTATTTGCCTATCAGGCCGAACCCGTCAAACTTCAGTTAGAAAAAAGGGGAGACAGTTATTTTGCTACTGGCTATTCAGCTTTCTCTGTAGAAGATCATTTTACTTGGGGCGCATCTGTGACAAAAGCAGACAATGGGAAATATTATATGATATTTTCAGCACCGGAAGCCTATCAATATCCTTTCGGAAACGCTTGGGTGATGGGTTCTAAATTAGGGCTGGCTGTATCAGACCGTCCGGATGGTGGTTTTAAGAAGTTGGGATTCTTTTATAATCAAGACGGCTTTGTACATGATACATCTGCTTGGGATGCACAAACGGTATCTAATCCGCATGTGCGGAAATTTGGTGATACATATTATTTGTATTATGCCGGTAGTGTGGATCCGGGAAATTTGAATGTGAAATCGAAGACAGATACCTTGGATATCCGTAGTCGGATTCAGCAGTCACAACAGATAGGGGTGATTACGTTTAAATCTTTTGAAGGGCTTTTGCAAGGAGATTTTGAGCATTATGACAAACCTCTATTAGCTCCTCGTACACGGGTGAAGCCAACCGATGTAGTGAATCCTTCGCCAGAAGGAACCATTCCGCAGCCTGATAACTTGATTACCGTTAATCCTTCTGTCGTATACCGGCCTTCGGATAAAAAATACTTGTTGTATTTCAAGGGGAATATCTATGATCCGCATTGGCGAGGCATTCATGGAGTCGCATTATCAGACTCGCCGACAGGACCTTTTATCCCTTTGAATCAACCTGTATTTGAGATTCCTACACAAGATGGAGAAAAATTATCGGCAGAAGACCCTTATGTATGGTATAATCATCGTGACCGGTTGTTTTATGCGATATTCAAGGACTTTACGGGGCAGTTTACGAAGTCGGATCCTTGTTTGGCACTGATGTATTCGGAAGATGGAATTCACTGGCAGTTACCAGAACATTCTTTGTTTATGAAAAAGGAGTTGGTTCTCTCGTCTGGTGATACCATCAAGGTTGATCGTTTGGAACGGCCTCAGTTGTTATTGGATGAGAAGGATGATCCTTTCGTTTTGTATGCGGCATGTTCAGTGGCTGAATTGAATAAAAAGACAGATGGAAGTTCTTTTAATGTCCAGATCCGGTTGAAGAAACAAGATTCCAAGTGACCATAAGCAGAGGAATCGGGATACAAATATCAGAAAAACAACATTTATTGGCAGATTAATCTAAACAAAATGAAAACAACATTTTTATGGATGATACCTCTTTCTCTGATTGGGGTAGAAATGGGAGCAGCTTCTACGGCTACTAAGCCCAATATAATTATCATCAACTGTGATGATATGGGTTATGGTGACCTGTCTTGTTTTGGTAGTCCTACTACGAAAACACCGAATTTGGATCGGATGGCACTGGAAGGTCAGAAATGGAGTAGCTTTTATGTGTCGGCTTCTGTATCCTCACCCAGTAGAGCGGGATTATTGACCGGAAGATTAGGGGTACGTACAGGTATGTATGGGGACAAAAAAGGAGTTCTTTTCCCTGATTCTCCCGGAGGTTTGCCGGCAAAAGAACTGACAATCCCTGAGTTATTGAAGCAGGCCGGCTATGAAACAGCTTGTATTGGTAAATGGCATTTGGGACATTTGTCTCAATATATGCCTCTGCAACATGGATTTGACTATTTTTATGGTATTCCTTTTTCCAACGATATGAGTCGGAAGGAACAAATAAAGTTGGGGAATAAGAATTATCCTTATGAGTTGGTTGTTTATGAACAGGATAAAGAGATAGAACGGGAGCCGGATCAAACCCAGTTGACCAAACGTTTGACGGAGGTGGCTACAAAATATATCCGTTCGCACCAAAAGAGTCCGTTCTTTCTTTATTTGGCTCACCCGATGCCTCATTTCCCGGTATATGCTTCAACTCGTTTTCAAGGAGTTTCAGATCGGGGAAAATATGGAGATACAATAGAGGAATTGGATTGGAGTGTCGGAGAAATACTGCAAACACTTCGCCAGTTGGGTTTGGATAAGAATACTTGGGTGGTTTTTACTTCAGACAATGGACCTTGGTTGTCTTATAAACAAGCCGGTGGATCAGCCGGTCCGTTGCGTGATGGGAAGAATTCGCATTGTGAAGGAGGTTTCAGAGTACCTTGTATTATGTGGGGCGGTATGGTGAAGCCGGGACATATCACTCAAATGGGTAGTTCTTTGGACTTACTTCCTACGTGTTGTGAAATGGCAGGAGTCAATCTGCCGGCTGGAATTCAATTGGATGGAGTCAGCTTGCAGAATGTTCTGCAAGACAATCTGGCTGATTCAAAAAGAGAGGAATTCTTCTTCTATCGGGGCAGTCTTTTATATGCGGTGCGTAAGGGTAAATATAAATTACATTATATGAATAAATCGGCTTATGGCAGTGATCCGGTTGTCGTATATGATAAACCCAAACTGTATGATTTGGGAACAGATCCCGAAGAAAAGTATGATATTGCCGGTCAATATCCGGAAGTTGTAGAAGAATTGGATCAGATGGCCACTCGGCATAAGGCTTCGTTTGAAGTGGCGGAAAGTATTTTTGACCTTAAATAATGAGTGAGATGAAAAAGATTGTATTCGTATTTATTTTTCTGGGAAGTTTGGTTTTCCAGTCATGGGCACAGTCAACGGATGATTTGGACCTTTCAACATTCATTCATCCAATTGATTCAACGGCTTTTATTCGGGATGCTGGATATTATAACTGGTGTAATTCTTTTATAAAAGACGATTCAGGTACTTATCACTTATTTTATTCCCGATGGCCTAAGAGTCTTGGTTTTACGGCATGGCTGACTCATTCTGAAATAGCCCATGCGACAGCTTCCCGTTTGGAAGGACCTTACCAATATCAGGAAACGGTATTGAAAGGACGAGCCGGTTTTTGGGATGCGGTAACGGCTCATAATGTACAGGTGCGTTGCTGGAATAATCAGTATTATTTGTATTACACTTCAACCAATTCAGGAACAGAAAACTGGTCTGATTCCTTTTTGCAGGAAGTTGCCCGTGTCGGCTATTCGCACGAACGATGGAATGATTTGCGTAATCATCAAAGAGCCGGTGTGGCTGTAGCTTCTTCTTTAAACGGTCCTTGGAAGAGACCTGACCATCCGTTGTTGGAACCCTATGGTCCTATTGAGCATGTGGCTGTCAATCCTTCTGTCTGTCAAGGCGAAGATGGTAAATTTGTCTTAATTATCAAAGGGGATGATGTTCGTTCTGAGAAGAGAAGACTGATACAAGCCGTAGGAACTGGAACATCTCCTTTAGGACCTTTTCGCCTGAATGACCAACCGGCATTTGCTGATATTCCAACCGAAGATGTTTTTGTTTGGTTTGATACGACGCGAAAAAGATATTATGCCATTTTCCATGCACATGGAGGCGACTTTATCGGTTTGATCACTTCGGTGGATGGTATCCATTGGGAAAAAGCCAAGCATTATGAGGTTTGTAAGAAACAGATACCTTTAAAGGATGGTTCGATTATGAAAGTTGATAATATGGAACGGCCTTTTGTGTATGTAGAAAATGGTAAGCCTGTCATGTTATCCTTTGCTGTCAAAAAAGGGGCTGATTCTTTCATTGTGATGTTTACGAAGTAGTATTTTAATCTACTGAAAAACAGATGAAACTATTGTATATCCCATAATCAACTCTTGAAAAAATAGTTATATATTATTTGATTCACAATTGTGATGTAATCAATTCATATAGGTGAATTAATTGAATCATATGGGTGAATTGATTAATTCACATTTGTGAATCAATTAATAAATAAGAAGAAAATACGAAATATCCTTGATAAGACAATAGTTGTACATACTGATTATATTAAGGATATGTTTTTACAATAAAAGTGTGTAGAATCGTGTGAGGAATGATAGAAAGAAAACCGGGAAGAATGTTGGATTACTTTCTTTTTCACGTAAACTGTTTTATATTTGTAGAGGTCTAGGTCTACTAGTCTGCTAAAAGACAATTCATTTTATGTATAGAGGAAGTATGGAAAACACGAAAATAAACCGGAGTTTGTTGTTCGGATGTATGGGACTGTTGTTTGCTCCTTCAGGATTAATGGAGGCAGCTTCGGAAGAACATCCCAATTTGTTGGTGGTGATGGCCGATCAGTTTCGGGGTGATGCCTTGGGCTTTCGGGGAAAAGAGGCCGTTAAAACACCGAATTTGGATCAGTTTGCTCAGGAAGCGGTCGTTCTGACTCAGGCAGTCAGCGGTTATCCGGTGTCTTCTCCGGCAAGAGGAATGTTTTTAAGCGGGGCTTATCCGCACGAGAATGGAGTATTGACGAATTGCCAGTCGGAATCGGCGCATCAGGGTGTAGAACTGCGCCAGGATCTGACCTGCTGGTCGGATGTGTTGGCACAGGCTGGATATGCGACGGCATACATCGGAAAATGGCATTTGGATAAACCTTACACGCCGTATGTGGATTGCTCGAACAACAAAGGAGAAATGGCTTGGAATGAATGGTGTCCTCTCGAAAGAAGACATGGTTTTGATTACTGGGTCGCTTATGGAACATACGATCGCCATTTACGTCCACTTTACTGGAATAAAGATTCGAAAAGGGATGAGTTTTATTATGTAGATCAATGGGGTCCGGAGCATGAAGCCGATCTGGCCATTCAATATCTGGATAGTATCCGTTCGACGGGTAAACCATTTGCCATGATGGTGTCGATGAATCCGCCTCATACAGGATATGAGCAGGTTCCGGATCGGTACAAGCAGGAATATACTACCTTGAATGTGGATTCGATAGCAAATTCTTTACCCAGCCTGATGCAGTCCGACGAGAAATATATCCAGTTGTTCAAGCGGAGTGTGGCTAATTATTATGCTTGCATAACGGGCGTGGATGAACAATTTGGACGGATTATTCAGGCGCTGAAGAAGAATGGTCAGTATGACAATACGATTGTTGTCTTTGTCTCGGATCATGGAGATTCGATGGGAATGCACAATAACATCGGGAAGAATATCTTTTACGAAGAGGCTATGCGGGTTCCTTTCTTGATATCGTATGGGAAACAGCTTACTCCAAGAATAGATCAGGACTTATTGATTTCACTCGAAGACTTTTGTCCGACAGTTTTGTCGCTGATGGGCTTTCAGCAGGAAATTCCCGCTACTGTCCAGACTCGTGATCTGAGCGAACAAATCCGGGGGAACCGGGAGAAGATGCCTTCTTCCCAACTTTATATGTTCTATGGTGCAGTGAATGAAACGGGGAAGAATCTGACAACCGGAGCCCGTGGCGTACGGACTCTTCAATATACGTATGCAATCCGATATAAGGATGGCGTGATAACGGAAGAACATTTATATGACCGGAAAACAGATCCTTTCCAGTTGAATAATATAGCCGGGAAACATCCGGAACTTGCCAAGCAGCTGCGGACCGAACTGAAGCAACGGATGGAAGCTGTACATGATCCGGCGTTATCTGTATTGTAAAAACAAATTAGATAGATTATCATGAAAAACAGAACTTTGTGTTTGGCATTAGGCCTTTCGGCATTAGCGACAGTTGGCTTTGCCAAGAAAGAGCAGAAAAACGTATTGTTTATATTGGTGGACGATATGCAGAAAACGTCCATTCATGCGTATGGAAATACGCAGGTTGTTTCTCCTAACATTGATCGGATCGTTCAGGAAGGCGTCTCTTTCGGACATGCTTATACCAATGGTTCGTTGGGCGGTGCTTTGTCAATGCCCAGCCGAGCTATGATTATGACGGGACGAGGTGTTTATCAGGTGAAACAAGACGGTGCCGTTATTCCGGAATCACAGGTTACTCTTCCGGAGTTATTACGGGCAAATGGCTATGAAACGTTCGGAACCGGGAAATGGCATGCCGATAAGAAGTCCTTTAACCGTTCGTTTGAGAAAGGAGATCATATCTTTTTCGGAGGAATGCACCAATACAATCAAAATGGTCACATGTCTCCTCGTCTGCATCACTATGATCCGACAGCCGAATATAAAGAGCCTTTTGTAGGCGATAAGTTCTCTTCGGAAATGTATGCCGATGCTGCGGTGAAGTTCCTTTCCGAACGGAAGAAGAACGATCGACCTTTCTTTGCCTTCGTGGCTTTTACTTCACCGCATGATCCACGGAATCAGCATCCGGGATACGGTCATACCTATCATCCGGAAGAGATGGAATTGCCGGTAAACTATTTGCCACAACATCCTTTTGACAACGGAGAACTAAAGATTCGGGATGAGGTCTTGTTGCCATTTCCTCGGACAGAAGAAATGATCCGGAAAGATCTGGCTGATTATTATGGCATGATTAGTGAAGTGGATGTACAGATCGGTCGTATTATACAGACATTAAGAGAGAAAGGTGAGTTGGAGAATACGATCTTGATCTTTGCGTCCGACAACGGACTGGCTGTTGGCCGTCATGGTTTGTTGGGAAAACAGAACTTGTATGAACATAGTATCAGTGTTCCTTTGGTCATGGTTGTTCCCGGAATGGAGAAAGGTGTACGCAGTGAATCCCTTTGTTATTTGTATGATATTTATCCGACGGTCTGCGACTTATTGCAGATTCAGCCGGCAGCATCGGTAACCGGTCGTTCTCTTTTACCTGTCTTGCAGAACCCGGAACAGAAACATCGGGATCAGTTGTTCTTGGCTTATAATAGCTCCCAGCGTGCTTTGGTGAAAGACAATTGGAAATACATCATTTATAATGTGGATGGTGTTGTAACAGAACAACTGTTTGATTTGTCGAATGACCCGGATGAAATGATTAATCTGGCAACAGATGCGAAATATGCCTTTAAGAAAGACGCCTACAAACGGATCCTGAAAGAGGAAATGAAGAAGAACAACGACTTCTGTGATTTGGATCGTCATTTCTGGAGAGGGAAACCGGGTAAGATGACGTGGGAAGAAGCCTTGAAGTTGTATAATTGAGCCGGTGACTATAGTTTACGGTATTAAAAGTCCATATGTTTATGAGCAAATTCGGAAAATATTTATGGAAAATACTGATTCTTATCTGTTTGCTGGGGATGGGTACGCTGGATATGCAAGCCGGAAAAGACAAGGATGTCGCTTACTTGCGGGAAAAGGTTACGGAACAATTGCTGGATGTGCCGATCTCTGACAAGCAGATCCGGACGATTGTTGAGACTGTTCGTCCGGATGGAACATGGCCGGGTATAGATTATGTAGATGTGTCACGAACCGCCTTTCAACATGTTCGACATTTGAATAATCTGGTCCAGTTGGCGATTGCCTATCAGCAAAAAGGTTCTCCTTGGAAGGGAAATAAATCTGTGAAACAGGCCTTCGATAAAGGACTTGCTTATTGGTTGGCACATGACTTTCAGTGTGAGAACTGGTGGAATAACGAGATCGGTACACCGACCTCGTTTATTACGATGCTATTGGTGATGGATAAGCATTTGACGAAAGGGCAAATAGATGGTATGTTGCCTATTGCGCGTCGGGCTAATCTGAATGCTTCTGGTGCACGTCCGAGTGGAGATCGTATCAAAATAGCCGGTTTGCAGGCTAAAACAGCTTTGTTCTGTTGGGACGCAGCGCAAGTAAGTGATGTCATGCAGGTAATTGAAGGAGAAATAAAGATCGTTGAACCCGGAAAGCGAGGAATCCAGGCTGATTATAGTTTTCATCATCGTCCGGATCGGGTAAATAATACCTTGAGTTATGGATTGGATTACATCAATGTTTTCGCCGAGTGGGCCGACCTTGTTTCGTCTACTCGTTTCCGTTTCTCGGAAACATCTCTTCGAATGGCTGTTGATTATTATTTGGATGGTGTGTGTAAGCAAATGGTGTATGGACGTACCGAAGATACGGGAATCCGGAATCGGGATATTACCCGTGTTCAACGGAAAGGATATTTCAGTACACAGACTCCCGAAAGATTACTGGCCATAACAGATTACCGGAAGGATGAGTTGCAGCAAGTGGTAAAGGTAAGAAAAGGAGAGGAGTTTCAGGCTGCTTCGTTTGCCAAGTTCTTTTGGCAGACTGAACATTTCGTTTTCCAGCGACCTTCCTACTACACTTCTGTCCGGATGTATTCAACCCGTAATCGGAATATGGAAGAGCCTTATAACGGAGAAGGAGTAAAAAATCATTTCCGGGCGGATGGAACCAACTATTTATCGGTTTCAGGCGATGAGTATTTTAATCTTTCGCCTGTATATGACTGGTGTTGTATTCCGGGAACGACCACTTGTCTGCTGGATAAAATGCCTCCTGCGGATGAGATACAGAAAGAAGGATTGACAGACTTTGTGGGTGGTGTGACCGATGGTATGTATGGTGCTGCTGCATTCGACTTTATTAGTCCGCATCAACCTTTGAAAGCCCGGAAAAGCTGGTTCTTCTTTGATCGGGAATATGTTTGTTTGGGAGCAGGTATTCAATCGTCCTCGCCCGGTGCCGTAGTAACTACTTTAAATCAGAATCATCTGGAAGGACCTGTGATTGTGGAGGGAGAAGAAGGACGTTCGGTATTGCCGGCTGGGAATCATGTGTTGAAAGATACGAAATGGGTTTGGCATAATCAGACCGGATATATTTTCCCGGATAAGACGACGTTGGAACTCATGAACCAGGAAGCAGCCGGTACTTGGTTTAGTGTGAGTAACCGGACGGATGCCTCCAAAGATACGATACGGGAACCTGTCTTTAAACTGCGGATAAATCATGGAATCCGTCCTTCCCAAAGTTCTTATTCTTATATTGTCTTGCCCCAAACGGATGAAGCGGCTTTGGCTGCCTACCAAAAGGATCCACAAATTCGGATAATATCGAATACAACAGATTTGCAAGCCGTTGAACAACCGGCTACAGGTCTTGTTTATCTGGTTTGTTATCGGGCAGTGGAACAGAAATTGGATCAGAATCGGGGCGTATTACGGGTTGATTCTCCGGCTTTGTTGATGGCTCGTTATCATTCGAATGGCCGATTAAGATCATTGACAGTCGCTGATCCTTCTCGGAAATTATCACATTTGCATGTCTCTTTTTCCGGGAAATATGAAACAGGCAATACATCAACCCAGATACGAAGTTCTTATGATACGGCATTGCAAGAAACGTTCTTGTCTATCGCTTTGCCGCGAGGGGCTTATGCCGGCAGTAGCGTTTCGGTATCATTCGATGAATAGGAGCTTTAAAAATACGTTGTAAATAGGAAAACTTACAACGTAAGTTCTGATAGATACGTTGTAAGTTTTGAGAGATGTAACGTATCTTTGAGCATTACTCAACTAAAAACGGATAAACTTATAAACACAAGGGAGAATGATGAAGTATTTGTATATTTGGTTGGCAGGCCTGTTTTTGTTGGCCTGTACGGTACAAGAAACAGAAAAGCCGCGTGACATAAGGCTTTGGTATGATGCTCCGGCAGCTAATTGGAATGAAGCCTTGCCATTGGGCAATGGCCGATTGGGAGCCATGGTGTTCGGTGATCCTCAGAAAGA
This sequence comes from Parabacteroides faecalis, assembly GCF_022809355.1. Classification (GTDB taxonomy): domain Bacteria; phylum Bacteroidota; class Bacteroidia; order Bacteroidales; family Tannerellaceae; genus Parabacteroides; species Parabacteroides faecalis. Next base: position 138,458 of record NZ_JAKZMM010000002.1, on the reverse strand, counting down.
ACATTTACAGTTGAATGAAAATACGCTTTATAGTGGCGAACCTTCTACGACCTTTACCGATGTTCGTATCACTCCTGAGATGAAAGAGCGTGTGATCCGTCTGATGAAAAACGGAGCGTATAAACAAGCCTCTGATTTGGTCTGCAAACATTGGTTGGGACGTTTACATCAGTATTATCAGCCTTTGGGCGACTTGTATTTGACGGATCATCGGGAAGGTGAAGTTACCCATTATCAACGGGAACTTGTCTTATCGGATGCGATTAACCGGACAACTTATCAAGTGGGTGATGTCCGATATGAACGCGAAGTATTTGCTTCTCATCCGGATGATCTGATTATTATTCATGTCAAGAGCGATAAGGCGGATGGAATTGATGTCTCTTTGAACTTGTCGTCTGTCCATCCAACAGCAAAAGGATCGGAAGAAGAAGGAAAACTGGTGTTGAAAGGCCAAGCTCCGGGTTATGTAGAGCGAAGAACGTTCGAGCAGATGGAAAGCTGGGGAGACCAGTATAAACATCCGGAATTATATGATTCGGACGGGAAGCGGAAGTTTAACAAGCGGGTATTGTATGGAGATGAGATAGATGGGAAAGGTATGTTCTTTGAGGCACAAGTAAAGCCCATTTGTCCGGATGGAAAAATAGAAATCACGGATCAGGAAATCCGGGTAAGCCAGACGCAGGAAGTTTATTTCTTACTGAGTATGGCAACGAGCTTTAATGGATTTGACAAGAGCCCGAGTCGGGAAGGAGTTGATCCGGCTCAGAAAGCGGCTGAAAAGATTGACCGGGCGTTGGCTTTTGATTATGAGACGCTGAAAAGAAGGCATACAGCCGATTTTCGTTCTTTATTCGATCGGGTAAGTTTGGAATTGGTGTCTTCACCGGAGCAGAAGGCTTTGCCAACAGATCAGCGTATCGATCGGTTTGCCGATCAGAGTGATCCGGATTTGGCGGCAACCCTGTTTCAGTATGGCCGTTACCTGATGATCTCCGGTTCACGACCGGGCGGACAACCGTTGAATCTTCAGGGAATGTGGAATAAAGATACTATTCCTGCCTGGAATTGCGGGTATACGATCAATATTAATACCGAAATGAATTATTGGCCGGCTGAACTGACCAATCTTTCGGAGTGCCATGAACCTTTGTTCCGGATGATATCAGAGATGGCGGTTTCTGGCAAACGGACAGCTTCAGAAATGTATGGTATGCGAGGTTGGGTAGGACATCATAATACTTCTATTTGGAGAGAGACAATGCCGAATGATAATGTTCCGACTGCTTCGTTCTGGCCGATGGTACAAGGATGGCTGACGAGTCATTTATGGGAACACTATCAGTTCACGCAAGATGAACAGTTCTTGCGCGATACGGCCTATCCGCTGATGAAAGGTGCTGCCGAATTCTTTGCTGATTGGTTAGTGGAAGATGAAAACGGACATTGGGTAACGCCTGCCGGTATTTCTCCGGAAAATTGGTTTGTCTCGCCGAAAGGAGAACAAACGGGTATCAGTATGGGACCGACAATGGATATGGCAATTATCCGGGAAAACTTTACCCGTACGTTGGCCGTGGCTCAGCAATTAGGCGTAGATCCGGATTTGCAGAAAGAACTGCAGCATAAACTGGAACGGTTACTTCCTTACCAGATCGGAGCGCAAGGTCAGTTACAGGAATGGATGTTTGATTTCCAGGAGACAGATCCTAAACACCGGCATTTGTCTCATTTGTATGGATTCCATCCGGGAGATCAGATCACGACAGATACACCAGAACTGTTTAAGGCGGTGAAAAAGACATTAGAAATACGTGGTGATGAAGCGACTGGTTGGTCGATGGGTTGGAAGATTAATATGTGGGCTCGTATGTTGGACGGCAATCATGCCTATCGGATTATATCCAACTTATTTAATCCTGTAGGATTTGGTTCCGGAAGAAAAGGTGGCGGACTTTATAAAAGCATGTTGGATGCGTGTCCTCCTTTCCAGATAGATGGTAACTTTGGTTATACGGCAGGAATCGCGGAAATGTTATTGCAAAGCCATGCGGGATATTTGCATTTATTGCCTGCTTTACCCGATGTATGGCCCGAGGGAACGGTGAGTGGTTTGAAGGCTCGGGGTAACTTCGAGGTGGATATGACATGGAAAGAAGGTAGTCTGCAAAAGGCTGCCATACGTTCTTTAGCTGGAAAAATGTGTAAGATCCGTACGGCTTCTCCCATTACGATCGTAAAAGGAAATACCGAGATTGCCCGAAGTGGAGAACGTCAGCACAATCAGATCTATTCTTATTATGAAGTGGAATTTCCTACAGCGGCAAATGAAACGTATCAAGTATGCATCGTAAAATAGATAAACTTATGAATAAACGCTTATTATTAGGTTCGCTGGCTGCATTGGGCGCTTTGTCTTCAGTGACAGCGGCGGAAAAGAAGCCGAATATTATTTTTATTTTGGCCGATGATTTGGGAATAGGTGATGTTTCTACGTATAATCCCGGAGGCAAGATCCGGACAAGTCATTTGGACCAGATGGCTTCTGAAGGAGTTTGTTTTACAGATGCTCATTCGAGCTCTTCTGTCAGTACGCCTACTCGCTATGGTATTCTGACCGGACGTTATAACTGGCGTTCGACGTTGAAAGAAGGAGTTCTGTTCGGGTATGACAAGCCTTTTATCAAGCCGGATCGTTCGACCATAGCGACTGTGCTGAAAAGAGGTGGTTATACAACTGCCTGCATCGGCAAATGGCATTTGGGTTGGAACTGGCATAATATGGAAGCCGGCAAAGACCAGATTGATTTTTCCAAGCCGATTACCGGTGGACCGACCGAAAGAGGCTTTGATTATTTCTATGGTATTATTGGTTCGTTGGATATGGATCCATACGTGTATGTGGAAAATAATCAACCTACGGCCTTGCCGGATCGGGTGACGGAAGATAAGGGTTTACGTTTCTGGCGAAAAGGACCGACGGCTTCCGATTTCGATCATGAAGATTGCTTGCCGAATTTTGTCCGAAGGGCAGAAACTTATATCCAAGAACATGCCCAAGGAGAACAGCCGTTTTTCTTGTATTTGCCATTGCCGGCACCTCATACACCTATTTTGCCTGTGAAAGAATTCCAGGGGAAATCGGGCATTGGTGCGTATGGCGATTTTGTTTTGATGGTTGATCACTTGGTCGGAAGGATCTTACAGACGGTGAAAGATGCCGGGATTGATGAGAATACTTTAATCGTGTTTACGTCAGACAACGGATGTAGTCCGGCTGCCGGTATTAAGTCTATGCAACAGCAAGGGCATTTGCCAAGTTATGTATATCGGGGACATAAAGCCGATTTGTTTGATGGCGGACATCGCATTCCATGTCTGGTTCGTTGGCCTGGGAATATTGTACCACATCGCGAGAATCAGACCATTTGTTTAACCGACTTCTTTGCAACGTTTGCCGATCTGACACAAACGGCGATTCGCGATTCGGAAGGTGAAGACAGTTTCTCTTTAATGCCTGTTCTGGTAAATACCGACTATACGGAACCTATCCGGGAAGCCACTGTGCATCATTCCATCAATGGTGAATTCAGTATCCGAAAAGGAGATTGGAAATTACTGTTGTCTGCCAGTTCGGGTGGATGGAGTGAACCGACTCCAGGCAATCGGGAAGCCTTGTCGAAGTTGCCTCGTGTGCAATTGTATAATATGGCAACGGATCCGGTGGAACAGAAGAATGTACAGGCCGAATATCCGGATAAGGTAAAAGAATTGAAAGACTTACTTTTGAAGTATATCCGGGAAGGGCGTAGTACGCCGGGAAAACCACAACCCAATGATAATGGAAATGAGTGGAAACAAGTGCAAGATCTACTGAATTAAGGTGATAAATTGAACCTAAACATACGAAGTGAACGAAACTCGTTATCTTTTATATTTTTGACAGCTGTCGTAAAGCTTTATCATATATGTCAAAAAGCTTTATCACATATATGGAAAAGCTTTACGACTATTGTCAAAAAATTAAGATGTAACGAGCGAAATAGCGAAAATAGATGGCTATCAGTTGTACATCACACGTTTATTTGCTATTGGGTAGGACGAGTCCAAACAGAAAATAGTCAGATAACCGAATCTTTTTCGGAACATGTATTTGGCTGGTTGTTGGAAAAGTGATAAATTGCGGCAACTTTCTGTCGGGATGTTGACAGAGAGAATTAGAAAAACACATTCTAATTACTATTAACGGAAACACTTATATGGAAAACGGAAAAAAGAAAGGAATGACTCGCCGGGAGTTTCTCGGCTTTTCAGCATTAGGTTTGGCGGGATTGACCATCTTGCCGAGTTGGAGTATGAATGGAGTCCGCATCGCTCCGAGTGATCGGGTGGTATTGGGTTTCATTGGTTTAGGACAGCAAGGTTTAAGTGACTTTGGCGGATTTGCCCAATGTCCGGGAGTACAGGTTGCCGCCGGCTGTGATGTCGATTCCATTAAACGGGAACGTTTTGTTCGTCGTATCACCAAATGGCAGGCTGATAACGGAATGCCGCAACGGTGTGATCAGTATGAATTCTATGAAGAAATGCTCGAACGCAAGGATATTGATGCCATCGAGATTGCTACACCCGATCATTGGCATGCTTTGTGTACCATTCATAGTTGCCAGTCGGGAAAAGACGTGTATTGCCAGAAACCTTTGGCTTATACGATTACAGAAGGACTGGCGATGGTGAAGGCCGTTCGTGAGAATAAACGGGTTCTTCAGGTAGGTAGCCAGCAGCGTTCGGATAAGGAATTCCAGCAAGCCATAGCTTTGGTACAGCAAGGTGCGATTGGTCATATTGAAAAGATTTATGCCCGGGTAGGCGAACCTCCCAAACCTTTTGATTTGCCGGAACAGCCGGTTCCCAATAACTTAAACTTCAATCAATGGATGGGACCGTTGAATGATCCGAAGATTCATTATCATCCGGATTTGTGTCCTCCTGTCTCTTTGGATCCGGAAAAGAACGAACAGTTGTGGGGCGCTTGGCGTTGGTATCGCGAGACCGGAAACGGTTATACATCCGACTGGGGAGCTCACATGTTTGATATTGCCCAGGCTGCCATTGGTATGGATGGTTCGGGACCGGTCGAATTTATCCCGAAAGGATACAATGGAACGAAATACGCAACCATGAAGTATGCCAACGGTATTGTGATGACCGAACAGCCGTATCGGGAAGACAATCCGAATGCACAGGGTATTCAGTTCATCGGTGATAAAGGTTGGATTAAGGTAGCACGTGGTTATATTGAATGTTCGGATCCGTCCTTATTGGAGAAGAAGGAAACGAAGATCGAAAAAGGTCAGTATGAAACCAGCGCGCCGCACATGCAGAACTTTATTGATTGTGTCCGTTCGCGTGAGAATCCGATTGCCCCGGTTGAAGTGGGTTGCAGTACCAATACACTCTGTTGCCTGACGAATATAGCCCTCGAATTAGGTCGTCCGGTGAAATGGAATCCGGCTACATTGAGTTTTGTCAATGACAAGGAAGCTGCCGCACATCGTTTGTATTGGTATCAGTACCGGAATCCGTATTCTTTACCGGATTGGTATTAATATACTGATAACAGACAAGCTGGCAAGGTTTGAAAGAGCAATCGTATCAAGTCTTGTCGGCTTGTTTTTCATCCTTTGCTGCCTTGAAGATATTTAATTGAACAGATCAGAAACCCTATCATGAAAACAAAAAAGGACTGTCGGCTTATTTTGGATATGCACAAATTGGATATCCATGTGTTTGAAGAGTTTGGGCGATACAATTATAGTAACGCACAATCCGTACTTCCTTTGCATGTCCATGATGATGCCATTGAAATCTGTTATTTGGCGAGGGGAAATCAGACTTATCTGGTTGGAGATGACGTTTATCAGGTAAGAGGCGGCGAATGTTTTATTACTTATCCCAATGAAATTCATGGAACCGGAAACTTACCGGAAGAAAAAGGCGTTTTATATTGGTTTTCCTTGAAGGAATTGCCGTAGGTATTGTGTCGGTGGCATTACCTATTTATGTTTCGGAAATTATGCCGCCTGAGAAGCGAGGACGTTCTACTATCAATTTCCAATTGGGGGTTGTAGTTGGTATTTTACTGGCTTTCTTTGTGGATTATATCTTACTTGATACTGGAGAGTATAATTGGAGATATATGTTTTTATCGATGTCGCTTCCAGCTCTTTGTTTTGGAGGAGTGTTGTTGAAGGTCTCTCGTAGTCCACGCTGGCTGGTTTCGCAAAGGGGAATAGAAGAGGCAAGTAAAGTTCTCAGAGAACAGCAACCGAATCAGGATATCAACCGTTTGTTACAAGAGATTGAACAGTCTTTGTTTTCCGTATCCGAGCGATTGCCTTGGCAGGCTTTATTCCGAAAACCTTATCTGAAGTTTATTGTGATTGGTTTGGCAGTCGGGGTTTTCAGTCAGTTGTCGGGTATTGCCATCGTGATGTATTACGCCACGGATATTTTCCGTTCAGCCGGGTTTGATACTGATGCGGCTATCGGACAAACGGTCATTATCGGATTGACCAATTTGGTGTTTACATTGCTGGCCAAATCGTTGATAGATCGTTTAGGGCGCCGGCGTTTGCTTCTCACCGGAACCATGGGAATGTTTGTGTCATTAAGTCTGTTGACGGCTTCTTATTTTGTTGCCGGTTTCCCATCTTGGGTATTGTTATTGTCACTGATTTGTTTTGTGGCTTGCTTTGCTTCTTCCATGGGAGCTGTTTCCTGGGTGTTACTGAGCGAGATTTTTCCCAATACGATCCGTTCCCAAGGTATGTCGTTAGGTTCTTTGTCTAATTGGATGGTGAATGGAACAATTTCATTCCTATTTCCGATAGTAGCCGGAGCTTTTGATCAGGGACAGAAATATTGTTTCCTGTTTTTTGCCCTTTCGATCTTTATTTCTTACTTCTTCTTCCGGCGATATCTTTTTGAAACGAAAAACAAAACATTGGAAGAAATAGAAAAAGAGAATATGTAGAGACAAACAAACTTAAAAACTAATAAACTCAAAAACTTAAAATATATGACAGGATATGAAAGAATTCAAGCCGCTTTGAGTGGAAAGCGTGCGGACAAAACACCCATCATGTTGCATAACTTTATGATGGCAGCCCGAGAAGCCGGATATACGATGGAACAATATCGGAATGATCCGAAAATAATAGCCGATACTTTTATTCGTGCAGTAGAGAAGTACCAGTATGATGGTATCACCGTGGATATTGATACCGTGACATTGACTGGAGCTTGTGGTGTACCTGTTGACTTCCCCAATGACGAACCGGCACGTTCGCATGAAGGTCTGTTAGATAGTTTGATGGATGTGGAACAATTAAAACCACTCCGGATACAAACATATAAATATGTGGATATCTGGTGTGAGGCAGTATATCTGTTAAAGCAACATTTCCAACAAGAGATCTTTATCCGAGGAAACTGTGACCAGGCTCCGTTTTCGTTGGCAACCATGTTGAGAGGAACAGAAAACCTGATGTTGGATTTATGTCTGGAACCACAGGAACGTGTTTTTGCTTTACTGGATTATTGTCTGGAAGCGACGACTCAGTTTGTTTCTCTCATGAAAGGAGCTGGAGCCGATATGATTTCTAACGGAGATAGTCCGGCTGGTCCTTCCATGATGTCTCCTGAGATGTATCAGACATTTGCTTTACCTTATGAGAAGAAAGTATGCGACTGGTCTCATCAACAGGGATTACCTTATCTGTTGCATATTTGTGGAAATACAGATATTATATTGGATGATATGATTTCGGTAGGAGCAGATGTATTGGAACTGGATTACCTGACCAATACGCTGGTGGCAGAGAATAAGATGCGTGATCGGGTAGCCTTTGCCGGGAATATAGATCCGTCGGGCGTTCTGGCTTTGGGAACACCTGCTTTAGTGGCAGAGAAAACGGAAGAATTACTTCGTATTTTCCAAGACAATCCACGGTTTATCTTGAATGCAGGTTGTGCCATTCCACCAACGACACCCGCTGAAAATTTGGAAACGATGATACGGGTTGCGAGGGATTTTGAGTATCCATTAAAATAATTCTGCTTATGAGAAATATCAAGTTGATTTGCTATATAAGTGTTCTGTTATGCTTATGTATGCCATTTGTATTACGAGCTGAAGAATTGTCTGTTATTCCTTATCCTTCGGTATTGGAACAAGGAGAAGGAAACTGCAGTATATCAGCAGATACAAAATTAGTTCTTGATCATCAGCTGAAAGATCAGGAAGCTTTTTATTCTGAATATCTGGCATCTGTTTTAGGTTTTCCGCTTCGTCAGGAAGGAAAAGTAGACTCAAAGGTACAGTTGAGTCTTCAACCGAAAGCTAATATTCCGCAGGAAGGATATCGGATGTTGGTAACAGAATCAGGGGTTGATATTAGGGCATCAGATGCTGGAGGCTTGTTTTATGGGCTTCAGACTTTTACTCAGTTATTACGAAAGGATGCCTCAAAGGTGACGGTTCCCGTTGTCCGGATTGAAGATCATCCTCGTTTCCTTTGGCGCGGATGTATGCTGGATGTTAGCCGGACATTCATGAGTAAGAATCTGCTAATGCGTTATATCGACTTGATGGCTGCTTACAAGTTGAATACTCTGCATTTGCATTTGACCGATGATCAAGGCTGGCGTTTGGAAATCAAACGTTATCCGAAATTGACTTCTATCGGTTCTAAGTTTGATGCCGGATTTAATGAAATGGGTGGATATTATACACAGGAGGAGATGAAAGAAATTGTCCGGTATGCAGCTCTTCGGAATGTAACAATTGTCCCCGAGTTTGAGTTGCCGGGACATGAGCTGGCAGCTATTGCTTCTTATCCGGAATTATCCTGTCGGAATGTACAACCAAAGATTCATCCTTTTTTCATGGGACCAAATATACATGAGGAGATATTTTGTGCCGGAAAGCCAGAAGTGTATGAGTTTATTTTCCAGGTTTTGGATGAGATGATGGATATTTTCCCTTCCAAGTATATTCATATAGGTGGAGATGAAGCACCGAAGAAAGAATGGAAAGCTTGTCCGCTTTGTCAACAAGTCATTCGGGAGAATCATTTGGCTGATGAAGAGGAGTTACAAAGTTTCTTTGTGACTAAAATTGGTAATTATTTACGATCAAAAGGCCGGATATTAGTTGGTTGGGATGAAATAACCGATGGTGGAAAGTTGACAGGTGATGAGGTCGTTATGTTCTGGCGTGGTTGGAAGGCTAAAGAGATGAATGAAATTGCCCGCAAAGGTTTCCGGATGATTGCAAGTCCGACGACATGCTGTTATTTTGACTATGACTATCGGACAATTGATACGAAAAAGGTATATCATTTTGAACCGATACCGGAAGGTTTGGAAGAAGCTGCCGGAAAAAATTATATGGGCGTACAGGCAAATTTCTGGTCGCATATTGACCGAAGTGAGAGTAGGATTGACAAACAGTTATTCCCTCGCTTGTTTGCATTGGCTGAAATTGCTTGGAGTCAAACAAAAGACTGGAAGCGGTTTAAAAAGGCTGCTGTGGTTCATAGTGAGCGATTACGGGCAAAGGCGGTGAATTGCTATTATGATAAGTCTATTTATAATCCGGAAATTGAATAATATATTTTCAGTCAAAAAGAAATTGCCTCGTTTCTATTCAATCAGGAATCAAAAAGAATGGAACGAGGCAATTTTATAATCATTTAATTGGCTTTAAATCTTCGGCAATTCCCACGGAGCGCGATACTGTTTGCATAAGTAAGCGTCGGCTTCACTGTCGTGGAAACTCTTTCCGTCCCAGCTTAACTTCTTACCTGTCCGATAGGCAATGTTACCTAATTGAGAGAATTTGGCGATGTGTGCTCCAATCTCGATACTGGCATTGCAGTTGCGGTTCCGGCTTTTGATACATTCCAAGTGATTCTTGACATGTAGGTTCAGACCTCCTTCGCCATACGCTTTCTTCAGTGGAACAGCTTCCATACGGGCTTGTCCGTTTACTTTTTCCGGAATGACTTCCCAGCCGCCACGGTCAACTACCAATGTTCCGTTTTCTCCTACGAAACCCAATCCGTGATTACGTCCATAAGCTCCGTCGTCTATACCTATAGCATGGTCCCACATCACTGTAAATCCGTCGAAGGTATAAATCGTCTGTAATAAATCGGGCGTTTCGCAGGCATCATCCGGATAACCGAATTTACCGCCTGATGCCATAATAGACTTCGGTGCTGTTACATTCATCCCGAATAAGGCATAGTCAAGCAAGTGAACACCCCAGTCGGTCATCAATCCGCCGGCATAATCCCAAAACCAACGGAAAGTAAAGTGGAAACGGTTCCGGTTAAACGGACGTTTGGGAGCCGGGCCTAACCACATATCATAATCCACTCCGGCAGGAACGGGTTCATCCGGTTTGACTGGAATAGAAGGACACCAGCCTTGATAAGAGAAAACACGTACGGTACGGATCTTTCCTAATTTACCACTGTGTACGAAAGCCATCGCATCTTGCCAGTGTGGATCGCTGCGCTGCCACTGACCAACTTGTACGACACGATTATACTTTTCGGCTGCCCGCACCATAATGTTACATTCTTCGATGCTGTTGCCCAGGGGCTTTTCACAGTACACATCTTTTCCTGCCTGGCAGGCATAGACGGCTTGCAAGCAGTGCCAGTGATCGGGTGTTCCTACGATTACGACATCTACATCTTTGTTGTCAATCACTTTTCGCCAATCCTTGTACAGATGTTTTACTTTCTTTCCTGTTATTTTTTCTGTCTCAGCAGCCCGGTTGTTCAATACATTCTCATCTATGTCGCATAAGGCTATACATTCTACTTCCGGATTCCGAAGAAATGCTTTTAAGTCTTCAAATCCCATACCGTTGCAGCCGATTAAAGCTACCTGGATTTTGTCGTTTGCTGAAATGGAGTTGGATGCTTGAATTAAAAAAGGACTGAACGTCAGTCCGGCTCCTAACAGAGAAGCCTGTTTGAGGAAATCTCTACGAGTTGTCATGGTTTATATCCGTTTTGTAAGTTAACATTCGTTTGTGACAAATATAGTGAGAATATTTAGATGTGAAAAAGGAAGTATATGTGTCTTTCAACATGCACTCGTGTTTTTGTTTTCGCATGAAACTGAAAGAAAAATATTACTTTTGTGTGAACTACTGAAAGAAGTAGTTCGTGTAAAATGAAACAGCAATAAAAACACAAAAGAATATGGGTAATATAAAGGTAGGAGACAAGGTTCGTTTCCTGAATACGACAGGCGGAGGCGTTGTCAGAGGTTTTCAAGGGAAAGATCAGGTATTGGTAGAAGATGAAGATGGCTTTGAAGTGCCGGCTTTGATTCGGGAATGTGTTGTGGTTGGCGAAGGACCGCAAGTACATAGTTCCAACAAACCGAAGAGCAATGCCGCAGAGATGGAAAAACAGATTACTAGTACACGTCAGCAGCCGGATGAACCGGAAGAGGAAATTGAAGAAACGCCGGAAGGTGAACGGTTGAATATTTATCTGGCTTATTTGCCGACTGACCCGAAAGCGATTCAGCAGTGCGGATATGAGGCATATTTTGTGAACGACAGTAATTATTACTTGTTCTTTAACTATATGAGCCGGGAAAACAACAGTTGGATCAGTCGTTACAATGGTACAATCGAGCCGAATACGAAGATATTTCTGGAGGAGTTTGAAAAGAAAGACTTAAATGCCTTGGAACGGATCTGCGTTCAGTTGATTGCCTTCAAGAAAGATAAGTTGTATTCGTTGAAGAATGCCATTTCTGTAGAACTCCGTTTAGATACCGTGAAGTTCTATAAGTTGCATTGCTTTATGGAAAACGATTTCTTCGATGAGGATGCGATTATCTGTCCGATTGTCCGTAACGACTTACCGGAACGGGAAATGTTGGTTTCTGCATCGGAATTACAGGAAGCCATGCAGCAGAAAGCACGAAATGATAACCAACCCAAGCATCCCAAGCAGTCTATTATCAAGAAAAAGGAAGCCAACTCTTCGATTCTGGAAGTGGATTTGCACATCGCTGAACTACTGGATGATGTACGGGGGTTATCGAATAGTGATATGTTGAACTACCAGTTGGATAAGTTCCGGGAAGTGATGGATCAGTATGCTTCTCAGAAAGGACAGAAGATTGTATTTATCCACGGCAAAGGTGACGGTGTGTTGCGTAAGGCAATTGAAAAGGAACTGAATACACGGTATAAACAACATTATTATCAGGATGCGTCTTTCCGTGAATATGGTTTTGGAGCAACGATGGTAACCATTAAATGAACAATTGAAAATTGACAATGGACAATTTTCAATTCTCAATTATTAATTTTCAATTTAATAAGTGTGCATACAGAAATAGAACGGAAGTTTTTGGTTACGGGCGATTTCTCGGCGGATGTATATGCCAGCAAGCGGATTGTTCAGGGCTACATCTGTTCGCAGCCGGGAAAGACGGTTCGTGTCCGGATTCAGGATCAGAACGGATTCCTGACGATCAAAGGTCCTTCTGACGAGAAAGGAATGAGCCGGTATGAGTTCGAACAGGCAATCCCGTTGGAAGATGCCGAACAATTGCTTCGTCTTTGTGAGCCGGGTGCGATTGATAAGGTACGCCATTTAGCCAAAGTCGGGAATCATGTATGGGAAATTGATGTTTTCCATGGAGCTAACGAAGGACTGGTAATGGCAGAGATTGAGTTGAAGGCAGAAGAGGAACCTTTTGTCATGCCTGCTTGGGCCGGAAAGGAAGTGACCGGCGACCGTCGGTATTACAATTCAATGCTGACCCAACATCCTTTTACGGAATGGAATCGATAGGTGGATGAGTTTTAGAGTGGATAAGTTTTGTCTTTTCCAAGGGAAAGAGTTACTAGAACAGACAGACTCAGAAGCCAATAAACGTAATAGCGGATTTTAATAACAAATAGAACAAATGCGTATGAAAAGATTATTCTTACTTGTAGCTACGGTCTTGTTGACATTGCCTCTGAAAGCCGATGAAGGCATGTGGATTCTTCCACTACTGAAGGAGCAGAAGTTCGACGAGATGAAAAGTTTGGGGCTCAAGTTGCAGGATTATGATATTTATAGTCCGGACAAAGCTTCCTTGAAAGATGCCGTAGTGATCTTCGGTGGCGGCTGTACTGGCGAAATCGTTTCGCCCGACGGCTTGTTGCTCACCAATCATCATTGCGGATATGGAGCAATCCAATCGCATAGTACGGTTGATCATGATTATCTGACGGATGGTTTTTGGGCAACTACACGCGATCAGGAATTACCTAATCCGGGACTGACGGTTACATTTATCGACAAGATTGATGATGTGACAGACTATGTGAAGGCCGAACTGGCTAAAGACAAGGATCCGAACAGTATGAACTATTTGTCGCCCAGTTTTCTGAATAAGTTGGCAGAAAAGAAGGTTGGCAAGAAGTTCTTGCAGAATAATCCGGGAACAGAGGTGGAAATCAAACCTTTCTTCGGAGGAAATCAGTATTATATGTTTACGAAGAAGATTTATTCGGATGTTCGTCTGGTAGGAACGCCGCCGTCTTCTATTGGTAAGTTTGGTGCGGATACCGACAACTGGATGTGGCCGCGTCATACAGGCGACTTTTCTGTCTTTCGTGTTTATGCGGATAAGAACGGAAATCCGGCTCCGTATTCTGAACACAATGTACCTTTACATCCGAAGCGTTGGATGAAGATCTCGATCAAGGGTTTCCAGGAAAACGATTTTGCCATGATTATGGGCTTTCCGGGACGAACCAATAAGTATTATACTTCTTGGGAAGTGGCTGAACGCCGTGACATCGACAATGCTGTCCGGATCAATATTCGTGAACTACGCCAGAAAGCCATGCTGGAAGAAATGCTGAAAGATCCGAAAGTTCGTATTCAGTATGCCAGCAAATATGCCAGCTCTGAGAATGCCTATAAGAATTCGATCGGAAGTAACTGGGCAATTAACAAGCGGAACTTCGAACAGGTGAAACGCGAAGAGCAGGAAGCCTTGTTGGCTTGGGGAAAGAAAGAATGTCAGCCGCAGTATGAAGAAGCGCTTCTTACATTGGAACAGATTGTGTATGACCGGAAAGACTTGCGTTTCCGCAAATGGATGCTGGATGAGGCAATTCTGAGAGGAATCGAATTTACTTCTGTTCCGACAGATGTGGATACGTTGGTCGCTGTATTGGCAAAGGATGATAAAGAAGGTATCAAGAAGCAATTGTTCTTGTTCTCGAACGCATTCCGTCGTTTCTTTGATAAAGACTATGCGCCTGATGTCGATCGGAAGATTGCCAAAGTGATGTTGAAGGAATACCGTCGTCTGGTGCCGACCAAAGTTGAACCGGCTTATTTCGCCAATATCGACAAGAAATATAAAGGAGATGTGGATAAGTTCGTCGACGAGCTGTTCGAGAAATCTATTTTCGGCAGTCAGGACAACTTTAACCGCTTCATCGCACATCCTACGGCGAAAGATTTGGAACAAGACCCGATGATTCAGTTTGCGCTGTCCGTAAAAGCTGAACAGAAAGAGTTGAACAACGCCTTGAAGCAGTTTGATGATGGATATAACCTGGCACATCGTACCTATGTGGAAGGTTTGTTGCGGATGAATAAAGGCGAAGCTCAATGGCCGGATGCCAATTTCACCTTGCGTCTGACTTACGGTCAGGTTAAAGGATATAGTCCGCGGGATTGTGATTATTATGGTTGCCAGACAACTCTTGACGGTGTGATGGAGAAAGAAGATTCAACCAACTGGGAATTTGTGGTTCCGCAACGGTTGAAAGACTTGTATGCCCAGAAAGACTTCGGGCCTTATGCAACTGCCAACGGAAAGATGCCGGTAGCACTTTGTGCAACGACGCATACGACAGGAGGTAATTCCGGAAGTCCGGTGATGAATGCTCAGGGTGAATTGATTGGTATTAACTTCGACCGCAATTGGGAAGGCGTTGGTGGAGATATTGAATATCTGCCCGATTACCAGCGAAGTATTATTGTCGATATTCGCTATGTATTGTTCCTGATCGACAAATATGCCGGAGCCGATTATCTGTTGAAAGAAATGGAAATCGTGAAATGAGGCAAAAAATAAACGGATAGTTCCTTCGGGAACTATCCGCTTTTATAAAGCTGTGTTCTTTTGATGTCGAGAATATGATTTAAGACATTACCTTATCGAGTTCAGAAGCCTTTACTCTGAAGATATGTCCGTTTCGGGAAAATACCAGTTCGCCATCTTCTTTCATTTTCTGACTTACTAAGCGTTGGAAAGCTACATTTGCACCTTTCACTATATTCTCCTCGAATTCTCTAAGTTCTTGCTCACTCATGACTTTCAAGTTTTTGATAAATAACCTGATTGAATATTTCTTTTTTCTCATTCTTGAAGCCTTTGGCAATTACTTCCATCGGCGACATAGAATTGTCTGTAATCATCCAGTAATCACAAATAGGAAGATATAATTCAAAAAGATTATGTATTCCGGCTTCGTATCTTCTACGAATGGTCATCTCCGGAATATTGTGACCACCAGCGGCCACCCTCATTTTGACACGTTCAATTGCTAATTCCGGTGTGTTTAACCAGAAATACAACAATGTCACGTAATATCCTTCCCTTTGGGCTTCTTTGATCAGATTCGCAACTGATCTCGTAGCCAGTGTCGTCTCCATTGCAAAAGTTTGACCTGCTGCAATGAGCTCTTTGATTCGTCTATACATAATACGACTTGCTTCCACGGCGACCGCAATGCTATCGGCATTAAAGGGAGATAGACCTTTTGCTATCTCATCGGAATTAACGAACTCCTTACATTTCAGCATTTCCGGTAAGATCGTGAAGGAGGCAGTTGTCTTGCCTGCTCCGTTACAACCCGCTATTATATATAAATAAGGCACTTCTATCTGTATTTTTACGGCACAAATATAGAGAATAGTTTTTTAATTATGCAAATGTTCTGACACATTTTTTGTGTTTGTGTGCAAAAAATGTACTCGTTAACATATACTTCGTACTTAAAATCGGGGATTTCGTCAAATTTTATACCCAAAGCAGGTCGCTCATGATCCCGTCGGAGACGAAGATTCCTTCTTTTGTCAATGTTAATTTTCCGTCCTTTTGCAACAATAAATTACGTTTCTCGTACGTTTGTGCTATATTTAGACAATATTTTAACTTCTTCTCGCCGAATTTCTCTGACAGTTCGTTCAGATCAATTCCCCACATCGTGCGCAGATGTGTCATGATATATTCATTATAACACGTATTTTCATCCAGTTGTTCATTTTCAAGGGCTGGTTTTCCTGTTTGAATGCCTTTGATCCATTCGGGAAGGGATGCTACATTCCATTCGCGTTCCGTTCCGTTGTATGAATGAGCCGACGGACCAAGACCGAGGTATTTCTTGCCTTTCCAATACGAACTGTTGTGGCGTGCATACCAACCCGGGCGTGCAAAGTTCGAAATCTCGTAATGCTGATATCCGGCCGCCGCCAGGTTTTCAATCAGAAGGGTGAAAAGCTCCAGGCTGGTTTCTTCGTCGACGGCAGTGATTTTCCCGGCTTCCAGCAAACGGTATAAGGCGGTTCCTTCTTCATAGATCAGGTGATAAGCCGAAATATGCGGTATGTCGAGCCGGAGAACCTCGTCAAGATTCTTCTGCCACTTCTCGGGCGTTTGTCCGGGAAGTCCGTAAATCAGATCTATACTTATATTATATAAGTTGTGTTCCTGGCAGAGACGTACGGCGCGCAAAGCTTCCTCGCGGTCGTGACGTCGGTTGAGAAACTTCAGGTCGGCTGCATCAAAACTTTGTACACCCATACTGATCCGGTTGACAGGCAACGAGCACAGTGCGGCCACATAGGCAGGAGTCATATCATCGGGATTGGCTTCGAGTGTGATTTCCATATCCTGATTCACCGGAAAATGCCGGTAAATGGCCTCAAAGATCCGATTGAGGTTTTCAACTGATAGTTGCGACGGCGTTCCTCCACCGAAATAAATCGTTTCCAGCGTTTCTCCTTCCAGATAGTTCTTGCGGAGTTCCATCTCCCGGATCAAAGCCGAAAGATAGGCTTCCTGATATCCCATGTCGGTATTGGAATAGAAATCACAATACAAACATCGTTTCTGACAAAAGGGAACATGTATATAAAGACCTGCCATATACGTGTATTTGACTCAGCATATCGAGTCTTTCTTTTACGTTGATAAATAAGAATCGAAGGCTTTTCATCAGCCATCAGTTTGTTTCTCCAGACAAAGATAAAGGGAATAGGTGAATAAGAGATCTTTTCCTCGTTAAAATTTTATCGTTTCACCCCTGTGGAATGATCGTTTCACCTGGGTGGAACGATCGTATCACAAAGGTGGAACGATCGTATCACCCGGGTGAAACGGTATGATAGAAATGAGAATCTGATAAAAAGATCGCCGGTTTAGGTAGTAAAGCCTGTTTGTCTTTCATCTGTTATGCATCTCTTTCCATCTTGTTTATGGTGTAAGATTTGGTGGATACCGGCATTTGGACTGAAAAAATTTGGTGGATACCGGCAAAATGGCGAAAAAAATTGGGTGGAAATTTAGGAATTTAAGAATCAAGTAGAATTTGTCTTGCTTTATCAAGGAAAAACGTATCTTTGCCAGCAATTGAGAATCTTAAATTTTAGACACGATGATTAAAAAATTTTGTGTGGCAGCCATGGCCTTGTGCATGATGCTGTCGTGTGCTCAGAAACAACAGCAAAAAGAGGAAGCCGCAGCTCCGGCAACAACTCTTTCCGGTTTGAATCCGGCCGATTTTACTTCTGAAGTAGACGGAAAACCAATTGCTTTGTATGTATTGAAGAATGCAAAAGGCGCAGAAGCCTGCATTACGAATTGGGGTGGCCGTTGGGTTTCGATGATGGTTCCTGATAAGAATGGGAAAATGACTGATGTCGTATTGGGTTACGATAAATTACAGGATTATATTTCGAGTACAGGAAACTTCGGAGCTTTAATCGGTCGTTATGGTAACCGTATTGCCAATGGTAAGTTTACATTAGATGGTGTTGAATATACGTTGCCGCAGAACGATAAGACCAATTGTCTGCATGGCGGACCGAATGGCTTCGATCGTCAGGTGTGGGATGCCAAGCAATTAAGCGATAACTCGCTGCAACTTACTTATGTCTCTAAAGACGGGGAAGCCGGTTTCCCGGGAAATCTGAATGTAAAGGTCGTTTATACCTTGACAGATGATAATGCGATGGATATTAAATATGAAGCAACAACCGATAAGAAAACAATTGTCAACTTGACTCATCACAGCTATTTCAACTTGTCGGGTGTTGCGGGTTCTACTATCATGGATCATCAGCTTGCTATCAATGCCGACAATTATACACCGGTTGATGAGCTGTTCATCCCGACAGGTATTGCACCGGTAGAAGGAACTCCGATGGATTTGCGTGAACCGATTACAATCGGCGACCGTATTGATGGCGACTTTGAGCAATTGGTAAAAGCCGGTGGTTACGATCATAACTGGGTATTGAATACGAAGGGTGATATCAATCAGGTAGCAGCAACGGTTGTTGCTCCGACCAGCGGTATCCAAATGCAGGTTTATACCAATGAACCGGGCTTGCAAATCTATTGCGGTAACATGATGGCCGAAAAAGAAAACGGAAAGCATGGCGTTGTTTATCCGCGTCGTGGTGCCATCTGCCTGGAATCACAACATTATCCGGATACTCCGAATCATCCGGATTTCCCGAGTGCCGTATTGGAGCCGGGACAAACTTACAAGAGCGAATGTATCTATAAGTTCAGTACAAAATAAGACACGGATTATTCCGTTTGGGGAAGGCGTTGCCAAAGGCGAAGAGGCTTGGCAACGCCTTTCTTTATTCGCTACATTCTGTCTTGTAAGATTAAATAAAATGATTAACTTTGCCTTTGACATCTAAAAAAATAACATGCGATGAAAACACAAATACCAGAACGGCTTTCTGCTTTGCGGGAAGCTATGAAACAACAGCATATATCAGCTTATATCATTCCGACAACCGATCCGCACATGAGTGAATATCCGGCAGCGTGCTGGAAGTATCGGGAATGGATTTCCGGTTTTACCGGATCGGCAGGAACCGTAGTTGTAACATTGGAAAAGGCAGGCTTGTGGACCGACTCGCGGTATTTCTTGCAAGCCGAAACGCAATTGGAAGGTAGTGGTATTGACCTGTATCGGATGAAGTTGCCTGATACGCCTTCAATCACAGACTTCCTGTTGGAAGAATTGCAGCAGGATGAAGTGGTAGGTTTGAATGGGGAAACGTATAGTGTGGCAGATGCCAAGGAACTGAAGTCTTCTTTGGAACGGAAAGGAATCGGGCTGAATACAGTTTGTGCCTTGTTGGATGATATCTGGAAAGATCGTCCGGCGCTTCCGGCAGCTCCGATCTTTGATTTGCCTATCGAACTGAGTGGTCGTTCGACCGAAGATAAACTGACGGATATTACTTTACGCCTGCATCAGGCAGGAGCCGACTGTACGGTGTTATCTGCCTTGGATGAAGTAGCCTGGACTTGTAATATCCGTGGTACCGATGTGGCTTACAATCCGGTTGGTGTTGCTTATCTGTTTGTTTCCAACGAAGAGAATGTGTTGTTCATTGATCCGAAGAAAGTACCGGCCGAAGTCGCTGAACGCTTGAAGAAAGAAGGCGTTGTCTTGGCTGATTATTCCCGTTTGGCTGTTTATCTGTCTCGTTTGCCTGAACATGTACGTATTTATTTGGATACAGCCCATACGAATATCGCCATTTGCAATGCGTTGCCGAAGTCAGCTCAGATTATAGAAGGTATTTCTCTGGCAAATACGTTGAAGAGTATCAAGAATGAAACAGAAAGAAAAGGTTATCGGAACGCCGTAGTGAAAGATGGTGTTGCGCTGACTAAATTTTATTATTGGCTGGAGAAGCAGCTGGAAGCAGGTGAGAAGGTAACCGAATTGAGTGCCAGTCATAAACTGACGGCTTTACGTGCTGAACAGCCTTTATATGTGATGGATAGTTTCGCCAGCATTTCCAGCTATGGTGCGCATGGGGCAGTGGTACATTATGCTCCGACTCCGGAAACGGATGTGGAACTGAAGCTAGAAAGTCTTTATCTATTGGATAGTGGAGCCCAATATCTGGATGGAACAACGGATATTACCCGTACCATTGCTTTGGGAGAACCAACCGAACAGATGAAGAAAGACTTTACTCGGGCTTTGAAAGGAACCATCAGTTTGGCTAAATGTAAATTCCCGGTCGGAACAAGAGGTAGTCAGTTGGATATTTTGGCCCGTAAAGCGCTTTGGGATGCCGGTATTAATTACTTGCACGGTACAGGGCATGGCATCGGGCATTGCCTGAATGTGCATGAAGGTCCGCAAAGTATCCGGATGGAAGAAAATCCGGTTGTATTGGAACCGGGTATGGTAATGAGTGACGAACCGGCTATGTATCGTGCCGGACAATATGGAATCCGTACGGAGAATATGATTGAGATATGCGAAGACAGTGAAACAGAGTTTGGCAAATTCCTGACAATGGAAACATTGACCTTGTGTTATATCGATACTCGCCTGATTGTCGTTCCGATGTTATCAGCCCGCGAACATGCCTGGTTGAATAAATATCATCAGACGGTATATGAGAAACTGAGTCCGTATCTGACAGATGAAGAACGTGCTTGGTTGAAGGAAAAGACAGAAGAAATTTAAGAAGAGTTAGCCGGAGAATATAAGGTTAACTTATAACTAACGAATTTATAAACTTAGTATATATGGCATTAATTAAGTCAGTAAGAGGTTTTACTCCGAAGATCGGAAAAGATACTTTTTTAGCCGATAATGCAACCATAATCGGTGATGTTGAGATAGGTGAAGGTTGCAGTATTTGGTTTGGTACAGTTGTACGCGGTGATGTCAATTCTATTCGTATTGGCAACGGTGTGAACATCCAGGACGGTTCTGTACTGCATACATTGTATGAGAAGTCGGTTATCGAAATCGGCGATGATGTTTCCATCGGTCATAACGTTACAATTCATGGAGCCAAGATTTGCCATGGAGCATTAGTTGGTATGGGAGCTGTCGTTATGGATCATGCAGTAATTGGAGAAGGAGCTATTGTTGCTGCCGGATCTGTTGTATTGAGCAATACGATTGTGGAACCAGGAAGTATTTATGCCGGTGTTCCGGCGAAGTTCGTCAAGAAAGTAGATCCGGAACAGTCGAAGGAAATTAACCAGAAGATTGCCAAGAACTATCACATGTATTCTTCCTGGTACACGGAAGAAGACAACAAAGAACATAAATAATATGAAGAAAGAACTGATGACTTTAGGTGCGCTTTCATGGGCGCTGCTGGCTTGTACGCCACAACCACAGACAGAAGAGAAGAACGTTGATTTTTCTCCGGTAACTCCGTTGAATCCGCCGACGTATGTTTGTTACAAAGCTCCGGGCGAAATCAAGATTGACGGAAAACTCACGGAATGGGATGCTGTTCCCTGGACTTCTGATTTTACGGATATTGAAGGAGACAAACGACCGGCTCCGTTGTATCAGACTCGTGCCAAGATGGCCTATGATGAAAAAGGTATGTATTTTGCGGCTTGGATGGATGAACCGCACGTTTGGGCTTATCAGACGGAGCATGATTGTGTGATATTCCTGGAAAACGATTTTGAGATATTCCTTGATCCGACAGGTGATACACATAATTATTTGGAATATGAAGTAAATGCTTTGGGAACAGACTGGGATTTGTATTTGAGTCAGCCTTACCGAAACCGTCCGGCAGTATTAAACGGCTGGGAATTTGCCGGTATGAAATCAGCTGTTTGGGTAGATGGTACAGTCAACAATCCGAATGATACTGATAAAGGTTGGGGCGTGGAAGTCTTCATTCCATGGGAAACTTTAAATCAGGTTATGAATGGTCATAAAGGTACACCGAATAATGGTGATCAGTTCCGGGTAAACTTCTCTCGGGTTGAATGGACAACCGAAGTGAAAGACGGTAAATACGTGAAGATTCCAATCAAGGGTGAAGATAAGATCCGTGAATACAACTGGGTTTGGGCACCGACAGGTGTGATCAATATCCATTTGCCGGAATATTGGGCCTACGTTCAGTTCTCAGATAAAGTAGCGGGTCAAGGTGAAGATTCTTTCCAGGCAAAACTGGAAGAAGCAACGAAATGGATGCTGCGTCAGTTGTATTATCGTCAGAAAGAATACCAGGCAGCAACCGGAGAATTTGCAGCTACAGCCACAGCTCTGAAAGCTTCGGATATTTGTTCTGCAGAACAGGTAGCTAAAATGACTGTAGAACGGACAGCTTCTTTATTCGAAATCTCTTTGCCGGCAGCAGATGGTTCTGTATGGCGGATTAACCAAGACGGATTTGTTTGGAAGTAAATACAGAAGAGGACTTACAGATAAACCGTTTTCTGTTTAATTAAAATGTATTTGGAGTTTTAATAGACAAGGTTTTTGGTGTAGCTTCACAGGAAGAAGTCACTGAAAACCTTGTCAACTATATATCTTGAATCTTTTTGGGAAAGACCACTTGGGTATGAACGGGATGTTCAGTTTTAGCCAGAGTTTTCAACTGTTTATCTCTGGTATTGTGGAAATGGAAATAAAAAGGATAGAAAAAGATGCATCGAACAAAAGATAATTTTAATTACCTGACAACAGCACCAGTACCCAAAGTGATCATGACACTGGCTGCACCAACGATTGTCAGTATGTTGGTTACGTCTTTCTACAATATAGCAGATACGTATTTTGTAGGGAAGATTAATACACAATCTACGGCAGCAGTCGGAATTGTGTTTTCAGTCATGTCGATCATACAGGCTGTCGGTTTTTTCTTTGGACATGGTTCCGGAAATTACATCTCTCGCAAGTTGGGAGCTAAAGAAGATGAAGCTGCCGGAAAGATGGCAGCAACCGGATTTTTCCTAGCATTGTCGTTGGGCTTGATTCTTATGCTTTCCGGATTGTTGTTGCTTCGCCCGCTTTCGTATGCCTTAGGTTCAACACCTACAATTTTACCTTATACCGAACGTTATTTGGGGATTATCCTGCTGGGAGCTCCGTTTATGATTGCTTCGTTGGTGTTGAATAATCAAATGCGCTTTCAGGGAAACGCTGATTATGCGATGGTGGGAATCGTTGCCGGTGCAGTTACCAATGTGATTCTGGATCCGATTCTGATATTTGTCTGTGACCTGGGTATTTCCGGCGCTGCTTGGGCTACGGTGATTAGTCAGGTCTTTAGTTTTTGTCTGCTTTTCTATATGGGAAGGCGGGAAGGGAATATTCGTATCCATTATCGGAACTTTACTTTCTCATGGAGTTTTGTGAAAGAGATCATTGGTGGTGGAACACCTTCGTTGGCTCGTCAGGGATTGGCTAGTGTTTCTACCATTTTCCTAAATGTTGCTGCGGGGAATTATGGAGATGCCGCTATTGCGGGGATGTCTATCGTGTCGCGGATTGGTATGTTTATCAACTCATTCCTGATAGGTTTTGGTCAAGGTTTCCAACCTTTGTGCGGATTTAATTATGGAGCCGGATTATATGCACGGGTACGAGAAGGCTTTTGGTTTAGTGTCAAGGTTGGTTTTGTATTCCTGTTATGTTGTTCGGTTGCCGGAATGGCTTATGCTGAAGAAATCGTCGCTTTGTTCCGAAAAGGAGATCCACTGGTGATCGAAACCGGTTCAGCTGCATTACGCTGGCAGCTGATTACTTATCCGTTAGGAGCATGGATCATCTTAAGTAATATGATGTTACAGACAATACGCAAGTCAATCCGGGCAACAGTTCTTTCTTCTGCCCGGCAAGGACTATTCTTTATTCCGTTGATTATGATCTTGCCTTATTATTTAGGATTGCAAGGAGTGGAAATGTGTCAGGCCGTGGCTGATATGCTCACATTTGTTTTAGCCATTCCATTAACGGGAAGTGTTTTGCTGGAAATGAAACGGAAAGAAACCGGGCGATAAATAAATGTTTGGTACGAAGAAATATGATGTGTCTGAATCGGGTATTATTTATAAATATGTACCTTTGCAATTCAGAAAGAAAATAGATATTTATGGAAATAGCAGCTTTAGTTTCAGGCGGAGTGGACAGTTCGGTCGTGGTACATATGTTGAAAGAGGCCGGATATGATCCAACGATCTTTTATATCCGTATCGGAATGGAAGACAAAGACGGGTATATTGATTGTCCGGCTGAGGAAGATATCGAAATCACTTCGTATATTGCCAAGAAATATGGATGTCGCTTCGAACAAGTTTCATTGCATGATGAATATTGGGATAAAGTGGTAAGTTATACCATTGATTCAGTGAAGCGAGGACTGACTCCGAATCCGGACATGATGTGTAATAAGTTCATCAAGTTCGGTTGCTTTGAAGAGAAATGGGGAAAAGACTTCGATAAAATAGCTACCGGTCATTATGCAACGACGACGGAAATCGATGGAAAGGTCTGGTTGTCGACAGCCAAGGATCCGGTGAAAGATCAGACAGACTTTCTGGGACAAATCACGCGGTTACAAATACAGAAGCTGATGTTTCCGATCGGGCATCTGATGAAAAGTGAGGTTCGTGCGATTGCTGAAGCTCAGAAATTGCCTAGTGCCAAACGCAAAGACAGTCAAGGTATCTGTTTCTTGGGGAAGATCAATTACAATGATTTCATCGAACGTTATCTGGGCAAGCGACCGGGAAAGATCATTGAACTGGAAACAGGCAAAGTCTTGGGTAAGCACAACGGATACTGGTTCCATACCATCGGTCAGCGAAAAGGCTTGGGACTAAGTGGTGGTCCGTGGTTTGTTATCAAGAAAGATATTCGCCGCAATATTATTTATGTATCCAATGGCTACGATCCGGAAACACAGTATGGCAAAGTGATCAATATGCAAGGCTTTGATTTTATCACCGAAGATATCTGGGGCGAATTTGACGATGCCAAGGAAATAACCTTTAAAGTACGTCATACTCCGGAATTTACCCATGGCTATATCCGTCGGATCGGAGATGTGTACCGTATTGAATCGGATGATAAGATACAAGGAATTGCTCCCGGCCAATATGGCGTGGTTTATGATAAAGACCATCATCTGTGTCTGGGTAGTGGGATGATCATTAATGATGATCAGACAGAAAAAGGTATATAAGACCTGTTATTCCTTATAAAATCGTATTTTTGTGCGTCAATAAACATCATAAAATAATAATAAGTATGCAGAAACCATCCATACCTAAAGGAACGAGAGACTTTTCGCCCGAAGAAATGGCGAAACGTAATTATATATTCAATACAATCCGTGAGGTCTATCATTTATACGGATTTCAGCAGATTGAAACGCCGGCTATGGAAAACCTGTCAACCTTGATGGGAAAATATGGCGAAGAAGGAGACAAGTTGCTCTTCAAGATCCTGAATTCGGGTGATTGCTTCTCGGGTATTTCCTGTGAAGAACTGCTGGAAAAGAATCCGGTGAAGTTTGCGGCAAAGGCTTGCGAGAAAGGTTTGCGTTATGACTTGACTGTACCGTTTGCCCGTTTTGTTGTACAGCATCGGAATGAGATTTCTTTCCCGTTCAAGCGTTATCAGATACAGCCGGTTTGGCGTGCCGATCGTCCGCAAAAAGGTCGTTATCGCGAATTCTATCAGTGTGACGGCGATGTGGTAGGTTCGGATTCCTTGATCAATGAAGTGGAACTGATCCAGATTATGGATGAAGTGTTCCATCGTTTTGGTATCCGGGTTTGTATCAAGATGAATAACCGGAAAATCCTGTCGGGAATCGCTGAAATTTTGGGTGCCGCAGATAAGATTGTTGATATCACAGTGGCTATCGACAAACTCGATAAGATCGGTTTGGAGAAGGTGAACGACGAGCTGCGCGAAAAAGGCCTTTCGGAAGATGCCATCAATAAACTGCAACCGGTGATTATGTTGAGCGGAACAAACCGGGAAAAGATCGCTTCTCTGAAGAACGTCTTGGCTGCATCTGAGACTGGATTGAAGGGTATTGCCGAAATGGAATTCATCTTGGATCGGATTGAGAAATTGGCTTTGCGTGCCGAATTGGAATTGGACTTGACGTTGGCTCG
The DNA here is from genome assembly GCF_022809355.1 of Parabacteroides faecalis. Taxonomy (GTDB): domain Bacteria; phylum Bacteroidota; class Bacteroidia; order Bacteroidales; family Tannerellaceae; genus Parabacteroides; species Parabacteroides faecalis. The sequence continues at coordinate 112,166 of NZ_JAKZMM010000002.1, read as the reverse complement.
CGGTTTGAATTATTATACCGGTGCTATCTTCGAAGTGAAGGCGTTGGATGTGCAGATCGGAAGCATCACCGGTGGCGGTCGCTATGATAACCTGACAGGTGTGTTCGGAATGGAAGGTGTTTCAGGAGTAGGTATTTCTTTTGGTGCCGATCGTATCTTCGATGTTTTGAACCAGTTGGATTTGTATCCGAAAGATGCTTTGCAGACAACACAACTTCTGTTCGTTAATTTCGGAGCAAAAGAAGAAGCCTATCTGTTGCCTTTAGTGGCTCAGGTTCGGGCTGCCGGCATCCGTACCGAATTATATCCGGAGTCGGCCAAGATGAAGAAGCAAATGGGTTATGCCGATACGAAAAAAATCCCGTATGTGGCTATCGTCGGCGAAACCGAGATGTCAGAAGGCAAAATCAATGTCAAGAATATGATCACGGGTGAGCAGCAGTTGCTTACAGTGGATGAGTTGATAGCATTGTTTTAAGTTCTCAGATTTGTATTTAAGATATGTAAGAGTTACTGTTGTTGTGAAAGGCAATAGTAACTTTTTTTGTATCATATTTTAAGTACAGTAGAGGATATTTGTTTGTGAATGTGAAATTCTTTTGTTATAGATTACTTCAAAAGATGAAGAATTTAATAGGCTCTTTATTGATTTTGATAGTATAAAGGCTGCTATTTTATTTTATTTAATAAATTTGTAGCGTAATTTATATATAGAATATAATGATAGTCGTGTATGAAATATGTGCAATGCTACGAGGACTTATTGTGCAATTAAGTTCTGGTAATAGTCGAGCATTACGTGATATTATGGATGTATATCAGAAGCGCTTGTATAAGTATGCATTGCAATATGTCAAAAACGAATTTGTTGCAGAAGAAATAGTCGAGGATGTTTTTGTGGCCTTATGGAATAAGCATACAGAATTAAAAGATGTAGAAGATATAAGTGGTTTTTTGTTGGTTATAACCCGAAATTTGTGTTTGAACTATTTGCGGAAAAAACGTTTGGAAATGATAGATTTGGCTTCTTTGACAGAAGAACAAATTTATCAGCGTGGTAATTTATATGTCTTGGAAGATGAAACATTATGTTCTCTGGTCTCAAAAGACTATGAAGCGAAGTTGAATAATGTCCTTAATAAATTACCGGAAAAAACACGGCAGATCTTTTTGCTTAGTAGAAGAGATGGCTTGAAAAATAAAGAGATAGCAGAGAAGATGCAGCTATTGGAAAAATCAATTGAATATCATATTACGAAAGCTTTATTAGAGATACGGAAAGCTATTTTTGAGTAATTCTTTCCTTAATTACGGTTTAACATTTTTTTATTCAAAAACTCTCTTTTCATTTTAGGGTATACCTTTGTTTTATGTGTATTTTAATTTAGAGAAGGTTAATATTTTGAATATGTCAGATGAACTTTTGATTAAATATATACAAGGAGAATGCACGGAAGAAGAAAGTCGGGCTATTCTTTCTTGGATTGAAGAGAACGATAAAAATAAAACTCGGTATAAAGAGTTGATGTTGATTTGTTCTCTGACTGATTTCTATATGCCTTCTTATCAGAAAGAGAAGAAGCAAGTTTCGTGGATAAAAATAGCAATTGGTATAGCAGCTTGTAGTTTGGGGATTTTTTGGGGTTTGTCTAAGTTTGCAAATTCGAATCAAGATTCGATAGAAAAATATCAGGCGCTATTGAGTGATGTTGAGAAAAGAACAGAGATAACTTTGAAAGTAGCAGATAAGCAGATCGTTTCATTGAAAGATACTTCAGCTCTGATTAGTTATAATAACAATAGGAAGATTGTTATTAATGATTCAACTCAAATAGAAAAAAAAGAAGGGACGCAGTTAAATGCTGTGTTTGTCCCTTATGGTAAAAGAACAAAACTGGTTTTAGCCGATAGTTCGACGGTCTATCTTAATTCAGGTTCTTCTTTAGTTTATCCAGATGAGTTTGACTCAGACAAAAGAGAAGTCTATTTGGAAGGAGAAGCTTATTTTAAAGTAGTAAAAGATGGTAAAAGTTCTTTTTGTGTAAGGACTGCTTATAAATCTGTCGAAGTCTTGGGAACTCAATTTAATGTTCTTTCTGATCAGGAGGCTGAATTATTCCAGACAGTATTGGTTTCAGGAAAGATTGCATTGGATGGAAACAATGAAACGATGATTTTGGAACCGAATCAGTGTTATACTTATGCTGCAGATAATGCAGAAGAGAAACTTGAATCAGTAGATGTTTCTAATTACATATCTTGGATTGATGGACGGTTGAAATTTGAAAAGGAAGCTCTGAGTAATGTTATTAGAAAACTGGAAAAAATATATAATGTAAAAATTGTGCTAAAAGATAAAAATCTTGATGGGATGTTGATTTCAGGGAGGTTGGATTTGAAGAACACATTAGTAAGTATTTTAAATTCTTTGCTTTTTACCGTATCTTCAGGAGAGGTGGAATCGAAGTATGAAATAAAAGCTAACGGAAAATAACATATTAATAAAATCTAGTATTATGAAGTATTTGTTAAATTACCCCCCCCAATTGTTAATAAAACAAAAGGCAGTTAGACGGGTTTTGACAATTGGGTTGTGCAGTTGTATATCAGTTGGAATGTATGCAAATATTCTTGCTGATGAAGTTTCCTTAACTTGTAAGAACAAAACTTTAAAACAAGCCTTAGAACTAATAGAAGAACAGGCCGGTGTAAGTATTGTTTATTCAAACAATGTATTGGATGATGAAGCTAGAGTGACATGTAAGACAGAGAATGTTACTTTGGAAGAAATGTTGCGCATCCTGCTGAAAGATCAAAATTGTTCATTTAAAGTAGAAGATGGACAAGTGGTTCTCTACGCTTTAAATGATAAAAACACAGAAGATGCTGGACCGACGGTTACTCAGGAAGGTTTTAGAGTTAAAGGACGTGTTTTAGATGCAAATGGTCCTTTGATTGGTGTGAATATCATGGTGAAAGGAACGATGACCGGTGTTGTTTCGGATATGGATGGTAATTTTGAAATTATGGCTCCATATTCTGGTGCAAGCTTGGTGTTCTCTTATATTGGTTATCAAGCTCAGGAAGTTAAGATTAATGGGCGGAGTGATTTGACCATTAAGATGGTGGAAGACTCGAAAGCTTTGGAAGAAGTGGTTGTTGTCGGTTATACGACACAAAAGAAAGCAACCATAACGGGTTCTGTATCTACAATTACTACCAAAGACTTGAAACAAAGTCCAACAGCCAATTTGAATAATGCATTGGCTGGTCGAATGCCTGGTTTGATGGTTAATCAGTTTGGTGGTGGTGAACCAGGTGTAGATAGAGCTGATTTGAGAATCCGTGGTATGGGTACTTATGGTGATAAATCACCAATTGTTATTGTGGATGGAGTAGAACGTGACATGAGTTATCTGGCTCCTGAAGAAATCGAAACATTTACTATTTTGAAGGATGCTTCAGCAACGGCTCCTTATGGTGTACGTGGTGCCAATGGTGTTATCATCATTACAACAAAACGTGGTAAAGCTTCTGAAAAGCCAAGTGTGAATTTCAAAGCTTCTGTGGGAACAAACTCTCCAGTAAAATTCCCGAAATATTTAGGTTCAGCTGATTATGCGACTTTATATAATGAGGCGATGATCAACAGTAATCCGACAACCGATCCAAGTAAGTTGGAATTATTTACTGATGAAGCAATTGCTAATTATCGGAAGGCTAAAGGCGATAATTCAGATGGATTAGGTTATAATTGGGATTATTTCGATTATGCTTTCAAACCCGGCACGCAGCAAGATTATAGTTTGTCAATACGTGGTGGTTCTGAACGTGCCAGATATTATGTGATGGCTAACTATTATTCGCAAGGTGGAAACTACGAACATACAGATGTGACAGAAACTGATACACAAGCTAAGTTTAAACGATATAACTTTAGAGCGAATGTAGATGTGGATATTACCAAAGATTTTTATGTTCGCGTAGATTTAGGTGCTCGTATCACGGATCGATATGCTCCAGGTACTACGGCATCTCAAGTTGTAAAGTTATGTAATACTCTCCCTCCATATTTGCCAATTGTAGTAGAAAATAATGGTAATCCAGCCAATGAAACATATGAATTGAATAACCCATATGGTATGTTGTATGGAGATTACAAACATAGGAAGAATATCTTGGGGGAATTGTCAAGAAGAGGATATTTGCAGGAAAAGAATACCTATTTGAATGGATCGTTTGCTATTGGTCATAAATTAGATTTTATCACCAAAGGGTTAAAAATTGAAGGAATCTTCTCTTATGACGCTTCTGAAGGTAACTGGATTCACAGAAATTTGGGAGATCGGACTGAAGGCTATATGAATTTCTCTCAATATGCAACTTTCCAGCCGGCTGAAGGTAGTTATGGTTCAATCTATATGAATAATCCAAATTATACGGGTGCTTATATCTTAGGAAATCCATGGTATGATCAGGATGGTACAATTTCAAACTCGTTTAGCCATAATTCTTCTAACAGCAAAACTTATTACCAGTTGAAATTGGATTATTTGAGAAACTTTGGTGATCATGATGTTTCTGCTATGGTTTTGTTCAACCGTTCTAATACAACGATTGATAACCAAGTGCCATATCGTTATCAAGGTTTAACGGCTCGTGCTACTTATGCTTTCCAGAATAAATATTTAGCAGAGTTTAATATTGGATATAATGGATCAGAGAACTTTGCTCCAGGTAAACGTTATGGTACATTCCCCGCTGGATCTATCGGATGGGTTATTTCGCGTGAACGGTTTATGCAAGGAGCTGAAAAGTGGTTAAGTAACCTGAAACTGAGAGCTTCGTACGGTATGGTAGGTAGTGATATGATTTCAGGTAGCCGTTTCGGCTATTTGCAGTTCTTCCAAGGTGGTGATGGTTATTCATTTGGTGTAAATGAATTTGGTAATGGTTATTCTGGATTAAAAGAAGGTAATTTTGCGAATCCTAATCTGACTTGGGAAAAAGCACGTAAGTTGAATGTCGGACTTGATGCTTCTTTCTTCAATGAACGATTAACTTTCTCTGCTGATTATTTCTATGAACATCGTTATGATATTATTACAAGTTTGAGCGATGGAAATAAGTTAGGCTATCCAGGTATTGTAGGAAAAGATGCTCCGTTTATAAACTCGGGTATTGTTGATAATCGTGGTATTGACTTTGAAATTGGCTGGAACGGTAATATCGGTGAAGATTTCAGATACTATATTAAACCGAACTTTACGTTTGCTCGTAACAAGATCGTATTTATGAACGAAGTGGCTTATGAAAATGAATGGCGTGCGAATACAGGTAAGAGAATTGATGAATATTTCGTCTATGAATTTGATCACTTTGTATATGATCAGGCTGAAGCGGATAAGTTAAATGCCATGAATGGTGGATCAGGTTTCCAACCATGGGGTAAATTGTATCCGGGAGATGTGGTATATAAAGACCAGAACGGAGATGGAAAGATTGACGATGAACATGACCGCCGCGCCATGGGTAATCCGAGAACACCTGAAATCCAGTTTGGTATTCCTGTAGGTATTCAGTATAAAGGTTTTGATGTGAGTTTGTTGTTCCAAGGTGCTGCTAATACAAGTGTCTTGTTGAATGGTGCAGCTGTATGGGATTTCCCACAGTTTGACCAAGACCAGATTGGTAAGGTGAAGCCTATGCATTTCAATCGTTGGACTGAAGAAACGAAAGATGTGGCAACTTATCCACGTTTAACAATTGGTACAAACGATAATAATAAGAACTCAAATAGTAGTTTGTATTTGTATGATGCTTCATATCTGCGTTTGAAGAATGTGGAAATTGGATATACATTACCGAAACATCTTATCCGTTTTGCAGGATTACAAAATGTACGTTTTTATGTTCAAGGTATGAACTTATTGACGTTTGATGGATTGGATGACGTAGATGTGGATCCGGAAACAAATAATGGTGATGGATCATGGTATCCTATTCAGCGTATCTTTAATTTCGGTGTTGATATTACTTATTAATTTAGTTAGGAGAAAAAACAATGAAAAAAATAAATATTGTAGCAGGGTTGTTGGCTGGTTTGTTGAGTTTTACTTCGTGTAGTGATTATTTGGATCGTACTCCGGATGATCAGACAACAGAACAGCAGGTCTTTACTCGTTTTGACAAGGTTGAGTCTTTGGTGACCGATTTGTATGCAAGAGCGAAATATTCATTGCATCCGTTGATTTATTTCAGTCACTTTAGTTTGTCAAGTATTTCGGATGAGTGTAGTGCCAGTAGTCACGAAGGAGCTATTCCTCATCAGTTCCATGTAGGAAACTACGGACCGTCACAAGGTATGCCGGGTAGTGCGGGGCAGTATTGGGATGATATTTATTATGCTATTCGCAACGCAAATATCATTTTGGAAGGTGTGAAGAAATACAATACCCCGGATAATCCGCAAGATGGTCGTGAAGGCGATTTAAGACGTCGCATGGGAGAAGTTTATTTTTTGAGAGGTTACTTGCATTTGCAGCTGATTCGTTCATATGGTGAAGCCGTTTACATGGATCGGGTTATATATCCGGGCGATGATATGACCTTCGAGAAAGAGTCCTTCCATTCTATGGTTGAAAAGATTTGTGCGGATGCTGATTCAGCCTATGCTCGTGTGGATGCATGGAATGGAGGTCAATACTTTGGTCGAGTTGATAAAGGGGCTTGTTTAGGTTTGAAAGCTATGGCACGTTGGTTGGCTGCAACGCCTATGTGGAATGGTGGTACTTTACCTAATGATACGCGTGTTTTCAAAGATGAATATGGTTATGATCCGAAGCGTTGGGAATTAGCTAGAGATGCTGCTAAAGCTGTATTGGAATGTAAGAAAACAGATGGTTCGCTTCGTTATAAATTGTATGAGACATACGATAAGGACGACTTCCGGGATATTGACGGTAATGCTGAAACCAATAACCATAAAGTTCAACAGCGTTTGTGGCAGATGATGTATGACATGAATGCTATCCAGGATGAATGGGTTTGGTTTGTAACTCGTGATAAGGATACAGGTTGGTCTGGTGACGTATTACCTCCTTCTCAGGGTGGACACGCTCGTCAGCGTCCGTTGCAGGAACAGGTAGATGAATATGAATATATCGGTCCGGATGGATATGGTTATCCTATCTATTGTGATCATGCAGCAAAAGATGGTTATGATGATGCGAATCCGTACGAAGGTATTCAGCGTGACCCTCGTTTCTATCGCGATATCCGTTATCATGGTTCTTGGTATGGTGGTACTCAATTGAATACTGCTGAAGGTAACGATGCTGTTAGTGGTAGCTATTTGGATCAGGCTTCTCATACAGGATATTATCTGAGAAAGTTCTATAAAGATGGTTGGGACAGAGGTCATGGTGGTCACGTGATAAATGGTCCGGCAATCTGGCGTTTGCCTGAATTTATCTATATCTATTGTGAAGCTGTCAATGAATTGAGTGGTCCGAACGAAGAAATTTATGATTTGATCAATCAGGTACGTGCCCGTTCATTTATGGCTCCGATGCCGCCGGCTGTTAAGACGGATAAAGAGTTGATGAACGAATATATCCAGCGTGAACGTCGTGTGGAATTGTTCTATGAAAACAATCGTTATTGGACTTCTCGTTTGTATCTGGAACCGGAAAACTACGGTACTGAATCGAATGTTGATCCTTCAGACTGGCCTTATCCGAAGAACCAGCGTCAGTCTCATGGTATGAGACCGGTAGAAGATCCGAACGGTAAGATTGTTGTAAACGGTAAGACGTATCGTATGGAACGTTTCACGGTAGAGGATGGACGTGTATTTACTTCTCCGAAGTCTTATCTGTATCCGATTTTACAGGAAGAATTGAAGAGATGTCCGTCTTTAGTACAAAATCCGGGTTGGTAATGCCAATGTATAAATATTAGTGCTAATTTTGAGAGGCTATCCTTTTGGGGGATAGCCTCTTTTGGGAGATAGAGAGTTTTTCTTTTTATCTCTTTTATTCGTATTCCGGATAGAACGGTTTGAAACTGGTACCGCTACCAGAGGTAGAACTGCTGTCTGTATTCTTCGTTTTCGGGGTCAATTCCTGTTCCTTGTAGTGTTTGATCTGGGCGTTCAGTTCATCGATTAGTTGTCCGTATTCGTCGGCATTCTCTTCATCTACAATTGCCAGAGCGTTGATCTTCTTGATGATCTTGTTGTAGATTTCGTCCGTTTCGCTGCGGGCTGTCAGTACGGCGGCCTTCATCTTTCCGGCACTTCGGGCATCACGGGCTTGCAGGTTGGTGTCGACCGTTGTGTTGCCCTCTTTCATCATCGTGACGAACGGTGTCAATCCCAAAGAGGTGACCTGCGAGGTATAAGTCGTCTCCAGATCTTCAATGAGATTCTTCATCGCGCCCGTCTGCTTGATGAGCGACATGCGGGGCGACAAATTGAAATCAGACAAATGCTTGTCCAGCTTTTTGGCCGCTTCATATTGCTCGCCGCTTTTCAGGTACAAGAATCCTTTCAGCACTTGGGCATATCCGCTCAACCCGCTGTCGCGTTGGTCGTCGCCCACCTCGATCTCTTCGGTCAGGTCGTTTTTCCTCGATTGTACCAGCACTTCGTTTTCATTGTCCAGCTTTTCTTCGAAAATCGGCAGTTCCGTAGCCAGTTTCTCACCCAAAATAAGCAATGAACTCAGGTTTTTATACACGACATCCATATAATTGTAATGTGCGTAATTGGAAAACCGGCTAAGGGCGATGGTGTCAACTTGTTTTTCCATATTCATAGGCGTTTTAAAAATTAACAACTAAAAAACTGTGTGATAGACTTTTGCCGTGCTTCAAAATTTTCGTGCAGGCTTGCATGAATCTGTCGTAGCCCTACAAAAACCCCGTGTAGCCTGCAAGAACCCGTCGTAGGCCTACGGAAACGCCATGCAGCTTGCAAGAGACTTTTGTAGGCCTACGGAAACGCCGTGCAGCCTGCAAGAAGCTTTTGTAGGGCTACAAAAACGCCGTGCAGCCTGCATGGGACTTCTGTAGCCCTACACCGACTTCGTGCAGCTTACACGGAAACTTTGAAGCAAAACAAAGATCGCTCACGCCGATAAAAGTATAATAAAAAGTGGAAAAGAAGAAAGAATGAGGAATGATTTTCTCAAAAAACATTTGTTTTTATTTAAAAAAAGCTACTTTTGTGTAAGGCTTAGTATGATTTTTCTCTAGGCTATGCGAATTTATAATCAGTTGATAAAATCTCACAATTTAGCCATTGTATGAAAGCGAATACTATGTTTTACACGTTAAGACCTGATGTACTTGTCGGCCTTTTTTCTTATCGTTGGAAGTGAAAAAAATCATTAATCTAAAAAACAAAATACGATGAACAAACACATTTCTATTTTGGTAACCTTAGTCTTGGGGTTCTCCTGTACAGGTAAAAAACAAGCATCTCCGGAAGTGGATCAACAGAAAATACAACTGGTGGTCAGTGATAATGTCGGTAATATTCCTCGGGTTGAAAGTGGTTATACCGAGATTGATGCGACCGATATGAAAGCCTTGTCGTACACGGAATCAAGTGTTGAAAAAAGGTATGTTTTCGATCGGTAATCCCATTTGCCTGTATGGCGACTATTTTGTCACCTCATTCATCCCTGTTCCTATCAAGGAAAACGCGCATTTGCTCAATAAAGAGTATCTGAAAATCATGAATGCGGGTACGGATGATACAAATCCGGCATTGGTGTTTTATAAATTGAATCCGGCGTATGAGTAGTCTTTTTATGTTGAAATCAAATAATTCTCAACTAACTTTATACTTCAAGAAAATGAAAAAATATCTTTTATTATCCATCGTATTCAGCCTGTTTTTGTGTGGCTGTACCCAGAGACAAAACGAGGTTAAAAATCTATCGGGTATGGAGACTATTCCGATAACCGACTTTGAAACCTACAACGGAAGGTTTTCTGAGTTTGCGGAAGCAGTAGAAATGGTTCCATTAGAATTTACGGATGAATCCATTTTGGGGGGAATCAGAAAAGTGGTGCTGTCTGAAGACTTTATTTTTGTCCAGGATAAATCAAATAGGGGAGGCATTTACACATTCGACCGTAATGGTAAATTTTTATACCGAATAGGCAATCAGGGTCAAGGACCTGAAGAATGTTTGGCATTGTTTGATTTCTCTATCAATGAAAAAGACAAGCTGATTTATTTGCTTGATCAACCTCGGGGTAAGATATTGGTTTTTACCTTTGACAACCAATTTGTGAAAAGTATTCCTATGAATTATTATGCCAGTCTTTTTGAATACCAAGACGGGTTGTTCTATTTGTATACAGAGCATCCTCTTTTTTGTGACCCTCTCTATTCGCTGGTTATTAAAGACATGAATGGGGAACTGATTGGAAAACATTATCATATATTGAACGATGCTGAAAAACGGCATACTCATAACTGTATATTCCGTAAAAGAGAAAATGATATACTGTTTGCACAAGATATGAATGACTCAGTTTTTGTTTTGTCGGATGGAAAATTATCCCCTTTATATTATATCGACTATAAGGACAAGAGCATGACACCAGAGGATAGGGAAGATATAAAGTTACATGTTCGCCGCCCCATAGATATCCTCTTGGAAAAAAAGACAATTGCAGGAATTAAAGATATTTTTGAAATCAACGATAAGGTCTTTATCAAAAGTGTCAATGTGATTATCCCCGTTCTGACCATTTATGACAAAGTGAAAAAAGAAGTCAAGACTTACCAGTATTGGAACGACGATTTTCTGTTTATAGGAAGTGGCCATCCTATAGGCCAGTATAAAGACTACCTGCTTTTACTACGAGATGCAGAAGGTATACAAAGAAGCATGGATCATTTTGATAATCGGATAAAAGAAGGGGTTCTAACTAAAGAAAAGGCAGATGAACTAAGAAAAATGATCGAAGAGAAATTACCGAACATAGATACGGATGAATGTAATCCGGTTTTGTTTATGGTTAAAGTAAAGGAATGATTACCTTTGCATCTGAGTGTAATCTTCATTTTAATCTTCAGTTTTATGGATATAAATTCTATTGTCGTCAAATTTTAAAGGGTTTATATGAAAACACATACATTACTTGGTTCAATTATTTTGGTAGGTGGTTTGCTTTCTTGCCAGGGCAAACCCCAGTTAGAATGGGTCGCTTCTACGGAAACGGCTTGTTGGCAAACGGAAGAACCGCTTCCGGTGGCAGAGGCGAGTGTGGAACCTTTGGTCTCGATCAAGACAACCGATGTGCAACAGCAGATCGAAGGCTTTGGGGCCTGTTTCAATGAGTTGGGCTGGATGTCGTTGAATAAACTCGAACCGGCCGATCGGGAAAGGGTACTCGAAGAATTGTTTTATCCCGACTTCGGGGCCAACTTCACCATCGCTCGTATGCCGGTAGGCGCCAACGATTTCTCACGCGACTGGTATTCGTATGATGAACAGGCGGGCGATTTTGCCATGGAGTCGTTTACGATAGCCAATGATAAACAGACGCTGATTCCGTTTATCCAAAATGCCTTGAAGTATAATGCGGATTTGAAGCTGTGGGCTTCTCCGTGGTCGCCACCTTCGTGGATGAAGCATAACCAGCATTATGCAAGTGTTTCGACTCCGAAAACGGCGGGCAGCCTGAACAAGAAACTGCAAGAGGGCGAAAGTACGTATATGACAACCATTGTGGATAATGGTTTGCCGGAAGATCGTCAGGGGCGTGAAGGAACGGATATGTTCATCTGTGAGCCGGAATATTTCTCGGCCTATGCGCTTTATTTCTCCAAATTCATCGATGCCTATCGGAAAGAAGGCATTAACATCTCGATGGTGATGCCGCAGAATGAATTCAATTCGGCACAGATATTCCCGAGTTGTTGCTGGACGGCAGCCGGACTGGCCGAGTTTGTGGGTAACTATCTGGGCCCGGCCATGGAAGAGAAAGGTATCGAAGTGATGTTCGGAACGATGGAACGTCCGAATGCCGCCTTGGTAGATACCTTGCTGAATGATCCGGAGAGTAGCAAGTACATCCGTGGCGTCGGTTTCCAATGGGCCGGGAAAGGAGTCATCGCTTCCATTCACCAGCGTTATCCAGCGTTGAAGCTGTACCAGACAGAGCAGGAGTGTGGCGACGGAAAGAATACCTGGAACGCGGCATTGTACGCCTGGCAGTTGATGCAGCATTATCTGAACAACGGAACTTCGGCTTATCTGTATTGGAATATCTCGCTCGAAGACGGAGGTATCAGTCGCTGGGGCTGGGCTCAGAACTCTTTGGTAGTAGTCGATGCAGAGCGGAAATCCTATCGCTATACTCCGGAATATTATATCATGAAGCACGTCAGTCACTATGTGCAACCGCGCGCTTTCAAGCTGGCGGCCGATGGCGATGCAAAAGGATTACTGGCATTTGTTAATCCGGATCAGAGTATCGTAGTGGTGGTATCGAATGAATCTGCCGAACCGAAAGTATATCCGTTCTCTGTCGACGGACAAGTCTATGCTCCACAACTCGCTCCGCGTTCAATCAATACGTTTCTTTGGCGGAAATAAAGAGGCAAAGCAGGTACTTGCCGCTTTCCTAATAAGAGATAATCACCCTTAAAAATTAAGGTTGGAGAAAGAAAAAGTAGTTGTTTCATAGGAAGCAACTACTTTTTTTGTGTACATTTGCTTCAAATGATTCAACTTTAATTCTGATATATATGAACAATACGAGGAGAAAATTCTTCAAACAGAGTTTGGCAGGCGCCTTGTTGTTGGGTACATCAGCCATGTCGCACGCCGAAGAAAAGTCGCGGATTATTCCGAAGGCACCTAAGTCAGTCAATCCGTTCCAATTGGGAATGGCAGGTTATACATTCGTCAATTTCGACTTAGATACGACGCTTCGCACGATGCAGCGACTGGATGTCCATTATTTGTGTATCAAGGATTTCCATTTGCCATTGGATAGTACGGACGAACAGATCAAGGCTTTCCATGCCCGTTGTGCCGAATTTGGTGTTACCGGTTATGCCGTGGGACCAATTTACATGAAGAGTGAGGCGGAGATCGACCGAGCTTTCGAATATGCCAAACGGGTAGGAGTGAAGCTGATTGTCGGTGTTCCTAATTATGAGCTGTTGCCTTATGTGGATAAGAAAGTAAAGGAATACGATTTCCATTATGCGATCCATTTGCACGGACCCGATATCAAGACTTATCCGGATGCAACCGACGTCTGGAAGCATACGAAGGATTTGGATCCGCGTATCGGCATGTGTCTGGATGTAGGCCATGACTTGCGTAATGGCTGTAATCCGGTAACTGATTTGGAGAAGTATCATACGCGTGTATTCGATATGCACATCAAGGATGTGACCGATTCGACTAAAGCCGGACGCGGTATCGAAATAGGACGCGGAAAGATTGATTTCCCTGCCTTGATCCAGATGATGAGGAAGGTGAATTATACAGGTAAATGCAGCTTGGAATACGAGAAAGACATGAAAGATCCTTTCCTCGGAATTGCCGAGTCGATCGGGTATTTCAAGGCTGTAAGTGAATTAATTTGATGACAGTGAAGGCAACTTGCCTTCAGTAATTGGGTGATATATGAAAAAGGAGATATACTTAGGAGGCTTGTCGTTCTTGTTGACAGCTTGTGGAGGAATCAATTATGTAGGGATCGAAACCTGTAATCCGGGTGAGGTTACTTTTCCACAGGATGTCCGGAAGGTATTGATGGTGAATAATGCGATGGCGCAGCCCGAAAAGTCGGGTTATACTTATTCCCTGTTGGGAGTAGTTCAGGATACGGCACAGGCAAAGGCCGACAGTGCTTTGTTCGATTTGTGCGCCGCTTGTGGAACCTCTATGCTGGATGCTTCTTATTTTGAGGATGTTCTCCTTTTTCATGATCCGTTGCGTGATTCGGGAAGCAGTTTGATGGATCGGAAACTGACGCGCGATCAGGTGGCATCTTTATGCCGTTCAAATGGAGCGGATGCTATTATCTCGTTGGATAAGATGCTTTTCGCGATGGAACGTGAGGATGTGAATGTTGGTGCCGGTTTTTTGAGTGGAACCATCACCGTGAAGATGCAAGGAATCATGCGGGCCTATTTGCCGGGGCGTGACAATGCCTTGGCTACGGTGTTGATAGAAGATTCGGTCGAGTTTCAGCAAGCTGCCGAGAATTTGCGGATGTTGAATTATTATCTGCCAACGGCCAACGAGGCATTACGGATAGCGGCTTCGGCATTGGGCGGTAAAGTTTCGGGTTATTTCGTTCCTCATTGGAGTGAAGAAACACGTTGGTATTATAATAATGCCAATTCACGTTGGAAAGAAGCGGCCGCATTCGCTTCATCCAGTAAGTGGGAACAAGCCGAGGCAATTTGGAAACGGGTCTTCGAGGTTACATCTTCGAAAAGCCAGCAGGCCAAGTTGGCTTCCAATATTGCGCTTTGCTACGAAATGCAAAGCCAATTGAAATCTGCACATGAATGGGCACAGAAATCGTATGAGTTGTTTCTGGCCTCCGAAGGCGAAAAGAACCGGAATACAGAATTGTTGAAGGCTTATGCTGAGGTACTGAAAGAACGAATTCTGGCAGATAAGAAACTAAATACACAAATTGGTAGCAGATAATCCAAATTATTACTACTTTTGGTAATTCAAATGAATAAAATAAAGAAAGGATTATAATTATGGCAGCAAGTCCGTCGCAAATACAATCGGTTTTAGAATCATTTCTGACTTCAGCCATCCAGAAAATGGTGGAAGATACCAAACTCAATGACATCAGTGATATTTATCTGCAGGCTGATGCAGAAAGTGGAGAACTGCAGGTGTATGATGAAGAAGAGAATCTGGTTGACAAAACCATCATTTTTGATTGGGTAAACAACTCGGAAGAAGAATCCGTTTTCAATAAACGTGTTGCTTCGGCTGTGAAACAAGCCTTGTCTGCTTTGGCTTCCAAGAATGTATTTGAGAATTCGCACTTTGTCAAACCGTTGTCAATTAGTCTGACCGACGAATCGTTTGTTGTCATTGAAGAACTGTTGTTCCTCGACGACGATACCTTGCGTCTTGACGATCCGCTTCTGAAAGATTTGGATGCAGATTTAGATGATTTTTTGGCTAAACTTCTTTCAGATGTCGAATAGAGTTTATATCTTTGCGGCGGTTTAAGAAAAATCATTGCCGAAATGGCTCAGTTGGTAGAGCAACGCATTCGTAATGCGTAGGTCACGGGTTCGAGTCCCGTTTTCGGCTCTAATTATAAAGCAGTTATCTTTTTGAAGGTAACTGCTTTTTTTATGTCTGAATGCGTATTTGGGGATTTTCTTGTTTTCCCTATAATATATCAATCTTTAAGTTTTACAATCATCAGAACTGGATTATCCTCTGCATCAACTTTTTTCATAACTAAATCTTTAAATCTATTCACAGCAGATTTAGGGCCTTTAGCTGGTCGCTTCTTTGATAAACACTTTTCTCCTTTATCAATAAACTCACCTGCCTGAAAACAGGTTCTGATATAGTTATTCTTTTGACCATAAATTGGATACATATTTAAGAAATCAATTCCTCCATCATAATCATTCGGGAAACCATCACTTGCGAACTTATACACCTTACGTTCTTTTTTGTCATAATAACAACTATGAAATTTCCACTTATAAAAATAGTGCATCAACAGCTTGTTGGATGTCTCTGCAATCTCTGTAATAACAACTTTGTTATTGATATGATTCTCGAAGTTCTTTATATCGGCTTGTATTTCGGGTGTTATTTTGTACTTCCCCAAATTAAGTACATACTTAGGAATGAATTGGTTCAACCCATTGATCGTATATACCGTATCGTTCAGATATTCCCGTACATGCAACTGATTCTGATAGATATAAACCGGATTTATTTCTTTGCATTTATAAGAAAGACGCCATTGAGAATCTTTTTTTAGGGAAATAGAAACAGATGGTATAGCTTCCTTTACTAGATTTCCTGTTTGATTATAGATATCATAAACATAATAGGTCGAATCCCGAAAAATATAACTTTCTGCTACACGTAAAAATTGTTCATTAAAATAAGATGCGACATATCTATCATCAATAGGAAAAGATGTAGACCAAATAAAATTTCCTTCCTTATCAAAAATAAGAACTTTACTAGCATCATCTATCACAATGTGATTTGAATTGAGGAAAATGTTATGTATGCCATTAAATTCTCGTGGGCCTTCACCTTTAGTTCCTATTGTACGAATGAAATGCCCTTGCCTATCAAAAAGATAAAGTGTATTACAATTATAATAACCAATTATGATATGAGTTTCGTCAAAATCAAAATACACATTCTCGCCTATCAAACATTCGTCTTTCGTTTCCAATGGAATATATTCGATCGATTCAGCAATATCTCCCAATCCCAAATCTGACACTTCTATTTCTTCCGGATCCAAGCTAATTTCAATCGGTGTCTGTGAAAAACAGTTGAAGAAATTCAAACACCATATTAAAAGGAATATTTTTTTCATATCGTTAGTCATATACGTAAATACCAATTGAAAAATGCACCAATAAAAGGATGTCCAAAGGAATAAAAGAACACCGAATTAAACAATAAGATGAATTAGGTTTTGAGCATCTTTAACTCTTACAGGATCAGTCAATCTTGATTTCCGATTCATTTATCTGTTTACCTGTTTTTAAAGATTACTGTTTTTTCTCAACATTGTATGCATTATCTTTGTTTACATAAATAGATAATCATTAAAAGCAGAAAGTATGAAGCGAGTTTATTTGTTGATATTGGCGTTGGTCGCCTGGATGGCTGTTCCGGCTCAAGCCCAGTTTAAGTGGGGTATTAAAGGTGGTGCCAATATTTCGAGCATCCATTTTTCGGATTTACCGGAAACTTTTTCTACTGATAACCTGACCGGTTTCCATATCGGACCAACAATCGAGTTGATGGCTCCGTTTATTGGATTGGGCTTTGATGCTTCTATCCTGTATTCGCAAACAGGTATGGAAATAGGTACGCAGAAGATTAAGTCGGATTATTTGAATGTTCCGGTCAATTTGAAATGGAAGATTGGTATTCCAGCCGTGAAGGTGTTTGCTGCTGCTGGTCCATATGTGGGTTTCCGCTTGGGAGGTGGTAAAATCTGGGATGTTTTGAGTGACCAAATCGAATCCAAATCGTTCAGTGCCGGATTGAATCTGGGTGCTGGTGTGGAATTGATTCAGCATTTACAGATTAGTGCGACTTATCAGTTGGGCTTGACCGACAATTATAGCGTGAAGCAGTTGAAAATTGACGGTAAAAACCGTGGTTGGATGATTTCGGCTGCGATCTTGTTCTAAGGAAAAACGTTTACTTAAAATAGAAAACCGACAAATGAAGTGAAAAACTTTAGTTTGTCGGTTTTTTGTGTTATTTTTAGGTCGTGTTTAACGTTAGAAAATTGTAATACGACCAATAATATTTTTCATGAAAAACATTTATCTCTTATTTATTCTAACATTGCTTTGTGCATGTCGTCATCAGCCTGGAAATAAAAGCGGTGATCTGATTGAACTTTTTGTTGATGACCAATATGAAGTAAAGAATTTATCTGAATTAGTGGAGTCCATTCGAGTAATACCTTTAGAAACTACCGATCAATCGTTGATTGGCTCGATTGCAGATTTAGGATATGATGATGGGAATATCTTTGTGCTAGACGGATATAATCAGCTGGTTTCTCAATTTGATGAGAACGGACAATTTATAAGAAAGCTGGTACAAAAAGGAAATGGACCAGACGACATACAACATCCGCAAATGTTTTCAATAGACAAACTACACAATGAAGTCTGGCTTTCGAATAATACCAATTTTATGCGATTCGATTATCATGGAAATTATTTAGGAAAGAGAGATTATCAGATAGGCTTCACCGATTGGTATGTTGATGAAGATTATGATATCTATTTTTATACAGGAAAAAACGACAACGCTCATAATGAGGATGGATTTATGACAGGCGATTTGACTTTATTGACAACAAATGATCAAAAGAAGACTTGGTTTAAATCGGATATAATAGGTTATTATAAACCTAACATGACAAAAGTATCTTTTGGTTCTTCACATCCATTTTCTCCTCAGCCTGATGGAAGCGTAACTTTTAGCTATACTTTCAATGATACGATTTATTGTATAAAGAATAAGCAAATATATCCTAAGTATTGTGTGCACCTGACGGGCAATAGTCTTCCATCTGAAAAGCTGGATAATATGCCCGGAGAGGAGATTGACAAATATATTCAGGAACATCCTTCTTTGCAGTGGAACATGAATAGTGTTTTTGAGACGCCTGCCTATTTGTTATTTGGCTATGGGATCGGATTTCATGCTTGGGCATGGGTGCTTTATGAGAAAGCAACTAAGAAAATGACAAATGTCCAGATAAAGGACGATTTGTTTGGAAGTACCTTTCTGCCGATAAAAGATTCTTCAGGAGACTCCTTTTGGGCTGCTATGATGGTTGAAAATATGGAATTGAATCCCAAGTTGACCGAATTTATCGGAAAAGAGAAGTATGAGAGATTAAAGATGCTTTCACCTGAAGATAATCCTGTCATATTGGAGTTCACGTTTAAAGAGAAGTTCTGAAGGGTGAAATCTAAACTTTTCTTGTGGGTAAAATCAGTCGGATTGATAGAGTGGCTGATTTTTCTTATTTTTGTCCTTCGCAATGAGTACCTACGCAGATGTCATACTCCCGCTTCCGCTGGAGAATCAATATACGTATCGGATTCCGGCCGACTTGGAGCCGCTGGTGGTCCGTGGCAGTCGTGTGATTGTGCATTTCGGAAAGAAACGCTTTTACACGGCGATTGTGGTAGATGTGCACGATCGTCAGCCGCAAACGGACTATGAAGTGAAGGAAATCTTTTCGATTTTGGATGCGACACCTATTTTACGTCGTCCGCAATTACGCTTCTGGGAATGGATTGCCTCGTATTATATCTGTAAATTGGGCGATGTTTATAAGGCTGCCTTGCCTTCAGGCCTGAAACTGGAAAGTGAGACAACGGTTACTTATAACCCGGACTTTGAGGCTGATGCTCCGTTGAAACCTAACGAACAGGCGGTATTAGATGCTTTCGGACGGAATGTGCTCAAGCAGACGGTTTCTGATTTGGAGAAGAAAACCGGTTTGCGTAACATTGTTCCGATTATTGCTTCGTTGATGGGGAAAGGTGCTGTGAGCGTAAGTGAGGAACTGAAGCAAGGTTTTGTCCCCAAGACGCAAACGTATGTTCGGCTACATCCTGACTGGGCCACCGAAGACCGGATGCAGGAAGCCTTTGATGCAGTGAAACGGGCAAAGAAACAAGAGCAATTGCTGGTCTGCTTTCTCGATTTGACTCACACTTTGAATCCGGTGTTAAGACAAGAAGTCTCGAAAAAGGAATTATTGGAGAAAAGCGGGCAAAGTGCTGCGATCCTTGATGGTTTACTGAAACGAGGTATCTTGCAGAGTTATGAGAAAGAAGTCAGTCGCTTGCAGGCAAGGATGTGTCGTTTGGAAGAACCGCACGCCTTGACCGACGAACAACAGGCGGCATACGGGAAGATCCAGGATGTCTTTGCCGAGAAGGAAGTTTGCCTTTTACATGGAGTTACTTCGTCGGGTAAGACCGAAATCTATATTCATCTGATCCGGCAGGTCTTGAGAAGTGGGAGACAAGTGCTTTATCTCTTGCCCGAGATTGCGATTACGACGCAGATAACCGACCGTCTGGTGAAGATATTCGGGGATCAGTTGTTGGTATATCATTCTAAATTCTCGGACAACGAACGGGTGGAAGTATGGAACAAGCTGTTGCATGGCAAAGGTCCGATGCTGGTTTTGGGTGTACGTTCGTCGATCTTCCTGCCGTTTAGTAGCCTGGGATTAATTATTGTTGATGAGGAACACGAGACGACTTACAAACAACAAGATCCGGCGCCTCGTTATCATGCCCGTAATGCGGCTATTATTCTGGCACAGATGCATGGAGGCAAAGTATTGTTGGGCTCAGCTACTCCATCGATCGATTCGTATTTCAACGCCATGACCGGTAAGTTCGGTTTGGTTGAGTTGCCGGTTCGTTACGGAGCTGCTTCGCCTCCCGAGATGATCCTGGTCAATATCCGTGAACTGAAAAGGAGGAAACAGATGAAGGATACACTTTTCTCTCCAATCTTGGTAGAGAAGATGCGCCAGGCGCTCGAAGCCGGACAACAGGTAATCTTGTTTCAGAACCGTCGTGGCTTTGCTCCGATGATTGAATGTAAGGACTGCGGCTGGATTCCCCGTTGCCAGCATTGTGATGTGAGCATGACCTATCATAAGTTTCATCAGAAGCTAGTATGCCATTATTGTGGTTATACCATTCGTGTGCCGTCCGAGTGTCCGGAATGTCATTCGGTAAATATTCGTCCGTTGGGCTTTGGTACCGAAAAGGTGGAAGAAGAGATCGCCTCGCTCTTTCCGGCTGCACGAACGGCTCGTATGGATTTGGATACAGCCCGTACGCGTACAGCCTATGAACGGATCATCGGCGACTTTGAGAAGCAGAAAACGGATATTCTGATCGGTACGCAAATGATTTCGAAAGGGTTGGATTTTGGTCACGTGAGCGTGGTGGGTATTTTGAATGCCGACGGACTGATGAATTATCCGGACTTTCGGGCGCATGAAAGGGCTTTCCAGCTGATGATGCAGGTGAGCGGTCGGACCGGAAGACGAGATAAGCAGGGTGTGGTGGTCTTGCAAACTTCACAACCTGATCATCCCTTGATTCAGATGGTACAGCAACGAACGTATAAAGAAATGGTCAGTTGGCAACTGACGGAACGGAGCATGTTCCGTTATCCGCCTTATTACCGCCTGATTATCCTGGTTCTTCGCTCGAAGAATCCGACAGTGCTCGACGAACTGTCAAGGCTGTATGCCGAACGGTTACGCCGGCGTTTGGGCGACCGTGTACTTGGTCCCGTTACGCCGCCGGTTTCCTATATTCAATTGCTTCATATTCGCAAGATCATCATGAAAATCGAGATTGCAGCTTCTATTCCGCAAGTCCGTGAAATACTGGAGTC
Organism: Parabacteroides faecalis; assembly: GCF_022809355.1. Classification (GTDB taxonomy): domain Bacteria; phylum Bacteroidota; class Bacteroidia; order Bacteroidales; family Tannerellaceae; genus Parabacteroides; species Parabacteroides faecalis. The sequence continues at coordinate 90,963 of NZ_JAKZMM010000002.1, read as the reverse complement.
CGTGCAGCAGGAGATGCGCCAGAGCACGGAGTTCCGTCAATTACTGGTACATTATGATGTAGATCCCTTGTAGGATTCTTCTTATCTTCTTTTTTATCCGCATACACGGATTCTTTTCGTTTCTTACAGGATAAACTTTATTTGCTGCCGGCGTTTTTATATTCGCCCAGGGCGAATATACGTTCGGAGTGGGTGATTATATGTTCGCCATGGGCGAACAAAGAAAATGTAATAGGAAAGATAAGTTTGGTGGTTAGCTTTTCAAAAAAATCTGCCTTTTTCGATGGATAGATAAACTGCCGTTGAAAAAACGAATAGGGTTCAGATCCAAGTTTATTCGTTACCTTTGTCTCCTAGTCGATTGAATATTGACGAATAAAGCAAGTCAAAAACTTAAAAACTCAATGTATATGGAAAAGAAATACAAAATCCTATTTGTTTGTCTCGGAAATATTTGCCGCTCACCATCGGCAGAGGCAGTGATGAAGAAGTTGGTGAAAGATGCCGGAATGGAAGACCGTTTTCTGATTGATTCGGCAGGGATTATCGGTTATCATGAAGGCGAGCCTGCCGATCCTCGGATGCGTGCCCATGCTATCCGCCGGGGATATCGGTTGGATTCTATTTCCCGTCCGGTCCGGACACAGGATTTCTATGATTTCGACCTGATTATCGGCATGGACAACCGGAATATCGATGATCTGAAAGAGAAAGCTCCTGATTTGGTTACCGAACAGAAAATTCATCAGATGATGGAATATTCGACGAACGGCCTTTATGATTATGTACCCGATCCTTATTATAGCGGAGCCGAAGGCTTTGAACTTGTCCTCGACCTGCTGGAAGATGCCTGCCGAGGACTTTTGGCCCGTGTTATTTCTTCTTCAAGTCAGGATAACTGATACGGGTGTGGTACATGATCTTCAGCTTCTCGATGAAGACTTGTTTAACGGATTCCACATCCCGGAAGGTAAGCGGAGCATTCTTCAACAATCCGTCGGCAATCTGTGTCTCAATGATTTTATTGACCAATTGCTGGATACCTTCCACGGTGTGCTCTTTTAGACTGCGTGAAGCGGCTTCGACCGAGTCGGCCATCATCACGATAGCAGTTTCTTTAGAGAACGGATTCGGACCGGGATAAGTAAACAATTCGTCTTTCACTTCCCGGTCAGGATATTTGTTCTTGAAGGAATTATAGAAATATTTGGCTTTACCGCGTCCGTGGTGCGTACGGATAAAGTCAATGATTTCTTTCGGTAAAGAAGCCTTTTCAGCAATCTTGACACCTTCGGTTACATGACTGATCACCATCTGCGCACTTTCTTCGAACGACAAGCCGTCGTGCGGATTCTGCTGGTTCTGATTTTCGGTGAAGAAGATCGGATTACACATTTTCCCGATATCATGATACATGGCTCCGGTTCTGACCAGTTGAGCATTGGCTCCTATCTTGGCAGCAGCCTCGGAAGCAATGATGGATACTTGCAAGGAATGCTGGAAGGTGCCGGGACAAGTTTCACTCAGTTTCTTCAGGATACCCGAATTGATATTCGACAGTTCCACCAGCGTGATGGTAGATAAATAACCGAATGTCTTTTCCAGCATATAGACTAGGACGTAAGTAAACATAAGCAGGATGAGGTTGATTCCGAAATAAAGCATCATCACCCAATGAATCTTGTTCAGATCGGCATCCTGATAGAGACCGAGTCCGAGGTAGGATAAGCTGTAAGATAGGAAAACAAAGAACGAACAGCGCATCAGCTGGGAACGTTCGGATAATTCGCGCAAACTGAAAGTTACCACCATGCCGGCAATGATCTGCAGGATGAGGAACTCGTGCGGGAAAGGTGCCATGATCGAACTGATCAGTACCGCAATCAGATGGGTGAACAAGGCTGTCCGCGAATCGAAGAAGGTACGGACGACGATCGGAACAATGGCATACGGAATAATATAAATGTTGAAGATGCTGTAAGTGACGCATATCTCGGTCAGGAAAACCGGTACGAAAATACAGCATATCAGGAAAAAGGCATTCCGTCGGTTATGCATGAACTTGATACGGAATGACCAAAGATACAGCCAGTAGCAGAAGATAATACCGAAGACGAGGATGATTTGTCCGGCAAGCATCAAATGATGCCGCTGATTTCCTCCGGATTTGGATTCATAGACTTTCTTCAGCGAACGAAGGACATTGTACGTTTGCGAGTCGATAATCTCGCCACGATCCACGATACGCTCTCCAGCCTGCACGACACCACTCGAAATCGGAACACTTTGCAGTAATTCTTGTTTGACGCGGTCGGACATCTCCGTATCGTAGCTGACATTCTCAATCAGATAGTTGTTGATATCGCAAGCCTGAAGCAAGGAACGGTTCAGACTGGACGGACAATTGTTGATGATAAACTCATAAGCCGACTTGACAGTGAAGAAGTCTGATACATAATGCGGCGAAGAAACCGTATTGCGCAACAGGTTAATCTGGGAATAACCTTGGGCATGGAGCTTTTCCATTTCCTCCGGCGAGATAATACCGTTGCTATATAGCTGTTGGAGCATCTTCTCGATGTATTGCATATAAGCCGACGTTACCCGTTGGTTCAGGCGGTTGTTATAATCAGTCCGCAATTTATCAATTTGATTAGACTCGATTTCCTGATTCACCCGGTAATAAGGCTGGAACTTTTTCAGTACGCTGTCCTGTTCTTCTTTTACCTGGGCATCTGTCTTGTAGATAGGAAAGTTGGTCGGAGCGGTCAGCAAACCGTAGCGCCACGGTTTTCCTTCGTAAAACTGATATTTAAACTTTGCATCACGTGGAAAAAAGTAAGCCATCAGCAAGGCTGCGATGATAAAAAATATAGACGGATGTACGTTGTAATTCTTAATATTCATATCACGTTTATTAGTTTTTGAGTTGACGAGTTGACCCGGTTTTCGTTGACGAGTGCATAAAGTTAACTTGCAACTGCATAACCTTATAACCTCATTTACCCGTAACCTTACAACTTCACAAATTCATTTGAAGGCGAAATGTACGCAAAAAAGTTTATTAACAGAAAAAAAAGGCGTACTTTTGCCCCAATATTATTTAATCCAAGTATGATTATGACTCAAAGAAAGGTTAGAGTCCGTTTTGCACCCAGCCCAACAGGCGCTTTGCATATCGGAGGAGTTCGTACAGCTTTATACAATTATTTGTTTGCCAAGCAAAATGGCGGAGACTTGATTCTTCGTATTGAAGATACTGACTCTCAGCGTTTCGTGCCGGGAGCCGAGGCTTATATCATTGAAGCTCTTACCTGGTTAGGTATTCATTTTGATGAAGGTGTAGGTTTCGGTGGAAACTATGGTCCTTATCGTCAGAGTGAACGTCGGGAGATTTATAAGAAATATGTTGATCAGTTGCTGGAAGCCGGTCATGCTTATATCGCATTTGATACCCCGCAGGAACTGGAAGCCAAGAGAAAGGAAATTCCGAATTTCCAGTATGACGCATCTACCCGTTTGCAGATGCGCAATTCGTTGACTTTGTCGGCAGAAGAAACGAAGGCTTTAATGGATGCCGGTAATCAATATGTAGTTCGTGTCAAGATTGAGCCGAACGAAGATGTACATGTGAACGACCTGATCCGTGGAGAAGTGGTGATCAACTCGTCAATCCTGGATGATAAGGTATTGTATAAGTCGGCAGATCAGTTGCCAACCTATCACTTGGCTAATATTGTGGACGACCACCTGATGGAAGTAACACACGTGATCCGTGGAGAAGAATGGTTGCCGAGTGCTCCGTTGCATGTTCTGTTGTATCGTTATTTCGGTTGGGCAGATACCATGCCTCAATTTGCCCATCTGTCATTGTTGCTGAAGCCGGAAGGAAACGGAAAGCTGAGTAAGCGTGATGGTGATCGTCTGGGATTCCCGGTTTTCCCGTTGGAATGGCACGATCCGAAGACAGGCGATATTTCTTCAGGTTATCGTGAAAGCGGTTATCTGCCCGAAGCCGTTGTCAACTTCTTGGCTTTGTTAGGTTGGAATCCGGGTAACGATCAGGAAGTAATGAGCATGGATGAACTGATTAAGGCATTCAACTTGTCTCATTGCAGCAAGAGCGGTGCGAAGTTCGACTACGAAAAAGGGAAATGGTTCAATCACCAATATATTCAGAAGAAAGACAACAAGGAGATCGCAGCCTTGTTTATGCCGATCCTGAAGGAACATGGAGTAGATGCTGATCCTGCTTATGTTGAAAAAGTGGTAGGCATGATGAAAGACCGTGTCAGCTTTATCAAGGATTTGTGGGATGTATGTGCGTTCTTCTTCGTAGCTCCGACTGAATACGACGAAAAGACTCGTAAGAAACGCTGGAAGGAAGACAGTGCAGCTCAGTTGACTGAGTTCATCGAAGTACTGCGTGCACATGAACCATTTGATATTGAAAGTACGGAAAATGCGGCAAAAGCCTGGATCGAAAGCAAAGGTTATCATCTGGGTAATATCATGAATGCCACACGTCTGGCATTGGTGGGCGAAGGTAAAGGTCCGCATATCTTTGATATAACCGAAGCTTTGGGTAAGGAAGAATCTATCCGCCGTATCCAACGTGCTATCGAAGTTTTGGGATAAGACGAAATAAGGTCGTGAGTTAACGAGACAAGAAGTATGTACAGCCTGATTATTCATTTATACTCCCTGATTATCGAGTTGATCGCTCCGTTCCACAAGAAAGCTCGGACCATGCGTCTGGGCCAGTGGCGTACTAACCAAATCTTGCGTTCGCAGATTCAGCCGGGCGAGAAATATATTTGGTTTCATGCCGCGTCACTGGGTGAGTTCGAACAGGGACGTCCTATGATGGAGAAGATCAAGGCGCAGTATCCGCAGTATAAAATCTTGCTGACATTCTTTTCTCCGTCGGGATATGAGGTACGCAAGAATTATGCCGGTGCTGATGTCATCTGCTATCTGCCTTTTGACACACCTTATCGGGTCAATAAGTTCCTGAAGCTGGCACATCCGGTTGCTGCCGTCTTTATCAAATATGAATTTTGGGGAAATTATCTGGCTGCTCTTAAGAAACGGAATATTCCGGTTTATATTATCTCCGCTATTTTCCGTCCTGACCAGTTGTTCTTCCAATGGTTTGGGGCACCTTATCGGAAGATGCTCCATCATTTCACCCATTTGTATGTGCAGGATGAACGTTCGAAAGAACTGCTGGCCGAATATGGTATTCATGATGTGACGGTGACCGGTGATACTCGTTTTGACCGGGTACAGGAAGTTCGTAATCAGGCCAAAGATTTGCCACTGATTGACAAATTTGTACATAATGAAAAAGGAGAGAAATTACTGACACTGGTGGCCGGCAGTTCCTGGCCTCAGGATGAACAGGTAATTATTCCTTATTTCAATAAGCAGGAACGGATCAAACTGATCATTGCTCCGCACGAAATTCATCAAAGCCATTTGGTTTCGATCGCGGCATTGTTAGAACGGCCTTTTATCCGCCTTTCTGAAGTACGGTCAGAAAAAGATCTGGAAGGTAAGGATTGCCTGATTATAGATAGCTTCGGTCTCTTGTCATCGATTTATCGGTATGGTGAGATGGCATATATCGGTGGTGGTTTCGGAGTTGGTATCCACAATACAGTCGAAGCGGCTGTTTATGGTATTCCGGTATTATTTGGTCCGAACCATAAGAAATTCAAGGAAGCCAAAGACCTGATTGCTGTAGGTGGTGGTTTCTGTATCCATTCAATGGCTGAGTTTGAAGATAGGATGAACGAGTTTATTACGCAGCCGGAGGTGATGCAGGCAGCCGGAAAAGCAGCAGGCGACTTTGTTGCCAGTCAGGTAGGTGCAACAGATAAAATACTTTCCGATATTTTACCCGTTCTGAAACATTAACGACAGGTAAGCTAACGAATAGGAATGGATAATTGACATCCGGCGTTTTTCCAGTGTCAGTTATCCATTCTTTATTTTTCGTACCTGATTATTCTCCAGTATATAATGCTCGCCGCTTTCCGGACAGACCGCGTGCCCCAGCTTATCAAATTCAAGGCGACAACCGTATTCACTGACCCAACCGATTTGTTGAGAAGGATTACCCACCACTAAGGCGTATGGTGGAACATCTTTGGTAACGACAGCTCCGGCTCCAATAAGGGCGTATTCGCCGATGTCGTGTCCGCAGACAATGGTTGCATTGGCTCCGATGGTAGCTCCTCGTTTCACACGAGTACTTCGGTATTCATGCTTACGGGAAATGGCGCTCCGCGGATTGATCACGTTGGTGAAGACACAACTGGGACCTAAGAAAACATCGTCTTCACAGATAACACCGGTATAGACAGACACGTTGTTCTGAATCTTTACCTGATTGCCGATCTCGACTCCGGGTGAAATCACCACATTCTGTCCGATATTACAATGCTTCCCGATACGACAACCAGACATGATGTGCGAGAAGTGCCAGATATGTGTACCTTCTCCGATCTGACAACCTTCGTCGATAACTGCTGTTGGATGTGCTTCGTAGGTTTCCATGTTATTTATAGATTAAGAAAATGGTTGGTTTCTTGTCGAAATCTGGTAACTTCCCGGCCCATTCCTTAACCGGACGTGTCTGGATGCATTCATCTGCACAAGTGATATTCGAAGCAATGCACAGCTTCGTGGACGGGCGGCAGGTACGGATCAGTTCTTCTGCCAGTTTACGGTTACGATAAGGCGTTTCGATAAAGAGTTGTGTCTGGTTCTCGGCATAAATTCGTCCTTCCAGCTTCTTGATGGTACTGGTACGTTCGACTGCATCGATAGGCAGATAACCATGAAAAGCAAAGCTCTGTCCGTTAAAGCCAGACGCCATTACAGATAAGATAATAGACGACGGACCCACCAAAGGAACGACCGGATAATGCTTACGCTGGGCAATAGCGACGACATCGGCTCCCGGATCGGCAATCGCCGGACAGCCGGCTTCGGAAATCACACCCACCGATTCACCTTGTGCCAGTGGATTTAGATAACCAGCCACTTGCTCAGGCGATGTATGCTTGTTCAGTTCATAGAAAGTCAAGTCGTCGATCACAATGGATGGTTCCACTTTCTTCAGGAAGCGGCGTGCCGTGCGGACATTCTCAACGATGAAATGACGGATGCCCAAGATGACATCCCGGTTGTATTCCGGCAAGACCTGGCGATGTTCAGTATCGCCCAAGGTAACCGGTATCAGATATAATGATGCTTGCATAGTTCTAATTTTCCGCAAATGTAGTACTTTTGCACGAAACAATTCATGCACACATGGCACTTCCTATTGATTTTATTACCCGTACGCGGGCACTTTTAGGCGACGAATATACAGAACTGGAGAAAGCATTGATGGCGGATGTTCCGGTTAGTATCCGAATGAATCCGAAGAAGAGCGACAAGCATCCGGAGGCAACACCGGTTCCCTGGAGTCATTTGGGATATTATTTGCCCGAACGCCTTTCTTTTACCTTTGATCCATTGTTCCAGAATGGTACTTATTACGTGCAGGAAGCTTCGTCGATGTTCCTTGAACAGGCTATTAAGACGTATGTACAGGAACCGGTGGTCTGTCTGGACTTATGTGCGGCTCCGGGAGGAAAATCCACTCATCTGTTGAGCCTTCTTCCTGAAGGAAGTGTATTGGTAAGTAATGAAGTGATCCGGTCGCGTAGCTATATCCTGGCAGAAAATATCCAGAAATGGGGTTATCCGAACCACGTTGTGACTAATAATGATCCGGCAGAACTGGGTGAACTGACTCATCTCTTTGATGTGATTGTTACGGATGTGCCTTGCTCGGGTGAAGGTATGTTCCGTAAGGATACGGATAGTACGGGTGAGTGGAGTGTGGCGAATGTCGAGCTGTGCGCTTCCCGTCAGCGGCGTATCCTGCATGATATCTGGAATGCCCTGAAGCCCGGTGGCTTGCTGGTATATAGTACTTGTACGTATAATACGGAAGAAGATGAGGAGAATATTCAATACATCATTGATGAATTAGAAGCAGAGCCGTTGTCTATTCCGATTGATGATGCTTGGGGCGTGTGCGGAGCCTTGAAATATGCCAATCCGGTCTATCGCTTTTTCCCACATCGGACACGAGGCGAAGGCTTTTTCCTCGCTGCCCTACGGAAAGCCGACGGTGAACGGGAAGAACTTCGGATCAAGACCAAGAATAAGGACAAGAAACAGAAAGGGAAGAAACAGCCCGATATTCCGGCGTCCATTCTTTCAGCCGTTCGTGCAAGCGAGACTTATCAACCCGTCTGGAACGATATCCGTCTTTCTTTGTTGCCTTCCGAAGTACAGGCCATCTATCCGTTACTGCAAGAAAAACTTCATATCCTTTCTGCCGGCATTGAATTGGGCGAATGGAAGGGAAAGGATTGGGTACCGGCGCAAGCCTTGGCGTTGAGTACTGCCTTGAATCCAACAGCTTTTCCCGTATGCGAAGTGGATGATGAAATGGCTATCCGCTATTTCCGGAAAGAAGCGCTGGTGCTCCCAGCTGATGCGGAGAAAGGTTATGTTTTGCTGACTTATCAACAGCGTCCTATCGGCTTCGTAAAGAATTTAGGAAACCGGGCCAATAACCTTTATCCGCAAGAGTGGCGTATCCGCAGTAGTTATAATCCGGAAGAGATCCGACGGTTGGTGTTATAAAATCCGTGCCGTAAGCAAAGCGGATTCCAGCCGGTGCATATAGAGTTTCTTGTTGGTTTCGGGAGCATAGACGAATCCTTCTGCTACAACTATCCGATGGCGGGGTGCATCATACCAGGCATACGAGACAAATGGTCCGCCCATCATGTCGCCTTGCATTTTCCATAAACCACGTATCACGGCGCTAGGCTGTTTCCCGTTTTGTAATGATTCATATTCGACCGGGAAACGGTTTTCTGTTATCATGTACGAACCTTCAAACGAGCCGGGAATATGGAGCCGGGTTACTGAGTCGCGCATGGCTATAAGATGCGATTCCTCGAGCGCGTCTGCATTCTCTGCCGGAAAAGTATAGAAAATCAGATCCATTCGTCCACTGTTCGCATTGTTGGAAAACCAGAGAAACGTCGAATCTGTCTGCGAGGAATTCATCTCTTCCGGAGCATAGATGTCCAGTTGAAAGGCTGAACGTGTCTTCTCTGCCAGCAAGCTGTTGTGATTCTCCTGTAAATATTGGGCATATCGTTTCTGTTCCATTTGCCGGATATAGGCCAGGATATCATTCGTATTCCCTTGCAGGTACCATAACAGCGAATCAGTTGAAGGTGACTGGAGGCGCATGACTTGTTGTCCGCTGGACCAGACATCCTTGTCCGCTACGAGCGAGACTTTGGTATAGGCACTGGGATTAACATCCACCAACAGGATATTGCGCACATAACGCATGAAGTCGTTGAAAGATGCCGGTTCGCAATAAGAGACGGCGGCTGTTGGCTCCGCCTGGGGCAAGGCCGGATACGATTCTTGCAGTTTGTCGCGGACTGCTTCGCCTACTTGTCCTTTCCATAGGTTTGTATCCATCACGACCAGTACTTCATACGGCACTCCGGTTGCCCGTTTAACGATAGAACCGGAATTACAACTCGCCAATCCGAGAAGCATAAGTCCACTCAAAAGGAGTGGAACCGAGAATAGATGTTTTGTTTTCATAAAGCCATTTTCCATTAAACCTGAATAAACAAATATGAGTGAAAAAGTACAGAGGCAAAGGTAATGCGGCTTCATCAGATTCCTTTATTTTATGGGCGGACAAATGGAATGCTTTTCTATTTATTGATTTTCAGTGGTTTATAAGGATAAGGAAGATAAAATACGGGGGGAATGCGGACAGATAAGGGAGGAAAAAGATACGCAGGCAATCTCTCTTGCAGACTTGCAGGAGGTGTTTGTCGGTCATCAATCTGCCCATGCGGCCTCGCAAGGGGTGTTTGTCGGTCATCAATCTGCCCATGCGACCTTGCAACGGGTATTTGTCGGTCATCAATCTGCCCATACGGCCTCGCAAGGGGTGTTTGTCGGTCATCAATCTGCCCATGCGACCTTGCACGGGTATTTGTCGGTCATCAATTTGTCCATGCGACCCTGCAAGGGGTGTTTGTCGGTCTTCAATCTGCCCACGCAACTCCGCAAGGGGTGTTTGTCGATCTTCAATCTGCTCCTGTACCCTCGCAACAAGTGATTTGGTACATCAAATGTACCCTTGCACCCTTGCAACGGGTGATTTGGTGCATCAAATGTGCTCACGCGACCTTGCAACGGGTAATTGGGTGCATCAAATGTGCTCCTGCAATCTTTTTCGCTCTTTTCGGGAGATGTTTCAGTGTTGGTTTAAGCACTGTTGCCAGACAAACCAATCCAAATCGGTCTTGTCGTCGAGCTGGAGTCGCTTTTTGAGGCGGTTCTTCGATTTGGCAAGTGCTTCGGATGTATTGTTGAAGACGGCAAGTTGTTCCTTGCGGGAAAACTGCCACTTCAGCAGGCAACAGATTTCTTGCTCATGGCGGGTGAGGTTATATTTCTCCTGTAAAGATGAAAGCGTGTTGTTGAACAGCAGATCGGTGAAGGCAAACAAGGTTTCCCATTCCTGCCGGGAAAGATTCGTATGCTGCGGATCTTCCTTTAATTGCAAGAGGAGCGATAAGCCGGGATGTTCTGTTTCGGCCGACGAGAGTTGTTTGATCTGCTGCTCACAGATCAGAATCTTCTGCCGATAGAAAGCAATATCATCCAGCTTCTGCTGATAGTCGGCTGATTCCAGGCTGATCCGTCCGAGTTCCTTTTCCAGGAATCGGATTTTCTCCAGATATTGTTCTCGCTCCGTTTGATGTCTGCCTATCAGGAATTGCTTTTGCTTCCACCGTTTCCGACTGATGGCAACTCGTTCCTGCCGTTTACCTACATGCAAGCCCAATCCATATGCCAGCATGACCGCAGCGATCAGTCCGATACCAAAGAGAAACGGATAAAATTCGGTCCAGTCCATGCGCCTTATCCGATAGGATTGTTTTTAATGTAGGCATAAGTTGCCAGCTGTGCACAGACCTTTTCCGGATGATCATCTACCTTCGGGATATTCTTCAGGTGCTCATCAATCCAGCAAGCCTTGACATTGTCTTTTAACTGGATTTGCAGGATATCGATAATCTGCTGTTTGATGTCAGGATCCAAGATCGGGAACGCCGTTTCAATGCGGCGGTTCAGGTTTCTCCGCATCCAGTCGGCCGATGTCAGGTATAAGTCTTCTTTCCCATCATTGTAGAAGTACCATACGCGGGCATGTTCGAGAAACATATCCACGATTCGTGTGATCCGGATATGCTGACTATAAGGCTGATTAGGCACCAGGCAACAAATTCCCCGGACAATCAGATCAATTTCCACGCCACATTCACTGGCATGATACAGGCAATCAATCATGTGCTTGTCATGCAGGCCGTTCATCTTGAGGACAATCCTTCCCCTTCGTCCCTGGCGTACATGTTCGATTTCCCGTTCGATCATCTGTTCCAGTTCAGGCACCATATTAAAACGTGCCACAAGCAAATGGGAGAAAGTCGGGTTCGACAAACGACCTTCCAATACGGCAAATACCTTGTTGATGTCTTGTACTAAAGCAGCATTACAAGTCAGCAAAGCCATATCCGAATAAATGCGGGCCGTCTTCTCGTTGAAGTTGCCGGTACTGAGGTAAGCTATGTCTTTTCGCTTCCGTCCGTCGTCGGCATCCTTTCGTAAGATAACTGCTACTTTGGCATGGACTTTCAAGCCCGGAATACTATAGATGATACGGATACCTGCCTGTTTCATCCGTTCGGCGGCACTCATGTTGTTCTCTTCGTCGAAGCGGGCTTTCAGTTCTACAAAGACAGTCACTTTCTTTCCGTTTTGGGCGGCACTGACTAGTGTATTGATCACGGCTGAATTTTCGGCAACCCGATATTGCGTAATCTTAATCTCTTCTACCTTCGGATCGAAGGCCGCTTCCATCAGTAGGCGGATCAAGTAATCGAACGACTGATATGGAAAATGCAGGAATACATCCCGTTTCTTGACTGCCCGAAACATGGAACCCATTTCATCCAAGAAAGGCACTCGCATAGGCGAAGGAACTTGTCGTTCCAACTCTTTCCCTCGTGGGTTAGGCAGTTTGGCCAAGTCTTGCAGATTATGATAACGTCCGCCTTTCACCAGATCTTCTTCCGCGATATTAAAAGCCTTGCATAAAAAGTCGAGGAAATCATCCGGCATACTCATGTCGTACATGAAACGACTCAAAGCACCGATCTTACGTTTCTTCAGTTTCTTACGGATATTCTCGACAATACTGCTGCTGGTTTCATCTTCCAGATAAATGTCGGCATCCCGCGATATCTTGATGTTGTAGCACGAATCAATGTCGTAACCCGGGAAAATAGAGGATAAGTTTGCCCGGATGATATCATCGATGAACATGATGTAATGTTTTCCTTCGTGACTGGGTAATTCAATGAAGCGAGGCACTTTCGAGTAGGGGATTTTCATCAGGGCATATTGATACGGGACTTGCTTTGCTTCGGTACAGCTCTCTTTGTCATGTCTCTTTTTGGTCATTCGAATGACCAGATACAAACGACGGTCGCGAATGAAGGTCCGGATATCATCTTTCTGGATCATCACCGGAGCCAGGAACGGAAAGACTTCCTCATTAAAGAAGTTCTGGACAAACGCTTCATGGAAAGGTTCCGGCCGGCTGTCAAGATAGAGATGAATGTGTTGACGTTCCAGTTCGGCTACGACTTCCCGGAAAACCCGTTTGTATTCTTGTTGCTGCCAATTCACTTCACGGGTGATTTCAGCCAAAGTTTCTTCGGCTTCTTCCGAACTCTCTTCGGCATAACTCTTCTTCATGATCACACCCCGATGTTCGGCCACACGAATTTCATAGAATTCCTCCAGATTGGATGAATAAATCGAGAGAAACTTGATCCGTTCATATACTGGTAGCGATTCATCTTCGGCTTCCATCAATACTCGATAGTTGAAGGACAGCCAACTAATATCCCGTTTGAAATATCGATACATATTTTCCATACTAAGCTTCGCTTGGAATCGTAAATATAGATACTTTTGCTAAACAAACGAATCGAATTATGAGAAAAATTGGACTATTATCAGATACCCATGGTTATTGGGATGATAAATACTTGAAATACTTTGCGGATTGTGATGAAATCTGGCACGCCGGAGATATTGGTTCGGACGAGTTGGCGGTCCGTTTGGCTTCTATTCATCCTTTACGGGCAGTTTATGGCAATATAGACGGACAGAATCTTCGGTTGGAATATCCGAAGATTGCGCATTTCCAGGTAGAACAAGTCCGGGTGATGATGACGCATATCGGCGGTTATCCGGGACGTTATAATCCTGAAATCCGGAAAGAACTCTTTGATACGCGTCCTCAATTGTTTATAGCCGGGCATTCACATATACTGAAAGTGGCATTTGATCCAACCTTGTCTTGCCTGTATATGAATCCGGGAGCAGCCGGGAAAAGCGGCTTTCACCTGAAACGAACCTTATTGCGTTTTGTGATAGACGGGGATAAGATCAAGGATCTGGAAGTGATTGAATTGGGGAATCGTTAATCCTTTTTCTCTTGTTCCGTCGCTTCTTGTTCGCAATTACAGAAACTTTCTGCAAGGAGAACCGTGTTCTTCAGATAGGAAAACTCACGTTCAAAGTAAATAGAGAAGATTCCTTTTCCCAAGTTTTCCTCAATTTGCTGAATGGACCATAGTTTTCCGTCTTGTATTTCTTTGTATTGTTCCAGAACGTTTTCGTCGGAGATACGAATGATAAATAGGGAAACCTGGTGTTTTATCTTTTCGTTCTCAAACGTATATCGGATTAATAACTTCGGACTGATCTTGCCTGTCAGTGTCTTTAGTTTTTCGATTGCCTGTTGTGCTGCCGATTCAATGCTCTGGCGGAACAGGACATAACGATAAAACGGATAATCTATCAGGGACGCGGATACGTATGCATATTCGCTTCGTTTGGCTAAATAAAGCATTCCGTTGTGTATTAATGCAACCCGCACAATCGGGTGATAGTATTTTTTAGGCAGCAGACGACTGACGGAATAAGCGATACAACCGATAACTGAACCTTTGTCGTTGAGAACCGGCAACCACATTTCTTTCTTCAGGCGACCTTGCAGCATCAGTAAGCGAATTTGTTCGTAAGCAACGACTGCAATACCGATAATCAATACCAAATCCCTATACAGAAAACGGTTGAAACGGATATCTTTCATGCCGTCCGGTAGGATATTGTAGAATGCAATTCCTAGCAAGTGAAGAATACACAGATTGCGGAAGAGCTGGGCAATGAAGAAGAATTCATTCAGCATGGTCAGGTTATGCGTCTTTTCATAGGCCGGATGCTGAGAGTCGCGCACACGATGCAACAATGGTTTCTTGACAACCTTGACCAACGTTAGAACAATCACGAAAAGGATTTCTGTGATGAGTGGAGTATAAACAGCCAGCACTTCTTCCACTCGCATAAAGATTAAAAAGAAAGCATATAGAACGAGGGTAAGAAAAGATGGCAATAACATGAATGAGTAGATTTTGTTTTTCCGCAGGATGTGGAAGACAAACATACTCAAAACGCAGAATATTGCCGATATTGTGTAGGCATGAAGGTAGGAAATATAATTATCCAGTAATAAAAACAACAATAACGGCAATATTCCGAGAGCTTGATTTTCCCAACTTTTTCTGATACGATTCATAATTCTTGTTCTTATTTCAGTTCTGTCTGATCATACTCTTTTCTTTCATTTCCAATGAATTTGGCGGAGTTGTCTGTGTCTCCACTTGTGTTTTTTGATCAGTTTCAATATAAGAACAAAAATGTACCATAAAAAGTTCTGTTTTTCTGAATGAATATCCGACAGACACTCATTTATACATGTTTCTCCGCATGGTATGATGAACGGACCAGCGGAGCACTTTCTACATGTTTGAAGCCTTTTTCCAAGGCGATCGTCCGGTATTTCTCGAATTGATCGGGATGAATATAGGCCGAAACCGGGATATTCTTACGCGAAGGCTGTAAGTATTGTCCGATGGTCAGTACCGAAACGCCGACAGCCAATACATCATCCATCAGTTCACAGACTTCTTCTTCTGTTTCTCCGAGTCCAACCATGATACCTGTTTTGGCAACGATATTACGCGACGCGATATGTTGCAAAACCGAAAGACTCACCTCATAACGGGCGGCACTGCGTACCAAAGGTGTAATGCGCCGGATGGTTTCCATGTTGTGTGAGATGATTTCGGGAGCGGCGTCAATGACCTGATCAACCAGTTCCAGCTTGCCCTGGAAGTCGGGAATCAATACTTCAAGTGTTGTTTCCGGATTGACTTGCTTGATGGCCCGGATGGTTGCTGCCCAGTGGAAAGCGCCTAAGTCGGGCAGATCGTCACGGTCTACGGAAGTAACAACAGCATGTTTCAACTGCATCAGCCGGATACTTTCCGCTACATTTTCCGGCTCTTTCGGATCCAACGGAAGCGGTTTACCGGTCAGGGTGTTACAGAAGCGGCACGAACGGGTACAGATATCACCTCCGATCATGAAGGTTGCTGTTCCTCGGCTCCAGCATTCGCCCATATTCGGACATTTACCGCTGGTACAAATGGTATGCAGGCAATGCGATTCAACGATTCGCTTTGTCTGCGTGAAATGTTCATTTCCACGAAGCCGGATTTTCAACCAATCCGGCTTCTTGATATGTTCTGCCATGTTTATAGATTATCGAACAAATAATTAGACATTTTGGTGTATAAGTGATAACGGGTGTTTCCTCCCGAAATACCATGATTGCGGTCTTTATAGACGTGCATGTCAAATTGTTTTCCGGCCTGAACCAATGCTTCGGCATATTCCAGCGATTGCATGAAGTGTACGTTGTCGTCGGCTGTTCCGTGGATCAGCAATAGTTTTCCTTGCAGGTCCTTCACACGACGCAACGGAGATGTTTCTGCATAGCCTTCAAAGTTCTCCTGGGGCGTACGCATGTATCGTTCGGTATAAACGGTATCATAGTATTTCCAGTCGGTTGGAGGTGCTACTGCGATACCCACCTTAAAGGTTCCTTTTCCGACAGACAAAGCCATCAGCGTATTGTATCCACCGAAACTCCAGCCCCAGATTGCCATCCGGTTCTTGTCAATATAAGGCTGTTCGCCTAAAGCCTGGGCGGCTTCAACCTGGTCTTGTGATTCCAGGATTCCCATCTTCATGTAAGTACATTTGCGGAAAGCTTCTCCACGGGCACCGGTTCCACGTCCATCAACTGAAACAACAATGATTCCTTTTGATGCCAGATATTGTTCCCAATCCATGCCGTACTGATCCAATACTTGTTGAGAATTCGGACCACTGTACTGAACCATCAGGACCGGATATTTCTTGTTCTTGTTGAAGTTAACCGGTTTCACCATCCAGGCATTCAATTCATAACCGGATTTTGTCGTAACGGTCATGAATTCTTTCGGAGAATAAGATTTGGCTGCCAGCTTCTTGGTGAGTGCCGTATTGTCTTGAAGTACGCGCAGTACCCGATTCTTCTTCGTTTCGTTGACTGTGATCTGCATCGGCGTATTGACATTCGAGAAACGATTGACGTAATAGGCGAAGTTCGCGCTGAAATCAGCATGGTTCGTTCCTTCTTTCGTTGATAACTTCGTCTTGACACCTTTGGCATCGATCTTATAGACAGCCCGGCGGAGCGGACTTTCTTCGGCCGATTCGTAATATGTCGTTTTGGTCAGTTCGTCATAACCCAATAAAGCCGTGACATCCCAGTTCCCTTTGGTGATCTGGCGCTGCATGACGCCTGTCGGAGAATACAGGTAGATGTGAGAATAACCATCCTGTTCGCTGACGTAGGTGAAACCGCTTTCCATAAAATGAATGGAAGTCAGCCACTCTGAATCTACATAACATTTGTTCTCATCTTTCAGGATCAGCTTGGAAACACCACTCTTCGGATTCGTATAAAACATATTGAAACGGTTCTGCTGGCGGTTCAAGGTCATGACTGCCAGTTGTTCGGGTTTCGTCGTAAAGGTGATACGCAGAATATAGTCGTCGGCATCCATCGGAATATCCAGCTTCTTGGTATCCTTGCTTTCTATATTATAAGCCATGACCGATACCGTTGAGTTTTTCTCGCCGGCTTTCGGGTATTTGAAGTTGTAATAACCGGGATACAGGCCGTCGCCATAAATCTGCATGGAGTATTCCGGTACTTCCGATTCATCGGAGCGGACAAAAGCGAGGATTTTACTGTCGGGCGACCAAGCCATCAGGTTAGTTACCGAAAACTCTTCTTCATAAACCCAGTCGGTGATACCGTTCAGAATAGCATTCTGTTTGCCGTCTTTGGTAATCTGTATTTCCGTATCATAATCAAACTTACGGATCCAGATGTTATTATCTTTCACGTAGGCACACATACGGCCATCCGGAGAAAAAGTCGGAATCATCTGCTTACCCGGAGCATCGCTCAGCGGTTTCAGGTAATTACGGCGCACGTCATAATCATAAACCGTTGCTTGTGTGGAACGGCGGTAAATCGATTCTACATCACAAAGAATCAGGATCCGATGTCCGGTGCTACTGATTTCGTAATTGTCGAACTTATCGATCGTACATTCGCGGGCAGTAGCTACGTTGAATAAAGTATCCACCGGATTGCCGGTACGATAAGAATACTTCACAATCATCGTCCGTTTCGGATTCATGGCCGTATAATGCTCGCCATCGGGCAGCGACCGCATTTCTCCTACATTGGTAATCTGCCGGAACTTTCCGCTTGTAATCTCTTTCAAATCTATTGGCTCACTTCCTTGCTGAGCCCAGCTTCCGGCCACACAAGCCGAAAACAGCAGTGCCATACTGATTCGTTTCATATTTATTCTTTCCTTGATTTTTTACACCTAAAGCCCCACGGCCTCTTTTCAGAGGGCAAATATAACAATTTATCTACTTTTTTGTATGGAGATAATGAGCCGGTTGCTTAGAGGAGGATGCTATTGTTTCATGTAGCCGGTAATAAGGCCTCGGAAACTGATTTTACTACTTTCCAAATAGGTGTTGGTAATATCCTAAAATAAGATAAACGAGAACCGAAAACGATTCTCGAGAGAATTAAAAATAATCCTCGTTGGTTTTATCTTAGTAGAGAAGATATTTGAAACTCCTTGCATATTTTGTTAAAATCATTTTTTGTAATAAATAAATCATTATTGTAAATATAGTATTCTTTAGAACCTTTACTTTTGACCAATAATTTATAAATATATTATAAAAGGATATCATGAAATTAATGTTATTACAATTATTCGTGCTGTTTTGCTTCAGTGTTTTAAATGTGTTTTTTGAAAAAATAGATGTTGTTAAAGAAAGTTCATAGTGAACTTATGCTTTAGTCGAATATTTATTTTTTTTGAATTGCTCCGAATGAATTGTTACCGCGAATGTTAACCGAATACAAGGTGGTGTATAAACTATTCATTATATTCTGGACACACTTGAAAGTGTTATACTAATATCTTGAAATACAATAAATAATTTTGTTAATCATTATGGAAAAATGGGTTAAGTGTAATAGTAAATTTATCCTATTGATATCATCTATAACTATCATTCCAATAGAAGGTTATACAATAAATGATGTAGATGATATAAATGTTCAGGCAACAGAAATCCAACAACAATTAGTGTCCATACAAGGAACGGTTGTAGATAGCGAGGGGATTCCATTGATTGGAGTAAATATAGTTGAAGTTGGAAATGATACAAACGGGACTATTACTGATATAGATGGAAATTTTGTATTAGAAATAAATCCTGGAGCATCGATTCGATTGTCATATATAGGGTATATGTCACAAACGGTAAAAATAACTAAAACAAAGGACATAAGTATTATGTTAAGGGAAGATACAGAAACTTTGGATGAAGTTATAGTTGTGGGATATGGCTCTCAAAAAAAGGTATCTGTTACAGGGGCTATTTCTGCTGTAACCACAAATGATTTGAAAAAAACTTCCACAACTCGTTTGGATAATGCATTAGCTGGTCGTATTACAGGTTTATCTTCTACTCAAGCAGGAGGAGGTCAGCCTGGTGTTGATGGAGCTACTATGTTTCTGCGTGGAGCTGCAACAACTAATGGACAAAGTCCGCTAATATTAGTTGATGGCGTGGAGCGTAGTAATATATCAACCATTGACATGAATGAAGTGGAAAGTGTTTCTGTCTTAAAAGATGCTTCAGCAACGGCCGTATTTGGGGTGCGTGGAGCAAATGGAGTATTAATGATTACTACTCGGAAAGGAGAAAAAGGGAAACCTCATTTATCTGCTAGTATTGATGAGAGTTGGACTTCTTTTTCAAGAGAACCTTCTCGTTTACATTCTTGGGATTATATGGCTCTTCGTAATCAAGCTTTGCAGAATGACGGTTTACCTGCTGAATATACAGATGCAATAATCCAAAAATATCGCGATCCTCTTTTTGGTCTTGATCCTTCTTCTCCTGATTATGCAAAACAGGTTAAGATGCGTCAATATATGTATTGCGATAATGACTTTTATAGGGAATATATAAAAAAATATACTCCTCAAACACGTATAAACGCTAATGTTTCAGGAGGAACAGATTTTGTAACCTATTTCTTCAATGCAGGATATATCCATCAAGGAGGAAACTTGAATACAGAGCCGGAGAGCCAGTTGGGTTATGATCCATCTTCATGGATGAATCGATGGAGCTTTCGTTCTAATTTAGATTTTAATTTAGCTAAAAGCCTTAAAGCTGAATTAAAAATAGGTTCTTATACAGAAAAAGTAAATATGCCGGCAGTCGATCCAGGAATCTATTCAAGTTCTAATCATATGATGACAGACTTAATATATCAAGCATTAACGATTACTCCAATCTCTCCAGGCCCAACTACTATATCGGAGTTCGGAGTAGAGGATGGAGCATTGGTTGATGTGGATTATTTGGATCGTACTTCTTATGAAATTATGAACCGTTATGGTTTTTATACGCAGACTCGTAATAATTTGAATACGCAATTGGCTTTAAATTGGGATTTAAGTTCTTTAATCACACCGGGTTTGAGTATTAAGGGTATGATATCTTATGATACATATTCTTCGACAGTATTAAATGGAACAAAGAGAGAAATTTCTTATTATGCAACTGTTGATTATGATAATGACGTCCTGACTTATACACCACATAATACAAATGCTACTCAATTGTCATTAAGTAGGAGTTATAGCTCAAATTATCGGATCAATGCACAGGCTTCATTGAATTATGATCGAAAGTTTGGACGTCATGCTGTAACAGGTATGGTTCTGTTTCAACGTGATTACTGGGAATCGGAATCTGCAGAAATTCCTTATAATATTGTCGGGTTATCAGGACGTGCTACCTATTCATATGATGATCGATATTTAGCAGAAGTAAATATTGGTTATAATGGTTCTGAGCAATTTGCACCTACAAAACGCTTTGGTTTTTTCCCTGCAGGTTCTATTGGATGGGTAACTAGTAATGAAGAATTCTTGAAAGGAAATAATTATTTGACCCATATGAAACTGCGCTTTTCTGTGGGAAAAGTTGGTAATGATCAGATTGGGGGTAGTCGTTTTTTATACCAAGATAATATAACCTTAAACGGAGCCTCGAATGTTGGAGGTTTAGGTAGTTTTTCTGTAAATGAAGGCTTGTTGGGGAATCCTAATATTACTTGGGAATTAGCAACTAAATATAATGCAGGTGTTGATTTAGAATTCTTTAAAAGTTTGAATATGTCAGTTGACTACTATCGGGAAAATCGTTCACAAATTTTAATTTCTCGTCAAAGTATTCCAGATTTTCAAGGAGTTCCGAGTGGAAATATACCTAAGGCAAATATGGGTGTAGTTCATAATCAGGGTGTTGATCTTGAAATTTCTTACAATAAGCAAGTTAATAGTGATTTTAGCTTTTTTGTGAAAGGAAATTTTGGATTTAACAAGAATAAAGTAATAGAATTTGATGAACCACAACGAACAGAGGATTATGTTTATCGATATCGTACAGAAGGCTTTTCTTTAGGACAGTGTTGGGGATATGCTATTGACTGGAATTCTCCTGGTAAAGGTTATTTTACTTCAGAAGAAGAAATAGCTAATTATGCAAGCTATGATTTTGGGACACCAAGAAAAGGTGATTTTGTATATATTGATCAAAATGGAGATGGGGTAATTAATGATAGAGATCAAGTTCCTATAGGGTATTCCAGCTCAATACCAGGGATTACTTATGGTTTTACTGTTGGGGCTGAATATGGAGGAATAGATATTAATGTCTTATTTTCTGGAGTAGGACGCTATTCTATGTATTATAATGGGCAAGGAGTATTTGAAAATGTAAGGAATGGAACATATTATGATTGGACATGGAATGCTTGGACTGAAGAACGTTGGCAAAATGGAGATGAAATTACTTATCCGGCACTTTCAACACGTACCTCTACAAGTCATCAGGCAAACGACTTCTTTATTCAAAATAGATCATTTTTGCGTTTGAAGAATTTAGAGATAGGTTATACTCTTCCTGCTCATTGGTTGAGATCGTTAGGTGTTAGTAAATTCAGAGTTTATGTCGGTGGACAAAATTTATTTGTATGGGATGCTCTGCGCAGTACGCATCTTGATCCTGAACAAAGCAACCCTTATGGATATCCGATAACAAAGAATATCAATATAGGTTGTAATATCAATTTTTAAAATTTGATGGATTATGAAAATACATAAATATATCGTTTTATTGGCAGTCGCTTTTTTTAGCGTAAGTTGTTCTGATGTTTTAGATCAAGCTCCTGGAGGAAAGGTTTCATTAGAAGAGGTGTTTCAAAATAATGAATATGTTCAGGCTTATTTAAATACATGTTATCGTTATATGCCTGTTTATGGAGATCGATACTTTTTTTGGAGTAGAGGGCCTGTTTGTTGGAGTGATGAAGCATGGGATGCTGATGATTTAGATGTTAACTGGGCAGGTTCAGCACTGTTGTACAATGGAAGTGCGACAGCATCATCTCATCCGGTTTGGAATTCTGATAATAATCATGGAGGTAATATGGGGAATTTTTGGACTAATTATTTTGCAATGATCCGGAATTGCTCTTATTTCATAACTCATATAGATGATGCAATTGTTTCTTCTGAAACAAATAGAAACCGTTGGCGGGCTGAAGCTCATTTATTAAGAGCATTCTATTATTCTGAACTTTTACGTTGGTTTGGATGTGGACTGCCGATTATTCGTGAACCATATGACTTTGATCAAGATTTCTCATCAGTCACTAGATCTTCTTATTATGAGGTCGTAAAATTTATTATAGAAGATTGTGATGTGGCATTGGCTAGTTCTGAATTACCGTGGCGTATTACTACGAGTAGTGAGGAACGTCGTGTGACCAAAGCATTGGCGGAAGCAATCAAGGCACGTATGATTTTGTATGCAGCAAGTCCTTTATATAATGAAGGAAATGATTATTGGCAAGAAGCTTATAATATAACTAAGCAATCATTGGAGAATTTACGTAACAATGGATATGAATTATATAAACAGTTGAACATTCCAAATGTGTATTATGCAGAAACTGCATATGTCCCTAATGAATATGCAGCGTTATATCATGAATATTTTTGTGAGTCAGCAGCTTATTCTGCCACGCCATCAGATAAGGAAACTATATATCAGACGGCTGATGCGCAGGGAAATATATGGAATATTGATGGAATAGGAGCTCAAGATGGTTATAAGACGGGTACTTGCCCTTCGCAGGAGCTGGTAGACAGTTATGAAACCATAGATGGTCAGCCTATTTTAAATTTGGAGAAACCTTATCAGGATGAAGAAACTCATCTGATACCTAATTATAATCAAGATAATACTCTCTATGATCCGCAGAATCCGTATGAAAATAGAGATCCTCGTTTTTATGCATCGATTTATTATAATGGCTCAAAACGATATGCTTACTGGCAATTCGAAGAAGAACCAGGATGCTATGAAAATTATCCAGCGCCAATGGGAAATCGTACACGAATTATAGCTACATGGGTAGGGGAACCTAAAACAGGAACTGCTAGTAGCGGTAGGGCTGTGACGAGAACAGGATATTATGAGCGTAAATTTCTGCATCCTACTTGTGGAAATAATAATACTTTAGTAGGTGCTCGTTTTAAAGCTTTCCGGTTGGCAGAAGTAATTTTGAATTTTGCGGAAGCTGCTTGTGAGGCAAATCATTTAGACGAAGCAAGAGATGCTGTGAATGAGATTCGTGCTCGAGTAGGCATGCCTGAATTGCCAACTACTCTATCCAAAGATCAGCTTCGTTTACGTATTCACAATGAGCGAAGAGTAGAATTGGCATTAGAAGGTTTTCGTTATTTTGATGTTCGTCGTTGGAGTGAGCCAGACGGTGACTTAGCTAAAACCGATCGTTGGGTGACAGCTGCTAAAATTACTCGAAATGAAGATGGTTCATATACATATGGACGAATGCAAGTGAATGGAAATGAACGGCAATGCTATACAAATAAGTATTTGAAAGTTGCTATTCCTCTCAATGAGGTTAATAATGTTTTGGCAATTACTGGTGAAAACTGGCAAAATCCAGGATGGTGATAAATTGTTAATTATACTAAGAATACGATTATGAATAAAAAGATAGTGACAGTCGTTCTGGGCTGCTTAAGCTTTGCTTATTATATTCAAGCTCAACAAGTGGCATCACAAATAGAAGGAACGGTAAAAGATATATATGGTCAGCCTTTGTCTGGTGTAATTATATCCTCTGCTCAAGGGCGAAACTTAGGTATTACAGATGTATCTGGTCGGTTTGTAATTCAAGCAGACAAGAATGAAATGTTATCATTTTCTTTGTTAGGTTATAAAACATTGAAGTATGCTGGTGAAGAATTTAATGTTGTTATGCAGGAAGATGTTCAATGTTTGGATGAAACCCTTTATCTAGGGCATACAACTCAAAAGAGAGAGACATTTTCAGGCTCAATATCAGTAGCTAAGGGGGAAACTTTAGAGAAATCATTATATACTCGTTTGCAGGGTGTTATGGAAGGTCGATTATCAGGCTTGTTAACAGTTGAGAATTCTGGGCAACCAGCATCTGAAGATATTAGTTTATATGTTCGTGGATATTCGGCTATGCATGGGACTGGCGCTGGAATAGTTATTGATGGTATCTATTATGATAACTATGCTCATGATTTGTTGTATCGTATTTCCCCTATGGATATTGAATCGATTTCTGTATTAAAAGATGGTGCTTCACAAGCTTTATATGGAATCCAAGGTGCTCGGGGAATTATTGTTATCACGACGAAACGAGGTATCAAAGGAAAGCCTAAAGTGGATATTATGGTAGATGAAATTTTACAACAGGCAATAACGAAACCGACTTTTATTAATTCTGCTACTTATGCGACTTTGCGTAATCAAGCGGCCTATAATGATGGGCTAGGTTCTAATTATTATTTTACTGATCAGCAAATAGAACAATTTAAGGCTGGTAATAATTCTTTGTATCCCAATAATGATTGGTGTTCAATGTTTATGCGTAATATTTCACAAATGCAGAGAGCAGGTGTTAGTGTTACTGGTGGTACTGATCAGGTTCAGTATTATACGAATGTTAATCTGACACGACAAGGTGGATTATGGAAAACAGATCAGACGGAATATAATTCAAATAACGAATTATATAAATTAAATGTTCGAGCCAATGTTGATGTCAAGTTAAACAAATATTTAAGTGGTCACTTAAATATGGCTGGGAATATTGAAAAGAGACATGACCCTTTTGGTAATACACAAAGTGGTAATGAACAAATTTATGAAGCTTTATTTATGACGCCTCCTACATTATATGGTCCTGTAACACCTCCAATTTATGATGATGCAGGAAATGTAATTGATCCGGGAGGGGAAGTAACAGTCACTGAACGAATGGATAAATCACCTTACGGTATGTTAAACCGGAGTGGCTATTATAATCAGACGAATACAAATATTTATTCTCAATTTGGATTAAAATTAGATATGTCTTTCCTAACACCTGGATTAAGTATTTCAGGCAAAGTAGGCTATCTCTCTTATATAACTGCATCAATGGGAACTACGCAGAATTATGCTCGTTATAGAAGATCTGGGAATTGGGATGAGTTGTCGTTTGTTCAACAAGGAACGACTGAAAATACAGAATTGGCTTATTCTAAGATTGTTGATTTGTATAGTTATATGTCATATCATGGTAGTATAGATTATATTCGGGACTTTGGTAAACATCATGTAAAGGCAACTGCTTTTTCTATTTTACAAGGATTTACTAAGAATGAGGCAAGTTATGATTATAATCGTTTTTCTTCAGGTTTAGAAGTTCAATATGACTATGATAACCGTTATGCCATACGATTCGATGTAGGATATTCTGGATCGGATCAGTTTGCTCGTGGGTGTCGTTATTTGACAACACCAGGCGTTTCTGTGGCTTATATCATATCTAATGAAGCGTTTATGAAAGAAAAAGCTCCGTGGTTGACTTTATTGAAACCTCGTTTTTCCTATGCTTTGACTGGAAATGATAATTTAGGATTAGGTAGATATGCATATGATGATCGGGTATCTTTTGCTGGTGGTGGTTCAATATCTTATTTGCAATATCTGACACAGGAATCCTCATTTGGTAATCCAAATTTGGTAGCAGAAAAAGTAAGGAAAGCTAATTTAGGTTTGGATTTTGGACTTTTCAATCAACTGAGTATTTCTATTGATTTATTTAAAGATAAGACGATTAATGGAGTTACAAACTCTACAGTGAATGTCCCTTCTTATCAAGGTATTTCGTTGAGTATGTTTCCAAATACTAATATAGCAAAATATGAGAATAAAGGATATGAAGTTGAGTTGAATTATGCTAAACGTTTAAATAAAGATTGGTCAGTATATTTAGGTGGCTTTGTAAGTTATAACGAAAATAAGGTTATTTATTGTGGTGAGACCCCGAAGGGAAATGATTATGCTTATCCCTATCGTACGGAAGGATTTCCTTATGGACAAGCTTTTGGTTATTTAGTTGATTATAGTAACGGTAATGGCATGTTCAATTTCCAAGGTGAAATAGATAACAGTGGGTTGACTTATGATTTTGGTACTCCTCGGTTAGGAGATCTAAAATATAAGGACTTGACTGGTGATGGAATAATTGATGAACGGGATCAAGCTCCAATTGGAAATGGAGACTTACCTCGTTATTATTATGGTATTTCTGGTGGTTTTCAGTATAAGAATTTTGAATTGTCCTTTCTCTTTCAAGGAGTTGGAAAATATTCTTCTATTATGAATGGAATAGGCGTTTATGAAACCAGCTATGAAGGAGTCTTTGGTTCAAATCATTTAAAGGCTTGGACTCAAGATCGTTGGAATAACGATGAGGAAATATTATATCCAGCATTATCCACAACGACTTCAACCAATCATCAGGCAAGTGACTTTTTCCTCTATGATCGTTCTTATTTGAGATTAAAGAATTTAGAGGTTTCCTATTCACTTCCTGAACGATTTAAGAAAGTTCTTCATGCTAAAGATTTGAAAATTGTTCTGAGTGGTCAAAATCTGTTTACAATAGATAACATGAAGTCTGACGATTTTGGGCCAGAAGGATCTTATGCAGATTTTCCTACTTATCGCATGTATAGTATTGGAGTTAAAGCTCAATTTTAAAAAGTTGCACACATAAAAGAATATTCATATGAATAAATTTATATTTTTTTCCTTATTGTTGGTTAGCGAGCTATTTGTAACCTCTTGTAATGATGATTTGGATTTAAAGTCTGACGGATCTATTACGATGGCTGAGGTTTTTACTGACAGAAATCGTACTCGTGGCTATTTAAATGGTTGTTATGGATTTTTGCCAAGCCCTTATTTAGAAGCAGGTTCATTTACAGATGATGCAGAAGATAGTGATGATATTACTCCTGGTTCACGATATGATTATTGGTATAATGGAGGAGTAAATGCAACGAATTTTGCTTCTTATATTTTAGATGGTTCTCCATGGGGAAATTATTATCAAGGAATTCGTCGTTGTAATGTTTTTATAGCTAATATTGATGAAGCCACGGCTTACGTTACAGATGCGGAAAAAATAGGCTGGAAAGCTCAGGCTTATGTTTTACGGGCATTTTATTATTTAGAGCTTTTTAAGCGTTATGGACAAGTTCCTTTAGTTTTAGAATCCAGGTCTGCAGATTATGATTATGCTCAAGATAAAAAGGCTTCAATAGGTGAAATTGTTACACAAATATTGTCGGATTGTGATACGGCATTAGCAACTGCTGAAAGTGAAGATTTTCCATGGCGAATGATGAGCAATCAGTGGAATATGATGACTCGAGCAGTTGCTTATGCAATAAAGTCACAGGCTATTACATTTGCCGTAAGTCCATTATTTGATGACGGTACTTTTACTATAGAACAAGCAGTTCAAATTACTGGAGACGCATTATCACAGTGTTTAAATCATGGGTATACTTTGTTTACTACAACCGATGATTATCATAATGCATATGCATATTATTTTTTGTATAATCCCAATGATTTAGGAGCTACTGATAAAGAAACAATTTATGGTGGAACTCAAGTTAGCGCATGGTCGGATGCTGGATTGCCTACGACTGAAGGTATGACTAAAGCTGGTCCATGTCCTACTCAGGATTTGGTAGATGCTTATGAAATGGCCAATGGATTAGCCCCTATTTTAGGCTATGACGATGTAGATCATTTGAAGCCTATTATTAATCCTAATTCGGGATATGATGAAAATAATCCATATGAAGGTCGTGACCCTCGTTTTTATGCAACTATTTATTATAATGGGGCACTTCGCAAATTAGATGGTTCAAGCGATCAGAAAATAGAAACATTCGAGGGGGGAACTGAAGGTATATCTACGACAAGTAAGATGTATACACGAACAGGATACTATATGCATAAGTATGCACATTTTAATTCTAATCGATATAGTAATTCAGATGGATACATGCGTATTTTCCGTTTACCTGAACTATATTATAATTTTGCAGAAACAGCTTATCAGGTTTATGGCCCTGACAAACAAATTGATTTGGGTAATGGCATTTCGTTGAGTGCATGTGATGCAATTAATGTGGTTAGAGCTCGTGTGGGAATGCCTAGATTTGAATCAGGCATGAGTGCAGATGAATTTCAGAAGAAATATCGTAATGAACGTCGTATAGAATATGCGATGGAAATTTTGCGTTACTTTGATGTGCGTCGTTGGAAGATTCTGAGTGAAACGGAGCGTTTTGTAACAGGTATGCGTATTGTACGAAAAGAAGATGGTTCTTTGAGTTATCAGCGTTTTCGTTTTAATGATCGTGCTTCTTATGAAGATCGTTATCTATTTTATCCATTAGATGTTACTGAAGTTGATAAAATGGAGAGATTAACTGGTGATGATTGGCAAAATTTAGGATGGTAATTAATAAAAAGAATAAGTAGTATGAAAAAAAATATTGCATTTCTGATTTCATTTTTACTTATCTCCATTTTTTCATGTACTGAGGATGATGGGAAAAATGATTCTAAAATAGAACCTGTATCGAATGTTACTAGTACTTCTTTTATTGGATCTGTTATTTTGAATTGGGAGAACCCAGATAATGAGGATTTTTATTATGTTTTAATTACATATAAAGATTCAGGAGGAAAGGAAGTAAGGAAGAAAGTTAGTAAATATGATATAAATGAAGATGGCTTGGGTGAAACAACTGTAGGAGGATTTACCGATACGAATGAGCATGTGTTTAATTTACGTTCAGTTGGTTATTCTGGAGTAATTTCATCTGCAGTTGAAATATCTGGTATACCTCAAAATACTCAAGAAGCAATGAATTATGTTATTGAAACTATTACAGTAGATCCAATATCTTCTGGGGCAAGGATTTCTTGGGTGAATGAAACAGGAGTTTCTGTAAAGTTAAAAGTTTTTTATGTTAATAGGGAAGGGGAGAACATAGAAGTAGAAATTGATGCTGGTGTTACTGGTAGTTATGTTTTAGCAGGAATAACAAAAACTACGGTTTTGACTATTGTGGCCAAAAATGATGGGGATGAAGGTGAGACAGATCCTCATACTTTTGAGGTAACTCCTCTCATTGATCCAGATGATATAGTATATGACGATGTGGATTATATTACTTTTGGAACAGGTGCTAATCAGGTATCATTTACCCAAGATAATCCAGATAATGTGTATGAATATACTTTTGTTACCTTTGGGGGTGATCCAAATATTAATTGTTATGGTATGCACAATTCAATCGCAGGAAAAGTATTGGTATTTCGTTATCAATCGACAGAATCCTTTACTTTAGAGTTGTTCTGGTGTGATGCAGGTGGGGGTGCTGCAGGAGGACGTTCTACTTCAGTAGAAGTGCCTGAAAATAATACAGGAGAGTGGCAAACATTCCGATACGATTATACCGAGGCTATGGCTCAGCATTCTTGGATGGGTAATGCTGGTGACTTTATGAGATTTGATCTTGGTACAAAAGCTGGTTTAACTATTAAATTAAAGAATATACATTTTGAATAGTGTAAAATAAAGCGAAGGAGGGCGTAAGTTGTACTAACTTATAGCCTCTTCGCTAAATTTATGTAAAGGAGATTTTTGTAGAATTGATCATGTTTGGAATAGTAAAATAATAAATTAAGGAAAGATGAATTATGAAATATATTAAATGGGTTGTCTTGGGTATTCTTTTGGAAAGTTTGTTGATGGCCTGTAGTAGTCGGAAGAATATAGGAATGATATCTGATAATCTTGAGTGGGATATTTATTCAGATACATGGGTTGCAACTGATGCTTTAGGAAGAACTATGCCTGAACAAGAAGATGTTGGGGAAGTAAAGACGGATAAACGTAGAGTCGTAGGAATTTTTTATATCACTTGGCATTCTGATGGATTAGCTAATTTAAGAGCTCCTTATAACGGTGATGTTACTAAGGTTTTGCGAGAGGATCCTATGGCAAGGCTCGATGGTACAAATCCTGTATGGACTGAAAGCTCATATCATTGGGGTGAGCCTGAGTTAGGCTATTTCTTAAGTCGTGACACATATGTTATTCAGAAAGATATTTCTATGTTAGCTGATGCTGGAGTAGATGTATTAGTCCTGGATGTAACCAATGCTGTCCGTTATTGGGATGAATGGGAGGCTTTATTTTCTACGATGCTTAAGATGAAAGAAGAAGGTAACAAAGTTCCTCAATTCTGTTTTTGGGCATTTAATGGCCCAGTGATTACCGTTGTTCAAGATTTATATGACAAAATATATAAAGAAGGAAAATATAAAGACTTATGGTTTTATTGGGATAGTAAGCCTTTATTGTTATATAATAGCAAACCTTTTGTAGATGCAAATGGTGGAGGGGTAAAAAATCCCAATCCACATTATGATCCGAAAGCTTTGACAGATCCAACACACCAACATTACCTAGATAAAGATTATGTAGACGAATTTTATACTGATTATACACAAGAAGTAAAAGATTTTTTTACGTTACGCAATATGTGGTGGGGATATTATGAATGGGCAGGAGAACGTTATGTCGGTACTGAAGATAATTGGAGTTTTGGTTATGATTTGGGAGATGATCGTGTTTGTCTGTTAAATCCAGCAGATTTAGTAGCAACTCACAAAGGTCTGAAGGAACAAATGGCTGTTACTCCTGCTCAGCATCCAATTTCGGTTGTTGGTAAATCTTGGACTCGAGAAAATAAAGAGCCAAAGTTGAATGAATACGACATGCCACTTTCTTCCTATGTCCCTTGGTTAGGGAAAACGGTAAATAATCCTACAGCTTATGGCATTTATTTTCAGCAAAGATGGGATGAAGCATTGGCAAATGATCCGGATTTTTTATTTTTAAACGATTGGAACGAGTGGACTGCGGGTAAATATGTTGGAGGAAAGGCTCCTGGCTCTGAGTCTCCTGGGCCAACTACATTTTTGAATCGGAAAAGTAATTTTTATTTTGTTGATCAATATAATGCAGAATTTAATCGTACGATTCAACCGATGAAAGGCGGATATACTGATAATTATTACATGCAAATGGTTCAAAATATTCGTCGTTATAAGGGAGTTCGAAGTATCCCTGAATGCAAGGGATTTGTCAATATAAAAATCGATGGATCATTTAAAGATTGGGAAGATGTTTTGGTAGAATATCGAGATACAAGAGGTGATATTGTCCATAGAAATTATAAAGGATATGGAGGTTATCAATATATAGATACAACTGGACGTAACGATATTATATGTTCAAAGGTTGCTGTAGATGAAGATAATATTTATTTTTTTGTGGAAACGGCTGATATCTTAACGGATTTTAATGATGAAAATTGGATGATGTTGTTTATTGATGTTGATAAAAACGTGGAAACAGGTTGGTATGGTTATGATTATTTGATTAATAAACATGTTATAGATGGACAGAAAACAACTATAATGAAATATGATCATAAATCAGACTCTTGGATGAATGTTGGAGATATTGCTTATAGAAAAGGGAATAAATGTATGGAATTAGCAATTGATCGGGATTTATTGGGACTTAAAGATGATTCTTTTGTTTTGGATTTCAAATGGGCGGATAATCCAGCTACTGAATTAATTGATCCTATTGCTTTTATTGAAGGGGACGCAGCTCCCAATCGTCGTTTTAATTATCGTTATATTTGGAAAAGATGAAAGAGTTATTTAAGAGAATAATATGTATATTATGTTGTTGTGGAATGTATATAAATATGCAATCCCAACAGTTGGTGAATAGTGATCAATGGGCTGCCACTGATGCTTTAGGACGTAAGGTCATAGATTATTCAGAAGCATTGGCAAAAAGGGAGAATAAATATGTTGCGATTTTTTACTGGACATGGCACCAGGGGAGTGATGATACAAATTACCCTGTTAAAAATATTACGGAAATAGTTCGTCAATATCCGGAAGCTATGGCAGATTATAATCATCCGGCATGGGGCGATAAAAAACCTGGTTTTTTCTATTGGGAACAACCCTTGATGGGATATTATCGCACTACGGATCCATGGGTTCTTCGTAAACATGCAGAATTGTTGGCTGATGCCGGTATAGATGCGGTCTTTTTCGATTGTACAAATGGTTCATTTACTTGGAAAGATTCTTATGAGATTTTAATGAAAACTTGGGAATCTGCTATGAAGGATGGAGTAAAAGTTCCTAAAATAGCATTTATGCTCCCTTTTGGGGCTGTACCCAATTCTTTGGTTTCTTTAAGAAAATTGTATGAAGATATTTATAAGACGGGACGTTATAAAAATTTATGGTTTAATTGGAAAGGAAAACCTTGTATCATGGCTTATCCAGATAATTTAACCAATGACCCAATTGACCAAGAGATCGCTCAATTTTTTACATTCCGTCCTGGACAACCTGATTACGTGAATGGACCTACTCGTAACGATCAGTGGGGATGGTTAGAAGTGTATCCTCAGCATGGATATGTTAAAACAACAGGCGGTTATGAAGAAGTAACTGTTGGTGTCGCTCAAAATACTAATCCTGAAAGTAAAGGGCATTGTAGTGCATTTAATTTGCCTAATGCATATGGTCGTAATTATACTGAGACTAAAGGGTTTGATCCACGAATTGATGGCTATTTGTATGGTTGGAATTTTCAAGAACAGTGGGATTATGCACTTGGGTTAGATCCAGAATTAATTTTTGTAACTGGATGGAACGAATACATAGCTGGTATGTGGCTAGAGAAAGATGGTTGGACTGGAAAACCATTTTCTTTTGTAGATCAATATAATTGGAATTGTAGTCGAGATATTGAGCCTAACAAAGGGTGGGGCGATAAAGGAGATGTTTATTATTTACAATTAGTGAATAACGTTAGACGGTTTAAAGGAGTCTCTAAACCGGATGTTGTATCTCCTCAAAAATCCATCTGTATTGGTAAAGAGGGAGAATGGGATGATGTAAGGCCTTATTTTGCTTCTTATCGAGGAAATACTTTGCATCGAGATCATCCAGGACGAAATGATACTTATTACGTAAATAAAACTGGGAGAAATGATATAATTGGAGCAAAAGTAGCTCGTGATAATAAAAATATTTATTTTTATGTAGAAACTGATCAACCTTTGACTTCAATTAAAGATCCAAATTGGATGCTCCTTTTTATTGATGTTGATCGAAACAAACAGACTGGTTGGTATGGATATGATTTGGTCATTAATCGTATTTCCCCAGAAAATGGATTGGTTACGATTGAAAAAAATATAAAAGGAAAATGGATGTGGACAAATATTGGAAACGGAAAATTTGTTGTGAGTGGGAATAGATTGGAGATTGAAGTTGAAAAATCAATATTGGGGTTAACTGATCAGTTAGATTTTGAATTTAAATGGAGTGATAACTTACAAGATGAAGGGAATATTATGGATTTTTATATAAATGGGGATGTTGCTCCTGGTGGACGTTTTAATTATGTTTATACTGCAAAATAGAATACAAGATCATTAAATTTTCAATATATTCCCAAAGGGAAATATGATATGTGTTGTGATGAATTCACATGTCATATTTCCTTTTTAAGTAGGTGAAAATATAGCTGTTAAACAGTCCTCTAATCTTTTAAGTGTGTTGAAACAACTCCGTAGAGAGATAACGTTCGCCGGTATCAGGCAATAAAACAACAATGCGTTTTCCCTGATTAGCTTCATCTTTTGCTATTTCTCGGGCGGCGAAAGCTGCAGCTCCGGATGATATACCCACCAATAAACCTTCGGTAGCAGATAATTCACGACTGGTACGCATGGCGTCTTCGTCGGTAACAGGAATAATTTGGTCAATTAGACTCGTATCTAAAATCTTAGGAATGAATCCAGCTCCGATACCTTGTATTTTATGTGGACCGGCTTTTCCTCCGGATAGGACGGGTGATCCGGCTGGTTCGACAGCTACGATCCGGATATTCGGATTCTTCTTCTTTAATCCGCGGGCTGTTCCGGTTAGTGTTCCGCCTGTACCGACAGCGGCCACAAAGATATCGATTTTTCCGTCGGTATCTTGCCAGATTTCTTCGGCCGTGGTGCGTTCATGTGCAAGCGGATTGGCCGGATTCTCAAACTGCTGTAAGATCAACGAACCGGGTGTTGCCGCTTGTATTTCCTGCGCCTTGCGGATGGCACCGCCCATTCCTTCACTTCCAGGGGTGAGAACTAGTTCAGCTCCGAGAGCTTTCAGTAAATTACGGCGTTCCAGGCTCATGGTTTCGGGCATAGTCAGAATTAATCTGTATCCTTTTACCGAAGCAACCCAAGCTAATCCGACACCGGTATTTCCACTGGTTGGTTCGATGATGAGGGCGCCAGGCTTTAACAATCCTTTTTCTTCGGCATCGGTAATCATCGAAAGGGCAACCCGATCTTTTACACTTCCTCCTGGATTGAAATATTCTACTTTGGCAACGATTTCGGCTACCAATTGCTGTTGTTTCGCCCAACGGTGAAGAGCCAGTAACGGCGTATGACCAATCAATTCGGTCAAGCTATTCTTGATGTTCATAATCTTTGTAATTAGTCTGTACGCAAAGTTAGAATAATTCTGGATATAACGACTTTTAAGTAGAGATTAACGCTTCAATACATAACTATTTATTCCCCCGTTCTGTTCTTCTTGTGAGAGTGGATTGTAAATTCTTACCTGGAATTATTTATTAAACCGTTTATTTTAATTGTAAAAGTTATGTGTGTGAAGAAGATTTTTATGATGCTAACGTTGGCTATGTTGGCTCAGTTCGGCTGGGGGCAAGAAGTCTCTTATCAATTATCGAGTCATATTTTAGATATTAATAAAGGAGCTCCGGCTGCAGATGTAAAGATTCGCCTGTCAAAGTTGGAAACTAAGACTGATACATGGATTCAGGTAGCTGAGAAAACAACGGATATCAATGGTCGGGTAAAGGACTTCTTGCCGGAAGATGGAACCAATCATCAGGGTATTTATAAGCTGACGTATGAAACAGCTCCTTATTTTGAGGCACAACAGCAAGATTCTTTTTATCCTTTTATCGAAGTGGTGTTCGAGATCAAGGATGATAAGCATTATCATGTACCGATAACTCTTTCTCCTTTCGGATATTCTACTTATCGGGGAAACTGATCATTTCTAAATAATTATTAAAAGGTATCGGTCGTTATAGTGATAAATCCGAATTGCAGGACTCTTCATCAGAAAAAGAATTTGATAAACTAAAAAGGAAAGAGTATGATGAAGCGTAATCTTGTTATTTGGGTGGCCTTGTCTTGGCTAATGGCCTGTTTTTCGTGTTCGGATGATCTGAGTGAGGAAGAATTGTTTCCGGAAGGCACGGCAACCTTGTATATGATGGACGAAAGGAACGGAAAGACCTTGCTGGGTAATTCGGATGTATATATAACGGGTGAGAGGAATTTCCATAGTAACCGTTTCCCTATTTTCGACATGGGAAAGAAATCCGGTATTGGAGATATTGAGATGCCGGATTTCATAAATATGGCTCCACAAGTAGCCGTACAACCGGGAAATGGTTATGTGATCTGTGATGTCGATGACATATTAGAATTTGAAGAATCCGGACAGTTAGCTATTGCTGAGTCTGCATCAGTTTATCGGGTATTTGTTGACTCCTGGATTCAGCGGGGTGACAGTATTACCGGAGCTAATGTCCGTTTCTTACTGGGTAAACCATCAGAAGGACAACTACCGGTTTGGGGAACTTCACTGGGAACGATCTGGTTGGATCCTTATCTGGCTTCTATCGACGAACAAACTCCGTTAGTGGTTGATTTACCTTCTTCTCATCCGGGAGATATTGAAATCGATTTGTTAGGAAAAGCTCAGGAGGAACTTACTTATGCTGTTGAAGGAAAACAGTTAAAGCTAAGGGCTGCCTCTCTGTATAGTGTTGGTTCTGAATATCATCTGATAATCCGTTACAAACATATCTATACAGAAGTTTCTGTATGGGTAGAGTGGAAAGGATAGGAGGTTTATCCTTATAGAAAATTCTCAGAAGAATGTTTGTCTGAGATATTGGAATAAAAATAGCACCACGGCATCGAAATATATCCTGATACCGTGGTGCTATTTATTTAGACTGTTTATTCTTCTCTTCTTTTTTGTCTTGATAATTGAAGTAAAGAACACCTGTAATCGCTATAATTAAAAGTGTAATACAACTCATGATTGTTAGCATATTATACTCCTTCCTTTTTATCTCGTATCAGCCACAAACCGAATACAAGGATTAATACTATAAAAAATAATAAAGACAGATAGTATAACCATGTTTTATCCATATCTGTAATAATAGATGACAATATAGCAACTGTCATTAGATACTTGGCTATATCCATTAACCATTTTCCGAATTCTTTTTTCATATTGTAGGGTTTTGTTTTGGCAAATATAAGGAATATAGAGAAATAATAGCTATGACTTCGTATAAAAATAAACCCCGCCAAACAATTCTTCTTTGTCTGGCGGGGCTATTGATTTAGAGAATAAAATTATTCACCCAACAAGATTTCCATGATCTGGCAAGCAGCTTTGGTAACAGAAGTACCCGGACCAAAGATGGCTGCAACACCAGCCTTATATAAGAAGTCATAATCTTGAGCAGGAATTACACCACCGGCAATGACGATGATATCCGGACGACCTAACTTCTTCAGTTCTTCGATTACTTGCGGAACCAATGTCTTGTGTCCTGCAGCCAATGAAGAAACACCCATTACGTGAACGTCGTTTTCAACAGCCTGGCGAGCAGCTTCTGCCGGAGTCTGGAACAACGGTCCCATATCTACGTCGAAACCACAGTCTGCATAACCCGTTGCAACAACTTTTGCACCACGGTCGTGTCCGTCCTGACCCATCTTAGCGATCATGATACGTGGCTGACGACCTTCTTTCTTAGCGAACTCGGCTGTTAACTGGCAAGCCTTTTCAAAGTCCGCGTCTTTCTTAGTTTCTGATGAGTACACGCCTGAAATAGTTCTAATGATTGCTTTATAACGTCCTACAACAGCTTCGCAAGCGTCAGAGATTTCACCCAAAGAAGCACGTAAACCGGCTGCTTTTACTGCCAATTCCAACAAGTTGCCTTTCTTTGTCTTAACACATTCTGTGATATCAGCCAAAGCTTTCTGTACGGCAGCTTCGTCACGATTAGCACGTAATTCCTTCAACAGTTCGATCTGTTCGTTACGAACGGCTGTGTTATCGATTTCCAGAATATCGATCGGATCTTCTTTCGGCAGACGATATTTGTTAACACCAACAATTGTCTGGATACCTGAGTCGATACGAGCCTGAGTACGAGCAGCTGCTTCTTCGATACGCATCTTCGGCAGACCTGTTTCGATAGCTTTTGCCATACCGCCCATACTTTCGATTTCCTGGATCAACGCCCAACCTTTTTGTACCAGTTCGTTTGTCAGAGATTCTACATAGTAAGAACCACCCCACGGGTCAATCTGCTTGCAGACTTTTGTTTCTTCCTGAATGTAGATCTGAGTATTACGGGCAATACGAGCAGAGAAGTCTGTCGGCAAAGCAATTGCTTCGTCCAATGCATTGGTATGCAAAGACTGTGTATGACCAAGAGCTGCTGCCATTGCTTCGATACAAGTACGACCTACGTTGTTGAACGGATCCTGTTCTGTCAGTGACCAACCAGAAGTCTGGCAGTGTGTACGCAAAGCCAATGATTTCGGATTCTTGGCACCGAAACTCTTAACGATCTTAGCCCACAACATACGAGCTGCACGCATCTTGGCAATTTCCATGAAGTGATTCATACCGATTGCCCAGAAGAATGACAGACGAGGAGCGAATGCATCAATATCGATACCTGCATTTACACCAGCACGAAGATATTCCAAACCGTCGCACAAAGTATAAGCCATTTCAATATCAGCAGTTGCACCTGCTTCTTGCATGTGGTAACCAGAGATTGAGATAGAGTTGAACTTCGGCATCTTCTGTGAAGTATATTCGAAGATATCAGCGATGATACGCATTGAGAACTCAGGTGGATAGATATATGTGTTACGCACCATGAATTCTTTCAGGATATCATTCTGGATTGTACCAGCCATTTCTTCCAATTTAGCACCTTGTTCCAAACCTGCATTGATGTAGAATGCCATTACCGGAAGTACAGCACCGTTCATTGTCATTGAAACTGACATCTTGTTCAAAGGAATACCATCGAACAAAACTTTCATGTTTTCAACAGAACAGATAGAAACACCTGCTTTACCAACGTCGCCTACTACACGTTCGTTGTCAGCATCATATCCACGGTGAGTAGCTAAGTCGAATGCTACAGACAAACCTTTCTGTCCTGAAGCCAAGTTACGGCGATAGAAAGCATTTGATTCTTCAGCTGTAGAGAAACCTGCATACTGGCGGATTGTCCAAGGACGCAATGGATACATGGCACTGTACGGACCACGCAGATAAGGAGGAATACCAGATACGAAGTTCAGGTGTTCCATA
The DNA here is from genome assembly GCF_022809355.1 of Parabacteroides faecalis. Classification (GTDB taxonomy): domain Bacteria; phylum Bacteroidota; class Bacteroidia; order Bacteroidales; family Tannerellaceae; genus Parabacteroides; species Parabacteroides faecalis. The sequence goes on along the minus strand of NZ_JAKZMM010000002.1, from coordinate 52,131 downwards.
CCTTCCAAGTCTTCTTTTGTATAGACCGGTTTCACGTTGATGTGTTCCGGTGTTTTCCAATTGGCTTCAATGCCATTGGCCTTTGCCCATTCAGCTGCATTTGTAGCAGCGAAGCCGGCATTTTTAATATCTATGTCTTTAAAATTTGGTCTCATTGTCTTTTGGATTTTTAAATACCTAACTTAGCATTGAAAGCCTGCAATGTTTCCAATACATTGCTCTTTACATTAATAAACTGATCAATACCCTGAGCTTTCAGGTCTTCCATGCAAGCAGGAGCACCTGCTACTACGAATTGAGCACGGCCGTTCAGCGCTTTAAATGCAGCTGGTGCTAATTCAGCATATTCATCATCGCTAGAACACAAAACGACGATGTCGGCACCTGCATTGACTGCAGCTTCTACTCCGGCTTCAACAGTATCAAATCCTAAGTTATCAATTGTCTTGTAACCTGCGCAAGCGAAGAAGTTGCAAGAGAACTGAGAACGAGCCAAACGCATAGCCAAGTTACCGATTGTCAGCATGAATGCTTTCGGAGTCTTTCCGCTCTTTTCAGTAGCCAGACGCAAGGCTTCAAATTCTGAACCGCCACGGGCAAAGTTCAATGCTGCAATTTCCGGTTCGCCACAGCTGTGACCTTCTTTGTTCTGGCAGCAGCATGCGCCTTCTTCTTTCTTGATCTTTTCTGCAGCTACTTCTGTGAAGTTCGGGAACTGGTTTGTACCCAGTAAGGTTTCACGGCGAGTTGCTACAGCTTTATGACGAGCTTCGTTGGATGCGTTGACAGCAGCCTGGATTTCTCCGGCATTAGCCTGTGCACCGAAACCACCTTTTTCTTCTGTTTCCAAGAACAGTTTCCAAGCAACGTCTGCAATTGAGTTGGTGAATACTTCAACTGTATAAGAACCGGCAGCCGGATCAACTACTTTGTCGAAGTGAGATTCTTCTTTCAATAATAACTGCTGGTTGCGTGCGATACGTTCAGAGAAGTCATCCGGAGTTTCGTATGCTTCGTTGAACGGACGAACTGTGATTGAGTCAACACCTGCGATAGCAGCAGACATGGCTTCAGTTTGTGAACGCAACAAGTTTACATGTGCGTCATAAATAGTCATGTTCCATTTTGAAGTCTGAGCATGAACAGCCATCTTGCAAGCACATTCGCAAGCCGGTTTGTAAGCAGCAACGATTTCTGCCCATAACCAACGAGCTGCACGGAATTTCGCAATTTCCATGAAATAGTTAGAGCTGATACCAAAGTTGAATTTGATTCTCTTGGCTACTTCATCTACGTTGCAACCGGCATCGGTCAGTTTTGCTAATAATTCATTACCCCAAGCCAATGCGAAACCTAATTCCTGAGCGATATAAGCTCCTGCATTGTTCAGTTCGAATGCATTAACAGCCAAAACTTTGTATTTCGGAAGAGCTTTGGCAGCTTCTAATACAGCCTTGGCACCTTCTACCCAGTTTTCATTCTTACGACCTTTGATAAGCGGTTTCTTGAACGGATCGTAGTTAACAGAACCTTCACACTTCTCAACATCCACACCTTTAGAAGCGAAATAAGCCGCTAAGATTTCAATCAACTTGGCTGCTTTGCAGTTGCAAGTCTTGAAGTTAAGTTCAACACAAGCCGGACAGATACCATCAAGCAAAGTAGCGATGTTTTCAGCGCTTACTTCATCACCTTTGATGATAAAGCCCAACGAGGTAATACCTTTGTTCAGAATGTCCAATGCCTTTTCATTCGCCGCTTTGAAGCAAGTTACTTCGATGTTCTGGCGTACTTTCCAGTCATTGTCTTTTTTAGTACCACGTACATACGGGAATTCACCCGGAAGAGCTGTTGTCGTTTTCAGACCTTCCAGATCTTCCAAACGATAGAACGGATTGGCATTGAAGCCTTCACCTGTTTTCCAAACAAGCTTTTTCTCAAACGGAACGCCTTTCAGGTCGGCCGTGATTTTCGCAACCCATGCTTCGGTTGAAACGGGTTCGAATTCAGAGAAAAGTTTTTCTTTTTGTTCTGCCATAATATTAGTTGTTTATTAAACTGGTATTAGTAATGTTTTCTATTAATTACCACGTTAGTTATATATTATACCTAACGACTTACAAAGGTAAGAGAAATAATTTTTTTGCAAAACTATTTGTCGGATTAAAATAAATCTTTACTTTTGCACTGTCTTAAGGACAACAAATGGCGCATTCGTCTAGTGGCCTAGGACGCGGCCCTCTCACGGCTGAAACCCGGGTTCGATTCCCGGATGCGCTACTTATAAAAGGATGTTACTTGATGGTAAGTGACATCCTTTTATATTTATGCCTCCTTTATAAATGTGGTATGCATGGGTGTTGTCTGTTTCTTCTGCAAGAATTCCGGACAAGTATTGTGTGTCTTGGAAAAACGTTCTATTTTAGAAGCCTTAATCATTGTTAGTTGAGGATGTGGCTTGGGCGAAAGTGAAAATAGTACGAGATGATGGAACATGGGCCGATGCCCAAGCTCCTGTTATTGTTTCTGCTAGCCGAAGTACAGATATTCCGGCTTTCTATGCCGATTGGTTTTTCTATCGTTTGCAAAGAGGATATTCGGCTTGGATGAATCCTTTTAATGGGAAAAAGAGTTTTGTGTCTTATCAGCATACGCGATTTATTGTTTTTTGGTCGAAATATCCGGCTCCTCTGCTTCCATTTTTAACGATCTTGAAAGAAAAACAAATTAATTGTTATATTCTGTATACGTTGAATGATTATGAAAAGGAAGGTTTAGAAAAGGGTGTACCTTCTGTAGAAAAACGAATTGATACGTTTAAAAGGCTGGTCGATGAGTTAGGCTTTGGGCATGTTGTTTGGCGTTTTGATCCATTGATGTTGACTGATCAGGTCGATATTCCTTCATTAATGGAAAAGGTTACTTCTATAAGGGAACGTTTGAAAGGGTATACCGAAAAACTAGTATTTAGCTTTGCCGATATTTCTTCCTACCGGAAGGTGAAAATGAATTTAGATAGAAATCATATCCTTTATCGCCAAATATTTGCGCAGAAAGATCAACTCGTGTTTAGTCGTTGGGAATTCTTGTAAATCCAGTTATGATTTCCTATTTTTCTGCCTATGATTTTATTGATTCACCCATATGAATTAATTAATTCACAGTTGTGAATTAATTGAATCACTATTGTGAATTGATTGAATCACCTTAGTGAATTAATTAATTTATGGCATAAAAATATTAGTTTATAACGGGAAATATACGAATATATCCATAGATAGTAATTACTGTTTAATTCGTTGCTGGTAGGAGAGGAGGAGAGATGCTGTTTGTTACAGCGTGGATTTCGGAAATTTGTATAGCGAGAATAACAGTATTTTGGGGAAGTCCTTAAATCACCACAAGCTTTTGGTTTATAGGTATATATCTGAAAAGTAAAAGATGATGTAGGAATAAAAAAAGAAAGACACGGAGATCATTTGATAAATAAACTCCGTGTCTCGAAGACTACTATATTTAAAAGTATGTGTTAGGGTAACTTTGTGTTGGAAATATTTTCCAAGAACAAATCCATCATACGCTTGGCGGCAATGAACGGAGTGATTTCGTTTCCTAACACCTGTTGTTCTGTCTGGTTGAGCATGGAACTAACAGCCGGATTGTTGTAGAATGTATCTCGCAATGTATCGTTGATACTTTCGTACATCCAGTATTTGGCTTGTTCGCGTCTCTTATATTCGAAATAGCCGTTTTTCTTCGTGAAAGCCATGTACTCATCTACCATATCCCAAATCTCTTTGACTCCGATGTTATAATAACCGGAGTAGGTGAGTACTTTGGGCGACCAGCCTGATTCGGTAGGCGGGAAAAGATGCAATGCGTTACGGAACTGAGCCGCTGCCATTTGGGCTTTATCTACATTATCGCCGTCGGCTTTGTTGATGATGATGCCGTCTGCCATCTCCATGATACCACGTTTGATGCCTTGCAATTCATCACCTGTTCCAGCCAATTGGATCAAGAGGAAGAAATCAACCATCGAATGTACGGCTGTTTCACTCTGACCAACGCCGACTGTCTCGACGAATACTGTATCGAAACCGGCAGCTTCGCATAAGATGATCGTTTCTCTTGTCTTGCGGGCAACACCACCCAAAGAACCTGCCGAAGGAGAAGGACGGATAAAAGCATCTTTTTCTCTCGATAAAGTTTCCATACGGGTCTTGTCTCCTAAGATACTACCTTTCGAACGCTCACTACTTGGGTCGATGGCCAAGACAGCCAGTTTATGACCTTTCTTGAGCAGGTGCATACCAAACGCATCAATAGAGGTACTTTTTCCGGCACCAGGCACACCGGTAATACCAATGCGCATAGACTTTCCGGCATACGGAAGACATTTCTCGATGATTTCCTGTGCGATTTGCTGGTGTTCGTGTTTGGCACTTTCTACCAATGTTACCGCTTGACTTAAAATCGTGATGTTTCCTTTCAGGATACCTTCCACGTATTCAGCCGGTGTATATTGTTTGCGTTGTACCCGTTTCCGGAGATAAGGATTTACTGTCGGTACATCTGTTACACCTTTATTTACTTTTAATCCTTTGTATAAATCGTCGTTTTCTGGGTGTTCCATGCTTGTATTATTTATTTATGGGCTGTTACTTTTAATAAGCGTACCGGTCCGTTCGGATCGTTACTGATGATGTTGACCAAAGCCTCCAAGCGGACTTTTACATCTTTCGGACGAATAGAAACCTTGTAAGTTGTCGTTTCTCCCGGTTTGATTTCTTTTTTACCCCGGCTGATCGAAATATGTTCGTTGTCGGAAGTAAAACTATAAATAACCAAATCCGATTTTCCGGTATTGGTAATATCAACCGTTCCGGTAATTTTACTGCTGAAGAACGGAATCTTGTTTTTCTTAGACGGTAATTTCCCGAAGTCCAACAACGTACCAGATATATGAATAGCCGGACCTTTGGCTTTTTCCCGGGCAGACATCTTGCTGAAATCATCAATTACATTGGCTGCCAAGGCAACAGTTTCCGTAACTTCTTTCTCTCCGACAGCTTTGACAGTCAGGGGAAGATGAACCAGCTGACGACCTTTCTGCTTGATCTTCCGTCCATCTACCAGGAAGGTAATCTCTCCTGTCTCGTTGGGCTTTAAGGAAGTCGGTTTCATATCAGCAATAATGAAGTCCGGCATTTTACCGAACTCAATCTGAAGGGAAGTTTTCCCTTCATTCTTGATACTGATCTTTTCCCCAAGACTTTCGTTTTGCCGCAGGTTGTTGAAGAGAACGTTCTTGGTATGCAGTTTTAAATTACCGATAGCATACGGATAAGTAAATTCGGGAGTTAATTCCTTCGGGATTACATTTCCTTTAATGGCTACATTATACCGGCTTTTTTCTGCATTACTATATAAGGTAATCGTTTTGTAAAAAGGTCCCGGTCTGCCATTCGGATTATAGGTCACCTTCAGTGTCCCGGTTTTTCCTGCAGCAATCGGTTCTTTGGTCCATTCAGGCCGTGTACAACCACAAGAAGCAGTGACACGTGTAATAACAAGAGGCTTGTCGCCCTGATTGGTGATAGTAAACACATGCGAAGTCAGCCCTTTCGCTTCCTCGATCGATCCGAAGTTGAACACTTGCTGGTCAACACTGATCTGAGGAGCCTTTTGAGCCATGCTGATTCCAATGCTTCCGCAAAGCAGGAAGATTGTACCGATAATCTGTTTTAGATTTAGTATCATTGCGACAACCTCGAATTATTATAAGTAAAATGAATAAGATCTTTCTTTATTTAACTTTCCCTTTGATGGTCAGGATAAAACTTCCTTTCTTTCCATTGCTGTAGATAGAAATAGCTTTAGCAAAAACACCTGGTCTGCCGGCTGGATTGTATGTGATTTTTACATCACCGCTTTTCCCTGGAGCAATCGGTTCTTTTGTCCATTCCGGAGTTGTACAACCGCAAGAAGCAATGACGCGCGTCAATACCAAAGGCGCATCACCTGTATTTTCAATGACAAATGTGTGCGCAACTTTACCATCAGCTTCTTTAATTTCTCCAAAATCATAAACCGTTTCCTTCGCTGAAATGACAGCTTGCTTTTGCTGGGCCGAAAGAGCACCTAATGAAAGTACAAGCGCTGTTAATAAGAAAATTATACGTTTCATCTCTCTTTGTTTTATTTGAATAATTAATTGACAAAGATAATGATTAAGCCGGAATGTATACCTATTTTTATCTCCATTTTAAGATTAATACAGATATCAACGTGAAATTTGTATAGGCGGAGAGAAATGAATAATGGAAAAACAGGGCCGGACAGAAAGAAAACAATACATAATGCGGCGAGATGATTTGGAAGAGAAGCTGAAAATGTGTATCTTTGCGCCGTTTTTTAGCGCCGGGTAAATCTTGGCGAAAGAGGAACTGAATCGATGTTTAATTAAAATCAGACTTGGAAAGGAGGCTGTTGATTTATTTCATATTAGAAAAGATAAAGTATTCGCAAGTAGCATAAGCGAAAGTATCATAAAAATTTAAACAAAGTGAGAATTATTGGCAGAAAGTTTGGCTGATAGCGAAACTATCTGTAATTTTGCTGCCCGTTTTAAGGATGTATTAATTAAACAAAATAACAAATTAAATTATGATCGTAGTTCCATTAAAAGAAGGCGAAAACATTGAAAAAGCGCTGAAGAAATTCAAAAGAAAATTTGAAAAGACAGGTGTTGTAAAAGAATTGAGAAACCGTCAGGCTTTCGAAAAACCGTCAGTAGCAAAGAGAAAGCAAATGATGCGTGCTATTTATGTACAGCATTTGCAGCAAACTGAAGAATAATTGAAAAAATACTTGTTTTTTTAGAATCTAATTTCTATATTCGTTGCAGAATAGTTGATGCAATGAGACATGTTGGTTGATGACTTTTTGGATTACTTACGTTATGAACGTAATTATTCCGATTATACGGTTGAATCGTATAAAAAAGACATAAGTCAGTTTATGGCTTTTGTAAGTGAACAATCGGTATGTTTGAATTTTCCGGTTGATGTAGATGCAGATTTGGTGAGGAATTGGATTGTTCAGTTAATGGATAATGGTTATTCTCCTGTATCTGTAAATCGGAAATTAAGCTCTTTGAAATCTTTTTTTAAATATCTCATGAAGCAGAAAGTAATTTCTGTGAATCCGATGCGTTTGGTTGTAGGTCCTAAGACCAAAAAGCCGCTCCCGTATTTCGTGAAAGACCGGGATATGGAGTTGCTATTGAAGGAAGATCCGGCAGTATCGGATGAGGATTTTGAAAGCGTGAGGAATCAGTTGATCGTAGAAATGCTTTACGATACGGGTATGCGTCGTTCAGAATTAGTCGGTTTGCAGGATGCGGACATAGACTATGAGTTGATGCAGATAAAAGTAACAGGAAAGCGAAACAAGCAGCGATTGATTCCTTTTGCGAATGGTTTGAAAGAGTTGATGCAGAAGTATCAACAGATTCGTAATCGGGAAGCCGGGAGCGGTAAGTGGTTTTTCGTCCGGTCAAATGGTGAACAAATATCGACAGCGATTGTTTATAATATAGTAAAGCGAAAGTTGTCGGAGATACCTACTTTGGCAAAACGAAGTCCGCATGTATTACGACATTCATTTGCAACTAGTATGTTGAACAATGGGGCAGAGTTGAATGCTGTCAAAGATCTGTTAGGTCACAGTAGCTTGGCTTCAACCAGTGTTTATACACATACATCCTTTGAGGAATTAAAAAAAGTGTATCATGCTCATCCTCGAGCACAAAAAGAAGGAGGTCATTATGGAAATTAGAATTCAGGCGATTCATTTCGATGCAACGAAACAGTTGGAAGCTTTTATTCAGAAGAAAGTAACAAAGTTGGAGCAATACTTCGACGGCATTATATCGGCAGAGGTGACATTGAAAGTAGTGAAACCGGAAACAGCCATGAATAAAAACGCTAACATTTTGTTGAAGATAAAGAATGGAGACTGCTTTGCAGAGAAGACTGAAGATTCATTTGAGGCTGCCATTGACGAATGTGTGGAAGCTTTGGAGAAACAATTAGTTAAATTCAAAGAAAAAAGCAGATCCAAATAAAAAAAACGGTAGAAAATTTGGTATGTAAGAAATAATGCCTAAATTTGCAGCCGTTTCGACGTGGTGCCGGAACGGCTGTTTATTTAGAGTGAATGCCTCTTTAGCTCAGTTGGCCAGAGCACGTGATTTGTAATCTCGGGGTCGTTGGTTCGAATCCGACAAGAGGCTCAAAATAATTGAAAATTGACAATGGTGAATTGACAATTTTAATTAGGGCAGTTACCAGAGTGGCCAAATGGGGCTGACTGTAACTCAGCTGGCTTACGCCTTCGGTGGTTCGAATCCATCACTGCCCACACACAACTTATTTGCGGAAATAGCTCAGTTGATAGAGCACTAGCCTTCCAAGCTGGGGGTCGCGGGTTTGAGTCCCGTTTTCCGCTCAACTGCCTAAATAGCTCAGCGGTAGAGCACTTCCTTGGTAAGGAAGAGGTCCCGAGTTCAAGTCTCGGTTTAGGCTCAGATTAAGTCGAATAAATTATTAATCATATAAAGACAATTAAGTTATGGCAAAAGAGAAATTTGACAGATCGAAACCACATGTTAACATTGGTACGATTGGTCACGTTGACCACGGTAAAACAACTTTGACAGCTGCTATCACAACAGTATTGGCAAAGAAAGGTCTTTCAGAATTACGTTCATTCGATTCTATCGATAACGCTCCTGAAGAAAAAGAAAGAGGTATTACTATCAATACTTCACACGTAGAATATCAGACTGCAAACCGTCACTATGCACACGTTGACTGTCCGGGTCACGCTGACTATGTAAAGAACATGGTAACTGGTGCTGCTCAGATGGATGGTGCTATCATCGTAGTTGCTGCAACTGATGGTCCTATGCCTCAGACTCGTGAACATATCTTGTTAGCTCGTCAGGTAAACGTACCGCGTTTGGTTGTTTTCTTGAACAAGTGTGATATGGTTGATGATGAAGAAATGTTGGAATTGGTAGAAATGGAAATGCGTGAATTGCTTTCATTCTATGGTTTCGACGGTGACAATACTCCTATCATCCGTGGTTCTGCCCTGGGTGCTTTGAACGGCGATCCGAAATGGGAAGAAAAAGTAATGGAATTGATGGAAGCTTGTGATACTTGGATTCCTCTGCCTCCGCGTGAAATTGATAAACCGTTCTTGATGCCGGTTGAAGATATCTTCTCAATCACTGGTCGTGGTACTGTAGCAACAGGTCGTATCGAAACAGGTATTGTTAAGGTAGGTGATGAAGTTCAGATCATTGGTTTAGGTGCTGACGGAAAGAAATCTGTTGTAACAGGTGTTGAAATGTTCCGTAAGTTATTGGATCAGGGTGAAGCTGGTGATAACGTAGGTTTGTTGCTTCGTGGTATCGATAAGAACGAAGTTAAACGTGGTATGGTTATCTGCCACCCGGGTCAGATCAAACCTCACTCAAAATTCAAAGCAGAGGTTTATATCTTGAAGAAAGAAGAAGGTGGTCGTCACACTCCGTTCCACAATCACTATCGTCCTCAGTTCTATATCCGTACATTGGACGTAACTGGTGAAATCTCTTTGCCAGAAGGAACTGAAATGGTTATGCCGGGTGATAACGTAACTATCGATGTAGAATTGATCTATCCGGTAGCTTGTAACGTAGGTTTGCGTTTCGCTATCCGTGAAGGTGGCCGTACAGTAGGTGCTGGTCAGATCACAGAATTGGAAAACTAATTTCCGATATAAATAAAAGCCAGCTCTTGCGAGGGCTGGCTAATTTACGGAACTAGCTCAGTTGGTAGAGCACTGGTCTCCAAAACCAGGTGTCGGGAGTTCGAGCCTCTCGTTCCGTGCTAAAAATAACCTATTCAATGAAGAAGATATTTGAATATATTAAAGAATCTTATAACGAACTTGTGTATAAGGTTTCTTGGCCTACAAGAGCAGAGTTATCCAATAGCGCAGTAGTGGTTATGTTTGCTTCCCTTATCATTTCTGTCGTTATCTTTGCTATTGACATGAGCTTTGAAGGAGTGATGCGTTTCTTCTATGAAAAAATCTTTTAATTAGTGTAAAGGTATGTCTGACGTTCAAAAGAAATTTTATGTTCTTCGCGCAATTAGCGGGAAAGAAAATAAAGCGAAGGAGTATCTGGAAGCTGAAATAAAGAATACAGACTTAGGAGAGTATGTATCGCAAGTGTTGATCCCGACTGAAAAAACTTTTACGGTTCGTAACGGTAAAAAGGTGATGAAAGAACGCGCTTATTTACCGGGTTATGTATTAGTAGAAGCTGCTTTGGTGGGTGAGGTTGCTCATCGATTAAGAAACATTCCGAATATCATTGGTTTTTTAGGTGGTTCAGATAATCCTGTTCCCCTTCGTCCGGCAGAAGTTAATCGTATTTTAGGTACGGTTGATGAAATGCAGGAACAACCAGAAGATATGGATATCCAATTTGTAGTTGGAGAGAATGTGAAAATTACCTTTGGTCCGTTTAATGGATTCAGTGGTATAATCGAAGAAGTCAATGCTGAGAAGCGCAAGCTGAAAGTGATGGTTAAGGTCTTCGGACGTAAAACCCCACTTGAGCTGGGTTATATGCAAGTGGAGAAAGAGTAAGACTCTGGTTACGAAAAGTACTTATTCTTTCGGTTATTGATGTTATATATCTAAAATTTTTAGAAAATGGCTAAAGAAGTTGCTGGACAAATCAAATTGCAAATTAAAGGAGGAGCAGCAAACCCTTCTCCCCCAGTTGGACCGGCTTTAGGTTCTAAGGGTATTAATATTATGGAGTTTTGCAAGCAATTTAATGCCAGAACCCAAGACAAGGCTGGTAAGGTATTACCTGTTGTAATCACTTATTACGCTGATAAGTCTTTCGACTTTGTCGTTAAAACTCCTCCTGTAGCAGTTCAGTTATTGGAAGCTACAAAAGTGAAGAGTGGTTCTGCTGAGCCGAATCGTAAGAAAATTGCAGAAATTTCTTGGGATCAGGTAAAGACAATTGCAGAAGACAAGTTACAAGATTTAAACTGTTTTACTGTTGAATCAGCCATGAAGATGGTTGCTGGAACAGCTAGAAGTATGGGTATCACTGTTAAAGGGGCATTCCCGGGTAATAATTAATAAACTTCAATTGAAATGAGTAAACTTACAAAAAATCAAAAGTTGGCTTTAGGTAAGATTGAAGCTGGGAAGACTTATTCATTGAAAGAAGCTTCTGCTTTAGTGAAAGAAATCACTACAACTAAGTTCGATGCTTCTGTAGATGTGGACGTCCGTTTAGGAGTTGATCCCCGTAAGGCCAATCAAATGGTGAGAGGTGTTGTTTCATTGCCTCATGGAACTGGTAAGCAGATTCGGGTTCTTGCATTGTGTACTCCAGACAAGGAAGCAGAAGCTACTGCAGCAGGTGCTGACTATGTTGGTTTGGATGAATATATCAATAAGATTAAAGGTGGCTGGACTGATGTAGATGTTATCATCACTATGCCGTCAATCATGGGTAAAATTGGTGCTCTGGGTCGTGTATTAGGTCCTCGTGGTTTGATGCCTAACCCAAAGAGTGGTACAGTTACCAATGAAATCGGTAACGCTGTGAAAGAAGTTAAGCAGGGAAAGATCGATTTCAAGGTTGACAAAGCAGGTATTGTTCATACATCAATCGGAAAGGTTTCTTTCAATGCTGATCAGATTCGCGACAATGCGAAAGAATTTATTGCAGCTTTGATTAAATTGAAACCATCTGCAGCTAAAGGTACATATATAAAGAGCATTTATCTTTCAAGTACTATGAGTGCGGGTATTAAAATTGACCCAAAATCAGTTGATGAACTTTAAAAACAATTGAACAGCAATGAGAAAGGAAGATAAAGGTGTTGTTATAGAACAATTAACTGCTACACTGCGGGAGTATCCTAACTTCTATTTGACGGATATTGAAGCTATCGATGCTGAAACTACAAGCCGTCTGAGAAGAGAATGCTTCAAGAGTGAAGTAAAATTGGTTGTTGTCAAGAACAATTTGCTTAAGAAAGCATTGGAAAATGTCGGTGGTGACTTTTCACCCCTTCATTCAGCATTAAAGGGCAATACAGCTGTGATGTTTTCACAGGTTGCTAATGCTCCAGCTCGCCTGATCAAAGAATTTACAAAAGATACCAAAGGTGAAGGTAAGCCTCAGTTAAAAGCTGCTTATGTTCAGGAAAGTTTCTACGACGCTTCTTCTTTGGAAGCTTTGGTAAATATCAAGAGCAAAAACGAACTTATTGCAGACGTTATCGCTTTGTTGGAATCTCCGGCAAAGAATGTTATCTCTGCTTTGCAGTCATCAGGACAAACTATCCATGGTTTATTGAAAACTTTGGAAGAAAGATAATTATAAATTAAACAAGTAAAAAATAATCATTTAAATCATACAAAAATGGCAGATTTGAAAGCTTTTGCAGAACAATTAGTAAACCTGACCGTAAAAGAAGTTAGTGAATTGGCAACAATTCTGAAAGAAGAATATGGTATCGAACCTGCTGCTGCAGCTGTAGCTGTTGCTGGTCCTGCTGCTGCAGGCGCTGCTGCTGTAGAAGAAAAAACTTCTTTCGATGTAATCCTGAAATCAGCTGGTGCAGCTAAATTGCAGGTTGTTAAGGCCGTTAAGGAAAACTGTGGTCTTGGTTTGAAGGAAGCTAAAGACTTAGTAGACGCAGCTCCTAGCAAAGTTAAAGAAGGCATTTCTAAAGAAGATGCTGAAGCTTTGAAGAAGGCTTTGGAAGACGCTGGCGCAGAAGTTGAGCTTAACTAATATTTCAAAAACCTGGTAATCAGGGAGTCGGTTAGGAATCTTCGGAGACGGAGATTCTTAACCTTTTTGTGTCTATAATTTCAATAAGTTCAATAAAATCGTTACTAGATGTCTTCAACAGATGTAAATCAAAGAGTTAATTTTGCTTCGATAAAGAATTCTTTACCATATCCAGATTTCCTCGAAGTGCAATTGAAGTCCTTCAGAGACTTCCTGCAACTCGACACGCCTCCCGAGAAGAGAAAAAAGGAGGGTTTGTATAAAGTATTTGCAGAGAATTTCCCTATTGCAGATACGCGTAACAATTTCGTGTTGGAGTTCTTAGATTACTATATTGATCCACCTCGTTATTCTATTGATGAATGTATTTCACGAGGCTTAACATATAGTGTCCCATTAAAAGCGAAATTAAAGTTGTATTGTACCGATCCGGATCATGAAGATTTTGATACGGTGATTCAGGATGTATATTTGGGGCCTATCCCATATATGACTGAGCGCGGTACTTTCGTGATTAATGGAGCAGAACGTGTTGTGGTTTCGCAGTTGCATCGTTCGCCGGGCGTATTCTTTGGTCAAAGTGTGCATGCTAACGGTACGAAGTTGTACTCTGCACGTATTATCCCATTTAAAGGATCTTGGATTGAGTTTGCTACCGACATTAATAATGTCATGTATGCTTACATCGATCGTAAAAAGAAATTGCCTGTAACCACTCTTTTGCGAGCTATTGGTTTTGAAAGCGATAAAGATATTCTTGAAATCTTTAATTTGGCAGAAGAAGTTAAAGTAACGAAGGCTAATTTAAAGAAATTGGTTGGCCGTAAGTTAGCTGCTCGTGTGTTGAAAACCTGGGTAGAGGATTTTGCTGATGAAGATACAGGCGAAGTTGTTTCTATTGAACGTAATGATGTAATTGTTGATCGTGAATCTGTCCTTGATGACGATAATATCGATGCAATTCTTGAATCAGGTGCTCAGAATATTCTGTTGCATCGTGAAGACCAAAACTTGTCTGACTATGCAATTATTTATAATACATTGCAGAAAGACCCAAGTAACTCTGAAAAAGAGGCTGTACTTTATATTTACCGTCAGTTACGAAATGCAGAGCCTGCAGATGAAGCGAGTGCTCGGGAAGTTATTACCAACTTGTTCTTCTCTGAAAAGCGTTATGACTTAGGAGATGTAGGTCGTTATCGTATTAATAAGAAATTAAACCTTTCTATCAGCGATGATATTAAGGTATTGACGAAAGAAGATATCATTGAAATTATAAAATATCTGATCGAACTGATCAACTCAAAAGCAATTGTTGATGATATTGACCACTTGAGTAACCGTCGTGTACGTACAGTAGGCGAGCAGTTATATAATCAGTTTGGTATAGGTTTGGCTCGTATGTCTCGTACGGTTCGTGAACGAATGAATGTACGCGACAATGAAGTCTTTACTCCGATTGATTTGATCAATGCTAAAACAATTTCTTCAGTAGTTAATTCATTCTTCGGAACGAATGCCTTGTCTCAGTTTATGGATCAGACCAACCCGCTGGCTGAAATTACTCATAAGCGTCGTTTGTCTGCGTTAGGTCCTGGTGGTTTGTCTAGAGATCGTGCAGGATTTGAGGTGCGAGACGTTCACTATACTCATTATGGTCGTTTGTGTCCTATTGAAACACCTGAAGGTCCGAATATCGGTTTGATTTCATCTCTTTGTGTGTATGCAAAGATTAATGACTTAGGATTTATCGCAACGCCTTATCGTCGGGTAGTCAATGCTCAGGTAGATTTTTCTGAAGAGGGATTACAATATTATACAGCTGAAGAAGAAGAAGGTAAAATTATTGCACAGGGTAATGCTCCTTTGGATGATGAAGGACATTTTGTTCGTGATAAAGTTAAGTCAAGATTGGAAGCTGATTTCCCTGTTGTTGCTCCTGAAGAAGTAAATCTGATGGATGTTTCTCCAACCCAGATTGCTTCAATCGCAGCTTCCTTAATTCCGTTCTTGGAACATGACGATGCTAACCGTGCGTTGATGGGATCAAACATGATGCGTCAGGCAGTTCCATTGTTGAGAACCGATGCTCCTATTGTTGGAACGGGTATTGAGGCTCAAGTTGCACGTGATTCTCGTACTCAGATTATCGCTGAGCGTGAAGGAGAAGTTGTATTTGTTGATGCAACTTGTATTAAGATTAAATATGACCGTACAGAAGATGAAGAGTTCGTTAGCTTCGAAGATGCGGTTAAGACATATAATATTCCGAAATGGCGTAAGACTAACCAGTCAACAACTGTTGACTTACGTCCTATTTGTCATCGTGGTCAACGAGTGAAAGCTGGTGATATTCTGACTGAAGGATATTCTACTGAAAAAGGTGAATTGGCTTTGGGTAAGAATGTGAAAGTTGCTTATATGCCGTGGAAGGGATATAACTATGAGGATGCTATTGTACTGAATGAACGTATGGTTCGTGAAGACTTCTTTACTTCAGTACATGTAGATGAATATATCTTGGAGGTTCGTGAGACAAAACGAGGTATGGAAGAACTTACTTCAGATATTCCAAATGTAAGTGAAGATGCAACTAAGGATTTGGATGAAAGAGGTATTGTCCGCGTAGGTGCACGAATAGAACCAGGAGATATTTTGATTGGTAAGATTACACCGAAGGGAGAATCTGATCCGTCTCCGGAAGAAAAGCTTTTGCGTGCTATTTTTGGTGATAAAGCAGGAGATGTGAAAGATGCTTCATTAAAGGCTACTCCTTCTTTGCGTGGTGTCGTTATAGATACGAAGTTGTTCTCTAAGGCTGTTAAGAAACGTAAGACTAAGGCAACTGAAAAGGCTGTCTTACCGAAGCTTGATGAAGAATACGAAGTAAAGATGGCTGAGTTGAAGAATCTTTTGGTTAATAAGTTGATGACTTTGACAGAAGGTTTGACTTCTCAAGGTGTAAAAGATTATATGAATTCTGAAATCATTGCGAAGGGTGCTAAGTTCACTCGTCGTGTGTTGGAAGAATTAGACTTCAATGCAATTCAAGTGAGTGCTTGGACAACAGATGATGCAAAGAATGAGTTAATCAAGCAGGTTATCTTGAATTATTTGAAGAAATATAAAGAACTGGATGCTGAGTTACGTCGTAAGAAGTTCGATTTGACTATCGGTGATGAATTGCCTACAGGTATTGTACAGATGGCAAAAGTTTATATTGCTAAGAAACGTAAAATTCAGGTAGGTGATAAAATGGCCGGACGTCACGGTAACAAAGGTATTGTTTCAAAGATCGTTCGTCAGGAAGATATGCCGTTCTTGGAAGATGGTACTCCAGTAGACATTTGTTTGAACCCGCTGGGTGTGCCTTCTCGTATGAACTTGGGCCAGATCTTCGAAGCTGTATTAGGATGGGCAGGACGTAATTTGAATGTTAAGTTTGCCACTCCGATCTTTGATGGTGCTTCATTAGATGATTTGAATGCTTGGACAGATAAGGCTGGTATTCCACGTTATGGTAAGACTTATTTGTATGATGGTGGTACGGGTGAACGTTTTGACCAGCCGGCAACCGTTGGGGTAACTTACTTCTTGAAATTGGGACACATGGTTGACGATAAGATGCATGCCCGTTCAATTGGTCCGTATTCATTGATTACGCAGCAGCCGTTAGGAGGTAAGGCACAGTTTGGTGGTCAGCGTTTCGGAGAAATGGAAGTTTGGGCGCTTGAAGCATTTGGTGCAGCGCATGTTTTGCAGGAAATCCTGACAATCAAATCTGATGATGTTGTAGGTCGTTCAAAAGCTTATGAAGCAATAGTAAAAGGTGATCCGATGCCACAACCGGGTATTCCTGAATCTTTGAATGTGTTACTTCATGAGTTGAGAGGTCTTGGTTTAAGCTTGACTTTGGAATAATAAATCACATAATATTAAGTAGATGAGCCTAAATGGGCTTGTCTACTTTTATCAATTGATAACTCTTTATAAACATAAAATATGGCCTTTAGAAAAGATAACAAGATAAAGAGTAACTTTACTAAAATAACCATTGGTTTGGCTTCTCCGGAAGAAATTCTGGAAAATTCAAGTGGAGAAGTGCTCAAACCAGAAACGATCAACTATCGTACCTACAAGCCTGAACGTGATGGTTTGTTTTGCGAACGTATTTTTGGTCCTATTAAGGATTATGAATGCCATTGCGGTAAATATAAACGAATCCGTTATAAAGGCATTGTCTGCGATCGTTGTGGTGTGGAAGTTACCGAGAAGAAAGTTCGTCGTGAACGTATGGGACACATCCATTTGGTAGTTCCTATTGCTCACATCTGGTACTTCCGTTCGCTTCCTAACAAAATTGGTTATTTGTTAGGTTTGCCGACCAAAAAGTTGGATGCCATTATCTATTATGAACGCTATGTTGTCATTCAGCCGGGTTGTGTAGATTCTGTTGCAGAATTGGATCTGTTGTCTGAAGAAGAATATTTAGAGATCCTGGATAATCTTCCTAAGGAAAACCAACTGTTGGAAGACTCTGATCCGAACAAATTCATTGCGAAAATTGGAGCAGAAGCTGTTTACGATTTGCTGACTCGTTTGGATTTAGACTCATTGTCGTATGAATTGCGTCACCGTGCAAGTACTGATAGTTCTCAGCAGCGTAAGAATGAAGCTTTGAAGCGTTTGCAGGTTGTGGAATCTTTCCGTGCTTCAAAGGGTAAAAATAAGCCGGAATGGATGATTATGAAAGTAATTCCTGTTATTCCTCCCGAATTGCGTCCGTTGGTTCCGCTGGATGGTGGTCGTTTTGCTACATCAGATTTGAACGATTTGTATCGTCGAGTAATTATTCGAAATAATCGTTTGAAGAGATTGATTGATATCAAGGCACCGGAAGTTATTTTACGTAATGAAAAGCGTATGCTTCAGGAAGCAGTTGACTCGTTATTTGATAATTCACGTAAGTCAAGTGCCGTTAAGACAGATGCCAATCGTCCGTTGAAATCTTTATCTGATAGTTTGAAGGGAAAACAAGGACGTTTCCGTCAGAACTTGCTGGGTAAGCGTGTTGACTATTCAGCTCGTTCTGTAATCGTCGTTGGTCCTGAGTTGAAAATGCACGAATGTGGTTTGCCCAAAGGAATGGCAGCCGAATTGTATAAGCCGTTTATTATTCGTAAACTGATTGAACGTGGTATTGTAAAGACCGTAAAATCAGCGAAGAAAATCGTAGACAGAAAAGAACCGGTTGTTTGGGATATTCTGGAATACGTAATGAAGGGTCACCCTGTTTTATTGAACCGTGCCCCGACATTGCACCGTTTGGGTATCCAGGCTTTCCAGCCGAAATTGATTGAAGGAAAGGCTATCCAATTGCATCCGTTGGCTTGTACAGCGTTCAATGCAGACTTCGATGGTGACCAGATGGCTGTTCACTTACCTTTAGGTAATGAAGCTGTTTTGGAAGCTCAAATGTTGATGCTTGCTTCTCATAACATTTTGAATCCGGCCAATGGAGCTCCTATCACTGTGCCTTCTCAGGATATGGTACTTGGTTTGTATTATATTACTAAACTGAGAAAAGGTACTCAAGGCGAAGGTTTGGTCTTCTACGGACCGGAGGAAGCAACAATTGCATACAATGAGAAGAAACTGGATATCCATGCTCCGATCAAGGTATATGTAGAAGATCTGGATGAAAATGGAAATTTAGTCAAGAAGATGGTTGAAACATCTGTAGGACGTTTGATGGTTAATGAATTCGTACCTAAAGAAGTTGGCTATCTGAATGAAGTTTTAGGTAAAAAAGCTTTACGTGATATTATTGGTAAAGTTATCAAGGCTTGTGGTGTAGCTCGTACTGCTCAGTTCTTGGATGATATCAAGAACTTAGGATATTATATGGCCTTCAAGGGTGGTTTGTCATTTAATTTGGCAGACGTTCTTATTCCGCCTGAGAAGGATGCCCTTGTGAAGGAAGGTTATGATGAAGTAGAACAGATCATGGCCAACTATAATATGGGTTTCATCACAAACAATGAACGATATAACCAGATCATTGATACTTGGACGCATGTCAATAGTAAGTTGTCAAATATCTTGATTAAGCAATTGACAGCAGACAACGATGGATTCAATTCAATTTTCATGATGATGGATTCGGGAGCCCGTGGTTCTAAAGAGCAGATTCGTCAGTTGTCTGGTATGCGTGGTTTGATGGCTAAGCCGCAGAAGAGTGGTGCTGAAGGTGGTCAGATCATTGAAAACCCGATTCTTTCAAACTTTAAGGAAGGTTTGTCTGTATTGGAGTATTTTATTTCTACCCACGGTGCTCGTAAAGGTTTGGCTGATACAGCCTTGAAGACTGCCGATGCTGGTTATTTGACTCGTCGTTTGGTGGATGTATCGCATGATGTGATTATCAATGAAGAAGATTGTGGTACATTGCGTGGTCTGGTATGTACTGAATTAAAGAATAATGAAGAGGTGATCGCTTCTTTGTATGAGAGAATCTTAGGTCGTGTTTCTGTTCATGATGTCATTCATCCGTTGACTGGAGAGGTGATCGTGAAAGCCGGAGAAGAAATCCGCGAAGATGCTGCTAAGAAGATTCAGGATTCTCCGATCGAAAGTGTTGAAATTCGTTCAGTACTTACTTGTGAATCAAAGAAAGGTGTTTGTGCTAAGTGTTATGGTCGAAACTTGGCTACCAATCAAATGGTTCAGAAAGGTGAAGTTGTGGGTGTTATTGCAGCTCAGTCAATCGGTGAGCCGGGTACACAGTTGACACTTCGTACATTCCACGTCGGTGGTATTGCATCAAACGTTGCAACAGAAAACAGCATAGCTTGTAAGTATGATAGTGCTTTACTTGAAATAGAAGAATTACGTGCTGTTGAAGCCGAGGAAAATGGAAAGAAACATAAGGTTGTAGTAAGCCGTTTGGCCGAAATGCGTTTGATCGATCCGAATACAAAGATTGTATTGATGACGAACAATATACCTTATGGTTCTAAGTTGTTCTTCAATAGTGGTGATCTTGTTAAGAAAGGTGATGTAATCATCGAATGGGACCCGTTCAATGCTGTTATCGTATCAGAAGTTTCTGGTAAGATTGAATTTGAAAGCGTCATTGAAAATGTTACTTACAAAGTTGAAAGTGATGAAACAACAGGTCTTAAAGAAAAGATTATCATTGAATCTAAGGATAAGACAAAAGCTCCTGCAGCTCATGTTGTGGATGAAAACGGAAACTATTTGAAGAACTATTCTTTGCCGTTAGGTGCTCACGTAGTGAAGGAAGAAGGCGATTCTATCAAAGCTGGTGAAGTTTTGGTTAAGATTCCGCGTGCTGTAAGTAAAGCCGGTGATATCACGGGTGGTTTGCCTCGAGTTACAGAATTGTTTGAAGCTCGTAATCCGTCTAACCCAGCTGTCGTTTCTGAAATTGATGGTGAAGTTGGCTTTGGTAAGATCAAACGTGGTAATCGAGAAATTACGGTAACTTCTAAGCTAGGTGAAGTTAAGAAGTATATGGTTCCTCTGTCTAAGCAATTGCTGGTTCAGGAAAACGATTATATTCGTGCGGGTATGCCGTTATCAGATGGTGCAATTACTCCTTCGGATATTTTGGCTATCATGGGACCTACAGCTGTACAGGAATATATCGTAAACGAAATTCAAGATGTGTATCGTCTGCAGGGTGTGAAGATCAATGATAAACACTTTGAAGTCATTGTTCGTCAGATGATGCGTAAGGTTGAAATTGTAGATCCAGGAGATACACGATTCTTGGAACAACAAGTTGTTGACAAGTTGGAAGTAATGGATGAGAATGATCGTATTTGGGGTAAGAAAGTCGTTACTGATCCGGGTGATTCTCAAACATTAAAAGCTGGTCAGATCGTTACAGCTCGTAAGCTGAGAGATGAGAATAGTATGTTGAAGCGTCGTGATATGAAGTTGGTCGAAGTTCGTGATGCTATTCCAGCAACAGCTAATCAGATTCTTCAAGGTATTACACGTGCTGCATTGCAGACTAATAGCTTTATGTCAGCTGCATCATTCCAGGAAACAACCAAAGTATTGAATGAGGCTGCTATCAATGGTAAGGTTGACTATTTGGAAGGCTTGAAAGAAAATGTTATTTGTGGACATTTGATTCCGGCTGGTACAGGTCAGCGTGAATTTGATAGATTGGTTGTAGGTGCGAAAGATGATTTCGATCGAATCATGGCTAATCGAAAGAATGTTGTTGATTTCAATGAAATGGACAAAGACTGAATTTGATTATTGAAATATTTAAATTAGGGCAGACTATATATTATTATAGTTTGCCCTAATTGTTTTTATTATAGTCAAAGTTTTTTATTGAGCTATAAAGACGGATCTTTTTTCGTGAAATTCATGATAAACATAGATTTTGTTCGGATAATATTTGGTTACTATAAATAATCTCTGTATTTTTGCAGTACAATAAGATTTTGATTAGCACTAAACACTGTTTCGTATTGAGCGTTAAGCGAAACAGAGAAAACACAAAGGTATTTTTACATTGGTCTAAAGAATTGAGAATTAAAAACACAACTGGAAAGCGGCTGCTTGTGAAAGTAGCCGCTTTTGCTTTTATAATTAATGTATTGTGAAGACTGACCCAATTTCTCTGTTTATACAATTCTTGTTTTTTTGCGGATTATTCCAATTAAGTATGTATATTTGCAAGCGTATAACTTTTATATTTAACAATCATGGAAGAAAATAAAACAACAAACAATGAAATCCAAGTAGAGCTGTCTGATGAAATGGCTCAAGGAACTTATGCTAACTTAGCCATTATCTCTCATTCTGCTTCTGAATTTATCTTAGACTTTATCCGCGTTGTTCCGGGTGCTCCTAAAGCACAAGTTAAGAGCCGTATTATTTTAACTCCGGATAACGCTCATCGTTTATATTTAGCTTTGCAAGATAACTTGAGAAAATTCGAGGAAATGATGACTGCTGGTAAAGCTCAGGCAGAAAACAAAACAGCTAATTTTGAGGATTTCGTTCCCAAAGGAGATGCTTGATATATTTGATAAAGCATATGAAGGGTATATCGTTTGCGATATGCCCTTTTTTTATGCATAAAATTCCTATTTGCTAATTGTTTGTTGATTTTACTGGATTTTTGTTATTTTATTTTCTATCTTTGAAAATCATTATTATAAAGGATATATCATGGATGAACAAATTAAACAAATAGCGGAACGTTTGATCGGTTTGCGTGAGGCTTTAGAACTAACACCTGAAGAAGTCGCTCAAACATGTCATATTTCAGTTGATGAATATAATCGGATAGAAAGCGGATCAGTTGATATTTCAGTTAGTGTATTGCATCAGATTGCTAAGGCTTATGGAGTCGAGCTAACTACATTGATGTTTGGTGACGAACCTAAAATGAGTTCTTATTTTGTTACTCGAAAGAATAAAGGAGTAGCTGTAGAACGTGTCAAGGCGTATAAATATCAATCGTTAGCAGCTGGTTTTGCTCAAAGAAAAGGAAATCCTTTTATGGTTACGGTTCACCCGAAACCAGAAGATGAACCAATTTATCGGAATTCACATCCTGGGCAGGAATTTAATTATGTTGTTAGCGGACGAATGATGATAGAGATTAACGGGAAGCAATTGATCTTAGAAGAAGGAGATAGTATTTATTTTGATTCACAGCAGCCGCATGGAATGAAAGCTCTGGATGGAGAGAAAGTTTGTTTCTTAGCTGTTATTTTATAAAGAAGAAGATTATGTTGGAAAGATTTGTAGGTCAGACTTCTTTTGTTTCACAAGAAGACTTTAAAAAGAACTTTAAAGTAAATGTACCTGAGAATTTTAATTTTGGGTATGATGTCGTAGATGCTTGGGCAGAAGAAGAACCAGAGAAGAAAGCTTTGTGTTGGACAAATGATAAAGGGGAACATATAGACTTTACATTTGCCGAAATGAAGAAATATACAGATCAGACAGCGGCCTATTTCCAATCCTTGGGTATTGGACGAGGTGATATGGTCATGCTGATATTGAAACGCCGTTATGAGTTTTGGTTTTCAATTATTGCTTTGCATAAGCTGGGGGCTGTAGTTATTCCTGCAACGCATTTATTGACCAAGAAAGATATTGTTTATCGTGCTAATGCCGCCGATATTAAGATGATTGTTTGCGCAGGAGAAGAAGTTATTACCAAACATATAGAGGACGCGCTTCCTGAATCTCCCACGATTGAACACGTAGTTTCAGTCGGACCATTTGTTCCTTCCGGTTTCCATGATTTTCATAAAGAATGGGAAAATGTGCCAGCCTTTGTACGTCCTGTACATGCTAATAGTAATGATGATATTTCATTGTTGTATTTTACTTCAGGAACAACAGGAAATCCTAAGATGGTTGCGCACGATTTTACTTACCCGCTTGGTCATATTACAACGGGTTGTTATTGGCATAACTTGCATCGTGACAGTTTGCATTTGACCATTGCTGATACAGGTTGGGGTAAAGCTGTTTGGGGAAAACTTTATGGCCAATGGATTGCGGGAGCAACAGTTTTCGTTTATGACCACGAGAAGTTTACGCCAGCAGATATGCTTCGTATGATTCAGGATTACAAGATAACTTCTCTTTGTGCTCCTCCAACAATTTTCCGTTTCTTGATTCGGGAAGATTTGACTAAATATGATTTGTCATCATTGCAATATTGTACGATTGCTGGTGAAGCTTTGAATCCAGCTGTATATGAAACTTTCTATAAACTGACAGGTATTAAGTTGATGGAAGGATTTGGGCAGACGGAAACAACATTGACAATTGCAACTTTCCCTTGGATGGAACCGAAACCGGGTTCTATGGGTATGCCTAATCCTCAATATGATATTGATTTGATTCGTCCGGATGGTACATCTGCTGAAGATGGTGAGCAAGGTCAGATCGTGATTCATACACAGAATGGAAAACCTTTAGGTTTGTTTAAAGAGTATTACCGGGATGCTGAACGCACACGTGAGGCTTGGCATGACGGGTTATATTATACTGGTGATGTTGCTTGGCGAGATCAAGATGGGTATTATTGGTTTGTTGGTCGTGCCGATGATGTTATCAAAAGTTCGGGATATAGAATTGGTCCGTTTGAAGTGGAAAGTGCTTTGATGACTCATCCTGCAGTGGTAGAATGTGCCATAACTGGAGTTCCGGATGAGATCCGTGGACAAGTCGTAAAAGCAACGATTGTCTTGTCTAAAGAATATAAGGACAAAGCCGGAGAGGACTTAATTAAGGAATTACAGGATCATGTGAAACGGGTTACAGCTCCTTATAAGTATCCTCGCGTGGTTGAATTTGTGGATGAGTTGCCTAAGACAATCAGTGGAAAGATTCGTCGGGTAGAAATCAGAGATAAAGATCATCAGGTAAAATAATATAGAATCAGCTAAAATGAGAAATTTCACTTGTGTACAGGATTTAGGGGATTTACAGCAGGCCCTTAAAGAAGCGTTTGAGATTAAGAAAGATCGTTTCCAGTTTTCTGAGTTGGGAAAGAACAAG
Organism: Parabacteroides faecalis; assembly: GCF_022809355.1. Taxonomy (GTDB): domain Bacteria; phylum Bacteroidota; class Bacteroidia; order Bacteroidales; family Tannerellaceae; genus Parabacteroides; species Parabacteroides faecalis. The sequence continues at coordinate 27,662 of NZ_JAKZMM010000002.1, read as the reverse complement.
ACCTTGTTGATGATTTTCTTCAACTCAAGTTTACGAACTCGTTTGAGTACACAGAAAGCTGCGATGAATTTAGGCATGAACACAATCGTGTTGGATGTGAATCAAGGTGCCTGGAAGTTGGAAACTGAACGCGGTGTCATTATGGACGGAGACAAACCTGAACATTTGTTAGAGGCTATACCGGTTATGGGTTGCTATTGTGATGTTATTGGTGTTCGTTCGTTTGCCCGTTTTGAGAATAAGGCAGATGATTATAATGAAAAGATCTTGAATCAGTTTATTCAGTATTCTGGACGTCCGGTATTTAGTATGGAAGCTGCTACACGTCATCCGTTGCAGAGTTTTGCCGACCTGATAACGATTGAAGAATATAAGAAAACCGCTCGTCCGAAAGTTGTTATGACGTGGGCTCCGCATCCGAAAGCTTTGCCTCAGGCTGTTCCCAATAGTTTTGCTGAATGGATGAATGCGACAGACTATGAGTTTGTCATTACACATCCGGAAGGATATGAATTGGATCCTAAGTTTGTAGGTCATGCCAAAGTAGAATATGATCAGAAGAAGGCTTTGGAAGGTGCTGATTTCGTTTATGCAAAGAATTGGGCTGCCTATCAGGATCCTAATTATGGAAAAGTGATCAATATGGATCGTAACTGGACTGTTGATACAGAGAAGATGGCTTTGACAAACAATGCTTATTTTATGCACTGTCTACCAGTTCGCAGAAATATGATTGTGACCGATGATGTCATTGAAAGTCCGCAAAGTATCGTTATTCCGGAAGCTGCAAATCGTGAAATTTCAGCGCAAACCGTATTGAAGAAAATATTGGAAGGTTTAAAATAATGGTAAAATGAAGAAAACGTATCCTTTAAGATCTTTCTTAAGGATACGTTTTCTTTTTATTTATAATTGTTCAATATCTTCACTACTTAAACCGGTAGCTTGTTTGATTTGCTCTATGGAGATTCCTATCGCTTTTAGTTTTTTCGCTATTTCCCGTTTTTCTTTAGCTTTCCCTTCAGCTTTTCCTTCGGCCATGCCTTCTATTCGACCTTCGATTTTTCCTTCCAATTTGGCCGAATTTAAAACATCGTTTTGTATCATGATTGCATTGATATGCTCATCATAGGCATGGCGTTCTTCGGAGCTCATATTATAGTATTGAAGCTTTTCTCTCGCTTCCACCAAACCGGGAGTTGTTGTGTCAGGACGAATGACTCCGTTTTTTAGGTAACTGATCCATTCTTCCAATGGGGTTTTAGCTACCTGATTGAATTCGTTGACACGAATCAGGTAGTATTCAGGAAATATTTTAGCCGGTAATTTATGAAGAATCGCATTTTCTTGTTTAGTAGAAATAACCAGTTCGTCTTTGGTGTGTACTCCTATAAAATGGTTTTGTCCGTGATATAAATAATCACTTCCTTTTCCGATATCAAAATACAGGATACTGATGGAGTAGATTTTCTTAACAGCCTGGTATGATTGTCCGAGCGTAATGTGTTCGGTAATCGCTTTTGCTACGCCATAAAGAATCCTTTCCAAATAATACAATTCTCTTGTATTCTGGATTTCTACAATAATAATTTCATCTTTACTGTCTTTGGCTTTGATGTCTACGCGATTGAATTTGTCATCTTCCGATTGTTGATTTCCTTCACTCTCCAAGATTTCCAGAATGTGAATAGGTTCTTCCAATAACACCGTAAGTAAACCTTCCAGGACAGCAAAATTGGCTTTATCCCGGAGCATTCTTTTCATCGCCCAGTCGAAACGTACATATTTATCCATTGCTATAGTTTTTTGGTTTCCTACAAATTTATGTATTCTTTTTTGATACTTGCTTTATTTCCTGATTTATATTAGTCCACAGCTTAATTCCTATATGATTAAGGCCAATTTAGCGGATGAAGTTCGTGTTGGTACGCGCTTCAAACGCGGGTGGATTGATACCTGCCTGTTTGCCGGCTTCAATGCATTTAAGTAACCAAGCCATATTACGGGCGAGGATACGCATCGTTTGTAAACCTTCGATATCTTGAGCTACTTCTTCTGGTGTGTTTCCGTGTACGGTATTCCAATAGTTGGATGAAACAACGGGCATATTGCTAATGGTAAAATATTTGTTGAGCTGGTCGAAGGTGGTAGAAGAACCTCCGCGGCGGCAACTGGCAATTGCAGCAGCCGGTTTGTTAGAAAATAATTTGGCACGTCCGTAGAATACACGATCCATAAACGAAGTCAGTGCGCCTGTAGCTGATGCAAAATGAACGGGTGAACCAAATATAAAGCCATCAGCTTGTTGTGCTTTTTCCAAGAATTGATTTACGGAGTCTTCCATACAGCAGCGACCGGCTTCCAGACAATAATTACATCCCATACAACCTGAGAGCGGGCGAATACCGATCCAGAATATTTCTGTCTCTATACCTTGTGTCTGTAATTCCTTTTCTATTTCTTGTAGAGCGGTGAAAGTACATCCTTTGTGATGTGGACTTCCATTGACTAATAAGACTTTCATATTTTTGATATTTAGTGAGATGATGTACTGTATAATGACAAAAAAAGCGAGAAAAGTGTTATCTTTTCCCGCTTTCCTTTGAGCCTCTTGTCGGATTCGAACCAACGACCCCGAGATTACAAATCACGTGCTCTGGCCAACTGAGCTAAAGAGGCAGATGGGTAAGCTAGCTACATCGCGCCGCTACAACCAAGTACCCTTGCTACGGTCAAGTCCTGGGGGATTCCGAGGGAGCTTGCCGTGTAGGACTTACCCGACTGCAAAGGTAGATATAATTTCTGAATTTGCAAGATCTTTTTTTATTCTATCTCTTGTTTTTAGTATAAGTGATTGAAATATTAAATATTACGTATATGTTAAAATATGTATTACTGTTATCGCTTATGGTCTTTGTTGGATTTTTAGGGCTTCCAAGATTTTATGGAATATTTCTGTATTGGGATAAGTTCCGCAGAATTTAGATGAACCAGGACCATAGGCGAAAACAGGAAGCATAATCGGTGTGTGATCGTCGGTCATATACCGGGCGGTCACTTTTCTTTTCTCCAGATTTCCGTCAACTAATGTCAAACCTCCGGTTTCGTGGTCGGCAGTCACTATAACCAGTGTTTCTCCGTTTTGGTCTGCAAATCTGAGGGCTTCTGCTACCGCCTGATCGAAACTGAGTGTTTCCAATACAGAGCCGGGTAAGTAGTTGGCATGTCCGGCATAATCAACTTTCGCCCCTTCTACCATTAGAAAGAATCCTTTGCTGCTGGCGTTTGTTAACTTTTGAATCGCTTTTTGTGTAGCTTCTGCCAGAAGAGGTAAACTTTCTTCCGTGGTGGCTTTCCCCATCTGTTCATCCAAACAGATTTCCTTTTCTCCATGGGTTTTGATTTCCTCTATAGAGGAAGAGATAAGGTATTGTTTGGATAATTCGTCCTTGAGGTTTGTACCGTCTTTTCTATCTGTAAGTGCCGACATGCCGGAACCGTTGAGTAAAGTCAAGTTGCCTTTTAATAACCAGCGGGTAATTTCGTCGGTTTGATCTCGTTCCGTGGTATGTCCGTAAAAGGCTGCCGGTGTTGCATCTGCTATATTACCTAAAGTTACGATTCCACAGGCGTATTGACGTGGTGCCAATATCTCGGTTAAAGAAGGATTGATACTTCCATCTTCATTGGTACTGATATGTCGGTTGCAGGTTGGTTCTCCGGTGGCGATTGCGCTGCCTGCTCCTGCCGAATCAGTTGTATATTGATCTTTGGCATGCGTTCTTTGTAGTCCGATGTGCTTCAATTGCAACATCGTCAGTGTTTGGTTGACTGTCTGTGCCGCACAGATTTGTGCCAGTCCCATGCCATCACCTATCATTAGGATAATATTCTTAGGCGTTCGATTGGCATTATCCGACTGAAAGGTAGGTTGATAGGTTTCAACCGGCTGGCTTAGTTGGCTGGCTGATTGATCGAAACCACCAAAAGAACGGGTTGCTTTGTCCAATCGATTCGTCTTTGCGATTTCTTCCGAAGCTTGTAAGGCTGTCTTTTCTGCCAATTGCATATTTTTACGTTCGAAATCCTTGAAGAAGTCTGAACATAATTCTGGTTTGTCGGTATTGATGATATCAATTCCCATTTCATGAAATGTATTCCAGGCAGTCACACCGTCGGGTGTTCCCCAAAAGCGGACCGGTTTTCCCCAGTTATGTACCTTCTGAATGACCTGATTGAGTTTCTCTTTTTCCGGAGCCACCATAGCTCCTTTGCCGTTCCATTTTGAATACTTGTCGAACGAGTCGCTGACCAGTCCGATTCTTTCCAGTTGCTCCGGCGTGTAGTCATATTGAGGTCTTCCGTCGAAAAAGATAAACTCCGGATAGTTCTTGAAATCTTCCGGTTTAGGTGTATTGCCTGTGATCAATACCTTTACGGCTTTCGGATTGACCGACGGATCAAATACTTCGGGATATTGCTGGAGTTTCTTTACCAATATATCTAATGTAGGATGTTCTGCTGTTTTCATGTCGATCATCAATTGTAATGTATGCTCATTGTCGGCCCAGGCTTTTCCTTGGTTTCGCTTGAATTGGGTTACGATCGGCGAGATATACAGTTCGTCAATTGTAAGGGCTGTGGGAAGTTCGTCCCGGTCGTGAGCTACCAGCAGACCAGTCTCGTCGGCATTAGTGTAAATATCGGCTTCAATGGAATAGACCTTTTGGGAATAGGCCTGATAAAAAGGTACACTTTGGCAATAATCATTGTGCGAATGAATATAAATACGGGACTGAGCCATTAATGATCCGATGGAACCGATGGCGATAAAAGCCAGCAGGCTTAACTGTTTGTACATGTGTTTTAGTTTCATCTGCTTATTCATTGAATAGATTGTAAAGTAACTGCTTTTTTATTTTTCAGGGATGAATATCCGATGACATCCGGATGACAATGTGGATACATTGTGCGATCTTCCCTTTGCTGGCAAATTTATAGTAAAATCAGCGAATAGGGTAATGACCGGTTCAATAAAAGTGACAGGCTTCTGAGTTTTCGTTCAATCGGAGATGAAGAAAGATGCTTTTTGTGAGAGGCTTTCAGCCAATAAAGGGTTTCTTGACTGACAAAATGTAAAGTGTATCCACCACAAATTAAGATGTTTTTTGATTGCTCCTTTTTTACAGATGGCCGATATTTTGTATTTTTGCACCCATATTTCAAAAACTTAATAATAAGAATAAACACAATGGGTGGTTTTTTCGGTACTATCTCAAAGTCGGCCTGTGCTACTGATTTGTTCTATGGTACGGACTACAATTCACATCTGGGAACCCGTAGAGGCGGTATGGCGACATACGATAAAGAAAATGGGTTTACTCGCTCTATTCATAATCTGGAAAGTTCTTATTTTCGAACCAAGTTTGAAGCTTCTTTGCCTAAATTCGTAGGAAATGCCGGTATTGGTATCATCAGTGATACCGATGCACAACCAATCGTTATCAATTCTCATTTAGGAAAGTTTGCGATTGTTACGGTAGCTAAGATCAATAATATTGACGAACTGGAAAAAGATTTGCTGGCTGTCAATATGCATTTTTCTGAATTAAGCTCCGGAAAGACGAATCAGACGGAACTGGTTGCCTTGTTGATTACGCAAGGTAAGGATTTCGTAGAAGGTATTGAAAATGTGTATAACCGGATCAAAGGATCTTGTTCGATGCTGTTGTTGACGGAAGACGGTATTATCGCTGCCCGTGATAAATGGGGAAGAACTCCGATTGTCATTGGGAAAAAAGACGGAGCATACGCGGCAACAAGCGAATCGAGCAGTTTGCCTAACTTAGGTTATGAGATAGAGAAATTCGTAGGACCGGGCGAAATAATCCGTTTGCGTGCCGATGAATTGGAACAAATGCGCAAACCGAATGAAGGTATGCAGGTTTGTTCGTTCTTGTGGGTATATTACGGCTTCCCCGTTTCCAGTTATGAAGGAAAGAATGTGGAGGAAGTGCGTTTTGCCTGTGGATACAAGATGGGGCAGAAAGACCATTCGGAAGTAGATTGTGCCTGCGGTATTCCGGATTCGGGAGTAGGTATGGCTTTGGGTTATGCTGAAGGAAAAGGAGTTCCTTATCACCGGGCCATTGCTAAATATACGCCGACCTGGCCCCGCAGTTTTACTCCGGCCAATCAGGAGTTACGTTCGTTAGTAGCCAAAATGAAACTGATTCCGAACCGTTCAATGTTGGAAGGTAAGCGGATTCTGTTCTGCGATGATTCGATTGTCCGTGGAACTCAGTTGCGGGATAACGTAAAGATCCTGTATGATTATGGAGCCAAAGAAGTACACATGCGTATTGCTTGTCCGCCGTTGATTTATGGTTGTCCTTTCATCGGATTTACTTCTTCCAAGAGTGATTTGGAGTTGATCACACGCCGTATTATTAAGGAACTGGAAGGCGATGAAAACAAGAATCTGGACAAGTATGCTACCACCGATTCTCCGGAGTATAAGAAAATGGTATCCATCATTGCAGAACGTTTCGGCTTGAGTTCGTTGAAATTCAATACGTTGGAAACACTGATTGAAGCGATCGGATTACCTAAATGTAAGGTATGTACGCATTGTTTCGATGGAAGCAGTCATTTTTAATAGGTGATAAACTCTTGTATCAGAGGCGATAATTAAGTTAAAATAGATAAGCTTTAGTTTGCATCACCCGGGTGAATCAATTAATTCATATAGCTGAATTGATTAATTCACCCGGGTGATTTGTTTAATTCACCAAGGTGAATCAATTAAAAGTAAATTAATTTTTACGTAAATACTCTTACCTTTTTCTTTGTTGATGCGAACTTTTCATTAACTTTACTGCGGATTCGATTGGAAGAATATACTTCTTATGCCATGAATAATATCAGTTTCAGTGGATTATATACGCAGTACTACAAGCGATCCTTCCTGTTTGTGAAGTCGTATGTACGTGATGATATGGTGGCCGAGGATATTGCTTCAGAGGCTTTGATTCAATTATGGGAGACTTTGAAGACTGAAACGGTAAATACTCCATTGGCATTGCTGACGACTATCTTGAAGAATAAAGCATTGAATTATTTGAAACATCAGGCTATAGAGTGGGAGGCAATGGAAGATATTTCGGACAAGCAGATACGGGATACTTCTTATCGGATCGCTACCTTGCAGGCTTGTAATCCGGAAGAGATGTTTTCTTCGGAGATAACCCGTATTCTGGAGGATACATTGGCTTCTTTGCCCGAACAGACACGTCAGATCTTTATCATGAGCCGATATGAACAGATGTCGGTAAAGGAAATTGCCGAAACCTTGCACTTGGCTCCCAAAAGTGTAGAATATCATATTACCAAATCATTGAAAGTACTTCGCATAGCCTTGAAAGATTATTTACCGGTGTTTTGGTGGTTCTTGTAAATTAAAGCTAATGAAAGTAAACTTTCTTTTGAGTTTACTTGTTTTGAAATAAAAAGCTTTATGGATCGTACCAGTAAAACACATGTGTGCCCGTTATTGATAGCCTGTTTCCTGGGTTTTTCGCTGGGCGCGAAGGGGCAAGTGGAGTTAATCTCTTCAGATACATTGCGGATAGATTCATTGCGAATGGAGGAAATCAAGATCGGATATGCCGTCGGAAACCAACAAACCTTATCGGGGGCTGTCGATAAAGTTTCTGAAAAGCGGATGAATAAAGGATTTGTGACGACACCCTTGGAAGCTTTGAGCGGACAATCGGCGGGTGTCAGTATTTCTTCAGGTGAAAACCGGGCAGCCATGCTGTCGTCGGTGCGTGTCAGAGGTACAACTTCTCTGACGGGAGGAAATGATCCCTTGGTAATTATTGACGGAGTATCGGCAGATTTGAGTGCATTGAATACGATTTATCCGGCAGATATTGAGAGTTTCACGATTTTGAAAGATGCGTCCGAGACTGCTCAGTACGGATCGCGGGGTGCTTCTGGCGTAATTGAGGTAGCAACCAAGAAAGGAAAAAGTGAATCTTTTCGGGTAAGTTATACCGGGAATTACGGTGTTCAGTCGGTTTATAAGAATTTGGAAATGCTTTCGGCCGATGAATTCCGGGCCGTAGCGCGACAACTGAATATGGATATTCTGGATTTAGGTAACCAGACGAATTTCCCCGAAGAGATTACTCGTTTGGGAGTCATGCAAAATCATCATATAGCCTTTGGAGGCGGAACGAATACAACCAATTACCGGGCTTCTATTGGTATGATGGATCGGAAAGAGGTGGTACAGAATAATGCTTATCAGAATTTTACCGCTAAGGTAAATCTTTCGCAAAAGGCCTTTCAGGATCGTTTCCAGTTGGATATGGGTTTGTTTGGTTCGTTGCAGAAAAACAATTACCTGACAGATGAACAAAAGACCTTCTATTCGGCAGCGACATTCAATCCGACTTTCCCCAATCATCGAAATCCGGAAACTGGTTCGTGGGATCAGATTACGAATGCCAGTCAGATCACCAATCCGTTGGCTTGGCTGGAGGTACAGGATGATGAATCGAATGCTCACTTTAATACCCACATGAAATTCTCTCTCTTACTGAACCGGCATCTGACGTTTTCGGTTTTTGGCTCGTATTCCTATAATGTCATAGAAAATTCGCAGTATTTGCCCACTTCGGTCTGGGCACACGGACAAGCTTACAAAGGGGAGAACAAGACGGAAGATTTGCTCGGGAACATGATGCTGAGCTATACCAATACCTGGGGAAAGCATAAGTTGGATGTCCTGGGATTGGCGGAAGTCCAGAAAAAGATTCTGACCGGATTTTATACCACTGTGACCAACTTTACTACCGATCAGTATGGATATAATAACTTGCAGGCAGGTGCTGTCCGCTTGTGGGAAGGAACGGGTTCGTTTTATGAATCGCCCCGGTTGGCTTCATTCCTGGCGCGTTTCAATTATGTGTACGACGGGAAATATGTCCTGACCGCCAATGCCCGTGCGGATGCTTCGTCTAAAGTAGGAGAGAATAACCGTTGGGGCTTCTTCCCTTCTACATCCCTGGCGTGGATCTTGTCGGAAGAAGGTTTTCTGAAAGAAGTCTCGTTTCTAAATAACCTGAAACTGCGTGCGGGTTATGGTGTTTCAGGAAATTTAGGAGCCATTGATTCGTATAATTCTTTACAGTTGATGAAACCGAATGGGGTTGTTTCGGTAAACGGAGCACCGACTGTTACGATGGGTGTGATCCGAAATGCTAATCCCGATTTGAAATGGGAAGTGAAGCGGACGTTCAATGTCGGACTGGATGCTGGTTTCTTCCAGAATCGGCTGATTTTGGCGGCAGATTACTATCATGCTAAAACGAGTGATATGTTATATCTGTATGATGTCAGTGTCCCTCCGTTTGCTTATAATAAGTTATTGGCGAATTTAGGTTCGATGGAGAATAGTGGAGTTGAATTGGGATTAGGCATCACTCCGCTTCAGAAGAAAGATATGGAATTGAATATCAACGTGAATGTTGCCTTTCAGAAGAATAAACTGTTGTCGTTAAGCGGTATGTATAACGGGCAATATATGTCGGCCCCACAATATACGCCGATTGCCAGTCTGAATGGAGCAGGTTTTCACGGAGGAAACAATCATATTGTATATCAGATTGTAGGAGAGTCGTTGGGCGTTTTCTATCTACCGCATTGTACCGGATTGGTAGAACAGGCCGACGGCAGTTATCGCTACGAAGTGGCAGACTTGAATGGAAACGGTGTCAATCTGGAGGATGGAGAAGACCGTTATGTGGCGGGACAAGCCACACCGAAGGCAATGCTGGGTTCAAACTTCAGTTTCCGTTACCGGAACTTCGATATCTCCCTGCAGATTAATGGGGCATTTGGACATAAGATTTATAACGGAACGGCACTGAGTTATATGAATATGGGTAGTTTCCCGGATTATAACGTTATGAAAGGTGCTCCCGAACAACGAATCAAAGACCAGACTGCTACCGATTATTGGTTGGAAAACGGAGACTATGTCAATTTTGATTATCTGACAGTTGGCTGGAATGTTCCTTTGGGGAAACTGAAGAAATATATTCGGTACTTACGCCTGTCTGCGTCTGTAAATAATTTGGCAACCATAACCGCTTATTCCGGTTTGACGCCAATGATTAATAGTTCGATTGTGAACAGTACACTGGGAGTTGATGATAAACGGAATTACCCGGTGGCCCGTTCGTATTCAATCGGTTTGAATTTCCAATTTTAATGTTTGTCGGGTATGAAGAAGTTCAGTTTGTTTCTATATATAAGTAGTCTTTTCCTGTTAATGGGATGCAGTAAATTCCTGGAAGAGCATCCGCGTGATCAGATCTCGGAGGAAGAAGCTTTTGATACGCCAGCCAATATTTATCTGAATACAGTTGCTACCTTATATAATTATATAGGAGGGAATAGTGATAGTCAAGGTCTGCAAGGAACATATCGCGGCGTGTACGACTTGAATACGTTTACGACGGACGAAGCTATGCTCCCGACACGGGGTGGCGACTGGTATGACGGTGGTTTCTGGCAAGGACTGTTCTTACATCGTTGGGGAACGAATAATTATGCAATTCAGGCAACCTGGGAATATCTGTATAAGGTAATCGTATTAAGTAATAAATCTCTGGAAATCTTACAGACCTTGCAGAAACAATATCCGGAGTACGAATTATCGCCTTATTTGGCGGAAGTCCGGGCAATCCGTGCCTTATACTATTATTATCTGGTAGATCTTTTCGGACGTGTTCCGTTGGTATTGTCGTCGTCCACGCCTATGCAAGATGTTAAGCAAAGCGAACGGAGTGAGGTATTCCGGTTTATCGTGGATGAACTTCAGGTCGCGTTACCCGATTTGAGTTTGGAACGAAGTAATTATCCGGGTGATTATTACGGACGGGTGACGCGTCCGGTGGCATTTTTCCTGTTGGCTAAACTGGCATTAAACTGTGAAGTCTATTTACATGACCGGTGGACGACTACAGCTCGCCCGGATGGAAAGTCTATTTATTTTAAGGTTGGTGATCGTTACCTGAATGCCTGGCAAACAACGATGGCGTATTGTGATTCGCTGACAGTTTGCGGTTATCGGCTTTCTCCGGCTTATACCGATAACTTTAAAGTCTATAACGAAGGTTCGGAAGAGAATGTCTTTACCATCCCGATGGATAAGAATTTATATGCGAACCAAATGCAGAATCTGTTCCGTTCCCGTCATTATAATCATGCAAAGGCGTATGGGTTGGGAGGCGAGAATGGATCGAGTGCTACCATCGAAACCCTTCAGACATTTGGTTATGGAACGGATTCTGTTGATACCCGTTTTGACGCCTGCTATTTTGCAGGAGTAGTATTTGACTTTAACGGTGATACGGTTCGGTTGGATAATGGAACGGTCTTGGAGTATCTTCCTTGGGATATTCAGCTGGATCTTTCAGGACTGGCTGCTGAGAAGACGGCAGGAGCACGGATGAAGAAATACGAAGTAGATAGTCAGGGAACGAAAGACGGGAAATTATCTGACAATGATATCGTCCTTTTCCGTTACGCAGATGCTTTGTTGATGAAGAGTGAGGCCAAAGTGAGAAATGGAGAAAATGGTGACAGCGAACTCAACGAAGTACGTCGGCGGGTAGGAATGCCGGAACGGAAAGCTACGCTTGAGAATATTCTGGCAGAACGCCAGTTGGAATTGGCTTGGGAAGGCTGGCGCCGACAAGACCTGGTTCGCTTTGGCCGGTTTACGAGGACTTATAGCAGTCGCCCGCAGTTACCGCAAGAAGAAAATGGTTATACCACTGTTTTCCCGATTCCCGACAATGTACTTACACTGAATAAACAGCTGACACAAAATCCGGGATATTAAAGAAAGACCGGGAAAAAGAGAAAAGCCCTTCGAATCTCTCCGAGGGGGCTTTTCTATATGAGTTAATTCTACGAAAGATGTTTCGTGAAGTTTAGAACAAATCCAATTCTGCAATAGCTACTACTTGACCTCCGGCGGCGATGCGGGTAGCTTCTATTTTAACGAAGCGGGCAGAAACCGGTTGCTGGAAGTAATGCTGGCGCTTGGTCGGGTCGTTGATCAGATTTCCGAATTCAAAATCTTCTGCTTTTTTCCAACTCTTTCCGTCAGCACTGATGTAGAATACTCCTTTTTCCATCATGCCTTCTGCATTAACTGTTTGCGGTGTGTAAGCAAATCCCTTGAGTTCACGTGAAGCTCCCAAGTCGATGGTAATGGATTGATTCTTTCCGGGTTTTGACAACCAGTAAGAATAAGGTTGCTCGTCGAATGCCAAAGCTGCCTGATGATTATCGGCTTCACTGCTGGCTGATACCAATTTCCAATCCTGTTTGATCCATCCGAAACGATCCGATTGCATGGCACCTTCCATCTCATTTAATACCGCAAAAGCTTTCACTTCTCCGTTTTCCATCTTAAACGGCTTTGTATATGGAGTAGATGAGGTGGTCGGAGTACTGCCGTCTGTTGTATAATAAATGGTATAACCTTGACTTAAGTTCTTGGATGCGTTCTCGCCATACTGATTCCATTTGAAGTTCTGTACCTTTGGCTCGATGCTGACATTTCCTGATAAATCACGGATGAAATCCAACTGAGGCGGACGTGCCTGATAATGATGAGCCGTGATGGTATGGATAGCCGGATTCGCCCGGTTCTCCAGGAAGCGTACGCGGATCTTGTTGGTTGTCACATCCGGGAAACGGAGGATTCGTTTGTATCCGATATTTGTAGCCTGGGCAATCTCTTTCCATTCGCCGTCTATCCAAGCATCTACCGCATGTTTTTCTACTCGTTCACTATGAGAAGCAATTGCTTCCTGCAAGAGCAAACGGTTGAACGTAATAGGTTGAGGCGTTGAGATTGTGATCTCTTTCTTCTTACCATCCAGTTCCACATACGTATTTTCATCTTTATCCAAAACTTCTTCCGGACCTTTGGCTCCTTCCAACAAGTTGGTACCGTAAGTCTTCCGGATCCGTTTGCCTGCTTCCGTCAGAGAGGCTACATCGGCTGGAGAGAAACGTCCGTCGCGATTGGGTGGAATATTCAACAGGAAGGTTGAATTGCCGCCGACAGCACGTTCGTAAATATCAAACACATCGTCGGCACTTCTTACTTTCTGATGTGTATCATCCCGATAGAACCAACCTTCACGGATAGAGGTATTCGTTTCTGCTTGTTGGTAATGCAGGTATTTCGCTTTATACAAAACCTCGCGGCTGCCCAGATCTGTATCCGTCATATCAACGAAAACCGTTGCTGTATCCGGATTGTGCGGATAAGTGATGACATTCCATTCGGTATCTCTTGTTTTCCCGGCTTCATTACCACACCAACGGACATCTTCCCGACCAAAGATAACAGCTTGCGGAGCCAGTTTGTGAATCAATTCTTTCCAAGCAGTATAATTATACCGCTGTCCACCTTTCCGCTTCGGATGTGCTCCGTCAAACCATACTTCATGAATAGGGCCGTATTCGGTCAACAATTCAAACAGCTGATTAAGGAAATACTCATTGTAATCATCTACCTCAAACTCAAACTTAGTCTGGTTGGCAAACGGACGACCCGGCACTTCACGTGGGATCGTTCTTTTGGTATATTTACTCAGGTTTCCATACAGACCATCCGGACTTTCTATCTGAAATAAGTCAGCCGGAGAAAGATAAATACCCAACTTTAGTCCATATTTCTGACAAGATGCAGATAAATCTCTCAATACATCTCCCTTTCCATTTTGGAATGGACTCGACATAATTCCATGTGTTGTATAACGACTTTGCCACAATACAAAGCCATCGTGATGCTTCACTGTCAGAATAACCATCTTCATGCCGGCAGCCTTCATGGTTTCACACCATTGGTCGGTATCCAAGTTCTTCAAGTCGAAGATTTTAGGATCTTCCATACCTGTTCCCCATTCACGGCGGGTAAATGTATTGGGGCCGAAATGGATAAATGCAATGTATTCATTATGAAGAGCAGCCAACTGGTTTTCTGTTGGAACCACGTGAGCCGCCTTTTCGATAATCATTTCTTTAGTGTCATTTGGCTCGATTGGAATCGTGTTTTGAAACGCCATCTGCTCTTGCTGATTTGTACCACAAGCCGTCAATAGCAACGTGGCACCCAATAAACTCCAAATAGTTCTCATGTCATTTTGTTGTTTAGGTTTGCAATCCGTTTTTATTTGATAGAACAAAGAAAAAGAATATCAGTTATTTCTCCTAACACGAAACAGATAAAATATACTAGAATATCGACTTCTTGATTTTTTTCTGAAAAAAGTGGATTTTTTGTTCAGGGATTTTTAGGGTTGAATTGTCATATTAATGAAACGGATAAAAAACAGATGGATTACGAATTATTACAACGATATATTGAAGGACGAGTAACGGCAAAAGAAGCGGAACAAGTTGTCGATTGGCTGGATGCGGATGAAGCGCATGTGAAAGAGTTCATGGCTTTACATAAAGCATTCGACATCTCCGTGATGAACCAGTCGGCTGCTCAAACACTTCGGAAACGGGCAAAGCAAATAAAGCTTCGTTCGATAGGAGTCGAACTCGTCAAGATCGCAGCTGTGATCTTACTGGTATTGGGGATTCAATATGGATGGGAGTTCAGACAGTCAGAACAAGATACGGAAGAACGACCCCTGTACCAAACTTTATATGTACCTGCTGGGCAACGCGCAGAACTGATGTTGCCGGATAGTACGAAAGTATGGCTGAATGCTCATTCCAAATTGGTTTATCCACTTTCTTTTCAGAAAGATACTCGGTCGGTGGAACTCTCAGGAGAGGCTTATTTTGAAGTCCGCCGGAATGAAAAAGTGCCATTTGTCGTAAAGACTTCGAAAGTGGATGTAAAGGTATTGGGAACAGAATTTAATGTTTCGGCCTATGAAGAAGAAGCCGACTTTGAAGTAGCTTTATTAAAAGGAAGTGTCTTACTGGAATCATCGAGGTTGCGGGAACCTCATTCGATGAAACCGGGAGAGATGGTTTATTTCAAGGATGGGCAATATTATTCGGGACTTATTCAGAATCCGGATTATTTCAAATGGAAAGAAGGTTTGATCTGTTTTCTGGATGAACCAATTTACAAGATTATGGAAAAGTTGTCTTTGTATTTTGATGTGGAGATACAACATCAGAATCAGGCCTTTTTGAAGGAACGTTATACGGGAAAGTTCCGGAGTAAAGACGGCGTGGAACAGGTGTTGAAGGTTTTACAGATGGAACATCATTTCCGTTATGTAAAAGATAACGAACAGAATGTAATAACAATAAAATAAAGTGCCTATGGATAAATGAAAGAACAAAACAAGAAGCCGGGTAATGCTGCCAC
Source organism: Parabacteroides faecalis (assembly GCF_022809355.1). Lineage (GTDB taxonomy): Bacteria > Bacteroidota > Bacteroidia > Bacteroidales > Tannerellaceae > Parabacteroides > Parabacteroides faecalis. Next base: position 12,226 of record NZ_JAKZMM010000002.1, on the reverse strand, counting down.
ATAGCCCGGCTCAAAAAAGTCAGTATTCTGACACTAACGGGAATTAAATCGAATACCAACAAATTAATTGCAACAAAGTTATGAATAAAAAGTTGATCAAGGTGTCAAATGCCTTGTCGTTAACCGAATTTAAGCACATTTTTAGACTGATGAAGCTAACCTCATTATTTGGAGTACTATGTGTTTCTTCGGCCTTTGCTATAAATGTTAACTCACAAAGTCTGCGGGTAAATATCCATGCAAATCAGAAGCAGGCGAAAGAAGTCATCAAGCAAATCGAAGAACAGACAGATTATCTGTTTGTCTATAATCATGACAAAGTAAATCTGAACAACACTGTGACGATCCAGGCAAACAACGAAACGGTTGCCGAAGTGTTAAACCAAATGTTTGCTGGGACAGACATTATTTATGCCATGCAGGGGAATAATATCTTGTTGATGCAGAAAGATGCTGTGGTTCAACAATCCGGAAAAGTTGTAACCGGAACCATCGTTGATCCATCTGGTATGCCTGTGATTGGTGCTAATGTAATGGTAAAAGGTACCACCAACGGAACGATTACCGATATGGATGGTAAGTTCTCATTGGATATAGAAGAAGGTGCAACTTTGCAAATCTCTTATATTGGTTATGCCAACCTGGAAATAAAAGTAGGAAACCAAAAAACATTTTCTATTACGTTAAGAGAAGATAGTCAGTCTTTGGATGAGTTGGTAGTTGTAGGATATGGAACTACGACAAAAAAAGAATTTACAGGTTCTGTTTCTTCTTTTAAGTTAGAAAATTCTCCGATAGCATTATCTTCTAATACAAATGCTTTAGAATCACTAAAGGGTAATGTTTCTGGATTAGATATTGGTGCAACAAATTCTGCAGGAGGGCAACCTTCAATGCAGGTACGTGGACAAAACTCAATATCGGGATCCAATGATCCATTAATAGTGGTAGATGGAATTATTTTTATGGGAAATATTAATGATATTAATCCAAATGATATCGCTTCTTTTGATGTATTAAAGGATGCAACATCGGCTGCTGCATATGGATCACGCTCGGCAAATGGTGTGATTATTATTACAACCAAAAAGGGTAAAACAGGGAAACCTGTTATTAATCTTAATGTTGCAGGTAGTATGCAGAATTGGCATCTTAAACCTAAGTTATTGAAAGGTGAGCAATGGTTAAATATGGTTAGAGATAAAAATAAGTATGAGGATTATAGTTTCTTGTTTAGTCAAGAGAAAGTGAATTATGAGGCAGGTAATGAAATAGATTGGTTAGATGAATCAACTCGTACTGGGTGGATGCAAGACTATCAGATAGCTGTTTCTGGGGCTGGAGATAAAATGAACTATTATATGTCCGCTTCTTATACAGATAATCAAGGTGTTGTCAAAGGTGATGATTTCTCTCGTATGACTGTTTTAGGTAAAATAAATACGAATATTACAGATTGGTTGCAGATTGGCGTTGATGCTGCATATACACATTCGGATTATTCTGGAATTGGAGCGAATTTAACAAATGCACAAATTCTTACACCTTATGATATGTTGTATAGAGCTAATTCAACACAATTAGAAAAATACCCTAATGGACAAAGTGAAGCAGTGAATCCATTGTGGGATGTTGAATCAGGAGGTGTAGATGATGTAGATTTGCGTAATAATTTTAGAATGAATGCTTTTATGTTAGTTAAAATTCCTTGGTTAGAAGGGTTGAGTTATCGTTTAAATTATGCTGGTAATTTGGATTATCGTAGAGTAGGTCAATTTTATCATGAAAATTATTTTGCACCAATTGGCCCATATGATGATGATTCTCGTTATTCTATAACAACTCAACAAAATTATTTATCGGTAGCAAATGGTTATGTACAAAATATAAAAACAACAAGTTGGGTAATAGATAATATTTTAAATTATAAAAATTCATTTGGAGAACATTCAATTGATTTAACAGCTGTTGCTACTCGAGATAGTAAATATGTGAAAGATGAAAAGATGACAGGCTCCGATTTTTCAACTAATGGTAATACTATATTGGGATTAAATGGTTTACATTATGCGAAAATTCAAAAATGGAATAATAATAATACAAAAAGAAGAAATATAGGTTATTTTGGTCGAATATCTTATTCCTTTAGTAATACATATTATTTAACAGCCTCTTATAGGAGAGATGGAGCCTCTGTTTTTGGTTTACAAAGTAAATGGGGGAATTTTTGGGCGGTTGGTTCTGCGTGGCGTATTACAAATGAATCATTTATGAAATCAATAAATTTTTTGGATGACATGAAATTAAAATTATCATGGGGTAAAAATGGTAATCAAGGACTTGATCCTTATGGAACATTATCTACGGTTTCTACAGGTTCTTCTGGTGGTATTTTTTATTCTTTTGGTAATATAGGTTCCCCTACTTATGGTATAAAGCAATCAGTGATAGGTAATACTCTATTAGGTTGGGAAACAACAGAAGCTTGGAATTTTGGTTTTGAATCATCTTGGTTCAATAGTCGTTTATTTGCAGATTTAGATATATATTTTTCCAAAACATATGACCAACTTTTTAATAGGACGATACCTGTTATGACTGGTTTTACTACAATGAAATCATCTATGGGCGAGGTAAAAAATAGAGGTGTTGAGATAACGCTTTCATCAGTTAATATTCAATCAAAAGATTGGAATTGGAAGACGAGTTTAACTTTTTGGCTAAATAGAAATAAATTAACTCATTTATATGGTGATGACTTAAATGCTGATGGTATAGAGGATGATGATATAGGTAATAATTTGTTTATAGGGCATTCTATTCATTCAATATATGGTTATAAACAAAATGGAATTGTTCAAACAAATGATATAGAATATATGGATGCTAATGGAGTAGAGGCTGGTACTCCTAAATATGTAGATATAAATGGGGACGGTTTAATTACTGTTGATGATCGAGTTATTATTGGAAATAAAGATCCTCGTTTCAAATTGAGTTTAGGTAATACTGTTTCTTGGAAGAATTTAGAATTGTATATGTTATTTACTGGAACATTTGGAGGTAATGGTTATTTTCAGGAAAGCAATTTGCCTGCGTATATGGCTGGTGGTCGTTCAGATTTCTTTAGTGCCAATAATATTTATGTTCCATATTGGACTGCTGAGAATCCTAATAATGAATATCCTGCAGCTTGGTTCTCTGGTGATAGTAAATTCTTAGGATTACAAAGTCGTTCTTATGTAAGATTGCAAGATATAACGATTTCGTATATATTTAAGCAACCTTGTATAAAAAAAATCGGTATTGATAATTTAAAAGTATTTTTTACAGGTAAGAATGTTTTAACTATTACAGGATGGAAGGGCGGTGATCCTGAACTGGGTAATGTTTTAACTAGTGGTGCTTATCCTGTTTCTACCACGTTATCTTTAGGTGCTAATATTAGTTTTTAATTAAAAATGAAAAGATTATGAAACAATATATTAATTTAGGAGTGTTGGTATTGACTAGTATGTTGTTTGGTTGTAATGATAATGATTTTTTGAATGAAAATCCTGAAACATTTTATACAATAGATAATATATTTACGACATCCAGTCAAGTAAGTGCTGTAGTAACAAGTTGTTATGATCAAGTTCGATATATTTATTGCCCACAAGAAAATTGGGATTTAGATTTCTATGCATATTGTTTGGGTAATGGAACGGATATGTATGATGTTGCAACAATTCGTTTAGCAAATCGATTTAATGATTATAGTGTTCTTAATTCGGAAACAAAAGGCTTTTATTCCGTATATTCTGCTTTTTATCAATTGATTAATATGGCAAATACAGCATTGATGGCGGCGAATTTGGATAATATAGTTTGGGCTTCGGAAGATGAGAAGGCAAGAATAATTGCAGAGGCTCGCTTTTTTAGAGCTTTTGCTTATCGGAATTTGGGAGAATTATATGGAGGTGTTCCAATTGTAACAGAGTTAGCAATAGAACCTCGTTATGATTATGAGCGTTCTACTCGTTTGGAAACTTATCAATTTGCTATAGATGAACTTGAAGCATGTTTGGATGATTTACCAGAGACTTCAGAAGAAGCTGGTAGGTTAGTTCGTGCAGCTGCTCAGCATAATTTGTGTCAGCTTTATATAGACAAAGGTATTGTTCTATCGGAAGAAGGAGGAGATTCAAATGCAGCTTATCTTAAGGCTATAGAATATGCAGATTTTGTTATTGATGGAGGTTTATATTCATTGATGACAGAGCGATTTGGAATGAGGGCAAATGAAAATCCTCAATTTTATTATGCAAGTTCTGAAGCTGAGCAGACAGAAGAACATTCTTATGAAAATGCAGGTTATGGGATTGACGGGAATGTATTTTGGGATTTATTCCAAGTGGGGAATCAAGATTATCAAGCAGGAAATAGAGAATCTATTTGGGCCATCCAATTTGATTATGAAGTTTATAAACAAGAAGGTTCTAAAGGGACTATTTATGCAGGATATTATTGTCCTGTATTTAGGGATCAAGGAGGAGAGTATGCGACAGGCTCAATGGAGGATGTAGGTGGATTAGGTACTTGTGCTGTACAACCAACCTTCTATACAAGAGATTTGATTTATGAAGGGAAATGGAATGTTGATATGAGAAATTCTGACGCGGTATTTCGTAGAACAATTCTTGGAAATGTACCAGGGTCTCAATATTATGGGAAATTACTTCCTTGGTCTGTTTTATACAGAGAAGATGCTTCTGGACAAAGAAATGATGTAGCAACGACTCAATTATATCCTATTTCATGTAAAATTGGACCGGATTATTATGTTGGTATTGAGGATGGAGAAAATAGGTCTCATATTTTTAGAGACCATTATTTGATCCGTTTACCTGAAACTATATTATTAAGAGCAGAGGCAAAATATAGGTTGGGTAATATGCAATCAGCTGCGAATGATATAAATTTATTGCGAGAACGAGCAAAATGTCAATATAAAGTAGTAGCAAAAGATATTAATCTTGATTTAATATTGGATGAAAGGGCCAGAGAGTTGGTGTATGAAGAAAGTCGTTGGAATACATTACTAAGGATGGGAGGAACTGTTGCTGTTGATCGTATAAAAAAATATGCTTACTGGGATTATCCACGTACAACTTTAAATAAAAAATTTAATTTGTGGCCTATTCCTCAAACTGTTATAGATACAAATAAAGATGTGAAATTGGAACAAAATCCAGGTTGGTAAATATTGTTAATATGAAGATAGTGTTTTATAGACAAATTTATTTATTTATTTATATGTTATTAATGCTTTCATGTAGTCAACAAAAATTTTTACAGGTTGGTCAATTAAAATGTGAAGCATTAATAAATCCGTTAGGGATAGATAACACAACACCTCATTTTAGTTGGATTTTAACATCTCCTAATTTAGGTGAAGAACAGACTGCATATCAATTATTAGTAGCTTCTTCTGAGGTATTATTATCGGAAGATAAAGCAGACTTATGGAATACAGGAAAGGTTAAATCTGATCAATCAATATGGGTCCATTATCAAGGAAAACCTTTAGTTTCAAAAAGTATGGCTTATTGGAAAGTTCGTGTTTGGGATTCAAAAGGAAATGTGACAGATTGGAGCGAACCTGCTTTTTTTGCAGTAGGTCTATTAGAGTCAGATGATTGGAAAGCCCAATATATTGGGATAGATGAATTGGAAGAGCCCAAATCACCACAGTTCCGAAAAACATTTTCTTGGACTCAATCTGACGAAAAAGTATTATTACATGTTAATTCATTGGGGTATCATGAAGTTTATTTAAATGGAAAACCTGTAAGTGATGCCGTATTAACTCCTGCTGTTTCCCAATTTAATAAACGTTCTTTGGTTGTAACATATGATGTAACAGATTTTCTGAATGAAGGAGATAATGATTTACTTGTTTGGCTTGGAAAAGGTTGGTATCATGATGGTATTCCAGGTGTTGTTAAAGGTGGTCCATTTTTTCGTGCTCAATTGGAATCTGTAAAAGGAAGAAATAGTTCTACAATTTTAATTACGGATCAATCTTGGGTAGCTCGTGAAAGTGGATATCAGTCAACGTGGCGAATGCATCAGTTGGGAGGTGAGATTATTGATGGATCTTGTCTTTTATCTGATTTAACAACCTCTTCGTTGGACCAAGTAGATTGGTATAAAGTTAAGATGGTTAAGGTCCCTTCTCATAGTGTAACACCACAAATGGTTGAATTAAATCGAATTCAGAAGGAATGGCATCCTAAAACAGCCGTTGCTTCCGGTGATACAGCTTGGATATTTGATATGGGAACGAATTTTACAGGTTGGACAAAGATTAAGTTTCCACCATTAAAGACTGGGCAGAGAATAAGGATTAGTTATTGTGATTTCTTGGATAGCAATAATCAATTTAGGGATGGTGTTTATGAAGATTATTATATAGCTTCGGGTAGAGAGGATGAGGTTTTTACTAATAAATTCAATTATCATGCATATCGTTATTTGAAAGTTTCTAATTTAAAAGAGTCTCCTGCACTATCTGATATTACAGCTTGTTTGATTCATACGGATTATACAGGAAAGTCTTCGTTTGCTTGTTCTGACAAAGATTTAAATTTAATTCATAATATGATTCATCATACATTAGAATGCTTGATGATCGGAGGAGATATGGTGGATTGCCCTCATGTTGAGAGACTTGGATATGGTGGTGATGGAAATGCTTCAACATTAACGGGACAAACAATGTTTAATTTAGCTCCTACATATATGAATTGGATGTTGTCATGGGGTGATTGCATGCGTGAAGATGGAAGTTTACCACATACAGCTCCAAATCCGTTTTCTGCAGGAGGTGGACCGTATTGGTGTGGTTTTATTATCACTGCTTCTTGGCAGACATATATAAATTATGGAGATACTCGTTTGTTAGATAGGTATTATCCTAATATGAAACAATGGTTAGAATATGTTCAACTTCATTCCCCTAATGGCTTATTACAAAAATGGCCAAATACAACGTATAGAAACTGGTATTTAGGAGATTGGGCTACACCTATAGGGATTGATCAGACGGACTCTTTGTCAATTAATATTGTGAATAATTGTTTTATTGCAATTTGCTATCATACTATGGCTAAAATTGCAGATTTGTTGGGTGAAAATAATGATAAAAGAATCTATACCAATAAGTATGAAACTCTTATTAGGCAAATACAAGAAACTTTTTATGATCCAGAAGCGAAAACTTATTCTACAGGGACACAGATAGATCTAATTTATCCAATGTTGTGTGGTGCAACTCCAGATAATTTAGTATCAGAGGTGAAAAATACTTTATATCAAGTAACTGCAGAGCGTTTTAAAGGGCATCTATCTACAGGGCTAGTTGGAGTTCCAATTATAACTGAGTGGGTAACGAAAAATAATCAAGTTGATTTTATGTATGGAATGTTGAAAAAAAGGGAATATCCTGGGTATTTGTATATGATTGATCGTGGTGCGACAACAACATGGGAACATTGGGATGGTCAACGTAGTCATATTCATAACTGTTATAATGGGATAGGATCTTGGTTTTATCAAGCATTAGGTGGAATTATCCCAGACGAAAGTCAGCCTGGATATAAACATTTCATTATTTGTCCTCAGTTAGTAAATGATATTTCTTGGGTGAGGGTTTCAAAAGATACACCTTATGGATTTTTAAAAGTTTGTTGGGAAAAGAAGCCTGATGTTTATACAATGGATGTTAATATTCCGATAGGAAGTAAAGCTACATTAATAATACCTGTTGAAGCTCAATCTGTTTTTGTAAATGGGAATGAATCTGTAGAAAAGAAAAAATTATTTTTATCTTCTGGTCATTATCAAATACAGTGTAAATAATTGGGTTGAAAATTGTAAATGTTAGAAAAATAGACTGCTCTCTAATAGTGTAAAACATATTGGTTGTGTTTTATAAATTTATTAATTATGGAGGTGGTGATATTTTAAGTGTACACTTTTAAATAACCTTATAAAATAACACTTATGGAGAAATGTAGTTTATGGACGGGCTGTCTGTTATTGGCACTGTTGTTGTCAAGTGGATTTGTAAGTGCGAAATCAGGAGATAAGGATGGTAACATGTCTTCTGAATATACTGTGGCTGCTTATATTTGGCCATCTTGTCATGACGATCCGATGGGAAGAGAGGTGTTGTGGCCGGATGGTACGGGTGAGTGGGAGATTATCAAGAAAGGAAATCCTCGTTTTCCTGGTCATTATCAGCCGAAGATCCCATTGTGGGGATATGAATTGGATAATGACCCGAAAGTGATGGAGCGTTGGATTGATTTGGCTACTGATCATGGAGTTAATACATTCATCTTTGATTGGTACTGGTTTAATAACGGACCATTCCTGGAGAGTTGCTTGAATGACGGCTTCCTGAAAGCTCCGAATAACCGGAAGATGAATTTCTATATTATGTGGGCAGATCATGATGTGGCTCGTAATTATTGGAATGTGCATCGGTATAAGGATGACGATTCCCGGTTATGGAACGGGGCTATTGATTGGCCTAACTTCAAGATTGTGGTACAGCGGGTGATAGAGCAATATTTCAAACAGCCTAATTATTATAAGATACAGGGCGAACCTGTATTCTCTGTTTTCAGTTTGGATAATTTGATCAAGACGTTCGGCTCTTTGGAGGAAACCTGTAAAGGACTGGATTATTTCCGGACAGAAGTAAAAAAAGCCGGTTTCCCCGGTTTGCATATCCAGTTAATGACGGGAGGAGAGCCGAATGATCATTTCTTAAACCAGATAAAGGTTTTAGGAATTAGCAGCTTGACTTTGTATAACTGGGGCGGACCGCATCCGGAAGATTATATCCAATGGGGCACTGAAGCTTTTGAACGTCTGGAGAAATGGAGTGAGGCTGTTTCCATTCCTTATTTTCCGAATGCCTCTATAGGTTGGGATGATACGCCACGTTTCCCTCATAAGACGCAGAAGGATGTGGTTCATTTTAACCAGTCGCCCAGATCGTTTGCAGCCTTTCTACAAAAAGCGAAGGAATATTGTGACAATCATCCTGAGCAACCTAAGTTAATAACCATTTATGCATGGAATGAGTGGGTAGAAGGTGCTTATCTTTTGCCGGATGTAAAGTATGGCTTTGATTACATCCAGGCGGTTAAAGAGATTATGGTCGATAAGCAGTATGAAGTGTATAAGAAAAAATGATGTTATGCCAGGCTTTCTAGGAGTCTTGATAGTATCTTCATATACATTTTCGGCTCTCCCTTCCTCAACCAACAGCCGGTATTGCTGTGCATGTCTCCGCCTACTGGAAGACAAAGGCTGAGGCATGGATAGCTCCGGTCGTCGGGATTTTGTTTCTCTCCATAGATCCAGGTTTCATCGGGCAGGGCGTCGTGAAGAAAGACACAAGGTTGTTCTGACTCCTGAATGGATGAGATAATTTGATGGGCAGTGAGGAGATCGAAGCCACGGTCGTTTTCGATGGAGAAGGAAACGGAGTCGTCCCAACCTTCATTCGTGACGTCCAGTACAAGGATGGCTGAAGGATACCAAGTCTGCTGGCTGCACCAGCGCTTGACTTCCTGTGCACCTCTGGATTCGATCTCTTCATCTCCGGTAAAGGTGATCAGCACATGGTCGCCTATTTTATTCTCCAGCATCAACTGGAGCAAGGCTGTATTGGTCGCACTGTTGTCGAATGTCCCTTTCCAATGTGTATCAGTTTCCTCGCAGAAACAATGGGTGTACACCGTATCGATGTGGGAAGAAACGAGTAACCGGGCTTTTGCCGGAGTAACGCCTTTCTTCCCATAGATGAGAGCCAGCTTTCCAGCATACAATAGTTCATAAGAAGACTCATGCAGCAGACTTTTGATTCGTTCCAACCGATTGGTTCGGGTAAATACCTCGCCGTTATCTTGACTTTCTACCGTCAGTTGTTGTAATAATTCAGAATAAGTCATATCAGTTGTATTTATCGGTTGAACAGATGTCGGATAGCCGCAATCGGATGATAAAGAAGCATACGTGGACCACTGAAGCGCATTACTTCACGCATCTTTTCCCGCATGGCCGGCTTATAGCAGTGGATCGGACATTTCTGGCAGGTTGTCTTGTTTTCGCCGAAAGGACAACGGTCCAATCGTGCGTAAGCATAATCCAATAAAGCTTGGCAACTTGGACATAATTCAGGATTCCCTTCTTTCTTCCGGCAATATAATTTAACCATGATCGTGACGATCTGTTTTTCTTTCTTAATACGCGACATTTTTGCCATACGGTAATAAACACAATCTGTTGAATCTTCTCTATATTTGCCGCAAAATTAGAAAACCTTATGGCTTCTTCAAAAGAAATGACGGTTGGAAAGCCGTTAACGCTCATTTTTAGTTTTACGTTGCCGTTGTTGCTGGGGAATGTATTGCAACAGACTTATTCGTTGATTGATGCGGCAATTGTTGGAAAGTTTTTAGGTATTAATGCTTTGGCCTCCGTTGGAGCAAGTACTTCTGTTGTTTTTCTGATCTTGGGTTTTTGTAACGGTTGCTGTTGTGGTTTCGGTATTCCGGTTGCGCAGAAGTTTGGTGCACGTGATTATGAGACGATGCGTCGTTATGTGGCTGTCAGTTTGCAATTGGCGGTTGTCATGTCTATCTCTGTTGCTCTTATAACCAGTCTTTTCTGTTCAGATATTCTGCGGATCATGCAGACGCCCGAGAATATATTCAAGGATGCTTATCTGTATCTGTTGGTTACATTTATCGGTGTGCCGTGTACCTTCTTCTATAATTTGCTGGCCAGCATTATCCGGGCCTTGGGAGACAGCAAGACACCTTTTTATTTCCTGATGTTTTCAACTGTCCTGAATGTGCTGTTGGATTTGTTTTGTATCCTAGTGTTGGGATGGGGCGTATTGGGAGCTGGTGTGGCAACTGTTGTTTCGCAAGGAGTGTCGGCCGTGCTGTGCTATTTTTATATGTACCGTCATTTCCCGATTATCCAGGGAGATAAGAATGATCGGAAATTCCGTTCGAGACTGGCGGGACATTTATTGGGGATTGGTGTTCCGATGGGATTACAATTCTCGATTACAGCGATCGGAAGCATCATGCTGCAAAGTGCGAATAATGCGTTGGGTACGGCTTGTGTAGCAGCCTTTACGGCAGCGGCTCGTGTCAAGATGTTCTTCTTGTGTCCGTTTGAAAGTCTGGGTATTGCAATGGCTACCTATGTCGGGCAGAATTATGGGGCAGGCAAGCCTGAGCGGGTTTGGCAAGGGATCAAATCCAGTACCGGCATGATGCTGGTTTATGCTGTGTTTACATTTGCCGTTCTGATGTTAGGAGCTCGTCAGATCCTTTATTTGTTTGTTGATCCGAGTGAAACGGAGATCTTGAAAGACGCGATCCTGTATGTACATGTTACGGCTGTCTTTTTCCCTTTGGTGGGTATTTTGTGTATTCTGCGTTACTCCATCCAAGGAGCCGGATTTACGAATCTGGCGATGTTCTCGGGTGTAGCCGAAATGATCGCCCGTACAGTCGTCAGTTTGTTTGCCGTTCCGGTATGGGGTTATATGGCGGTTTGCTTTGGCGATTCGACTGCCTGGCTGGCTGCCGATTTATTCTTGGTTCCCGCTTTTTATTATGTATATAAGAAGATCAAACAGATAAAGCGAGTTTAGGTAAAAAGACGCCGGCTTTTATCCAAAAGACGCCGGGAATTACTGAAAAGCCGGCGTCTTTTGAAACAAAACCAACGAGGAATTGACTATGCCTAAATTTACTTTACACTTTTTTGTTACGTTACTAAAAAACTCTACAGATAAAATAAGTCTTACTAAAAGGCTTTACATTTTACCTTTGCAAAGATAAAAAATACAATAAGGTACAAATCTTCTGATGGTGACATATCATTTATTAATATGAAAAAACTACCGCAAGTTTGTCCATAGCGGCTGGAGGCGCGTAGCCTCCAAAGAGCGTCAAGTCTCAGAGAGACTTCTTATTTGCACAGGAGTTTTCATCTGGTTGCTTCTATGCGGACGTTTTTCATTATAGAAATTGACAATCCTGTCAAGCAATTCCTTTGCTTCAACAAAGTTGTTTGGCCGCTTCATCCTGTAAAGCCATTCCTGTTTGATAATGCCGTTCACTCGTTCAGCCACAGCATTGTC
>NZ_JAKZMM010000001.1 GCF_022809355.1 Parabacteroides faecalis | reverse complement strand
CCCTTCCGGAAGAAGGAGACGATAACCGTTGGTTTCCATAACTGATAATGATTTGTTGTTCTCAAAGATACGATTTTATCGAATTTACCCCTCATATTTTTACGTTGATCCATTATATGACTGCCTTCAAGAAATGAGTGGATTAACTGATGGTATGAATAGAATATGAGATTATCTAAATTTATCCTTGAAAAGTTTGTTATCTAGAAGTATATTTCTATATTTGCAAAAAGAGTTATGTGAAACTTTTTATTGAAGTTGAAAACCTAGCTATGAAAAAGACCGATTTTGCTAATAAGCCTATAGCTATGATTAGTAAGATTTTTGAAGGTGATTGGTCTTTGGGCTAATCACCTTTTTTTGTATAGCTAGTCCAGTAAATATATATGATTCTTTTTATGATTGTTTATTTCCTGAATGGATAAAAATAAATGAATTTTGCTATAAAAATATTGCGATTTAAAATTTAATTCATATATTTGCAATGTGAAGATGATGACGGTTTAAAATAACCATTTTAACTTGATTACTTGATGAAATATTTTGTTAACCAAATTATTAATAGTGGTTAGTGAAATTGTATTGAAATAATACGCCGATAGTATTGTTTTTATCACGTTGTAAAGATCTTTGATATACTGTGATGTTGATTCATATTATAATAATCAATTTTTATTATATATGTTTGTTGTATGAAAATTTATTTTTATATTTGTAACATAAGATAAGGCCAGTACGTTAACTATGAAATGGTGGCTGTATTCAAGGCCACCATTTATTTAATAGCCTTAGATTCATAAGAACGTTAAATGAATTCTTTATGCTGGTGCTTAGCGAATAAATAATTGGTTATAATGAATTTAGTTTTAAATTGAGTTTATTTATTTTATTATATCAAATCAAGTCCCTGACTATGAAGAGGAAAAGGTTTCGGTGCGTTTTACATGAAATTATAGAAACCTTTTGAGGAGAGCACATTTAATTGTGTTCTCCTTTTTTTATGGCTTAAATTGTATTAGTATTTTGATACATGAATATATTCAGTTTTAGATTACCTTTTAATAAGAAAGGCATGCCAGAATTCCTGACATGCCTTAATGGTTATTGGTATTTTAAGAGTTTAATTCTGTAGAATTAGAAATTACCAACATTTGCTTTATCCCACCAAACTCGAGTTCCTCCAATATCTCCAGTGAATTTTGAGCTTGAATTTTCTTGATTCAGAAGTTCAATGCCTTTTTGTAATTCTGCATTGTTTGTATTGATTTCGTTATCTGAATAAATCAGACGACGAATCTGCTCGTCTGTATCAATTGTTCCATTACTTAAATTAACACGATTAGGGAAGAATTTTGGATAACCTGTACGGCGATATTCAGCCCAACCTTCGCATGAGATAGGGAAGTTTGCAATCCACTTCTGAATAATGATACGTTGTAATTTTTGTTCATTAGAAGCTCCTTCATCCCATTTAACACAAACATCATTTTGAGCTTTAATGCTATTTTGACTGTCGACGGGATCAACGAAATCTTCTTGTAAAGTTGTTCCATTAATATATGCATCAATTTCAGCATCTGAAACGGAAGTAACTCCGGCAAGAACTTCAATGCCTTTATAAGCAACCTCATTTTTGATGGATGTACGGATACCATCTTCATACCATTGTTGAGCAGTACCACCACCCATGTTCCAACCACGAAGAATACCTTCTGCTCTTAAGAAATAACCTTCTGCTGCTTTCATGACAGGGAATGCTGTTGTATAAGAGCAAACGATTTTTGAGAAGTTACCCCATTGATTAGGTTTGGCTGGTAAGTTACAACCTCCACGGATACCTAAATATTTTGTTCCTGATGCGATTGTTGAGCCATCTTCGCAAGTTACGTCTGCTTGGTTTTTGGTTACATATAATGGAAGACGAGGATCGTTATAACCTTCCATGATAGTGATCAAATTAGCATTCATACCAGAGTCACCCCATTCAAACATGCGAGTTTGTTCATTACTGAAACCTTGATTAATCAAGATATCCTGAGTTAATACGCCAGCTTGAGCTGCCTCTTCTGCCTTTTGTTTAGCTAATGTAGGATTGGCTTTTACAATTCGCATAGCCATACGTAACTTTAACTGATTAGCAACCTTGATCCATAAGTCCAGATCACCATTACACCAAAAGTCGAAAGACTGTCTAGACGCTAAATCTGAAGTTGGATTCTGGAAGTTCTTAATTGCTTCATCCAATAAAGCGAACATCGAATTGTAAATGTCTTCCTGTTTGTCATAGTAGAAAGAAGCACCGTTGGTTGGATCTTCAATCGCTGATGTATAAGAAACCGGACCATAAACATCTGTTAGCATCTGAATGGCATAAGCCTGAATGACGCGCATCATACCTGCATAATCAGTAAAACCTTGTTCTTCGCAAGATGTAATCAAGCGACGAGTATTGTTGAAGATATGCAGGTAAACATTCTCGTACATACCTCCACAGAAACCACGATTCAAAGCATAATCGACGTTACCAGAACCATTGAAGTTATGCGGGGTCATGAAGTAACCACTGAACAAGTCTATATTTAAGCTGAAACAATACTGAAATAAGTTTTGTTGTGGGGCATAAACATAAGACATCGGTTCTTGGAACTGAGCAGAGAACGGAAGTGCATCTGGATCCAATTCATACTGGTCTGTATTCAACTCTTCAAAATTATCTGTACAGCCGACGGTCATTACACCTGTTGCCAAAGTCAGAGCTGATACTGCTGTATATTTTAAAAGTTTATTTAGTTTCATACGATATTCCTCAAAGATTTAGAAGTTAAGTTTTAAGTTTAATCCAAAGCTACGAGATGTTGGTAATGCAAACATATCAACACCTTGCCAGCCGTTACCAGTTGCAGCTGCTACATCCGGATCCATCGGGGCATCTTTGTAGAAGAAGAATAAGTTACGGCCAATAATAGACGCATTCAGGTTTTTGCCTGCACCAAACAGGTTACGGAAAGTATAACCGAATGATAATTCACGCAGACGAACGTTAGTTGCGTCATATACATATTGTGATGTCAAGATATTTGAGTTATAACTTGTACCTCCTGTTGTTGAGTAGTAAAGTTGCGGATCAAAAGATACACCGTCAACGACAACTTCTCCGGCATCACGAGCGGCTCCTGAACGTTCTGAAACGCCCCAACCGTCTAATGTTGCTTCTGTCATAGAGAATACTTTACCACCTACTTTGGCATCGATCAAGAAAGATAAAGTGAAATCTTTGTAGTGGAATGTGTTAGTCCATCCCATGTTTACTTTAGCGTTCATATCGCCTACATAAACCAAATCGTCATTATCTGTTCCACCTAAAACAGGAGCACCATTTTCTCCTTTTACAGGAGCACCATTTTCGTCACGTTCAAAGTCACGAACATACAAGTCTCCGAAATGTCCACCTTCTTTCAAGATGATTTTAGCTCCAGTACAGTAACTAGCCAATGTCCATTCAGGTAATTCCTCAGATAATTCGATAATTTTGTTGTTATTGTAAGAGAAATTGAAGTTTGTACTCCAACTGAAGTCATTTGTGAACTGATTGTACCAACCTAAACTAATTTCAAATCCCTGGTTTTCTACGTTACCAGCATTGATATAGCGGTTTCTCAGACCTGTTTCCCATGGAGCTGAGATGTTGAAGTATTGGTTCTTTGTATTTGTCTTATAGTAAGTCAAATTAACATTAAAACGGTTCTGGAAGAATGTTCCATCAAAACCAACTTCCAAAGAATTTGTTTTTTCCGGTTTCAATGTGCGGAATGAAGAACTTTCAGGAGGAGCGATTGAGCCGGCTGTTTCGCCGAAGTTATAAAGTTCATTTGTTACACCGATAGGTACGTCGTTACCTACGATAGAGTAAGTAGCACGTAATTTGAACAAATCTACATTTTGACCGAAATCAACAAACTTGTCTAACAAAGCACTGACACCAAATGAAGGATAGAAGAAGGATACGCCATCTGTAAATGCTAAAGATGAAGACCAGTCGTTACGTCCACTGATATCAACAAATAAACCTTCTTTGTAGCCAAATTGTGCTGTAGCGAATACAGAATTCAAGCGTTTTCTTTCTCTTGAGAATGTTGTTTGTACTGTATAGTAGTTTTTGGGATTGAAAACGTTCGGGAAGTAAGCTCCTGGAGTAACAACACCGTTATTTACTGAGTAAACTTTATCACCCCAACCAATGATTTCTGAACTTGTTCTTTCAGTCTTCTGATAGCTACCACCGGCTGTTACTGACAATGAATAGGTATCATTCCATGTTTTATTGTATTGTGCTAACAAGTCTGCATATGTCTGATCACTGAATGTACGTGTGTCTTTTAATGTTCCCAGCAAGTTACGGTTTGCTGTACTTGAGGCATATTCATTCAATGTCCATTGTTCTTCACCACGTTCATAACGTAAACGACCTGTTACTGATAAGCCTTCGAGGATATCGTATTTAACGCTACCACCAAATTCATAACGGTTACGATCAGTTACCGGTTTCTGACGGTTTAGCATCCAGTATGGATTCGTAAACTGTTCCTGAAGTGTATTGGTCCAGTTGTGTACATTGATATTGCGTGTACCATCATAAATTTCATAGTTATTCTTGTAATAATCCCAATCTTCGCCTCTAGGGAACAGATATGCACCTGTGATTGGGTTACTCAGATAACCGGCAGCAGGCTGGTTTTCGATATGCTGGTTGTTGTAACGAGCAGATACGTCTACATGGACTTTTTTCCATAAGTTAAAGCCAACCTTTGCCATCAAGTTGTGACTCATATAATCATTTTCTGGTACGATACCATTTGATGACACGTTTGCGTAAGAAAAGTAAGAAGAGATATTTTCATTTCCACCAGATAAGGCGATAGAGTTGTTGGTTGTATAACCCGGCTGATAGAATTCTTTCGCATAATTAGGAGCCGGAGACGCCAATTTATCACCCCAACTGAATGTACCTTCGTTACTTACACCATATGTATTTTGGAATTTCGGTAATACCATTGGCGTTTCAACAGTTGTATTACTTGATACATTGATGGAAACTTTTCCTGATTGTGCTGATTTTGTTGTGATCATGATGGCACCGTTGGCTGCAACTGCACCATACAAAGCGGCTGCTGATGCACCTTTCAACAAGGTAATCTGGGCGATATCATCAGGGTTAATGGTTGACATGGCATCACCACCATCACGTTCACCACCATAAGCCATGGTTGTTTGAGCTGTAGAGACGTTCATCATCATAGGAACACCATCTACAACGATCAACGGTTGGTTACTACCACTAATTGACTTATTACCGCGGAACAGGATCTTTGAAGAACCACCGGCACCTGTTGAGTTCGGAGTAATCTGTAAACCTGCACTCTTACCTTGTAAGGAGTTGATCATGTTTACGTTCTTGATTTCATTCAAATCTTTACCACCTACGGTTTGTGCTGAATAAGTCAGGGTCTTAGATTCACGCTTAATACCCATGGCTGTTACAACCACTTCTTCCAGCGCTTCTGAATCAGAAGACATCTCTACATTAATTGTAGAACGGCCGTTAATGGATTCTTCAACGGTTTTCATACTAACATACGAAAATACAAGTGTACCGTTCCCTTCTACATCGATGGTATAATTACCATCCATATCAGTAACAGTTCCTGTTGTAGTACCTTTTAGAAGTACATTTACGCCAATCAGCGGTTCTTTTAAATCTTTATCTGTAACTGTACCGCTAATCGTTCGCTTTTGTGCATAACCTACTATGCACAAAAAGAATGTCATAAATAGGATAATTGACTTTCTCATGAAAAATCGATTTTTGGAGTTAAATAAATGTTTTAAATTTTTTGTTTTAAGATGAATCAGATGGATATAATAATCCATACGCGTTAAATCTTTTTCTACTACATAGGCATTTCGTTTAAAAACGGTTAATATATATGAGTTCTTTTCTCTTTATTTTGTTAGATATAAGACAAAGGTATGAATTTTTTATGACATTAGGTAATATTTTGTTTGTAAAAATTTAAGAATATCTTTAAATCAGAATTTGATTTTTAATAAAATGAAAGAAAATCCTGGTAAATAAAAAGCTTTTAAAAATAGATTTGACGATATATGGGGGTAAATAGTAACTCTATGGCCTGGTTAAGTATGAATTTGCTAGTATGGATAAATATTTATTTGATCTATTATAACATGATGAATGCTATTTTCGGAAGAGTGATTCTTGAAATAATTAGTTTATGGTTTTATAAATTTAAAATCTTTACTATTATTCTTTAATCCACGTTGTGGATTACTTAGTTCACGGCGTGAACTAAAGAATTTCCAGTGAGAGAATGAAGTTTTATTGATGAGAAATAAAAAAACCGTTCGGATTCCGGACGGTTTTTTAAACTGCATATATAAATATGTATATCAGAACAAACTCCAGGTGACGGTCAGGCCTGCCATGACGATAGCAACCATGCTCATGAGTTTGATGAGAATATTCAGACTCGGACCGGATGTGTCTTTAAAAGGATCGCCTACGGTATCACCTACGACGGTTGCTTTATGTACTTCTCCTCCTTTGCCGCCGAAGTTTCCTTCTTCGACGTATTTCTTGGCATTGTCCCAGGCGCCTCCGGCGTTGGCCATGAAGATAGCTAATACGAATCCGGATGACAAGCCACCAATCAGCAGGCCAATGACTCCGGGGACTCCAAAGAAGATTCCGGTCAGGATAGGAGCGGCAATAGCCAGTAATGAAGGAAATACCATTTCTTTTTGGGCTCCTTGAGTGGAAATTTGTACACATCGGGCGTAGTCGGGTTCGGCTTTCCCGTCAAGAATACCTTTGATTTCACGGAACTGACGGCGTACTTCTTCTACCATGTGGGCTGCGGCGCGACCTACGGCATTCATCGTCAGTCCGCAGAAAAGAAAGGCCATCATACTTCCGATAAAGATGCCTGATAGGACTTTCGGATTCATCAGGGTAACATCATAATAAATCATGAAGTCGGTAAAGCTGGCTTTGTCCACGGCTACTTGTAGTCCGTTGGGTAATTCCAAAAGGCTTGTCCCGATGCGGCTGAGCCCGATACGTATTTCTTCAATATAGGATGCCAGCAACGCTAATCCGGTTAAGGCTGCCGAACCGATGGCAAAGCCTTTACCTGTAGCGGCAGTTGTGTTGCCTAACGAGTCGAGTGCGTCGGTTCGTTTGCGGACATCTTTCCCGAGTCCGCTCATTTCAGCATTACCACCGGCATTGTCGGCGATTGGTCCATAGGCATCTGTTGCTAAAGTAATACCTAAGGTAGAAAGCATGCCGACGGCAGCGATACCGATTCCGTATAATCCCATTCCGATATTGGCAAAATCGAATCCTGAAGCCAGCCAATAAGAAAGAATGATACCGGCAACAACAGCCAATACCGGAATTGTGGTCGAAATCATACCTAATCCGATACCGGAAATGATCACAGTGGCTGGCCCTGTTTTCCCGCTTTCCGACAAACGTTGAGTCGGTTTATAGGACTGCGAGGTGTAATATTCGGTAGATCGGCCGATAATGATACCGACAATCAATCCAACGACAACGGCACACGAGATCTCAATCCAGTTTTCCAAGCCTAATGCCCAAAGGATTGTAAAAGTGGCAACTACGATCAGGGCAGAACTGAGATTTGTCCCGACAGCCAAGGCATTGAGTAATTCTTTCATTCCGGCATTTTCTTTCGTCTTCACCGAGAAAATACCGATAATCGACAAGATAATACCAACGGCAGCGATCAACATCGGAGCAATTACCGCCTTGAATTGCATTTCCGTATTTCCGGAACCGATAAATGCGGCTGCTCCTAAAGCCGATGTTGCCAAAATCGAACCACAATACGATTCATACAAGTCTGCACCCATTCCGGCTACATCTCCTACGTTATCACCTACATTATCGGCAATAGTTGCCGGATTTCGCGGGTCATCTTCCGGAATGCCTGCTTCTACTTTACCTACCAAATCAGCTCCAACATCGGCAGCTTTGGTATAAATACCACCACCCACACGTGCAAACAAGGCTTGTGTTGAGGCTCCCATACCGAAAGTCAGCATGGTTGTTGTAATGATACACAGTTTAGCTGTAGGATTCATGGCGTCTGCAGGAATCAGATTTTCCAGTAACAGATACCAGAAAGAAATGTCGAATAAACCTAATCCGACAACGACCAATCCCATAACGGCTCCGCTACGGAAGGCAACCCGTAACCCTTTGTTCAATGAATCTCTGGCCGCATTGGCAGTTCGGGCCGAAGCATAGGTGGCTGTTTTCATTCCTAAGAACCCGGAAAGTCCGGAGAAGAAACCTCCCGTCAGAAAAGCTATTGGCACCCAATGATTCTGTAGGTTAAATCCATAGGCCATTATCGAAAAGAGAATGACCAGACCCAAGAAGACCATGCCGACAATCTTGTATTGTTGCTTCAGATAAGACATGGCGCCCTGCCGGACATGCGATGCAATCTTCTGCATGGCAGGGGTTCCTTCACTTTCACGCATCATTTGCTTGTAGAAGTACCAAGCCAGTACGAGTGCCAGAATTGATGAGAATGGCACAATCCAGAATAGTGATGATTCCATAACGGGTAGATTTTAATTGTTATGAGCCTAAAGATAACGATTTTATTTGTAATAGAAAAGGGATGAAGGTGAAAAACAGTGCTCTATTTTCCGGAATAATCAGGAGAAAAATCCCTACCTTTGTCCGGTTTTTAGCTGAAGAGTACAAAGAAGTTATGCTTTATTCCAGTCGTCAGAATATTTTAACGACCCCGTTTACCGTTTTCTATCTGCTGATAGGTTGTATTGTCTGCTGGATAGCGTGTTATATCACTTCTACGGGTTATCCGGTGTATGGTGAAGTGACAGCGCCCCCGTTGTGGAATCTGATCTGTCAATATTTACCGGGTAAATGGGGAACATACGCCATCGGTTTTCTCTTGATGTTAGGTGGAGCTTTTATGATTCATCGAGCTAATTATGTATTGATGCTGATCCGGGAGAAGACCTTGTTGCCAGTTCTCTTCTATATTTTACTGATCAGTACCAATAAGGACTTTCTGCCTTTGAAATCAACTTCATTTGGTGTATTTTTCCTGATTTTGGCTATTTATTATCTGTTTACTTCCTATCATGATCCTAATAACAAGCGGAATGTGTTTAATGCAACGTTCGTGATAGCAATTGGAAGTTTGTTGTGGATTCATATCTGCTGGTTCCTGCCACTCTTTTGGTATGGAATGTATAAATTCCGGACACTGACATTGCAAACCTTCTTAGCAAGCCTGATGGGTTTGGCAGTAGTGTATTGGTTCGTCGGGTTTTACTGTTTATGGCAACAGAACTTTGATATGTTTACCATTCCGTTTGATTCCCTTTATAAAGTTCGTCCGTTGAGCATCAAAGGAAATGGTTGGCAGGATTGGCTGGCGATTGGCTATATGATTGCTCTTGTGGCAATAGCATCATTCAATATTCTGGCCCATGAGTATGAGGATAATCTGCGGACTCGTCAGTTCTTGTCTTTCCTGATTTTGTTGGCTATTTCATCTTTTGCTCTTTATTTTCTATACGAGCAATCATCGGAAGAGTATCTTCAGATTGCCTGTTTCCCGTCTTCTATCCTGATTGCCCACTTCTTTACGGTGGTACGGAATAAATATGTCTATTGGATGTTTCACGCATCTGTGGTTGTTCTTATCTTATTATTGTTGTTGCGAATATGGAGTTTTTAATAGATTACGGTTATATCGGCGTATTCATTGCCGCTTTTCTGGCAGCCACAGTTTTGCCTTTCAGCAGTGAGGTTGTATTGACGGGTGTTCTGTTGGCGGGTTCATCTTATTGGCCTTGTATGATAGCTGCTACCTTGGGAAATTTCTTGGGCGGAATGAGTTGTTATTGGCTGGGAATGCTGGGAAAGATAGAATGGATAGAAAAATATCTGAAGCTTGATGCTCAAAAGGTTTATAAAGTGCAGAATTGGATCAAAGACAAGGGTTCGTGGATGGGATTTTTTGTCTTTCTTCCAGGTATTGGTGATTTTATTGCTGTCGCTTTAGGCTTTTTGAGAGCAAATATCTGGATTGTGGCGATCTCGATGTTTTTAGGAAAAGCCATACGTTACTGGATCTGGATGGAGTTTGTATTTAAAGTCCAATCTCTTATCTGAAATACTGAAGAAAATAGTAATTTTGTGCCCATAATTTATCTTTGGAGATGAACGCTAATATTTCTAATTTAACTAACAAGCAAGTATTGTTCCGTGAGGCAAAGGACTATGTGATGATTGCCTTGGGAATGATTTTGTACGGCATTGGATGGACCATTTTCCTTTTGCCGAATGATATTACAACCGGCGGTGTTCCGGGTATTGCTTCTATTGTGTTCTTTGCAACCAAATTACCGGTTCAGTACACTTATTTTGCAATCAATGCGTTTTTGTTATTGTTGGCCTTAAAGATTCTCGGATTTAAGTTCTGTGTCAAGACAATTTACGCAGTTTTTGTCCTAACGTTCTTTTTGTCGGCTTTACAGGGGTTGGTCGGAGAAGTTCATATTCTGCAAGATCAGCCTTTTATGGCGTGTGTCTTAGGAGCTTCTTTTTGTGGTAGTGGCATTGGTATTGCTTTTTCGGCAAATGGTAGTTCGGGTGGAACCGATATCATTGCTGCCATTATCAACAAGTATCGGGATGTTTCGCTGGGCCGAGTCGTCATGGCTTGTGATATGATTATCATTACTTCCAGTTATTTCGTATTGCAGGATTGGGAAAAGGTCGTTTATGGTTATGTGACGTTGTATGTCTGTAGCTTTGTGCTTGATCAGATAGTAAATAGTGCACATCAGTCCGTACAGTTCTTTATTATTTCCAAACATTATAAAGAAATCGGAGAACATATCAATAAGGATATGCATCGCGGTGTGACAGTATTGGATGGAACAGGACTTTATACCGGTAATGGGGTGAAAATGATGTTTGTCTTGGCAAAGAAACGTGAATCGACAGCTATTTTCCGTCTGATTAAAGATATTGATCCAGATGCTTTTGTTTCGCAGAGCACAGTTATCGGTGTCTATGGAAAAGGTTTTGATCATATTAAGGTAAAATAAAAACGACAGGTCGCTGTCTTTTTTCTTTTGTGGGCCTTCGAAATGATTTCGATGGCCTTTTTTTATTGCATAAGGCTTTCGAAATCATTTCAAGGTTTAAAGGTGTTTGTTTGGGGATTTGAATATCAGTATTATCTGACCTTATCAGATGCCCAGATTGCTTTTATGGTTTCTTCCTGGTTATATCCGTAAGGAGACTGTGCACTTCGGGTATTGGCCCGATAGGTATTTCCTGTTTTGTTTGGACAACAGCTACCACGAATACCAGGCATTTCAATATGACCATCCGGATCCGTCTTCTTCATCCATTGCCAGACATACTGTAACCATTCATTCCGATACTTTTCCGGTTGTTTGGCAAACCAGGATATTTCGTCCCAACCCCACGGGAAATAAGACGTAGTGTCTGCTACATTTACAGGTTCTTCTTTCCCGTAATTATCAATCTCAACTAAATAGGGCAGATGCTCGCACGACCAACCTGAAGGCGTCTGACAACCCATGCTCTTCTTATAGAGAGCATCTAAGTGATTGACTCGTAGTTCTGCGGGTTGTATATCTCCTTCTTTCCAAGGAGTAGCTGTTGGAAGAGCACAGATACGCATCGGGAATGAATTGAAATCAATCAGGCTTTTCCCATTAGTCACCATACCTCCTTTGGGCGTGTGTGCATCCAGAATCACCCATTGCCGGCGGGCATGCTGGGCAGCGAAGGAACGGATTTTGTCAATCAGTGTAATCCAGTGTGTCCGGTCAGGATCATTCATGCCCATCAGTTCAATTTGTCCTAAATGAAAGGCTTCACAACCGATACGGATATAAGAACAAGCCAGGAAATAGAACCATAATTGTGTTTCCTGCCGGCTGATATCCGGCACACTTCCTCCCGTATGCCAGTGATCCACATATTTCCCTTGCAGGTTCAGCATATCTTCATACCTGAAATTCCTTTTCTCAGGTTTCAGTCCGTAACTATCAAATACCCATTCCGGGATTTCAATCTGGCTGACTTCAGTAGAAATAGCTTCGAACAGACAGGCTTGAAATACCAGATCCGGATCATCTGCGTGCATTCTTTGGATGATCTGTTCTGCTTTCGTCCAGAAAGTAGGGTCTTTTAATATCTGTTCGTTTTCCCACAGGAGAATGGAACGTCCCAAGAATTTGGCTCCGATATTCTGTATCATGCGGATATCGTCGTTGAGTTGTTCTTCTCCTTGATTGGGTACCAGTAAGTTCGTGACTGTTATGGAACGATCCAGGTAATTTTCCAGTACTTCTTTTTGAATACCGTTTTTATCGAATGAATAAGGTGAAGTTGATTCTCCTTGTGCCTGTCCGGCAAAAGATACGAGAATCCAAATCAAAAGTAGTGAGAATCGTTTTTGAATCATATATCAATCGTTTTTATAAGTAATAGGACTTCCTTTCGTCTGATAAATAGTTTGTTGGAACTGCTGAGGAGATATCTGTACCTGATCTCGAGTCAGTTCTGGCACATTGTAACTTTTGAGTCGCTTCATATTATGTTCCGGATCTTGTTGGGGCAGAATAAAAGCTTTGCAGGCTTTTCCTTTTGGATTGAAATAAGTTATGTAAAGTCGGGTATAAGAACCGTCATCACGTCTGGAACTGAAGACGATCCATCGGCCGTTACTACTCCAGCAATGATAACTGTCTGCATCTGTGCTGTTGGCTTCTTGCAGCGGATAGACAGAGTCTGCTTCCAAATCTTTTATATAGAGGTCTGCGCTTTTATGCCAGATATGGAATTGTCCGTAGGATCCGGCTGTAAATAACAGATAACGTCCGTCTGGACTAATCCGGGGAACGGAGGCACTGATTCCAATAGAATCGCAGTTGATTTCGGTAACTTCTTCTCCGAAACTTTGATCGGAGGGCTGGAATGTCCGACTGACAATATTATAACGTAGGGTATTGAAGTCTTTTGGACGAACAGTGCCCATAGATTGATGGTCATAAAGACTGCCTACGCAATAATAGATTTTATCACCGGTTGGCGACCAACAGGGGAATGTTTCGAGTAGACTGTCTGTGTGACAGACATATTTCACTTCCTTCTGATTGGCATCATAGAAGAGCAGGTCGGAAGCCATATCAATTACTTCTACCTTTTCTTCATTCAAGATATGGAAGGCTTGTCCTGTCTTGTTGGATGAAAACAGGATCCAGTTTTGTGTCGGATGCCAAGCTGGATAGACTGCTCCGAATGGGATGGAATCATGCTGGAAGTTGATTTTCTCTATAGTCTTACCTTGAGCAAGGATGGTTCCACTATGGTTCGTACGAACGTGAAACAGCATCTTCTGGGTACTATAATTCTGGTAATTATGGCAGTTGATGCAATGATTATCTTCGTAATCGAATGTCCGGTTATTCTCATAGATCACTTCTTCCTGGAAGTTCGTGAGGTTACGCTGATATAAGCCCAGTTGGCGATAGTAGGAATAACCGGGCTCGATCAACCGATAGGAGACGAACGGATCAATCTCTTCTTCGGCCACATGCCAGGTAAAAGGTTGGAAACGTAGCCATTTCTTTTCCGTATAAGTATAGACCTGTATTTGTATCTCTTTTCCTCGGGAAACACTTAAAAGAGATTTCCATTGTTCTACATTGAATTGTAATGTTGATCCGTGCGAAGTAGAGGCCGACAGTTTCTTTCCTTCACTGGAAGTCAATACGGCTACAAACTTCTCACCTGGTGTACGGACCAGAAAGTTCAACGGAGCGATATTGGGTGGAATGATAATATCTTTATAATCCGGATAAATAGATGCGGGTTGTCCCACTTCTGTAAAGTTAGCAGGCTCGTCTGTCTTAGAGGAACATGCTGTCTGCATTCCGATGATGACGTACATGAGTACGGAAAGTATATAAGGTATTGTTTTCATCAGTTTACTCCTCCTTTCATCAGTATTTGGTATCGTTTCATCTGTTCTTCATCTATTTTATTCTGGCAGAAATAATAGAACGGGTAGAAATGACCGTATTCTTCCTGTAGTTGAGGAATCAGTTCATCGGCCACTTTCCCGTCTTTGACATATTGAGAGAGGAAGTTTTCGACTTGTTGGATTGTGCTCGGACGAATCTGGAACTGTGACAACAGATTCGTTGTTCGTTCTTTTTGCAGATAAGTATATAGAACAACAGCCTGCTCTACTATGAGCGGAAGCTCCTTCCCTTTGTAAGGACGCGTTCGATTCACCACTTCATCTAATAATTTGGTATATAAGCATGCCGCCATGGATACATCAAATGTTTGCTGATTACGGATATGATTTCCAGTAATAGGATATCCGATGAATAAAGGTGAGCGATATGATTGTTCAAAGCTGTCGTTCGTTG
The DNA here is from genome assembly GCF_022809355.1 of Parabacteroides faecalis. Classification (GTDB taxonomy): domain Bacteria; phylum Bacteroidota; class Bacteroidia; order Bacteroidales; family Tannerellaceae; genus Parabacteroides; species Parabacteroides faecalis. The sequence continues at coordinate 190,193 of NZ_JAKZMM010000001.1, read as the reverse complement.
GTTTGAGTGCCAGTATGCGATTGAAGAAAGGTTGTTCCAAGATGACTTTGGGATTGGCTACCAAAGGCATGTATTTCCGTACAAAGTCGGATTCAAAAGGAACTTGCTGTAACAGGTAAAGATATTTGTTGGCAAGAGCATATTCTTCGTTCAGTAAGGAACAGAAAAAGAGTAGCTTGAGCGTGTAACAACTGGGTCCGTCGATAACCATGCGTTCCATTGCTTGGTGATAAGCCGTATTCACTAAGCCGGAAGAAAGGCAACAGTCGCTAAGGTACAGATCTGTTCCGTCGTCGGGTAATCCACCTCGATTGATTAAGCCTAAGTCAGGATATTGATAAGGTATATCGAGCAGATTATTTAATAAACGTCCGGTTTGTAACAAGGCGATGGCATGATAGGCAGCAACATTTCTGGTGGGTTGTTTTGCCTGTTTGGCTTGTTGAATCATTTTATCCCAATTTTGTTCCTGATATGCACGTTGCATGGAGGCGGTTATCCTTTCGTTCTCTTTTCCCGTCCAAGTATAGAGATAAAGTCCTAGAAACAAAACACCACAAATTCCTTGTCCCCATCGGGAAGAAGAAACCGGTTGCGAAGGTTTTCCGGAAATAAAGTGGAAAGCTATCGATACCAGGGCTGCCAGTATAAAAACAGCGAGTGGCCATAAAAAGACTACTGATGGTTCTTGTTGGTAATACAGGTTTTGTCCTTTCAGGATGAGATACCACAACACCAGGATGGAAGGAAGAAGAGAAATCCATTCCCATTTACCTTGAAGTGCGAAACTCTTTCTGACGAGGCAGACTGTTCCGGTGAGCAAAACCGACATCAGAAATCCTCCAATCCAAGGTTCATGATAGGAGAGTAACAAAAGGCGACCGAACCAATAGAGTTTTCCTCCTGGCTGGTCGAGTATGAACTCCATGATTTGTTGGTCGAAAGCAAACAAACTGTATTGTTCGGCCATATAAAATACATCACCATAAAGAATGGCTGCAAAAATCCAGAATCCGATGAAGGCAATGACCGGAGTGGAACTCAAGATTGTTTTGATTTTCATCCTTTTCATGTAATTAGATCTAGTCTTTTAAAAGCAGTTTAAAGGTAAGATATTCCTCGAAGGAATGTACAGCCGGCACGGCTGTTTTGCAACATAAAAAAGCGACCTGCCCAATTGGACAAGTCGCTTCGATGAAGTTATTAAAAGTTCTTATGTGATTAGTCTTTCAATTTAGCCTTCAAGAACTCACGGTTCAAACGAGCGATGTTGCTAACAGAGATGTTCTTCGGACATTCCATTTCGCAAGCACGCGTGTTTGTACAGTTACCGAAGCCCAGTTCATCCATTTTGGCAACCATAGCTTTTGCACGGCGAGCTGCTTCAACACGACCCTGAGGCAATAATGCCAACTGGCTGACTTTGGCTGAAACGAACAACATAGCTGAACCATTCTTACAAGCTGCTGCACAAGCACCACAACCGATACAAGCTGCTGCATCCATAGCTAAATCTGCATCTTTCTTAGGAATAGGAATTGCATTAGCATCAGGAACACCACCTGTATTAACTGATACGAAACCTCCGGCCTGCATGATTTTATCATAGGCAGTACGGTCAACCATCAAGTCGCGGATAACCGGGAAACCAGCTGAACGCCACGGTTCGATAGTGATTGTTTCGCCATCGTGGAAACGACGCATGTACAACTGGCAAGTAGTAGCACCTGTTGCCGGTCCGTGCGGATGACCGTTTACATACAGAGAGCACATACCGCAGATACCTTCACGACAGTCGTGATCGAACACGATCGGTTCTTTACCTTCATTGATCAAACGCTCGTTCAAAATGTCCAACATTTCCAGGAAAGAGACACTCTGATTGATCTTATCTATTTGGTAAGTCTCGAACTGTCCTTTTTCCTTCGGACCTCTTTGACGCCAAACTTTAAGCGTTACTTTTATATCTTTATCCATAGTGTTTTCTAATTATTTTTTGTAATTACGTGTTTGCGGAACTACGAATTCATAGTTCAAATCTTCTTTCAGCATAACCGGATCTTTATCTTCTCCTTGATATTCCCAGCAAGCAACATACATGAACTTATCATCATGACGCAAAGCTTCGCCTTCTTCAGTCTGATGTTCTGTACGGAAGTGACCACCACAAGATTCTGCACGATTCAATGCATCGTGAGCCATCAATGTACCGATTTCAATGAAGTCAGCCAAACGTAAAGCTTTTTCCAATTCAACATTCTGATCATCACCTGAACCCGGGATATATACATTGCTCCAGAATTCTTTCTTCAGGTCTTTCAACATGTTGATTGCTTCCAACAAACCTTTTTCGTCACGAGCCATACCGATGTGTTCCCACATGATGTGACCTAACTTACGGTGGATAGTATCAACTGTTTCTTTACCCTTGATGTTCATCAATTTTTGGATACGAGCTTTGATTGCGTTTTCTGCTTCAACAAATTCCGGCAGATCTGTGCTGAAACGCGGAACCTGAATCTGGTCAGACAAGTAGTTTTGGATGGTGTATGGCAATACGAAATAACCATCAGCCAAACCTTGCATCAACGCAGAAGCACCCAAACGGTTTGCTCCGTGGTCAGAGAAGTTAGCTTCACCAATAGCGAATAAGCCCGGAATTGAAGTCTGCAATTCATAGTCAACCCACAGACCACCCATTGAATAGTGCAATGCCGGGTAAATCATCATCGGAGTTTCATATGGATTATCGTTGGTAATTTCTTCGTACATATCGAACAAGTTACCATATTTCTGCTTAACAACTTCCTTACCTAAGCGGTTGATAGCATCAGAGAAGTCCAGGAATACAGCTAAACCAGTGTTGTTTACACCATATCCTGCGTCGCAACGTTCTTTAGCGGCACGTGAAGCAACGTCACGCGGAACCAAGTTACCGAATGCCGGATAACGACGTTCCAAATAGTAGTCACGGTCTTCTTCCGGAATATCTTTACCTTTCTTGGTACCTGCCTGTAATGCTTTGGCGTCTTCCAGTTTCTTCGGAACCCAGATACGACCATCATTACGTAATGATTCAGACATCAATGTCAATTTTGACTGATAGTCACCTTTTACAGGAATACAAGTCGGGTGAATCTGAACCATACAAGGATTAGCAAAATAAGCACCTTTCTTATAGCACTGCCATGCAGCTGAACCATTTGATGCCATCGCGTTAGTTGACAAGAAGAATGTATTTACATAACCTCCAGTTGCAACAACAACAGCGTGAGCAGCATAACGTTCAATTTTACCGGTGATCAGGTTACGGGTAATGATACCACGAGCGCGACCGTCAACCAAAACAACGTCCAACATTTCGTGGCGAGTGTACATTTTTACTTTACCTTTACCAATCTGACGGCTCAATGCAGAATAAGCGCCTAACAATAACTGCTGACCGGTCTGACCGCGGGCATAGAACGTACGGGATACCTGAGCACCACCGAATGAACGGTTATCCAACAAACCTCCGTATTCACGAGCGAAAGGTACACCTTGAGCTACACACTGGTCGATGATGTTATTTGATACTTCAGCCAAACGATATACGTTAGCTTCACGAGCACGATAGTCACCACCTTTGATTGTATCGTAGAACAAACGGTAAACAGAGTCACCATCATTCTGATAGTTCTTAGCAGCATTGATACCACCCTGTGCTGCGATTGAGTGAGCACGACGAGGTGAGTCCTGAATACAGAAGTTCAATACATTGAATCCCATTTCTGCTAAAGAAGCTGCTGCAGAAGCACCGGCCAAACCTGTACCTACTACGATAATGTCCAGACGACGCTTGTTAGCGGGGTTCACCAATTTCTGGTGATCTTTATAATTTTTCCACTTGTCAGCCAACGGGCCTTGAGGGATTTTAGAATTTATTTCAGCCATATTGTTTTTAGTTTTTTAAGTTTGTTAGTTTCTTAGTTTTTAAGTCATTTTGTTTTTGAGCCTGTTCGTTTTGAATGTTTGATTCCAAACTCATAAACTTATAAACTTATAAACCTATAAACTCAAAATTTACGCTCCTACACCATTCAGGTAGAATACAATAGTAATAATCGCGAACAAACCGCAGATGATTGTTGCTACCCATTTAGAAATGCATTCCCAACGGCTCAACCATACAGTGTTGTTCCAGCCTAATGTGTGGATTGCTGACCAGAAACCGTGAGTCAGGTGGAACCATAATGCAGCAAACCATACCAGATATAATACTGTGTTTACAATATTACCCTGGAAGTAGAAGTTGATGAATGCAGCACCGTCCTGAGGATGGATGTCTCCATGAATACCAGCTAATTCTGCAAACATCATGTTGTACCAAAACTGTGTGAAGTGAAGGATCATAAACAGAATTACGATCAAGCCCAGTACGAACATGTTCTGTGATGCCCATTCAACGCCTTTCGGACGAGAATTCAGTGCATAACGGTCGTTACCACGAGCTTTTCGGTTCTGCAATGTCAAAATCACTGCATACACGAAGTGAACTACTACACCTGCAGCCAGAACGAGTGTTCCTACGATGGCATACCAGTTACTTCCCAGCAAACCGCAAATCGTGTTATACGCTTCGCCTGAGAATACTGCCGCTACGTTCATCGACAGGTGGAACAATAAAAACAGAATTAGGAAGAGACCTGATATACTCATTATCAGTTTCCTCCCGATAGAAGAATTAAGTAACCACATAAGATAATAATTTAAGTTATTTAATTGTGTATAAAAATCACACTTATATAGCATTTAATTATGCAAAGGTAGTTTAATTCCATGGATCAACCAACAAGATTAAATAAATATTTCTGTAATAATTCGTCCCCCTCCGGGGAAAAATAGTTGAATCGTAACGAAAAGAGTTCTGTTTTGAAGAGAATCTTTTATACTATAATATGTGATGCTGAAAAATGCATTGCGCGAAATGGGCGGTTATGAGGCTGATGAGGAAATAGATTAAGGAAGAAAATGTATCTTTGTACGCAAAATAGTATTGATTTTAGATGAATTGCGTATGAGAAGTAAAGTGGTTATATTTTTGTTGCTGATAAGTCATTTCATAGGAGCTCAGCAAGTGACGGAGATCAAATCGTTGGATGGTGAGTATTGGTGGGGTGGCGTAACGGCCTTAGGCTCAAAGATGCCTTACATACAGCCGATGGAATCTTTTGATCTTTCTTCTCAGAATAATAATAACCAGGTTGTTCCGCTATTGGTCTCTAGTAAGGGACGGTATGTCTGGAGCGATTATCCATTTACGTTTTCAGTTACGGAACAGGGTATCCGGATTGATTCCAAATACGAACAGGTAAAGGTACAAGAGGCGGGCCGATCTTTGCGGGATGCTTATTTGGATGCTTGTCGTCAGCACTTTGCCCCCAGTGGTCAGTTACCGGATACTTTGTTTTTTACGAAGCCCCAATACAATACATGGATCGAACTGATGTATAATCAGAACCAGGCGGATGTGTTGGATTATGCACGGCAGATCAGCAAACAGGATTTTCCGGGTGGAGTAGTGATGATTGATGATAACTGGCAGAAGTATTACGGAAACTTCGAGTTTAAGCCGGATCGTTTCCCGTCGCCTAAAAGCATGGTGGAAGAGTTGCATGCAATGGGTTTTAAGGTAATGCTGTGGGTTTGTCCGTTTGTTTCTGCTGATAGTCCGGAGTTCCGCGAACTGGAGAAGAAGAAATACCTTTTGAGATGGCAGAATGGAGAAACAGCGATGATCCATTGGTGGAACGGTTATAGTGCCTGTTATGATCTGACGAATCCGGAGGCAAGGGATTATTTTATCTCTCAGTTGAAGAAGATGCAGGACGTTTATCAGATTGATGGCTTCAAATTTGATGCGGGTGACAATGGCTTCTACAGCCATGCGGAACTGAAAGCCTGGAAGTCGGATGCCATTTCTGTCGATCATACCCGGGCTTGGGCGGAAATCGGGTTGCATTTTCCTTTTAACGAGTATCGTGCCTGTTGGCAGATGGGCGGTCAGCCGCTGGTACAGCGTTTGGGCGATAAAGATTATTCCTGGGATGCGGTTCGTCTGTTAATTCCGGAAATGATAGCTGCCGGTTTGAACGGGTATGCGTATGCCTGTCCGGATCTGATCGGAGGCGGACAGTTTGCTTCGTTCTTGGGCATTGATCCTAACCGCTTCGATCAGGAACTGATTATCCGCTCGGCGCAGATTCATGCCATGATGCCGATGATGCAATTCTCGGTCGCTCCATGGCGGATATTGAACCCGGAAAATCTTTCGATTGTTCGCGAAGCGGCTCGCCTTCATGTTCGTATGGCTTCCTATATTATCCGGCAGGCCCGTCATGCAGCTGCCACCGGCGAACCAATTGTCCGGCATCTTGCCTACGAATTCCCAGATCAGGGCTTTGAAACCTGCAAGGATCAATTTATGCTGGGAGACAAATACCTGGTGGCGCCGATGGTAGAAAAAGGAAACAGCCGGGTTGTCAGATTGCCGAAAGGACGATGGAAGGATGACTTGGGAAAGATTCACAAAGGGGGAAAGTCGATCACAATCGATGTTCCGCTGAATCGTTTGCCTTATTATGAAAGATTGTGTGATTAAAATAAGAAGCCTCTGTTTCTTTTATAGTTTTGTATAAGAACAGAGGTTTATTTGTTTACAAACAATCGTCCTTATAAGAATAATTATAAAGTGAACGAAAATGTATATATAATCTCCCAATATAACAGAAATGATATATATTATCTCCTAAAACCTCCCTTTTCCCCATATCCTAAATTTCAAACAGGGGTTCACACATCCCTCTATATGGATAATATTCAATGAATTATTGTGAAGGGTGTGAAACTACCCTATATAAATTGCCATAACGGGTATGGATGCGTTCTATACCGATGGCCGATAGGGTTTGTGCCAAACGTTGGACGGATATGTTGCGCATTGACTCCGGACTTTTCTGTTTCAGTCGGCGGTAGATTTCTGCTGCGGAATACGTCTCGACGGATTCCCCGGGAAGAGGTTTGTGATAGTAGCGGTTGAAGACATCTTCTTCGGCAGAGATCCGATAAAAGGATTGGTTGACTTTTTTCCAGGCAGCTTCTTCTTCCTTGTTCATCCAATATCGTTCACCTTGGTCCAGCAGCGTTTTCAGTTGGGCATATAGCTGGGCGTAATCAATGAGAGATAGGAGGGAATTTGAAAGGAATAGACAAAACGGCTGACATCCCGGTCCCAACAGTTGATCCCTTGTTTCTTGGCTTCCAGGCACAATGTATTCATTCCCCGTTGGTCGATACGGATAAAATCATCGTGCGTATTCCGTTTGCGAAATTCAGTACAGTCTTTCAACTGATTATAACGGAACTCATAATTTTCAGTCAGAAAAGTTTCCAATGAGAATAATACTTCATCCGGATTTTCATTTCGACCAGACAACAGAGGGGGCTTCTGTTTTACCGCTTTATCCATCTCACCAAAACATATTTTTCTGATCCATGCAGACCACTGATTCCAATAGTTTCTTACATTCATTTTCTGTGTTTTCATATTCGCTTATTTTTTGTTTTGAGACAAAAATAAGCCTATACACTTATGATTTGCAAATAAATATACAAGAATCTAATCTATTGAAAAACAGATGTAAATTAATGTAAATCTCGTGTAAAACTCATGAAAAAACAGTTGTATATTATTTGATTCACCAATGTGATGCAATCAATTCATATTGGTAAATTAATCAAATCATATTTGTGAATTAATTAATTCACATTAGTGAATCAATTAATAAATAAGATATAAATAAGAAACATTCGTTAGAAAAATATGAGTTTTCTTTGAATTTACTATAAGTAAATGAATTTCCAACAATACTTTGAATTATAAGTAATCCAACTTGACATTGCCGATTTGAGAAATAAGATCATACAAAAACACTCAGAATTACTAATAAAATAGCTAATTTTATCACCTATTTTTACAGCAGTTAATTCGAGCGAAGAACACGATAAATTATAAAAGCACTTTTATGTATACTAAGAAATTTACCTTTTTGATTTTGTCCGCATTATTGAGTATGAACGTTGGTGGACAAGAAGAAGTTACGAATGCATTCCATGATTTGCAACGTACGGGAATTGTTCAGGAAGATCAGTCCATCATGAGAAAGGTGGCATCTGAGCAGCAGGTAGAGGCTTTGATCCAGAAACGACCTGATGCCGGTTTCTTTTGCTTTACGGAAGATCGAGAACATGATATCCGGCTGAAAGATCAAATTCCTCTTCACTGGATCGAACGGACAGAACAAGAACGTTCCTTGTTTAAAGGGAAGGCTTTGCCTGGTGAATTTTATACCTGGCAAATCGGAGTGTATGCCCCGTATAATAAACTGGAGCATATATCGGTTTCTTTTTCTGATTTGAAGAACGAACGTGGAGATAAAATTAAAGCTTCCGCCTTGACTTGTTTCAATACGAATGGAATTGATAAATATGGTAAACCGATTCAATTTCCAGTCCAAGTAGAAAAAGGTGATGTGCAACCTCTTTGGATCGGTATGGATATTCCAACTCATGCTAGTGGTGTTTACAAAGGGAATGTATGGATTCATGTAAACGATGAGAAGAAGGCTTGTGTTTCCGTCGAATTACGTGTCAGTGGAGAAGCCATTGCCAATCATGGAGATGATGAAGGGTGGAGAAAAACCCGACTTCGCTGGCTGAATGCAACGATCGGAAATGACGATAAGCCAACAGCTCCTTATACGCCCGTAACGGTAAAAGATAAAGTCTTAACCTGGCTTGGTGGAAAGATCCATCTAACCGCTACTGGTTTGCCATCTTCTATCACTACTTGCTATGATGCCAATAATAATTTGTCGGACGCTACGAATGAAATATTGGCAGAAGAGATGAAATTCATCATTGAGACAGATCAAGGAGAGGAGATTCTTAAAGGAGGGAAAGTTCGCATTCTGAAACAAAACCAAACGAATATTACTTGGAGTTCCGAACAGTCCAACTCCCGTTTTCAAGTTAGTTGTAACGGCGATTTCGGATTTGATGGAATCAGCAATATTTCGATTCAAGTAAAAGCTAAACAACATGTTTCAGTGAAGGATATCCGACTGGAAGTTCCTTATTCCAGCTATGCTTCTAAATATATGATGGGATTAGGACATAAAGGAGGTTTTCGTCCGGATTCTTTAATTTCCTGGAATTGGGACATAGAAAAGCACCAGGATAAAATATGGATGGGAAATGTCAATGCCGGAATGAATTTACGATTCATGGATGATCACTTTGTTCGTCCGCTTGTCAACATTTACTATGCGCTTGGAAAACTTAATCTTCCGGAATCATGGGGTAATCAGAATAAGGGAGGAATTAATATCTATCCTACCACCCATGGAACAACCAAATTAGTAGCTTATAGTGGCGAACGCTCGATGGAAAAAGGAGAGAAGTTATCTTATAACTTTGATATGCAGATAACTCCTGTCAAACCCATTAATTGGAAAAAACAGGTGACTAACCGGTTTTACCATTCCAATTCCGATTTAAGTGCCAATTATATCGATGAAGCGCTCAAAAACGGAGCCAATTTGATTAATGTCCATCATAAAAAGGATATTTATCCATTTATCAATTATCCGTATCATGATGATGCAGTATCTGATCTGAAAGCTTTTATTCAGAAAGCACATCAGAAAAATCTGGGAGTTCGTTTATATTATACAACTCGAGAACTGACTGTTAAGATTCCGGAGTTATGGGCTTTACGAAGCTTGGGAAGTGAAGTAATACATGACGGACCGGGAAAAGATACACGTACGCTTATCCATCCGAACGGACCGAATGAATGGTTAAATAAGAACCTGACCACTCATTTTATTCCTGCCTGGTATAATGCGTTTAATGAAGGGAAATATGCTGGCGATATGGACATTTCTGTCATTACGACTCCTGATTCTCGTTGGAACAATTACTATTTAGCCGGATTAGACTGGATGGTTAAGAACTTAGGTATCGACGGTGTTTATATTGACGATAGTGCTTTGGATCGGAAAACAATTCAACGTGCCCGCAGAATTCTTGATTCAGACGGAAAAGAGCGACTGATTGATATTCACTCTTGGAATCACATGAATAAATGGGCTGGCTTTGCCAACTCTCTCCATCTTTACACAGAATTACTTCCTTACGTAGATCGGACTTGGATTGGTGAAGGTTTCCCGGCAAACAATACGGCAGATTTCTGGCTGGTAGAAATGTCGGGTATTCCTTTTGGCTTGCTTAGTGAGACATTAGATGCCCGGAATCAGTTCAGAGGATTAGTCTATGGTATGTTACCTCGTTTACCATGGAGTGGAAATCCGGTTCCACTTTGGAATCTATTTGATCAGTTTGACATGAAGAATGCTTCCATCCACGGATACTGGGATGAACAATGCCCTGTTAAAACAGACAATAAAGATTTACCAGCCACAGTATTTGTCAATGGAGATAAAGCGCTGGTCGTTATCGCTAATTGGACAGATCTGCCTCAAACAGCCAAAATTCAGATTGACGAAAAGGCTCTTGGATTCAAACCAACCAAGTTCACTTTACCGGAAGTCAGAAATCTTCAATGGGGAGGAAAGCTATCCAACCTGAACAATTGTGAAATTTTGGGTAGAAGTGGTATGATCGTTTGGTTAGAGAAGTAAGTTTAACCACAATTGTTAATACAGTCACATACCTAAAAACATAGTTAAAATGAAGAAGTATTTATTGTCTTGCTTATTATGTTTCTTTACGCTTGTTCCTTTTTATGGGCAACGAGTATTGTTTCCAACTCCTTCGTCTTATTCACAAGATAAAGGGAATTGTAATATTGGCCGGTTGGCAAATGTTTCAGGAACAGGAAATGAAGCCATTCAGTTAGTCGAAAGTCTGAAAGCCGAATTACAACATCTTCCATTATCAGCAACGGAAGGAGGAACTATCCAATTCGTTTTGGATGAAAAGAATGGATTATCCGAAGAAGCCTACCAGCTGACGGTAACAGCAGAAAAGGTATTACTTGAAGCCTCAACGGTTTCCGGTTTGTTTCATGCCAAAGAAGCCCTTTTACAGATGCTCCGTTTCGGAAAAGGAAGCCTGCAATGTTGCCGGATTCAGAATCACCCGCGTTATGCCTGGCGTGGATTTATGCTAGATGAAAGCCGGCATTTCTTTGGAAAGGAGAAGGTGAAGCAATATCTGGATCTGATGGCATCGCTGCACCTGAACGTATTTCACTGGCACCTGACGGACGAACCCGGTTGGCGCATTGAAATCAAACGTTTCCCAAAACTGACACAAGAAGGGGCTATCGGAAACTGGCATGATCCCAAGGCTCCGGCGGCTTTTTATACACAGGAAGATATCAAAGAGATTGTAGCTTATGCAGCAGAACGTCAGATCATGGTTGTACCGGAATTTGATATGCCGGGTCATGCGACTGCTGTTTGCCGGGCTTATCCCGAAGTATCGGGTGGAGGAGAAGGTCGTTGGGCACACTTTACGTTCCATCCTTGTAAAGAAGAGACGTACACCTTTATCAGTCAGATCTTCGATGAACTCTTTGCCTTGTTTCCTTCTCCTTACATCCATATAGGAGGAGATGAAGTTCATTACGGTAACCAAAGTTGGTTCACGGATCCGGAAATACAGCAATTCATCCAAGATAAACAGTTAGGCAACGAAACCGGTTTGGAACATTACTTTATCCGCCGTATTGCCGATATCGTTGCTTCAAAAGGGAAAACGATCATTGCCTGGGACGAAGCCATCGACGCGGATGTTTCTCCCGATAAATTAATTGTCATGTGGTGGCGTCACGACCGTAAGCATCAATTGGTAAAGGCTTTGGAAAACGGTTATCGGGTAATCATGACGCCACGTCGGCCTTTCTATGGGGATTTCATCCAATACGGAAGCCATAAAGTCGGACGTTTCTGGAACGGCTATAACCCGATAGAAGACGTTTACCGGTTTCCGTCGCAAGTATCCAACCTGACGCTGGGTTATGAAGATCAGATTCTAGGTTTGCAATTCTCGTTGTGGACAGAACGCGTAGCGGATAACAAACGACTTGATTTCATGACCTTCCCCCGTTTGATTGCAACGGCCGAAGCCGGTTGGACCATCGAGAAGAAGAAAGATTATAGTTTGTTCATGCAAAAACTCCCTTATTTCCTGGAATTACTGGATACATACGGAATTTATTATTTCAATCCGTTTGCCCCGGATACAACTCCGGAACCATCTGCTCCTGAAAAGGAAGATGTTCTGCAAAACGGATAATATATTCGTATAGACCAGCTTTATCATTCTCGTAAAATATACGTCATATTATTTAATTCACTATCGCGATGCAATCAATTCACCAATATGATTTAATTACATCACAATAGTGAATTAATTGATTCATATTGGTAAATTAACTAAATTGTAATAGAAAAAACACGAAAATCCACCGACTAAACAAGAGTTTCTCAATGTATTAGGGAAAAGCTGGGCAGTAACTTTTCTCTGTTATTCAATCCTTCTTCAGGCAAACCATTCATAAAAATCAGAAAATCAAAAAATAAATCGGGAATTTGATTTTTCCTTTCGGATACGTATCTTTGTGAAAATTGTTCTTAAGCGGGCATAAGACTTGGGGAAATATGGAATGGAGTTGCGAAGAAGACATCATCCGTGATCTGCAACACGGAGACAGAAAGGCTTATTCTTTTCTGTTCAAGAAATATTACCCCATGCTATGTGCCTATTGTTCACGTTTTGTCTCACTGGAAGATGCCGAAGAAATTGTGCAAGATACCCTGTTTTGGTTATGGAAGAGCCGGGAAGAGATTTGTATCAACAAGTCACTGGGGCAATACCTGTTACGAACAGTTTATCATAAAGCACTGAATCAGATTGAACACCAAAAGGTTCAGACAAATGCTGAAACTATTTTCTACGAACAAATGCAATACCTGCTGCATGATACCGATTATTATCAGCTGGAAGAACTGCAGAAAGTGATGAAACAGGCCATAGAAGCGTTGCCTCCCAGTTACCGGGAGGCATTCGTCATGCACCGCTTCCAACAGATGAGCTATAAGGAAATTGCCGATCAGCTGCATGTTTCCAGCAAAACAGTAGACTATCGTATCCAGCAAGCCCTAAAACAATTACGGACAGACCTGAAGGATTATCTTCCATTGCTCATTTTATTGTCTTTGAATTAAGCCATTTTTGTACTTTTTCCACCATAGGTAATTCATACAAAAAGAGCCAATCGCTATTCTGAGACTTAGCCGATAAATGATTATGATGGTTCATGTCTTCTATATAACCGGCAGGCTGCTCCATAAATCGTGTCTTGGAATAAACCTCTTCCAGACGAGTTCGCATAGACGAAAAAGAGGAACAAACTTCCGCCAGTTTCATCTGGGCCTCTTCGCGCTGCTGTTCATGAGTTGCCAAATCATAATCCCGCAAAGCCAAGATCAGGCGAACCGGATAATTCTGTAAATAATTATTCTGTTCATAAACTTCTAATGTATAGCGGTTCCTGCGAGCCATCTTTCGGGCATCCGTCAATTGTTTCCGGATCTTCTCAAAACGAAGAGATTCCTTTTCTGCCTGGATAATCTTTTCTTTATACTTTTCCGCCCACTCACCCGGTTTCTCTTGGTCCGGCAAATCGATGAGAGTAAAAGTTGTTGTTCCCCAAGCCGGATTTCTGCGTCCGCTTTCTACCAACGCTCCATCAAAAAAGAAGAAAGCCTCTTCCAGTTCCTTCAAGAAGTCCATCCTGTTTTCACCAGCCTTAAAACCAAACTCCCGTTGGCCGTGCGCTTCCATAAATTCATCAATAGTCCTTCCTGTAGGATTCCAGCCAAATTCTCCTTGTGCGATGTATCCTCGCCAGACTGTTTCCAAATGCGGAGAGCCATCGTCCCAAGCTGTTGCCAGGATTCCAGCCAAATGATTCTCAACTACCAACCGACTAAATCCTTGAATAAATCCGGCTTTCGTATTATTACGAGGTAAAAACGGAGAATCTCCCGAAGAAGCCGCAGTAGCAGCCATTACTTGCAAGCCTTTTTCCTTATACCAGTTCAGCAACTTCATATGTGCCGGCTTCGTCGCGTCTCCATAGTTCCAACGCATATAGATACAATCTTTCGGGAACAGTTCGATCGCTTGATCCAACTTTTTGGTATTCCAGGCCTTATCCAGTTCTTCACCCGACATATCACTTAAAATCGTAGTCCAAAGGCCTGCATATTTCAATGGCATATCATCCCAGAATATTGGAACACGCCCTTTCTCCTTCGCATAATTACATACATTCTGCAACCAATACATTTGCAACTCAAAAGCCGTTTTCCCGGTATCCTTACAACGTTTGTCTATCCCGATTGCAGTAATCTCATCCCCGCCGATATGCAAATACTTACCATAAGGCATCGCTTCCAAAGCATCTGCATACAAATCATACAGCAAATCGTAGGTTTCCGGATTGGAAGGACACAGTTCCCAATCGCTTTTCGGATTTTCTCTCAATTCCCAATGATGTTTCAGGATAAAACTGGCATGTCCCAATCCTTGTACCAACGGAGATACATCGATATTTCTTTCTTTGGCATAACGACATAAAGCCTGCATCTCCTGTTTACTGATTGCATTGGGAGAAGCTATTTCCGGACGTCTCGTATATCGCAGCTTATCTTCCAGTTCCCAAATAACCGCATTGATCTTATATCGGGCCAGCTTGTCCATCATGGCATAATAATATTCCATACGGTCCAGATGATGTTTAGTATCCAAATGAACGGCCCGATAAGCAATCGAAGGGAAGTCTGTTATCTTCATCGCCGGAATAGGACAGTTATAATCACGGCTGTCTTCCAAGACTTGCTCCAGCGTCTGACAGCCATAAAACAATCCAGCCTCACTCCGAGCAGCAATAACAACTCCTTTTTCATTTACCGACAAGACATAACCTTCTTCCGATTCCGGGACATCCTTATCCGTAATCGTCAGATAAACTCCTTTTCCCTGCATCTCTGCCTGGGGCAAAGTGTTCAAGATAGGACCCAAAACCGGCATTTCCCCGGACGACTGATTAACAATAAACTGTAAATCTGTACCGGAAATTCCTTTTCCTTTCAATTCCTCTATATGCTGAGGTTTAGGAAGAATCTGAAAAACAGAACTGATGGCCTGAATCTGTGTTATTCCAACACTGACGAGCATCAGAATACTTAGAAAAAACTCTTTATGTCTCATTTCTCTGGATCAAATTGAATGCTGAAATCTTGAATAGATGAAACCAATGGGAAACTGCCCAACTTCTTCGGCAAACCTATTTCCGCGGGAGTAGGAGGCAAGAAGTTTCCTTTCGTTCCCTTCATAGACATTCCCTTCTGACTCAAGGAAACAATTCCGTATAAAGGCTTATCAAAAGTAACCGAATACTTCAGCAACGAATATTTCTGATTAATCTCTTCCGGATAACGTTTCTCGGTTTGAGTTTCATCTCCCACCCAAACATAAGAGGCACTATTGATCTGAACATAAGTAATTCCGTTGATCTCATCTACATAATTACTATGATTATGCCCGCTAAATGCGGCAACAACTTTCTTAAAACCAGCTCTTTTATTTTCAGCTTCCAAGACATCTCTTACATCATATCCATTCCCCATCGCCCGGTCAATGCTCTGATGAGAAAAAAGAATACACCGTTTGTTGGTCGCAGCCAAATCCTTCTTCAACCATTCCATTTGTTCCGGATCCATAAATTCCCTCATTTTCATATCCACATAATAATTCGCTTTATTATAAGGGATATATTTTTCTCCGTCAAACAAGTTATTCCCATCCAGTACAATGAAATGGAAATCTCCTTTATCAAAGGAATAATATCGTCCCGGCATATTAAATCCAGCAACAAATTCTTCCTTCGAATATTTATCCAAATCATGATTTCCTAACACATGAAACGTCTCTCCTTTAAATCCATTCCAAACTTCTCTTAAAGGCATACTGACACTATCCAAACGAATAAAGTCGCCTAACTGAATCAAAAAGTCTACATCTTCCTTATTGGCTGCCTCTACGACCGCTTGCATACGTTCCTTTCCATCAGGCAAATCAGGAGCATGCAAATCCGAAACAATAGCAAAACGGATCTCTTCCTCTTCTTTCTGCGTAGAACAAGACAACATACATAGACAAACGACACACCATAATAAATATCTTCCTGCTAATTTCATTTGTTTTTCATTTTATATTCAACAATAACTAAGATTTAAGTCTAGCAAAAATACGAATTTACCTGAAACTTATTGGAACGCTATCAAAAAATTCCTACTTTCGCTTTATAATGATTCACGTAACTATTAAATTCATATTTTATCATGACAAAACAAATGTATCTTTTCCTATGGGTGTTAATTTGTTTAATGCCTTTTTCTGTTACTCGGGCAGAAGCCAATAAAAAGCCGTTTGTGATTCCTGAATTGAAAGAATGGAAAGGGGCAAACGGTGATTTCATCCCTGGGAATACGACTCGTATCACTTATTCGGAAAAAGAGAATGGAAGCCGTCAGGTAGCTGAACAACTGGCTGCCGATTATCAGACTTTATTTGGGAAACAGATTCCGGTTGTTGCCGGTAAAGGAAAAGCCGGAGACTTTGTCTTACAGCTTAAAGCCGACAAGAAACTGGGAGATGAAGGATATGCCATTCAGATTAAAGACCGGGTGATATTGACAGCCCCTACTACCAAAGGGCTTTTCTGGGCAACTCGTACCTTGCTTCAGCTGGCAGAACAAGACGAACAGCAGGTATTGCCTAAAGGAGAGATCCGAGATTTCCCGGATTATGCCATCCGAGGTTTTATGTTGGACTGCGGACGAAAGTTTATCCCAATGTCTTTCCTGCGGGATTATGTCAAAATCATGTCGTATTATAAAATGAATACCTTCCAGATCCATTTGAATGATAATGCCTTCAAACAGTACTTCGAACACGACTGGATGAAAACCTATGCAGCTTTCCGCCTGGAATCAGAGACTTTTCCGGGATTAGCTGCTCCCGACGGACACTATACCAAGAAAGAATTTATCGAACTGCAGTTACTGGCCGACAGTCTAGGTGTAGAAATTATTCCGGAAATAGATGTACCGGCTCACTCATTGGCACTTACCCAATATTGTCCGGAAATAGGAAGTCAGGAATATGGTATGGACCATTTGGATTTATTCAACCCAAAGACATACGAATTTGTGGATGCCCTGTTCAAAGAATATCTGGAAGGAGAAAATCCGGTGTTCCGAGGACCACGTGTACATATCGGTACAGATGAATATTCCAATAAGAAGAAAGACGTCGTAGAGAAGTTCCGTGCCTTTACCGATCATTATATCCGTTATGTAGAAAGTTTCGGAAAACAAGCCTGCGTTTGGGGCGCTTTGACACATGCTAAAGGCGATACGCCTGTCAAATCAGAAAATGTACTGATGTCTGCCTGGTATAACGGATATGCTGATCCAGCTGAGATGATGAAACAAGGTTATCAATTGATCAGTATTCCTGACGGTTTATTATACATTGTTCCGGCAGCCGGTTATTATTATGATTATCTGAATACAGAAAAACTATATCAGGAATGGACTCCGGTTCAAATAGGAAAGGCGGTCTTTGAAGAGCATCATCCACAAATATCCGGCGGTATGTTCGCCGTATGGAACGACCACTACGGAAACGGAATATCTACCAAAGATATTCATGACCGTGCTTATCCGGCAATGCAAACATTGGCTGTCAAGATGTGGACAGGTAAAAGTACAGCTCTGCCTTACCAAGAGTTTAACGCAGATCGCTTACTTCTCAGTGAAGCTCCAGGCGTCAACGTGGCCGGTCGGGTAGGAAAGGAACCTGCTTGTGTAATGGAATTACCTCAAATTGAATCCGGACAAACGACCGAATTAAAAGAAATCGGTTATCCTTATTCTGTCTCTTTCGAAATTGAAGGAGCGAAAGAAGAACCGGGAACCGTCTTGTTCCGTTCAGCCGATGCCGTAGTTTATCTGGCTGATCCGATTACCGGACGTTTAGGATTTGCACGCGATGGTTATCTGAATACCTTTAATTATTATCTTCCGGTAGGACAAAAAGTAAAGCTAACTATTTCGGGAGACAATAAACATACAGCATTATATGTCAACGACCAACTGAAAGACGATCTGACGATCCAGAAACGTTGGTTCAATGAAGGTAAAGACAAGATGAATTACGTCCGTACCTTAGTTTTCCCTCTGCAGAAAGCCGGACAATTCAACAGCCAGATCCGCCAATTGAAGGTGTATAATTATTGGGTGAATGACTGAATAACTTCAGAAATTCATAAATAAGACGATTAATCAAATTACAAAGGTAAAGCATGGAAACAAAGATCTTGAATAAGATCATGTTCAATACTTTACCTTTGTTCTTACCTTAACTAAATATTCCTATTCATATTTATATACTCCATTTTTACATCTCTAAAAAACAAAACTACAATTATGGCAAAAATTAAAGTTCAAAATGCAGAAATATCTGTCGTATCATACAATGACAATGACTATATATCGCTAACAGACATGACCCGTAGCCAAATGCAAGACCATATTATCTTTCGATGGCTCAGTTTAAAAAGTACACTAGAATATATCGGAGAATGGGAAATCTTGTATAATCCCCATTTTAATTGTACCGAATTCGGTACAATTAAAAATATGGCGTGAACAGCATCCAGAACTTAAAGGAAACATCCGTGATTATGCTTCTATTAACGAACTTATTTGTCTATCCAATATGGAAAACCTAAATGCCGTCTTTATTGACCAAGGAATGTCTCAACACGAACGAATATTTAAACTCAATCAAATAGCTATTCAACAAATGCAAATACTTGAAGACGGTGGAAACAGGAAACTACTGAAATAAAGAATATCCGATAAATAATTAAGATCCAGATAAATATAATCCATTCCACAAAATATATTGAAATTAATGAGCTTTTTCTGCAACCAAACTATTTTGAGGTGCGTCTTATAGATAAACAAATAAAATAAACAGATATGAAAACAAAAGGTATGGTTGCATGGATTGCTCTGATAGCAATGACAATGGGAGGTTTCGTAACTCCGCTACACGCAGAAAACATCGAAGGAAATGAAAATCTGATAACAAAGGATATCCAAATTGACGATTATACGGCAATTCAGATAGGGCATATCCATCAGTCGGGAGGTTCTTTCAAGTCGCTGTTCGCATTTATCATGTCGGGCGGAAATTCTTCTAACTCACCTAAGGTATATTACAAGCAAGGAAAGGAGACAACACTGACTGTAACTACCGATGAAAATATTTTTCCTGTATTGACTTTTCATGTAAAAGGGAATGAATTACAAATACAGACAAAAGAAGGTGTACAGATTTCTCCGAGTAAACTCGTCATTGAAACCTCTTCCAAAGACTTGAATAAATTATCAATCGGCGGAGGTACCGATTTCTATCTGCAATCAGCTTTGGATATTGCCTCTTTAGATGCTTACGTTTCCGGCGGAGGGAACATGGAAATTAAAGAACCAGCTCACATAAAATCTGCCAGTTTCTCAATCAGCGGTGGTGGAGATCTAGACGTTACCCAATTAACCAGCGAAGAGGTTTATGTTAAAGTTTCAGGAGGCGGAGATGCGAATGTTGCCGGAAAAACCCAAAAAGCAGAAATGAAAGTATCGGGTGGTGGAGACTTAAATGCTCAGGATTTACAAGCGAATCATGTTATTTGTAACGTTTCCGGTGGGGGAGATGCGACTGTTTATGCCATCAGTCAATTGGATGCTCATGCATCTGGAGGCGGAGATATCCGTTATAAAGGAAATCCAAAAACAGATACTTCATGTTCTGGTGGCGGAGATATTCATCATATCAACTAAATTTTTCCTACATTTGTACATGTTTGTGTAAATAGAGTTGATGTACAACTGTAAATGGAGGAAAAATGAAAACAAAAGGATTCTTATTGCTGGCATTCTTATTCGGTCTGTTTTTGAATGCTAAAGCAGCCGACAATGTAAACGGCAACGGTACATTGAGTACCAAGACCATTAAGATTGATGATTTCAACGAAGTGCGGATTGACGGTATCATGGACTTTAGTTATGTTCAGTCGGATGATCCCGGTAGTTTGGAAGTAACATTAGATGAAAATCTTCATCAATATCTGAATGTAGATATTCATGACCGTATATTAACCTTAAGCTTTGATAAGAAAGTAAAGGTTGGCAAACTGACCAAGTTTGTGGTAAAAACCAACTCGAAATGGCTGAAAAAGGTCAAAGCTGCAGGCAACGCCAATTTCATGGTAAACAGCAAACTGTCTGGTGATGAACTGGAAGTAAAAGCCAATGAGAATTGTTTAGTACAGTTTAAACAGCCAATTGAAGTAGGAGTCTTGGATTTAGACGTTTCAGGTAGTGCCAATATGGTCGTTGAAAACATGAAGGTCGACAAACTGAACTGTAATATGGGAGGTTCTGGTTCTATCCGTCTGAAAGCCGGATCAGCCAATCAAGGGAATTATACAGTATTAAGTAGTGGTGACATTCATGCTTATGGCGTAGCTATTCCGGATGTAAAATGCAAAATGGCAGGCAGTGGCTTGGCTGAAATTCATCCGACAGGTAATCTGAATGCCACCTTGGTCGGTAAAGGAAACATCCGTTACAAAGGTCCGACCGCTGTACAACAACGTGTCATCGGAAAAGGAACTATAGAAGAAGTCAAATAAGAATATCGGGAATATTTCCGAAAGCATGATTCAAAACCAACGAGGATTGATTCTGATTCTCGTTGGTTTTATTTTTAATTCCCGTTAGATTCAGTAAAGAACCTGCCAACATTCAAATCAGACACTCAGACACGGTCTGACGATCCTGTTCCAACTGAGATTTCAAGGCCAATAAGGAAGGGAATTTCCGGTTATCACGAATCTTAGACACAAATGAGACTTCGATCTCTTTACCATACAAATCACCGGAGAAATCCAATAAATACACTTCTATGGACTGACTATTCCCATCATCCAATGTCGGTCTGTTTCCTATAGAAAGCATACCTTTATAACGTTTACCGGAAAGAACAGCCCAGACTGCATAAACACCATTTCCGGGTAGGATCTTACGAGAATCTTCTACCGAAAGATTGGCTGTCGGGAAACCGATTGTACGTCCTACCTGATGCCCCTTAACGATCTTTCCCTTCAAAGAATAAGGATATGATAACAAAACTGACGCCTGCTTCACTTCGCCCTCAGCCAAAAGCCGACGAACTTCAGAAGAACTTACTTTCGTCTGCCCATTATCATAAGGTAGAGCCTGGATCACATCCATTCCCAAAGCCTTCCCATATACAACATACTGATCAAATCCTTCGGCCCGATCATGCCCGAAACGATGATCATAACCTATCAGTAAAGCCTTTACCCGAAAAGCTTCGGCCAATATTTTAGTAATAAATTCAGCTGCCGAAAAACGGGATAACTCCAACGTAAAATCGAGAACCAGACAATAATCCACCCCGGTCGTAGCCAATTGAGCCAACTTTTCCTCCCAAGTATTCAACAGCTTCGGTTGATAATCGGCATGCAAGACAGCCCGAGGATGTATCCGAAACGTAATCACGGCCGAAGGCAAGCCTCTCTCCGCTGCCACTTTCTTCAACTGGTCTATCAGGAAACGATGTCCCAAATGTACACCATCGAAAAAACCAATCGTTGCCGCCAAAGCCTCCGGACATTCCTTTTGTCCGTTTCTATCTATTACTATCATTCCGCTGTTTTCTCCCTATTTTTACGCGCCTCTTCACGGGCTTTCAGTTCTGCCTTGCGAGCTTTTTCCCGTTCTTTCAGCTTTTGCTTATAAGCACGTTCTTTCTCTTTCCGTTCTTTTTCCTTCTGTTTCAGTCGTTCTTTATAAGCACGTTCTTTTTCTTTACGCAATTCTTCACGAGCTTTCAACTTCGCTTTCCGATCAGCTTCAGCCTGTTTCAACTTCGCCTTACGATCAGCCTCCAATTGCCGCTCGCGTTCTTCCTTAGCCTTCAACAGTTTTGCCTCTTCGGCTTGTTGCTGAGCCTCTATTTCTGCCCGGATCTTCGCATTCAGTTCCAATTCTACCTGTTCGGCTTCCTGCTCAGCTTCGAATACCCGTCGTGCCTCTTCCTTCTGCATTTCCTCAGCTTCTGCCTGCAAACGGCGAATTTCTTCGATATCCTCCAATGTCAAACCCTTGTCTTTTTCAGGTTTAGGAGCTGTAAATACAGGTTCTTCTCTCTCTGGCAACGGTTGTTCTTCCAGAACAGGTTGCAGGGTATCAGCCGGTTGTGCAGTCAACGTATCCGGAGAGATAACAGGTATGACCGTATCTGTAGCCAACGTATCTGTTGGAGCTACCTGTGTTTCCGGTACAACCTCAGCTTCTTTAACCGCCGGAACTGTATCCGTCGGAACCTTTTCAGTCTCCGTTTCTTCCGCTTTCTGGGCTTCCTTAGCCTGAGCTTCCTTACGAGCAGCCCAACGGGCAGCTAACTCAGGAGCCTGATCGTGGAAATGTTCATCAAAGAAAGCAATATATTCATCCAGCGTTTTACCATGCATCAACGTTTCATAATTATCTTCCGAAATAGGCAAAATATCAATGGCTTTATCCAAGCTAGAAGCATAACCACCCTTGTCATATATCATCTTATAATAATGCCAAGCCTCATCGAAATTATAGAAACCACTCAACACGAAAATACTAGCAATACCAGATTCCTCAAACGACATATCCAGCTGCTTGACCATAAAGTTGGCAAAGTTGTAAGCTGCCACCGTAAAGAGCAATTGGTTACGATCTACCAACCCCGTCGGGTAAATCATAATCATCCGATAAGGAACATTTGGCTCAGCCTTAAACGTCCGGGCAGAATCAGCTGCCGACAATGAGCCATCTTCTCCTGTACCAAAACGCAGATTCCATGTCATACCCGTAACACCGCCCTGAACCATCTGACGGCCACGTAAAACACCTTTCAACATCTCACCGGCAAGTTCCGAAACATCCTCTGAAGGATATTTATCCAATAAAGCTTTCAATGCCTGCTTAAAGCCTTCGGCATCGCCAGCCTGTACATAAGTCAATGCATCCAGGAACATAAATTTCGGCAACAGTTTTGCCAATGGATACTTCTCGCTGACCATCCGGAAATTCCGTCGTACAGTAGAAGTATCTTCTGCCAGATAACGTTCGTATGTCTGTTCATAAATAGAATCCTGCACCACATCCATCATCCGGATATTATATTCATAATTCGGATCGGAAATAGCCACGGCATAATCACTTTCAGGGAACTTGGCCATCATCTTCTGTTTATACTCTTCCGCCAGTCCGACATCCTTCAGACGCAAAGCCATTAAATAAATCTGATAATAACTTTCCATCAGATGTGAATTATCCGGGAAGCGTTTCTCCAAATTCTGAAAAGCTTCTATTGAAAGCGACAGATCTTCCAGTTTATCCTTATAGATCATAGCCATGTTATACAAACCATCTTCAATGATTACGTTCGAAGCATCTACATCTTCGGGCGTCATCGGAAGCTGTTGTAAATAATATTCCCGTGACTTCGGATCGTCTGAACCTACGACAGAAGAAGTATCGCCTTCACCGCCGGCAGCCAAATCCTGTGATTGCTCTCCCTCCATTCCTTCTTGGGCGGTTTCCTCGTCCATGTCATTCGGATCATTAAATGTCGTGAGTGTTTTCTTCCGTCTTCGCCAATCATCTTCCAGCGGACGACGTCCCCATTTTCTTTGGAACTGAGTTTTACCTTGCGCTACGGCCTGCGGATTATAGAAATAGAACGAAGTACTACCCGACGCCGTAGGGAGTGTAATTGTATTAGCTTCCGTTCCAGGGCGATTGATACCTGTTCCTTTAGCACTCTGTTCTGCCAGAAAAGCCTCCTTTTCGGCCTCTTCCTGAGCTTTCTTTTCCTCTTCAATAACTTGTTCGATGATCTTATCGATAACAGCCAAGCGTTCTTTTTCCGGCATCTTGGCCAACGTCTGTAAACTATCTTGTAAATGGACTGCTTCTACATGAACAACCAACTCATCCAATACAGCCGACAACTTGGAGATCCGTTCATAATCTTTGTATTCCTTCTGAATACCGGCTAAAGCACCACTGAAGTTAGGTTGTGCCTTTACATAATCACGCTTCTCGAAATACAAATCGCCCAATCGAATCTGGCAAAGAGCCTTATCCAGTCCATTCTGTGTGCTTTTCTCAACCCCCAACTCATAATTCTTAATGGCATTTACCGTATCTTCCCGGCTCATATATACATTTCCCAGGGCATAATACACCTGATCCAGCATATCTTTATTCTTCTGGTTCTTGGCCATCCGTTCCAAACGTTTTACCACCTTCTGGTAATCACTGCCCGAAAAGACTTCCGTCTGACGGATACGAGCGGCAAATTCCAATTCATACGGAGGATTCGAACGTATCACTTCGGCAAAGGTCTTGTATGCCATACCATCCATCTCGAGGGAAGCATACATTTGTCCAAGCAGATACCGCATCCGACTCTTTTGTAACCGGTTCTTTTCCGCCTTGATCGCCGTCTTCATATAAGGAATTGCATCTTCGAACTGCTGATTCTTGATCAAATAATCCGCATAAACAGCCGCATATTGATTCAGGCATTTCTTCGGAATACCGTTTGTATTCAGTTTACCCAAAATATCTTCCGCTTCATAATTCCAGCCCATCTCTGCATAACAACGAGCTTGCCAGAGTTTGGCAGAAGCGACCAGTTCTTCATCTTCCTTGTAATGACGGGTAATATAAGAGAAAGTTGCAGAGGCTTGAAGAAAGTCGGCATTGTAAAACTGAGCTTCCCCCATCAGCATCCAGCATTTCTTCAGAAACGGATTATATTCTTCTTGATTCTGCCACTTGACTTGTTTCGGGTCATTCCTCCAGCCCGCTTTCTTCTTAGGTTTTGTCTTTATCGAATGTAATTTGATAGCCTTATTACTTTTCTCGATAGCCCGGTCGAAGGGACCACCGGTTTCTGCTTTTTCCTTTGGTTGTGCACTGATCGGATACATCAGAATCATATCTGAATAATTCTCCTTATATCCTTTCTGCATCGACAACAAGGCTTCATCAAACGAAGTTTTCCCGTTATAGTAGATATTAAAGCGAGAATTCAACGCATGATAAAAACGATTGAACCGGGTATTTTTCTTCGTACTGCACGACCAAAGAAACGATACCGCAAATAAAGCGACTATGTAATAAAAACCTTTCTTCAAAATAACAAACGACTAACGACTTCTCATGAAGTAAATGCGTATATATTAACGTATCAGAAGCGCTTTTATTGCCTTTACTGCCAAAAAGAGCAGTACCAATACCAGGATAATAAAAGCTCCTGAAGGAATATTCAAGTAATAGGATAAGAACAGACCGACGACAGACCCGACAAAACCAATCAGAACACTGCCCCACATAATCTTTCGGAAATCGGAAGTCAACAGGTTGACCGTGATTTGAGGCAATGTCAGTAAACTCATCAACAACATAATCCCTACCATACGGATCGCCAACACAATGGTTATGGCAATCAGGCACATCATCAGATATTCTATCAAACGTACAGGCAATTGTTGTGTCTTGGCAAAAGCCGGATCAAAAGCCACATAAATGATCTCCCGGGTAAAAATACCAAACAACAGCAAGACGACAACCGACAAAACAGCACTCGCCATGATATCTGCCGGAGCTATCGTCAGGATATTTCCAAAGAGATACGCCGAGAGATTAGGAGCATAACCTGGTGTCAGAAAGATAAAGATCACACCCAAGGCCATACCTAACGACCAAACGCCCGCTATGGCAGAATCTTCCCGTATTTGCTGAGTCCTGCTGGCCCATTCTACCCCAAAAGCAGCCAGAATAGCAAACAGCATAGCCGAAACAATCGGATTCATTCCGGTATAAAATCCCAATCCCAAACCTCCAAATGAAGCGTGGGTGATTCCTCCGCTAATGAATACCAAACGCCGGGAAACAATATATGTTCCCACAATTCCACAAGCTATGGCTGTAAATAAACTACCTAACAGAGCATATTGGAAAAAAGCATATTGAAACAATTCCATCTTTCTTTCCTCTCCTTAATGAATTCGTCGCTCACCGACAATCAGAAAAGCCTCGTCTTTCAGCTCATCCGGCAAACAAATACCACGCAATTGCAAACTGCGTAGCCATCCGGCAACTTCAACTTCCCGCAAGGTAAAAAGGACTTCCCGAAACTCATCTACTGCCGACTCATCATATGCGTCCGATTCTACACCTTTGAAACGGTCGAGTTCCTCATCATTATAGTACTCAATAGACTTACTGACTGCCGCCAATAAACTATCCCGCTCACAAACTTCATGCTGACCGCAACATTCTTCCGGAATCTCTTGAGGTTCCGGTATTTCAGTAATTTCGCCACGTTCCAGCATTTTCTGTAATTTCTTATTGCGGAAATAACCCAAAATGGCAGCAACAATACCTAAAACAACCAGACTTAATAGGATATACCACATGACTTATGTATGTTTTATTCTGTCTTTTCTTCTATCAGGAAACCCGCTTCTGTTAAATGTTCCCAATAATGCGGATAACTCTTGCTAACGACTTCAGGATGCATAATCTCGATTCCTGCCGGACGAACCAAAGCCAACGGAGCAAAGGCCATAGCCATCCGATGGTCTTCATACGTTGCTATCTGTGGATTCTCTTCGGCTTCGCATCGCTCTCCATCCCATTCCAGAATACTGTTACAACTATCTTTCAACACATAGCCTAACTTATGTAATTCCTGTTTTAAGGCTTCGATCCGGTCGGTTTCCTTAATCTTCAAACTTTGTAATCCGGAAAAGCGGAAAGGAATATTCATTCCAACACAGGTTACAACAAAGGTCTGTGCCAGATCCGGCTCATTCACGAAATCATATACTAACTTCCGTGTTACATTCCCGGTCTTTTTCAATACAACTCCGTCGGAAGTAAATGAGGTACCCACACCCAATTGGGCAAACAATTTAGCTC
This sequence comes from Parabacteroides faecalis, assembly GCF_022809355.1. Taxonomy (GTDB): domain Bacteria; phylum Bacteroidota; class Bacteroidia; order Bacteroidales; family Tannerellaceae; genus Parabacteroides; species Parabacteroides faecalis. The sequence goes on along the minus strand of NZ_JAKZMM010000001.1, from coordinate 162,924 downwards.
CTGCAGCATCACCCTGTAAACTTTGTTTGAACAAACCTTTGAGTTGAATCTCGGCCTGACGCGACAAAGCCATCATTTCATACCAATAAGAGGCGGCACTCCAGTCTGATTCTACCGTAAAAGGTATAGGCTGATATTCTTGAGGTGCTACCCGGATGGTCGATCCTTTCCATTCCGACTGGACACCAAACTGCTTCATCAATTGAAGGGTTAATTGAATGTAAGGCTTTGAAATAATATTCCCTTCCAAATGAAGGACTAACCCTTTCTCCATCAAAGGAGCTACCATCAATAATGCAGAGATATACTGAGAACTTACACCACCAGACAAAGAGATTTCCCCACCTTGCAGCGCACTACCCCAAATACGTAACGGAGGAAAACCCTCTTTCTCCATGTATTCAATACGAGCCCCAACCGCATTAAGGGCATCTACCAATATTTTAATCGGCCGGTTTTTCATTCGTTCTGTCCCGGTGATAGTCCATTCACCTACAACCTTTGCCAAAAAGGCCGTCAGAAAACGCATCGCTGTGCCGGCAGCCTGTATGTCAAAATCCCGGTCATTCGAATTTAAAGCCTTTACCAGCACTGCCGTATCATCACAGTCTGAAAGATTTTGAATAGGATAGGAGCTATAACTAAGTGCATTCAATATCAACGCCCGGTTACAGATACTTTTGGAAGAAGGCAGTTGAACAACTGCCTTCATTTCTGTTTCCGGAGATTTTATTCTATAGTTCATACTTACCTGTTATTTGGCTACAAAAATAAGGATTTCCACACGCATAAAAAAACGGAAGGCAATCTGTTTTCACAAACAACAGCATAAGTACAAACTTAACGTCCAATTGATGCTGGAACTTCGCCAGTCCAACAAGCCGGTTGCTTAATCTTGAACAAATGTAATATGACAGCAGCTGTATTAACTGTATTATTCGGTTCCTCCATCTTCTTTCCCCGAGGAATATCCGGACCGACAATTCCCCATGGAACAATCATTTCATCCGTACTAACGCCGCCATGTCCGTATTCAATGCCTCCATGATCTGTCAGGAACATAAAGTGTGTATCTTCATACAGTCCTTCTTCTTTCATCTGATCCAAGAGTTTTCCGATTTCTACATCGGCTTCTTCAATCGACTGAATATACTCAGGCGACATCCATTTATGTTTATGCCCGGCATGATCTGTATGAACCGAGTATAAGAATACTACCGTCGGAGATTTCCGATTAGCCTTCATGAATGCCAGTGCCTTTTCATAATTCGGCACATACGCATCGTTTTCCAAGTAACTTACTTCATCCAAGTATTTCTTATTATAGGGATAAAACAAATTAATCCAATTATAATAGAAAGCTGTTTTGACATCCGGCAGGTTATCTTTCAGGACTTTAAATAGAGAAGGATAATATCCAGACCTGTCTTTTTCGACTGCGGGCAATTTGAATTTCGTGATTTCCCAACTATTATCAACAACTCCATGCTGTTCAGGTCCGCTTCCTGTTAAATGACTCGTCCAATTAGGCAAAGTGACTGATGGCATCACCACACGTGTCTGTAATGACAATACGCCTTCTGCCAACAAGGCATCGAGGCGAGGTGTATGGGCTTTTAAAAAACCTTCCACACAAATTCCATCCCGTGAAATCATCAAAACCCGTTTCGCTCTTTTGGCTTCTACCATTGATGTCACAGCCTTTGCAGAATGAGATAAAGAAGCTGTGCCCAAGACCAATGAACCCATCAATCCTTTCTTAAAGAAGTCTCTTCTTGATTTTTCCATGATATAATCTTACGTTTTAGAGTTAGTAAGTCTCCGTTTGTTTACCAAGTAAAAGTAACCATTATATCTTTATCAAACAAGTGATGTGTCTGTAAATACCCCCAATAAGACTTCAATAAAACCATTAAAGGCCGTTTCATTGACTTGGGTTTTATACCTTTGTATCCAAACATTCAGTATTATTCAACATGTATCATTACTTATTCTTAATCTTCCTTTTAGGATGGCTGAGCCTTCCTGAGAGCATTCTGGCCCAAACAAAGCAGGAACCTTTGAAAGTAGCACTTATACAAGCCCAACTTGCCTGGGGATATGTTGACGCTAATTTGGATGCCTTCGGCAAACGTATCGAACAATGTCCGGACTGCGACCTGATTGTCTTTCCTGAACTTTTCACCTCCGGTTGCGAAATGAAAAAGAGAGATGCGCAAGAAAAGGCTGATACCAAAGACATCGTTTCACAACAATACCTGAATATCATCGAGAAAATGCAACAATGGGCCAGACAGACAAATGCTTTGATCGTCGGTTCGACTATCTATAAAGAAGACAATCTTTATTTCAACCGCTTGCTGGCTGTTTATCCGGACGGTACATACCAAATCTACGACAAGCACAACTGCTTTAAGAAAGGAAGTTTTTCACCAGGAAAGGAACGGCTTATATTTTCATGGAAAGGATTCCGTTTCTCTCCTTATATCTGTTATGATCTGAGATTTCCCGAGTGGAGTAAAAACCAGAACGAATACGACATCGCCATCTATATTGCCAACTGGCCCGAATCTCGTCACAACGACTGGATAAAACTATTAGAAGAGCGTGCAACCGAGAATCAAGTGCATATCATTGCCGTGAATTGTGTCGGAACAGATCCGGCAGGTATTACCTATCGGGGCGGTAGTTGTTTATTGAATCCAAACGGAGATGTGATCGTTCGGTGTCAAGATTACAAAGAAGAGATTCAAACCGGTCAAATTGTAGAAAAATGAACGTATATAAAATAAAAAAAGGTGCATTCCGACGCCTAAAGGAATGACACCTCTTTTAGCTCTGCAATGAAACAATCTCACGACTCCTTCCTAACAAAGACTTGTTAACCTTAGATCTAAAATACTATGAAAAAAACTCGATACAAAGATAATGTATTTACTACATCATACCTCGTTCGAATGTATCAAATTATTATAAAAACCAGAGGCAAAATTTATACTTTCTTTTAAAAAAGGCTAAAATCGTCTCAGATTTCGAATTTTTCGGGAATTGAATCCATAATTTCGAACAATTCTTTAACCGTTTCAGCTCTCAGCATAGCTACACGCGTCTGCTTAAAATCGGGTATTCCCTTAAATAAAGTAGTCGCTGCCAGATGCCGGCGAATATGTAAAATTCCCCGACGTTCGTCCAATCGGTTCACACTGTCCGTAACTTGTTCTTTCAGGATATCTAAATACCAGTGAAAAGACTCTTTAGGCAATAATTCACCAGTCGTGAGATAATGTTTGACTTCACGGAAGATCCATGGACGACCAATACTGCCTCTGCCGATCATGACTCCATCTACTCCATACGAATCAAAACGTTCCTTACAGATTTCAGCACTGGTTACATCGCCATTTCCTATAATCGGGATAGAGATTCTCGGATTTTGTTTAACCGCTCCAATTAATGTCCAATCGGCTTCTCCGGTGTACATTTGGGCACGTGTACGGCCATGTATGGACAAGGCTGCAATACCACAATCCTGTAACTGCTCGGCCAATTCCACAATAATCTTATGATCGGCATCCCAACCCAAACGAGTCTTCACCGTAACCGGTATATTTACAGCTTTTACTACTTCCCGTGTGATTTCCAACATCAAGGGAATATTCTGTAACATACCAGCTCCGGCACCTTTTCCGGCGACACGTTTGACTGGGCAACCGAAATTGATATCCAATATATCAGGATGCGCAGCTTCGCAAATACGAGCCGCTTCTACCATCGACGCAACATCTCGACCATAAATCTGGATAGCAACCGGACGTTCCTCGTCTGATACAATCAGTTTTTGCTGCGTTTTGCTGACACTACGGATCAAAGCGTCACTCGAAACAAACTCCGTATAAACCATATCTGCCCCAAAACGCTTACACATCAAGCGAAACGCAATATCCGTTACATCTTCCATCGGCGCCAAAAACACCGGCCGTTCTCCCAAATCTATATTTCCGATCTTCATATATTTACCTTACACATCGTTATTCTGTGCAAAGGTACGGAATTTATTTGTGGCCTAAAAAAGATCGCCCCTCGCTTCAACGCAATAAGATTGCCAACGTCGGGTTAAGCGAAGCTTTCTGGATCGACAAGCGGAATTCATCCACCAGCTGTTCGCAATCCTCGATGCTCATACCTTGTTCCGGTTGATTCCAATGCCACATATTTACACGTTTCTTTTTATTTTCTTTCTGTTCCATAATCAAATTCTCCTTTTAATTTATTTGTATCCTTCTTGAATGCTTTCTTCGTTGTTTTACCCATAAGACACCTTATTTCGAAAAACCCCTATTCATCCCTCAGATTTTTTTCTTACCTATTAAGAAACAGAAAAAATGATGTTTATGTTTACAGAAAGAACCGCTGTTTTCCTTTTCTTTATAACTTTGCCGTATTATGTTAGGAACTATAGTCAACACCGTTTGTATCATGATAGGCAGCACGGTAGGCAGTGTAGCCAAGCGTGCCATCAAGCCTCAATATCAAAGTGCATTGTATCATGCCATGGGATTGGCAGCCTTAGTTTTGGGAATCAATGCCGTTACTTCACATTTGCCGGAAAGTAATTATCCGGTCCTGTTTATCGTCAGTCTGGCGCTGGGTACGTTAGTCGGCACATTATTAGATATAGCCGGCAAGTTCAATCGTATCGTACAGCATTTCTCTAAATCCAAACTGGCAGAAGGACTCTCAACAGGTATTTTATTATATTGTATTGGAACCTTGTCGATGGTCGGACCTATCATGAGTGCTCTCTACGGCGATAATACATATTTGTTTACCAATGCGACCCTTGATTTGGTAACTTCTACCGTCCTGGCCAGTACCTACGGATTCGGAATGATTCTGGCAGCACCAGTCTTGTTCCTGTCCCAAGGATCGATTTATCTGATTACGTCTTTGGCAGGAGATGTGATCTCGGATGAACTGATGAATGAGATTTCCATCGTGGGTGGAGTATTGATTGCCAGTTCTGGTCTGGCTATCCTCGAAATCAAAGACTGCAAAACACTGAATATGCTTCCGTCATTGGTTGTTCCGGTATTTTTCTTTATTGCTAAATATATGATTGGTTTTTAGAAGTTTAGACCCAATAAGTAAATTCTTAATATATGTAAATAAAAAAGCCGGCGTATTTTTGTCAATTTACGCCGGCTTTTCAGCAAAATACGCCGGCTTTTGATGAAAAGATAAGGTAGATAAAAACAAAACCAACGAGAACCCAAAACAATCTTCGTTGATTTCGTTTTCGATTCTCGTTGGTTTTACAAACGCCTGCTTACAACCTTCCTGATAAAAGCCGCAAGCCTAGGGTCTTTTTATCGGATATTTCCTACTTTCAGCAAATATTCAGCAATCTGAACAGCGTTTAAAGCGGCACCTTTACGAATCTGATCGCTTACTGTCCAGAACGACAAACCATTCGGATTTGTTAAGTCTTTGCGGATACGACCTACATACACTTCATCGTGATCGGCAATAAACAACGGCATCGGATATACTTTATTAGCCGGTTCATCCTGCAGAACAACACCTTCCATCGTAGCGAATGCCTGACGAACCTCTTCTAATGAAAGCGGACGTTCTGTTTCTACCCAAGTAGCTTCACTATGGGCACGCATAACCGGAACACGTACACAAGTAGCACTTACTTCGATATCCGAATGCATAATCTTACGTGTTTCGTTATACATCTTCATTTCTTCCTTAGTATAACCATTATCAGTGAAAACATCTACATGCGGAATCAAGTTGTAGGCCAACTGATATGCGAATTTTTCAACCGTTGGTTCTTCACCCTTCAATAACTGTTCGTATTGCTTCTTCAATTCAGCCATAGCTGTTGCACCTGCACCACTGGCAGCCTGATAAGTAGCAACATGAACACGTTTGATATGTGATAAATTTTCGATAGCCTTCAAAGCAACCACCATCTGAATGGTTGTACAGTTCGGATTAGCAATGATTCCACGCGGACGGTTCAAGGCATCTTCCGGATTCACTTCAGGAACCACCAGAGGAACATCGTTTTCCATACGGAAAGCGCTGGAGTTGTCGATCATTACAGCACCATGTTTGGTGATAGTTTCAGCAAATTCGATTGAAGTACTGCCACCAGCTGAAACGAAAGCAACATCGATGTCCTTAAAATCGTCGTTGTGCTTCAGTTCCTTGACAGTATATTGTTTACCACGGAACGTATATTCACGTCCTGCACTACGAGACGAACCAAATAAAACCAGGTTGTCCATCGGAAAATTTCTCTGTTCAAGCACACGCAAGAATTCTTGTCCTACGGCACCACTTGCACCAACAATTGCTACATTCATTTCAGCAAAAATTTTTAGTTTAAAAAGTTTGTATATTCGTTTACAATTTTTATCTTTGCGATTAATTAATAACAAGCTGTTATCAAACAGCGTGCAAAGATAAACAATTCTAAAACAAAACTGGCTGACTATGAAACAAATTTTACTTTTCTTCCTCGTTAATCTTCCTCTTTTGGTATTTTCGCAGTTTCTGGAGACGTTTGATGGACCAGACATTACATCAAGAAATACTTGGCAAGGAGATTTGTCCGATTTTATCATTAACGAAAACGGTTGGTTAGAATTAGTAGGAGATTCCGAGAAAAGTTCTTCTCAATTACAAGTATCATTAGCTTTTTCTGATACTATGGTATGGCAATTCGACGTAAAAATGGATTTCATTCCAAGCAACTATAACCATATTCGCTTTAATTTACTAACAGACAGATTATCAATAGTTGGTATTGATGAAACATACTACGTACAAATAGGAAGTAATGATAAAACAATCAGTTTACGCCGTTTAAGAGAGACGGAAAGTAGCTCTAAACGATATATTGAACAAGAATTAGATATTTTAAAAACAGAAAATGTCAAATTAAGAATCAAAGTAACTCTCGAAAACAGTAAAAAATGGACACTGTATGTTCAAGAGGAAGGAAAATCCTTTTTTTCTACCATTGGAACTTTTGAACAAGAACTTCAGTCCAGACAATTGAAATATATTAAGTCTGGTTTTGATTTTCATTATTCTTCAAAGAAAAGAGGGCATTACATTGATAATATAGAGATTTCTTCACAAATCATTCCTACGGCAGAACCTGAAACTCCTATAGAAAGCGAAGTTCAATTTATCGATATTGAAGCTCTTACTTATGCCAGTGCCAAACTTTATTTTTCAGCACCCATTAATATCGAAAACGCAACATTTTATGCAGAAGGTGAAGGTTTCGAGGGAAAAGAAATGATAGATCGAAAGAAATTATATAATGAGAATAGTGTTATCATTGATTTCCCCCAAGAATTATCTTTTAATACGCCTTATACTTTCTATTGGGAAGGTATTGTAGATGAATTAGGTTTGCCAATCAAAGACGGAAATGTCAGTGTTAAATTGGTGAACGATGAATCCGAAGAAGAAGAGGAAGAAACACCCGAAACTCCGGAAGACCAACCCGAAGATCCCATAGAAACGTATCCAGAAAAGGCAATCCGGATCAATGAAGTAATGGCTGATCCGGATACATGTGGATGGCCTGAATACGTGGAATTATATAATACCCAAGACAAAACCATTTCTTTGGATGGTTGGATATTCGATTATGGAAACGGATACAGAAGAAAGGGACTAGATGGATTTTCTATTCCTGCCAACGGTTATGTTATTCTATTTCATGCCAAACATACCGATATATTCCCCGAAAACATAGCGATTCCGATCGAAACCTTTCCTCAATTATTTAATAACGGAAAAACATTGGCTTTATATGCTGGTGAGGAATGTATAGATTCTTATTCCTATCTACAGGCTAAACCCGCCTGTTCGTGGGAGTATGATGAGGATGGCTGGCATCTTTCAACCGATCCACGTGGTGGAACACCAGGAGAAAGCAATTCGGAACCTACTACAACGGAAGAGGAACCGGAAGAAGAACCAGAGGAACCGGAGACACCAGTCGTTCCGGAAGAACCGGAACAGCCGGAAGAATCTTATCCGAAAGGAAGTGTCATCATCCATGAAGTAATGGCAGATCCGAAAGGATTGACAGCCTTGCCCGAAACAGAGTACATTGAATTATATAATAAGGTAGATCAATCAATCGATCTTTCCAACTGGATACTCAACTACGGAACTACTCCGATTGCTTTAACCGACGTTGTCATCCCGGCACATGGATGGGCCGTTCTATATCGTTCCGGACGGGGAATAGAGGTGGGAAACGGACAAGCCTGCCCTTTGGATAAATTTCCTTCTGCTTTGGCCAATACCGGAAAAGAACTTTCTTTATACGATGCCAACGGTCAACTGATGGATCAATATACCTATCCGAAAGCAAAACCCGCTTGTTCATGGGAATTTGATGAGGAAGGCTGGCATCTTTCAAGCGATCCGCGTGGAGGAACACCGGGAGAAGCCAATTCGGAAGCGGAGGAGAATGAAGAAGAACCTGATGAAACGCCCGATGAACCAGAAGAAGAAACCAATCCTGAACCGGAAATACCGGAAGCACAACAACCTCAACCCGGTGATATTATCATCAATGAACTATTGCCGGAACCTTTTGTCGATGGCAGTGAATACATTGAACTGTATAATCGCTCCGAACAGGAATTAAGTCTGAAAGACGTATGCATTTCTACCCGGAAAAGCGATGGTTCTTTAAACACCCGTTATCCTTTGGAAGCTTATCCGCAAACACTGCAGGCAGGTGATTATCTGTTGCTGACCAAATCAATCGAAGGTGTAGAGAATTTCTATTCACTACCGGCTTCTCTGAATTGGTTGGAATGTAAATTACCTGTACTTTCCAATACTGGTTCAACCGTTGTTTTATATCGGGAAGAAGGAGAAATAATTATCGACGAAGTAAGTTATTCTCCCAAATGGCACGCACCTACCGTCAAAAACAAAAAGGGTGTTGCTCTGGAACGGAAAGATCCGGATAAAGATTCACAGAATGCCGACAACTGGACTTCGGCTGCTTCGTCGGCTGGTTTCGGTACACCGGGTTTGGAAAACTCACAATATCTGAATGGAGAGACAGAATCTGATTCAGAAGAAATTGATGATCCGATTTATCAGCCAACCGGAACTTTTCAGATTCCGTATCGGCTCAATCAGTCAGGCTATATGGCACGAGGATGGATTTTCGATTTATCCGGCAGGAAAGTAGCTTTAATAGCCGACAACACCTCGCTCGGAACGCAAGGATATTTAGAATGGAACGGAAAAGGGCGCGATGGTTCGCCAGTCAATACAGGTATTTATATCATATATCTCGAACTATGGCATCCCGGCGGAAACGTCATTCGTAAGAAACAAGTATTATTAATTCCATAGATTTCGTTGTTTTCTAAGTTCTTTTCAACATAGGAGTTGTATTTAGAACATGGAAGGCACAGCATGCGATATGTTGTGCCTTCATTTTTTCCCCGCAAATCTTTGAAATGACTTCAAAATACTTTCTCTTCCGAAAACTCTCTGAGCAACTATAAGGATTTATAATTTTACCTTCTTGCTCTTACCCTTCGGACTTTCATTATGGAAACGATCAACTGCCGTCACAACATAACGATATTTGATTTTACCCTCATCATAAGGCAGTTTATAGAACGTATTTCGAGTAATCCCTACGATCTTAGCCGGATTATTCAAATCAATTTCTTCCTTAGGATCGAAACGATAGACCACAAAATACCAGGCTAATTCCGGATTCGTCTTACTTTGTTCGGCTTTCCAATGCAACATGAAACCATCGGCCGTCCATTCTGTCTTTAGTTTCTTGACTTCTTCAGGAGCCCGGTTATGCATGTTTGTATAAGCCGGAATCAATGCCGGATACCGATGATAATGACGTTGCAGACTATCTGCTACCCCTTTATTATTCCAAAGAATTTCATTGGCCGGCCAGAAACAGTTACCTGCAATATGCGGCAAACGACGTTCATAACGCATTTTCTTAGTCAATTGATCTGCTTTCATCGTACGTGCAACATCTTGTCCGATATATAAATGACCGCCATACGCATGTTTGCTCCACCATTTAATCAGGGTTGTGTAATCAGCCAGCGGATGTCCCATCTCCCAATAAATCTGAGGAATATTATAATCAATCCAGCCTTGTTTTACCCAATAGGTAATATCGGCATACAAGTCGTCGTAATTCTGCAGACCATTCGTATTACTGCCGGAACCGTCTGGCGTACTCTTCTTATTCCGATAGATACCAAACGGACTGATTCCAAAGCGAACCCACGGTTTATTTAACAAGATCGTCCGCTTGATTTCACGGATCAGCTTATTGACATTCTCACGCCGCCAGTCGGCTTTCTGTTCAGGTTTATATCCTTTGGCTAAACCATACTTACGGAAACTCTTATCGTCCGGAAAGAATTGTCCGGCTGCCGGATACGGATAGAAATAATCATCCATGTGAATGGCATCCACATCATAACGAGAAACAATATCTTTTACCACCTTGCATATAAACTGACGTGACTGTGGTAAACCCGGATCAAAGAGAATCTGTTTGTTGTAAGTAACAAACCATTCCGGATGCTGGTGATAAATGTGCGAATCAGCAAACTTGGTATTTCCGGCTGTACTGATCCGATACGGATTCAACCAGGCATGAAACTCCATATTCCGTTTGTGACATTCCTCAATCAAGAAAGCCATCACATCGAAATTACCTTCCGGAGCACGACCTTGTTCACCTGTATAGAAACGACTCCAAGGTTCTAACTTCGAACGATAAAAAGCATCAGCTTCCGGACGAACTTGGAAAATAATGGCATTTATACCGCATTTCTCCAGAAAATCGAGTTTACGGATAAAGCTCCGCCGCATTTCCTTTACCGACATTTCCTTGTATTCTCCCTGGAAAGCCGTCTGAATCCAGGCACCCCGAAACTCCCGCTTCGGATTTTCTCCCAATACAAATGATTGTTTAACAGGCTGTTGTGTTGTTTTACACGATGACAAAATCGCTACAAACAAGACGAACATCCATTTCCAATACTTCAACATAAATAATCTAGAGTTAGTAAGTTCCTTCATTTATACGTTTTCAATATAGATAAGATACAAGCAAACGAGTTGACAAGGTTTTCAGGAAATCTCTATAACAGAAAAGAACCTCACACCCTGTCAACTCGTCAACTTATCAACTTATCGCTTCAATTATAATCCTTGAATCAGATAAGGCATACGAGCCTGAACACCGGTCTGCGACTTCATGCGCTGAATATTGGAATAAACAGCAAAATCTTCCTCACCTAAAGCTGTACGAATGAATGAAACCTTCGCTTCTCCCATCATCTTTTCCATATATTCCGTAAAGAAGTCTTTCTTGGTATTGGCTGTTGTTACGGTATAAGCAGTAACGCCTGCCAACGAAGCTGCCTCTTCGATCGCAACATCCATGCCACCCAGTTTATCAACCAAACCACGATCCAAAGCCTGTTCACCTGTCCACACACGACCTTGTCCAATATGATCAATTGAATCCTTCGGTAAACCGCGTCCGTCAGAGCAACGAGTCAGGAACAAATCATACGTATGCTCAATTCCTTTCTGTATCAACGCTTTTTCATCTTCCCGCATCGGACGGCTCATATCACCCAAGTCTGCATACGTATTCGTCTTGACTATATCCGTCGTTACATCCAACAACTTAAAGGTTCCTGCCATATTCCGGACAACACCAAAGACACCGATAGAACCTGTCAGTGTAGAACGTTCTGCAATAATCTTATTAGCGGCACACGAAATATAATAACCTCCCGAAGCAGCATAATCACCCATAGACACGACAATCGGTTTCTTGGCCTTCAGATCTATTACAGCTTTCCAGATCTGTTCAGAGATATACGCACTACCACCCGGTGAGTTTACACGGAATACAACGGCTTTTACATCATCGTCCTTAGCCAGTTTGCGCAATTCATCTGCCATATCTTCCGAGATAACGGCTTCATCCATGCCCATGGCTGAATTACTCTTTTCACGGATCTCGCCTTCGGCATACAAGACAGCTATCTTATTGCTGCTTTCCTGAGTCTTTTCCGGAATGGCAAGCATCTTTTTCACATCGGCCGATACCATCTTATCGTCCAAAGACTGTCCAGCCATCCGTTTTACGCAATCTTCAGCTTCTTTCCGATAAGCCAAAGCATCCACTAGCTTATAATCGACCATTACTTGCGCATCATCAAAGGCCAGCCCCTGATTCAGGAAAGTATCCAGATCGGCAGGAGCGATATTACGAGACGCACAAATAGCAGATGTCATATTTCCCCAAATACTACCTAAGAAAGAAGTCAGCTGTTCCCGGTTTGCATCACTAAACTTATCCGTCATATACGGCTCAACCGCACTTTTATAAGTACCTACTTTGAAGATATAAAATTCCATTCCCACTTTAGCAGCCAGATTCTTAAAGAAGATTCCCTGAGAAGCTAATCCAACCAAAGCAACTGTTCCCTGCGGATTCACAAAGACAGAATCAGCCACACTGGCCAGATAATAAGTTCCTTGTGTATAAGCATCAGCATACGAAACAATAAACTTTCCGCTTTCCTTAAAGTCTTCCAATTCCCGACGGATCGCTTCAAAGCTAGCAAAACCACCCGACATACCACTGGCATCCAAATAGATTCCCTTGATCTTATCGTTTGTCTTTGCTTTACGGATAGCCTTTGTAATATCAGTTAATGACATTGGTTCAACTTCTTCACTAAATAAACCGCTAAAAGGATTCTCGGTTACCTGATCAGAAATTGTACCTTCCAATTTCAATTTAAACACCGTATTATCCTTGGGTTTATATTCCGTCGAAGAACTGCTGGATGCAGCGACGCCAATCAAAAAGGAAATGCCAACCAAGATCAGCAAGCCCATTGCTATCAGCACTCCAAATACGGAGGCAAACATGGTTTGAAAAAAGTGTTTCATAAAACTATCTATTAATGTTTATCAGATTCTTCCTAAAAATTCATCCACTGTATAATTCAGAAAACGATTGAATGGTAACAACAATTGGAAATCGGCTACGGTCTTCTCCATCCAGTCCGGTTGCGTAAAGAAGCTATCCGGTTTTTCCGAACAAACACAGAAATCTTTGTGCCGTAGTATTTCTCCGTAAGCAAAATCAGCCGGATAACCGACAGGCATCCGCTTTAACGTTTCACCTTCCAATATCGGATAAGTTGCCCGAAAGACAGGATCTTCCAGGATGGCTACAAATTCATCTATATGATCATAAATATCCCGGCGCAGCATCTTCAACAATTGGGGAGGCGGGCACCATACACCGCCCGACAACATACAATGTCCGGGTTCCAGATGAATATAATAACCTCCACGTTCACTGGCCCTTCCGCCCAGGGCGATATAAGCCGCAAAATGACTCTTATAAGGTGTCTTATCCGGTGAAAAGCGGATATCCCGATAAATACGGAACAAACAGCTCTTTGCCTCCACATTCTTTACCTCCGGATCAAACAACGCTATCCGGTTGATCAGCTTTTGTACATCATCAATAAAAGCGTCATGCAGCCGGTCATACCGAGCCTTATTTTCCTGAAACCAGATACGATTATTATTTTCTCTTAATTCCGTTAAAAATCGAATGATTTCTTCATTCATAATTCCCACATATTTAATTCCCGCAAAGGTAAAAAAATTCAATTACCAACCTGCTAATATGAATAAATACTTCGACATTCCTATGTAAAATTCTTTGTCCCCTGCATAAAAGTTTGGGTATATCCCTCCCAAATTATCCGGTATTCATCGAATTTGAGAAGAGAAATAAAAGTTCGTAACCGTCTGTCTGAATACGAAACCAAGCACTTTGGAGTATCGATGTCGTTAACAATTAATTTTTTGACAGATGTGCTAAAGCTTTATCATATATGTGCTAAAGCTTTTTGACTAATGTGGTCAGGGCTGACGCATTACAAACTTCCAGACCTTTTAAAAAGTATTTATCTTTAGAGAGTCAAAGGGATAATAATAAAAATCAAAGAAGTAATGGAAATATTTTCTATATTAGAAAAAGTATCAGATCCTCGTAGAGATCATTTGAAAAAATATAGTTTGGAAAGTATCTTTTATATTACAATATCCGCTGTTTTATGTGGAGCCGAAAGCTGGAATGAGGTAGCGGAATTTGGTCGTGTACGGGAAGATTTTTTCAGAGAACGGATAAAAGACTTCCAAGGAATTCCATCTCATGATACATTTAACCGATTGTTTTCATTGCTGGATCCCAAAGAATTAGAATTAGGCTTTCGCTCCTGGATACAGGATATATGCGGTAAATATAAAGGGATAGTTAATATAGATGGAAAGGAAATATGTGGAGCCAAAGAAGAAAAAAGGAACGGAAGTTTTGATTCTCTTCGAATGGTAAGTGCATGGTCTTCAGAGAACGGAGTAAGTCTTGGACAAGAGCGGGTTGATAAGAAAAGTAATGAAATAAAGGCAATCCCTAAACTAATCGAATCTTTAGACCTGCAAGGGTGTATCGTGACTATAGATGCAATTGGTTGCCAACATGAGATAGTCAAAGAAGTGACCAAAGCCCATGCCGATTATCTTATCTGTGTGAAATCCAATCAAAAGACTTTGCACAAGACAATCACGTCGTGGTTTAACGAAATAGACATGGAAGGAAACAAGGTGGAAGGCCACGGACACATTCCTTCCACTCGTTATCAGATGGCTTACAAAGAAGAAAAGCGAGCTCACGGACGGGAAGAGAAACGCTTCTGCCAAGTATATAATAATGGTTGTACAGCAGCAGTATTAGGTTGGGAAAATGCAAATTCCGTCGTTTGTCTGACAAAAGAAAGTACTCGTATAAAAACAGGAAAGACGACAATAGAGAAGCGTTATTTTATTACCTCTTTACCCCTGGATTCAGAAGGTATCCTGCAGGCCATCAGAAGTCATTGGGGCATAGAAAATAAGTTACACTGGCAACTGGACATCACTTTTAATGAAGATGATCAGCGAAAGAAAGGTAATGCCGCACAGAATTTCTCTTTGATAGCCAAGATAGCCATGACCCAATTGAAGAATAATCCACGTAAAGGGAGCATGACTATGAAAAGAAAAATGGCAGGATGGAATTCTGATTTCCTCGTAGAACTACTTGATGCAGACTGGAATCCTCCTTGTAATAAAATTGATTCCAATAAAAAATGATTGTAATGCGTCAGCCCTGATCCCATTACTTTTTAATTTTTTGACAACTGTCGAAAAGCTTTACTACATATATCGAAAAGCTTTTTGACAAATGTGATAAAGCTTTACCACATCTGTCAAAAAATTAATTTCTCATAGATTTTAGATGCCGATCTTACTATCAAGGTTGCTTTTCCACCTATTCTTGTTGGCTCATGCTCAATTATCTGACACGAAATGACAACGAACCGAAAAAAATAACTACATTTGCAAGTAATCTTTTATAAACTATACCATTCATTTACTAATCTTTTAAGGTAATGAAAAGAGACAACATCATTTTTGACATCATTGAGAAAGAACATCAGCGCCAGCTGAAGGGTATTGAACTGATTGCTTCAGAGAACTTTGTAAGTGATCAAGTTATGCAGGCAATGGGTAGCTGCTTAACAAATAAGTATGCCGAAGGTTATCCCGGAAAACGTTATTATGGCGGTTGCGAAGTCGTTGACCAAAGTGAAACGATTGCTATCGAACGCCTGAAGAAGATATTCCATGCTGAATGGGCCAACGTACAGCCTCACTCAGGAGCTCAGGCTAATGCTGCTGTTTTATTGGCCGTTCTGAATCCGGGTGATACTTTCCTGGGCTTGAATCTGGCTCATGGCGGTCACCTTTCTCACGGATCAGCCGTAAACAGTTCTGGTATCTTGTATCACGCTACAGAATATAATGTAAAAGAAGAAACGGGTCGTGTGGATTATGACCAGATGGAAGAAGTTGCTTTGCGCGAAAAACCGAAATTGATTATCGGTGGCGGTTCTGCTTATTCACGTGACTGGGATTATAAACGCATGCGCGAGATTGCCGACAAAGTTGGTGCTTTGTTGATGATTGATATGGCGCATCCGGCAGGTTTGATTGCAGCAGGTTTGTTGAATAATCCGTTGGAATATGCTCATATCGTAACTTCTACAACTCACAAGACGTTGCGTGGTCCGCGTGGTGGTATCATCTTGTTGGGTAAAGACTTCGAAAATCCTTGGGGAAAGAAGACTCCGAAGGGCGAAATCAAGAAGATGTCTCAATTATTGGATTCTGCTGTATTCCCGGGTATCCAGGGAGGACCACTGGAACATGTTATTGCAGCTAAAGCCGTAGCTTTCGGCGAAGCTTTGGAACCGGAATACAAAGAATATCAGATGCAAGTGAAGAAGAATGCAGCTACTATGGCACAAGCATTCATGGATAAAGGATACAAGATCATCTCGGGCGGTACCGACAACCACAGTATGTTGATCGACCTGCGCACGAAGTTCCCTGATCTGACTGGTAAAGTAGCAGAAAGAGCCTTGGTTGCTGCCGACATTACAGTCAATAAGAACATGGTTCCGTTTGACAGCCGTTCAGCATTCCAGACTTCTGGTATCCGTATCGGTACGCCGGCTATTACAACTCGTGGTGCCAAAGAAGAACTGATGGGTGAAATCGTTGAAATGATTGATACCGTTTTAGCAGCTCCTGAATGCGATAAGACGATAACAGCCGTTCGCGAGAAGGTAAACAGCATCATGAAAGAATATCCTATTTTTGCTTGGTAATATCTAACACAACTTTTTATTATTTCAAAAAACACAGAAACATGAAGAAGCTTCTTGCAACATTTTGTGCCGGTATGGCCTTATGTTTTTTAGCTTCGTGTGCCGAACCGCAAGGTGAAGTGAAGTCGTATAATCAGGGAATCAACATCATTCCTACTCCACAAAGCCTGGTTCAGCATGATGGATTTTTCCGTCTGGGTAGCAATACGGCCATCGCAGCGGCAAGTCCTGAAGCTAAAACTGTTGCCGAATTCTTTGCGGCAAAGATGAGAACAGCTACTGGCTTGAACATCCAGGTAGCAGAAAAGGGAAATATTCAGTTATCCGTAGATCCGTCATTGGATGTCGCTAACGACGAAGGTTATACGCTGGATGTAACGAAAGACGGTGCCGTTGTTGTTGCTAAGACGGCTCAAGGTTTGTTCTATGGTATGCAATCGTTCTTACAATTGCTGCCGGCCGAAATCGAAAGTCCGTCGAAAGTAAACGGAATTGCCTGGCAAGCTCCGGCTGTAAGCATCAAAGATGCTCCTCGTTTTGGCTATCGTGGTATAATGTTGGATCCTTGTCGTCATTTCATGCCGGTTGAGAATGTAAAGAAATACCTGGATGTATTGTCTTTATTCAAGATGAACCGGATGCACTGGCACTTGACAGACGATCAGGGCTGGCGTATTGAAATCAAGAAGTATCCGAAGCTGACTGAAATTGCTTCGAAACGTATTGATGGCGAAGGTACAGAACACAGTGGTTATTATACGCAAGAGGAAATCAAGGAGATTGTAAAATATGCTGCCGACCGTTTCATCACGGTTGTTCCTGAACTGGAATTACCGGGACATGAAATGGCTGCCATTGCTGCCTATCCGAACCTGTCTTGTAAAGGAGAACAGGGAACTCCGCGTGTTATTTGGGGTGTAGAAGACATTGTGATGTGTCCGGGTAAAGAAGATATGTTTACCTTCTTGCAGGATGTTATCGACGAAATGGTACCTCTTTTCCCAAGCGAATACTTCCACATCGGTGGTGATGAGTGCCCGAAGATCAGTTGGAAGAACTGTCCGCTTTGCCAGAAACGTATTAAAGAAGAAGGCTTGAAAGCAGACAGCAAGCACTCAGCTGAAGAAAGATTGCAGAGCTATGTCATCCAACGGATGGAGAAATACCTGGCAACAAAAGGCAAAAAGATTATCGGTTGGGATGAAATCCTGGAAGGAGGTCTGGCTCCTTCGGCTACAGTGATGTCATGGCGTGGTGAAGATGGCGGTATTGCCGCTGCTTTGATGGATCATACCGTTATTATGACTCCGGGCGGTAACGGAATGTATCTGGATGCTTACCAAGGAGATTCTAAGATCGAACCGGTAACTATCGGTGGTTATACGTTGTTGGAGAAGACTTACAGTTACGATCCGATACCAGATACATTGGTAGCTATGGGCAAGAGCAATTATATTTTAGGTGTTCAGGGTAATACCTGGTCAGAATACATGTACGACGAAGCCAAACGTGATTATATGGTTTTCCCGCGTATCCTGGCCGTTGCTGAAATTGGTTGGACGAATCTGGACCGCAAAGACTATAAAGACTTCGAACGCCGCATTGAGAATGCCTACGTTCGTTTGGATGGTCATGCTATCAATTACCATATTCCGCAGCCTGAACAGCCTAATGGTTCATGCAATTTCGTAGCATTCACCGACAAGGCTTCGCTGGAATTCAAGACAACCCGTCCGATCAAGATGGTTTATACCTTGGATGGCAGTGAACCGACTCCGGCATCAACAGCCTACACGGCTCCGATTGAAATTACCGAAACTACAACCTTGAAGATCGCTTCTGTATTACCTTCGGGTAAGATGAGTCCGATCCGTACAATCCAGGTAGAAAAGCAGTCGCTGGCTCCTGCCAAGGAAGTTGCGAAGACAACTCCGGGATTGAATATGGAAGTAACTGACGGCATGTATCTGAACGTTAAGGAACTGGAAGCAGCCCAAAAAGAAACGAAGAAATCGGTTATCAAAGACCTGAAAGAAATTCGTTCGGTTGTTAAGACATCCGAGTCTATGCGTGGTGTTAACCAATATGCAGCCGTTGCAACAGGTTATGTAAACATTCCGGAAGACGGTGTTTATTTCATTTCTTCTGATCTGGAAGAAGTTTGGATCGATGGTAAATTATTGGTAAACAACGGTGGTGAAGTAAAACGTTTTTCTCGTCATGACAGTTCAGTTGCTTTGGCAAAGGGATTACATGAAATCAAAGCTGTATTTTTAGGTCATATCATTGGCGGTTGGCCTTCTAACTGGAACGACGGAAGCATCAAGCTTCGTAAGTCGGATGCTAAAGAATTTACAGCGATTACACCAGAAATGTTATGTCATTGATTGTGTGTCTGAAATTCAGATAATAGGAAGCCAGCCTTTCGGGGCTGGCTTTTTTTATGTCCAAATTCTGCGTAAAATAAACTTTACCCAAAGTTTTTTATTACATTTGCTCCTATTCAAGTGGCTGATAACATGAAGATATTAATTATAGAAGATGATCCGTCGTTGCAGGAGATAATCAAGAAGTCTCTGGAAAAGGAACGGTATGTTGTCGAAACTGCCGATAATTATCAGGCAGCTCTATTGAAGCTGGACGATTATGATTACGACTGTATCCTGTTGGATATCATGCTTCCCGGTGGAAGTGGCTTGCAAATACTGGAATCACTCAAGAGAGAAAAACGGAAAGAGAATGTTATCATTATCTCTGCCAAAGATTCTCTGGAAGATAAAGTGGCGGGATTGGATTTGGGAGCCGACGATTATCTGGCCAAACCCTTTCATCTGGCCGAACTGAATGCGCGGATCAAGAGCGTGATCCGCAGGAATAATCATGGAGGAGAAAAACTGATTACATTGGATAATATAGAAGTTAATCCGGCTACGTTTGAAGTAAAGGTGAATCAACAACCGATTGATCTGAGCCGGAAAGAGTATGATATCCTACTCTATTTTATCAATCGTCCGAACCGATTGATTAATAAGCAGACATTAGCCGAATCAGTGTGGGGCGATCATATTGACCAGGTTGATAACTTCGACTTTATCTATGCACAGATAAAGAACCTCCGGAAGAAACTGAAAGAAGCCGGGGCTAATCCGGAGATCAAAGCCGTATATGGTATCGGGTATAAATTAAATACGAACAACTGATTATGAAACTTTTCTATCGCGTCATAGGACGTTTATCTGTCGCCTTGATTGTAATCCTGGCTATTTGGGCAGGATTGTTTTACTTTGCCCTGATGGATGAAGTCAATGACGAGGTAGATGATGCGCTTGAAGATTATTCGGAAGTAATCATTACCCGACATTTGGCCGGAGAGAAATTACCTTCTCATAATAATGGTTCCAACAACCAGTATTTCCTACAGGAGGTTGACGCGGCTTATGCGGCTTCACGTCCTCACATTCTCTATGCCGATTCGATGATCTATATAACAGAAAAGAAAGAAACAGAACCGGCCCGGATTCTGACGACAATCTTTCAGGACCGTAACGATCGTTTTTATCAACTGATTGTATCGACACCTTCCATTGAAAAGGCCGACTTGATTTCGGCTATCTGGTTCTGGATCATGTTCCTTTATGGTGTTTTATTGCTGACCATCTTGCTGATTAATATTCTGGTTTATCGGCAGAATATGAAACCTTTATACAAACTCCTGAACTGGTTGGATACTTATACGCTGGGGAAAAACAATCGTCCGCTGGATAATCCGACCGATGTAACCGAGTTCCGTAAACTGAATGAGGCTTTGATTCGCAGTACTTCCCATAACGAAGCTATTTATGAGCAGCAGAAACAGTTTATCGGAAATGCTTCGCATGAAATACAAACTCCGTTGGCGATCTGCCAGAATCGGATTGAAATGCTGATGGACGATGACTCTATGTCGGAACGTCAGCTAGAAGAATTGAGCAAAGTCTACCAAACTCTCGAGCATATCTCGAAACTGAATAAGTCGCTGTTGCTGATCTCGAAGATTGAAAACGGACAATTTCCGGAAAGTTCGAGGATACAAATCAATTCGCTCGTGCATAAATACCTGGAAGATTTCAAGGAAGTATTCGATTATAAGCATATCCATGTGTCTGTAGAAGAAAGCGCTTCTTGTGAGGTTTGCATGAATGAATCGTTGGCGTCTATCCTTGTTGCCAATCTGTTGAAGAACGCGTTTGTCCATAATTCAACAGACGGACAAATTGATATCCAAATATCTGCTCATGATTTTGTGATCAGCAACACCGCCGAGAGCGGCGCTTTAGACGAGAAACAAATCTTTACCCGTTTCTATCAGGGGAAGAAGAAAGAACAATCTACCGGATTAGGCTTGGCCATTGTCGATACGATTTGCCGCTTATATAACTTCTCTATACATTATTATTATCAGGAAGGAAAACATTTTTTCCACTTTTCTATCTGAAAACTGAATAAAAAGCCGAAAATTTCAAATTCTTTTCAGAATTGACCTCCATCTTTGTCTTAGAAATTAAACGAAAGTATAAGGAGGATTTGAAATGAAAAGAATATGTATGACTTTAATATTGGCAAGTACGTTGTTAATACCCGTTCATGCCGACGACGATAAACCCATCCAGTTCTCGGAATTGCCACAGACTGCTCAACAGTTCGTCAAGCAGAACTTTGCAGACAAGAAGGTGGCGCTTGCCAAAATGGAATCCGATTTCTTCGGGAAGAATTATGATGTCATCTTCGTGAATGGTGACAAAGTTGAATTCGACCGTTCGGGTAATTGGGAAAAAATCAAATGTAAATACAGTCAAGTGCCAGCTTCTCTGATCCCGAATCAGATTATGGTTTATGTACGGGATAACTATCCAGACAGCAAGATCATTGAGCTGGAGAAAGAAAGAAACACCTACGAAGCCAAACTTTCCAATGGCTGGGAACTGAAGTTTAATAAGAATTTTGAATTAATTGATTTAGATAAATAAAATGAAGAGAGTTATGAATATCAAGTTGTTTACGATGATTGCCGCAACAGTATGCGGAATGAGTTTTGTAAGTTGTGATGACGATGACAACATCAATGTGTCTAATCTGCCAAGTGCTATCCAGGAAGAGTTTTCAACCAAGTATCCGAATGCCCAGATTGAGGAATGGGAACAGAAGAACGGTTATTCGGTCGTTGATTTCCGCTGGGATGGTTTTGAAGCCGAAGCTTGGTTTGGAACAGATGGTTGGGTAATGACGGAAACAGACATCCCTTATCAGTCGTTGCCGGAAGCTGTAAGAACTTCGTTCGAAGCCAGCCAGTATGCCAACTGGAAGATAGAGGATGTTGACAAAGTAGAACGTCTTAATACAGAAACGGTTTATGTGATTGAAGTGGAAAGCGGAGAAACTGAATATGACCTTTATTATTCGTCGAATGGAATTCTGATTAAAGACCAGCCGGATCAGGGCGGTAATGATAATCCGTATCTGCCGGAACAGACTCCGACCGACATTGAATCGAAGGTAAAAGAAATGTATCCGAATGCGGTTATCATCGAAACGGATCGAGATAACGGGAACATCGAGGTGGATATTATCGACCAGAATATCGGGAAGGAAGTTGTATTCAATTCTGCCAACGAATGGATTTATACCTCTTGGGATATTCGTCCGAACGCATTGCCCGATGCAGTTAAAACAACGGTTACGACCAACTATCCGGACTATATGATTGATGATGCCGACTTTTATGAGACTCCGACAGGCAATTATTATGACATAGAAATTGAAAAGGGTGACAAAGACGTGCACATCAAGGTTTCTGAAAGTGGAGAGCTGCTGAAATAATCATTTTCTTCTCGTCTTGGGAAAATAAGATCTGAAAAACGCCGTGGTTAATACTTCTTAAGTGTAAGAAGTGCTAACTACGGCGTTTTTTATGCTCCTTTTGAAAAAGGAGTGCTGTCAACGGTGTTTTTTGTGCTCCTTTTGGAAAAGGAGTGCTGACAACGGTGTTTTTTATACTTCTTTTGGAAAAGGAGTACCATCAACGGCGTTTTTATCTGAATCAGAAACGATTTAATTCAGAATCGATGTTGGAATGCTTTTCCCGGCGTTTTTCCGAACCGCCAAAGGTGTAAGTGAAGTTTAATCGGACCATACGCGATTCTCCATAGCCGTAATTGATGGATTCGAAGCCGCCGAAGTAATTCATACCGTCGCCCCAGCGGTTGGACCAGAAAATATCTGATACCGACAATTTGACAGCTGCTTTTCCCTGACAGAACTTCTTCTGAAAGCCAATATCCACAAAGCCGGTCGGATTCATAACTTCCGTCGAGCCACCCAGCCGTTTGGTCAGATATACACCCAACACTTCCGAGCGTATGCCCCAAAATAAGGGAAATGAGGTCTGCAAAGAGAAATTTCCGGCCCAGCGTTTCCGCTGATAATACCGCTGCGCGTCGAATGCCATTTGATTATCCAGATAATAGGCATTTCCCGAAAGTGTCAGATTCCATCCGGGCAATAACCGCAGACCCTGCGAAACCGAGAAGCCCCAATAGGATTGTTCTCCCAGATTACGGGGTTCCATCACGATTTTGTCCGGTCCCAAGGTGTCGGTTACCTGTACTTGGTAATCGGTCGTATGGGAATAAGAAACTTCTACCGAAGTCCGGTCGTATTGATATTGCAGACTGATCCGGTTCGTTTTCTGAGGTTTCAGGAACGGATTCCCTTTCCAAGTCGATAAACCGTCAAGCGCTTGCTCGATCGGGTTCAAATCCGAATAGACCGGACGGTCGATGCGCCTCCCGTAACTCAACGACCAGCTTTGTTTCTCGTCCGGCTTGAATGTAACACCTGCCGAAGGGAAAAGATCCACATAATCCCGCCGCACATGGCTTTCTTCGTTCGTGCTCCCCGCTACCGGCATCAGATGGGCATCCGAATGGGTATATTCGGCACGAAGTCCCACGTTGGCATTCCATTTCTCCCCAAAATGGAAATCATATAAAAGGTAGGCAGCCAGAATTGACTCCAGATACGAGAAATCGTTGGAAATATCCTTATCCAGCACGTCTTCCTCAGGTAATACTTGGAAATATTGATACGTATTCTGTGAGGAAACATTGGAAAACTTCATGCCACCCCGAATTTCTCCTGGACCGGCAGTCTCAGTATAATGGGCAGACAAGGCATACAGATGGATGTCTCGTCCGCCCAACGACCGATAATTCCCGACAGAATCCAACACGCCATCCGGCGAATAATAGGTATTGGGCTGATAGATGCGTGAATTTCCATCGAACCAGCCATAATCCGCATCGAAAGTAAACGTCCTTTCGTCCGGTAACTCATACGTATAATTGAAGTTGAAGTTATATCGGGCCGCTTTCTGGTGTTCATACTGGCTTTCCGAAGCCAGAGAATACAAGAGGTGGCTGCGGGCATAATCATCATACACATTGGTGTACGTATAGATTGAACCCGGACCGAATACAAAGTTCCCCGTTCCTTGTACGCCGATCGCATGATGTTCTGCCAATTGATAATCCGCACCGAGAGTTGCCGCTACCGTATTCCGCTTATCTGTATCTGTGGATTGGCTGTCGAAGAGTTTCCCGTTCTGCTTCCGTTCACTGCCGTAATACAAATTCGAATGGCCGAAGTTATGGCTGTAATTCCCATAGATATTCCATTTCCCCGTAGCATAGTTGAACGCCGTCTCCAGATTCTGCTTCGGATTGAACCAATAAGCCGCCCCGACGTTCATCATCATCTGGAAGCCAGCCTCTCTCCTTTTCTTCAGAACAATATTCAGGATGCCACCCGAACCTGCCGCGTCATACTGCGCAGACGCGTTCGACATGACTTCGATTTGCTTGATATTCGCAGAAGACGTCGATTTAAGCAGATCCACGATTTCTGCCTGCTGCATATACGTTGGTTTGCCATTCAACAAGATCAAGATGCTACTCCTTCCGTTCAGACTGATGGTCTTGCTCTCTTCCTGGACGGAAATTCCCGGCAACTGCTTTAATACATCAAAAGCATTGGAGCCTTGCGCATTGATGCTATTCTCTACATTAAATACCAACTTACCGGGTTTCTGTTCGAGTACCGGCTGTGTCTTCTCTCCGATCACCACGACTTTTTCCAATATCTGCGATTCTTCTTCCAAAACAATTACGGGAAGATCCCGCTCTTCTCCAACGTTCATTACCGCAGAGAGATAAGGTTTGTATCCCAGACAAGTAACGGATAAACGCATATTTCCCGGCGTACAGGGAAAAGAAAACCTTCCTTGCGCATCCGTAATGGCCTGGTTGACGGGCTGCCCTTTTGCGGAGTCAATAAGACAGACAAAAGCAGCTTCTATGGCTTGATGTTGCTTGTTGATGATTCGTCCTGTTATTCCTTCGGCTTTCTTTCCTGCCGTACCGGTCTCGAGTGATTGTATTCGAGGTCTGTTCTGTTTTTTCCGGATGATAATCAAGTTTTGTTTGCGGATATAAGTCAGCGGTAAATCTGTTAAGAGAGAATCCAAAGCTTCTTCGATTGTCGGTTTCCACTCCGTCATCTTTACCTGAAATTTACTGACATCATCATATGTAAAGACAAGAGTCTGTCCGTAATGGGTTTCCAACGCCTTCAATGCTTCGATTAACGAAACGCGATCTTCCTTATAATACTCCTTGTTGAGACAATCGACTTCCGGCAAAGCTTGTATCCACATACAGCTACCCCACCACAAGACCAGCGAACAACCGATAATTCTTTTCATGATTCCTTCTTTTAAGTTCCATAGAAAGGCATTCTAATCGTGCCTTTATGGTAAATACAGGTAAAATGAAAATCGGGTACTGTATTTATTGCACAAAAATGGTATTTTCTTTCTTTACCAGCCGAAATCCACCCAGTTCATTCAGGATTTCAAGGATATCATCCAGTTCCAATGAACGTTTACATTTGAAATGAAGATTTCGTGTCGTCGCTTCCGGATGAAGAACCGTTACATTGATATTATACCAGCGCCCTAATTCACAAAGGACTTCCGATAAAGGAGCGTCATCAAACGAAAAGTATCCGGATGTCCACATCGGACGAGACGTCTCTCCTTTTTCCTGAATGATAATCTGTCCGTCTTCCAGCAAAGACGCATCATCTCCCGGCTTCATGATTTCCGGGGTATTTGTAGCTTCCGATTCAATAGCCAGGCTTCCGGTCAGCAAGGTGATATGTATTTGTTCCTGCTCGTAATGCCGGATATTAAAGCTTGTTCCCAATACACAGGCTCTGGCTGTTCCTGCCTGCACGACAAACGGATGTTCTTTGTCTTTCCTGACTTCAAAATAAGCTTCACCCTCCAATGTAGCAAGTCGTTTCTCCTTCTGCGTATAATTCAATCGGCTATGCGCGTTTAAGAGCACTTGACTGCTATCCGGCAATATCACCCGAAGGTTTTTCCCCGATGGTGTTTCTATCGTATAATGATCTTTCCCTTGATAGGTTTCATCCAGTAAATTCAACTCATCCTTTACAATAACTTCCATTGATCCATCCGGACTAGTCAGGATACATCCTGTTTCTTCTTTAGTGGCAGTAAATAGGTTATAGCTGGAGGTTCCTGATTCTGATATGAAAGAACGGTATCCGATTACGGCAATGAAGATAACAGCTGCAGCTCCTACCATTGCATAAAGAATGCGTTGTCGGTTTGTCCGTTTCCTTTTACGGGAAAAATCTTCCCAAGCTCGATCTGCAGGGAACATCTTTTCAATATCTTGCTCAGCACATATACGTCCGGCCTCCCGTAACAACTGGACATCTGTATCGGACAAGGATTCAAATTCCTTTTCCGAGGTTTCTGTTTGGTTCCTTTTGTCTTTTTGATCTTTTTCTTCCATAACCACCATGATTGTTGATTTTATTCAGACTTCCGTACGGCTTCCCGTAATATTTTTAAGGCTTTCACGATATGTTTCTTGACGGCATCGGGTGTAATTTGTAATTCCAAGGCTACTTCTTTATAAGTCTTATGATGAAAGTAACATTGGCTCAATATATATCGGGTTTTATCCGGTAGCTCTTTACAGACGGATTCTATCTTTTCCAGTGTCCGTTCTTTGTCTTCCCAATCCATTTCTTCCTCAAACAAATCTAATTCTGAGAAAGAAGTTCCATATTGTTGTTGTACTTTCCGATGTTCCAGCAAGTTTAAACATCTGTTTCTAATGCTTTTCATCAGATAAGTATCTATAGTATCCATCTGAAGCGTATGAAATTTGTTCCAAACTATCTCGAAGATATCATTTACGACGTCTTTTGACTCTTCTACATCGTTCAGATATTGATAAGCGAGCCCGCATAAACGAGAATAATTCTTCTTAAACAGTTGTTCGAAGAGGCTTCTTTTGTCCGATTGGTTCAACATTTATGGAAAGGTATAATAAAGGAAAAAAGTTCCTGAAGTAGCATCTGCTCTAGTGGGACTGTCCCACTAATACGGGTAGTTCATAAACACCTGTCTTGATGTGTCAGTCTCACTAGAGCTAGTGTGTCTATTCAGGCAACGTTACTTTAAAGTCCGGACTTTCGATGTGCTGTTTTGCAATGACTTCTTTCATTTGCTGAACAATATCCGGATGTTCGGCAGCTACGTCATGATCTTCATGCAAATCGGTAGCCAGGTTATATAAATGTGGCTGGCCTTTCTTGACAACCATTTTCCAGTTGCCCATGCGGACACCGATTTGATCGGTCTCTTCAAATTCCCAGTACAGGAAATCATGCTGCTTCTGTCCGGCTTGCCCTAATAAAGTCGGAGCAAACGAAATGCCATCGAAATAATCTACCGCTTTTTCCGGATTCATGTATTTAGCTACATAATCCTGTTCTCCTATCAGATCACAGAACGTAGGCATGATATCGTAGAATGCACAGATATGATCATTCACTGAACCTGCTTGAACTTTTCCTGGCCAACGGACGATAAACGGTACACGAATACCGCCTTCATAACACTGACGCTTCAATCCTCTCAGTTTGCCGTCCCTACCAAAGAATTCCGGATCAGCTCCGCCCTCTTCATGAGGTCCGTTATCACTCGAGAACATGACAATGGTATTCTCTGCCAAGCCTTTCTTATCCAGCAATTGCATGATTTCACCTACATAAGTATCCAAACGGGTAATCATGGCAGCGAACTGGGCATGTGTATGCATTATCGGATTATATCGCGAACCTTCTGAACCCGGATAAGATTTGTCGTTCTGGAATTTCTCCATGTAATACTGTACAATCGAATCTTGCGGTTGTACCAACTCGGCATGAGGTAAAGTATAAGTCAGGAAGCCATAGAAAGGTTGTTTCCCGTCTTGTTTACCAATCCATTCCATCGCTTGCTGGTGTATCAGATCTGCCGAATATTGAGTACGGTTGCGGTAATCATCACCATACATGGCATGTTCAATATTCTGTTCCAAAGGAATACGGATTACCGCTGTATCTCCTGCCGATTTACTATACCGGTTCATGAAGTTCGGATAATATAAATGAGCCTGGAATTGGCAGATATATCCGTAGTATTCATCGATTCCTCGTTTATCGGGTGTTGATTCCGAGCCTTCATAACCGCCTGCCCATTTACCAAACATACCTGTTGTATATCCATTAGCTTTCATGATTTCGGGAAGAATGATATGAGCGGTATCGTAAGGCATCTGCCCTGTCACCGTGTATTCCTTATTCTGTCCGTACATCATTTCGCCACTCCAGTATTCCTTGTTTCCACGGATCTTGCAATGTCCGGTATGTTGTCCGGTCATCAGCGACGCTCTCGACGGGGCACTGACAGGACTTCCGGCATAGGCCTGCGTGAAAAGCATACCTTCTGCAGCCAAACGGTCCAGATTAGGCGTCTCAATGTATTTCTGTCCATAACAAGCCAAATCACCGTATCCCATATCATCGCATAGAATGAAGATGATGTTTGGTTTCTGTTGTTGCTCTACGGTTGTCTTTTCCGAAGTTTTGGAATGACATCCGGTTCCTAACGCTAAAATGATTGTGCCTGAAACCAGCACAACTGAGTTTGTTTTATTCATATATATTTTACTATTACAGGTTGCCTGTTTTTCTACTTCATACAAAAGTATTCTTATCTCAGCAAACCTCAAAATCTTTTCCTTAGTATTTAAAAATAAAACTCCTGAGAATCGATTTCAAAAGTAACGAGATTTGAAAATGATTCTCAGGAGTTTTATAATTATCATAAATCAGGCTTTACGACCTACACCTCTGATTCCGGATTTACGGTCGCTGTCGCTGCTATTTTTATGTCCGGAATATCTGCCGGAACCTTTGGAAGGATGATCCTTTTTATGATCTTTATCCTGTTGATAAGAAGGACCTTTTGACGGTTTCTCCGGTCTGCCGGACGGCCTTCCTTCATGAGCCGGAGGAACAGGCCTTCCTACTGGCGGCCGAGGAGCAACGGGCTTTTCTGGCCGAACAGGTTGATGATGAGGTGGCCTTGGTGCCGGCTTATGTGGTGGCGGAGGCGGTGTCGGACGGGAATATTTGCCGGGATACCAACCGTGGGCATCGAAATGGCAAACCCAATTTCCCTTGGCATAAGTCCAGTTCCCTCTCCAATACGAATCTTCATACCAGTAACAGTTTCGTGTGGGATGATAGTTCGGATAATGCGGGTTATCATACCAACCGATATAATCGTGAATCCGTTGAGGAGTTTCCCGAATATAATATACATACAGTTCAAATTGACGGGGTGAAAGAATCCGTTGTAGTTTCCGGTCTCTCTCCATACGCAGACGATAGATAATCTGAGCTGAATGATCCCAATACCGGCAATCTTTCAGAGCCTCGTGTTCTATCTTTCGACCATATTTATGAATGATCTTATGATACTCTTTGGCTGCCCAAGGAGATAGATGTAATGTCTGTTCCATCCAGCGACATTCACGACACGTCGGGGCATTCCATTCAAAATGAATCCAGAATTGACTATAAGCAGGTAAACTAAATAGCAATACCAAAAATCCTATCCAAATTAATCGTTTCATAGCTTACTCTCTTTAAAAGTGAATAATAGGAAATTCTTTTAGTAATAAGACCTGACAATAGTCCGAAAGTTTATCGTCCTTTCCTTAATAAATCTTTGGCATTTGCTAAAGATGCTTTCGTCAGCGATGCACCGCTCAGCATCCGGGCTACTTCGTTGATTCGTTCTTCATCCGACAGGCGTTTGATTTGTGTAGCAGTGCCATCTTCCCGATCTTCCTTATAAACAAAGTAATGAGCTGAACCTTTTGCGGCAATCTGAGGTAAATGGGTAATGGCAAAGACCTGCATCTTCGAGCCTAAATCCTGCATGATATTTCCCATCTTGTCGGCTATATCGCCTGAAACTCCGGTATCTATTTCATCAAATATAATGGTTGGTAAAGCTGTAAAACCAGCAATCATGGCTTTGATACACAGCATTAATCGGGAAATTTCACCACCTGATGCTGTTTGAGCTACGGGTTGTAACTCTCCATTCTTGTTGGCTGAGAACATGAAACAGATATCATCCATTCCTTCAGCTTCCGGTTCCGGACGGGTAGTCATATCTACCTGGAAACGGATATTCGGCATTCCCAATGGCGAAACCATTTTCACCAGCTGTTCTGCAATCGTATTTGCCGCTACTCTCCGTTGAACACTTAAAACACCTGCCTGCTGCAATAACTCGGCATGTGAAACCTCTAATTGCTGATTCAAGTCTTCAATCAACTGATCGTATGAACTGATTTCACTCAATTGTTTCTCATATTGTTCCTGCAGTGCCAATAGTTCGTCCACACTCGAAACCCGGTGTTTTTGTTCCAACGTATAAATCAAATTCAACCGGTCATTAACCCATTCCAGACGCCCGGGATTAAATTCAATGTCTTCCTTCTGACTGTCTGCTTCTGAAGCCAAGTCGTTCAGGTCAATATAGGCAGATCGCAACCGTTCAGCAAATTCTTTGGCTTTCGGATAATAGCGCTCCAATCCGTCAGCCAACGACAAGGCTTCTTTAATCAATTGGACACTACCCATTTCTTCACCATCCAGCAATTCACTTATTTTATATAGCGAACCTTTTATTTCTTCTGCATGGGATAAAGTCTCCTGTTCCTGTTCCAGTTCTTCCTGTTCGCCGGACGAGAGAGATGCTTCTCTCAATTGATCCAGTTGGAAGCGGATGTAATCTTCATCCTGTTTACTCTGTTCCGCTTTCTGCAACAACGCTTTCAATTCCCGTTTTAAGCCTTGGTAACGCAAGAATTCTTTTTTATAGAGAATCAGCAGAATATCATTTTCGGCCATGACATCCAAGACTCGCAATTGGAAACGGCTGTCACCCAACAGTAAATTCTGATGCTGGGAATGAATATCAATCAGTCGGTTTCCCAATTCTTTCAGGATAGAAAGAGAAACGGGTGAATCGTTGACAAAAGCACGGGATTTTCCGGAAGAAAAGAGTTCTCTCCGCAAGATACAGCTTGAAGCGTCGTACTCCAGATCGTTTTCAAGGAAAAATGGCTCGAGCTGATATTTGGAAATATCGAATGAAACTTCAATAACACATTTGTCTGCTCCCTTTTTGATACTTTTCCCGTCAGCCCGTTGTCCTAGAACTAACGATAAAGCTCCGAGAATAATGGATTTTCCGGCACCGGTTTCACCTGTAATGACTGAAAAACCTTTATCAAATTGAATATCCAGGCTGTCAATTAAGACAAAGTTCCGGATAAATAATGAATTCAGCATAGTTCTATTACTTTTGCAATGATTCCAGGCGCTTGGTTTCGGTCGGATACAATTCATATAGTAATTTATATCCTTCCTGTTTTTCCTGCGTAGTCGCCTTTGAATAAATCAGGACCAATTCGTCTAATTTCGCATCCGAGAATACACGCATGATCACAGATGTCGGACGGGCACTTTTTACTTCTTTCAGAACCGGCAAAGCCTCAATAATCGTAGTTCTTCCCCGATCCGGATTACCAGCCATTTCATCCAAACCTTTCCGATGATACGTGTACCAGAAATTCCGGAACTTCTCTGATGTATTGTCGGTCAAGGCCGTAATCAATCCATGTCGGTTGTCATCTTTGTCGAAAGCTTTCCAGCCACTCCATGTGCCCTGAGACTGAGCCATGTTGACGATTTGCTGGGCTCTCTCGAAATAAGCTTTGCCTCCAAGCGGAGAAAAACTGTCAAAATCGAGTCCCAAGATAACATAAATGTAGAACATCACCGTTGCAGTCAGATTACTGCTTAACGAGTTCTCATTATATTCCAATTGTTCAAACTGGGCATATTCGAAATCAAGCTCCGTGTCCCGATAATTGAATAGCGTAGTCAGATAAGAGGAATTATACACCGGCCGGGTAGCCTGTACCTGGATTTCTCCTTTATAACTATTGTCGGATTTCTCACTCAGGATGATAGTCATTGAACAATCGATCCGTTCGTTGACAGCAAACGTGGCGTCAGTCCAGCGTCTGTTATTGACAAACTCGGTCAATGCCGTCTGCAAAGTCGTAAAAACCGATTTGTCCGTTCCCTGTATCTTGTCACTGTTAATAGTGATGCGGGCATTCAACTCTCCGTTGTTCGACATTTGTGCCATCGCAGAGACTGAACATATTCCTGCTACCAACAATCCCAATAGTTTTCTTCCTCTCATTTCAATCGTGAAACTAACTTATTAATAATATCTACAGCTACCTCCTGTTTACTCTTCAACGGATATTCAGTCAGTGTTCCTTCTTGATCCAGAATCGATATTTTGTTTGTGTCACATCGGAAACCGGCGCCCTGATCACGCAAAGAATTCAATACGATAAAGTCCAAATTCTTTCTCTTTAGCTTATCGGTTGCATGATGCACTTCATCCGATGTCTCCAGAGCAAAACCGACCAATATTTGGTCTGCCATCTTTATTTGTCCTAAAGATGCGGCAATATCCTTATTCGGAACCAGCTTTAACGTCATCTCTCCTGTCGATTCCCGTTTGATCTTTTCTGCAGAAGTCATCTCGGGTCTGTAATCAGCAACCGCTGCACATAAGATGGCTGCATCGACCGAAGGAAAGACATCCATGGCACATTGGTACATCTCTTCTGCCGATTCGATGGAAATCCGATGGATTGACGGGTGTTTGGCCTGTAAGGAAACCGGACCACTCACCAGAAATACTTCTGCCCCACGTGCTGCACACGCTTCAGCCAAAGCATATCCCATTTTCCCTGAAGAATAATTTCCTATAAAACGGACCGGATCTATCTTTTCATACGTCGGACCGGCAGTTATTAAGATTTTTTTATCCTTTAATGTCATCGACTCATCAAAGAAGGTTTCCAGTGTAGCTACAATTTTGTCGGGTTCCTCCATGCGCCCTTTTCCAACCAGATGACTGGCCAGTTCACCTTCGGCTGGTTCTATAATATGGTTGCCGAATGAGCGGAGTCGATCCAGATTCTGCTGTGTCGTCGGATGGGCAAACATATCCAAGTCCATGGCTGGAGCAATGAATACGGGAGCTTTACAAGACAAATAAGTTGTCACTAACATATTATCTGCAATACCATTTGCCATCTTTCCAATGGTAGAAGCGGTAGCCGGTGCAATCAACATCGCATCAGCCCATAATCCCAGATCTACATGACTATGCCAAGAACCGTCTCGATTGGAAAAGAACTCACTGATGACCGGATTACTACTCAATGCCGATAAAGTTATCGGGGTGATGAATTCTTTTCCGGCCGGAGTGATAACAACTTGTACTTCTGCCCCTTTTTTGACCAATGCCCGAATAATATAGGCAGCTTTATAAGCCGCAATACTTCCGGTAATTCCTAAGATGATATGTTTTCCTTTCAGCATACAAATCAGACTTTATTTTGCATTAAATCCGCGCAGTTTGATTTCTGTCAGTTTCTGCTTGGTGTTTAACGGGAAATCTCCGTTCATCATCCAACTGTAATAAGCCGGTTCTTGTTTGAGAACTTCTTCAACCAGGCGACCTTTGTACTTACCAAAATTGAATACTTCCTGATTCTTTTCATTATAAACCATCCGGCCGGCAAAATCAACGTTGTTGGTGAAGCTGGAGAATTCAGATAAAAATGTCACATCATTCTTCAATTCCGGATAACGATCCAGCTGGGCTTTCAAAACCTCATAAGTGGCCATCGTATCAGCTGCCGCCGTATGTGCATTCTCAAGTGATTTCTGACAATAGAATTTGTAGGCAGCAGCCAACGTACGTTGTTCCATTTTGTAGAAAATAGTCTGCACGTCAATAAATTTTCTTCGTGTCAGATCGATATCAACGCCGGCACGCAAGAACTCTTCTGCCAAGAGAGGAATGTCAAAGCGATTTGAATTGTATCCGGCCAGATCGCACCCTTCGATTTGGGCAGCCAATTGTTTGGCTACGTTCTTAAACAACGGGCAATCCTTTACATCATCGTCTGTAATGCCATGAATAGCTGTAGAAGCCGGTGGAATCGGCATTCCCGGATTAATACGCATGGTTTTACTCTCTTCTTTTCCGTTCGGAAAAACCTTAACATACGATATCTCTATGATGCGATCCTTGACAATATCAATTCCGGTTGTTTCCAAATCAAAGAAAACCAACGGATTTTTCAGATTCAATTGCATAGTATAACGCTTTAATCGTTCAACATCATTGGCATCAGCAAGGTCAATAAGTCCTCATTTTCCTCATTTACTTCCGGTACGATAACACCTGCACGAGAAGGATCTGCCAACTCGAATACAATTGATTCCGAACTGATGTTGCTTAGAATTTCAATTAGATAAGTAGAGTTGAAACCAATACTTAATTCCGGACTATTATATTGACATGGAATATGTTCTTCTGCAGCGATCGAGAAATCGATATCCTGACCAAAAATAGTCAGCTCATTGGTCTTTAATTGTAACTTGATCAAACTGCTTGACTGTGAAAAGACAGAAACACGTTTCAGGGCAGTCAGGAAAGATACACGGTCGATCGTTACCTTATAAGGATTTTCCTGTGGAATAACGCTATTGTAATTCGGATAACGTCCTTCGATCAACCGGCAAACCATCTCAAAGCTGTCACTGATGAAATGCGCATTGTTTTCATCGAATTTGATCATTGTTACGCCTTCGTCTTTCGACAGAATATTTTTAAGCAGATTGGCCGGTTTCTTTGGTAAGATAAAAGCTGCCCGTTGTTCACTCTTTACTGAGAAATTACGCAAACGAATCAGCTTACGGCCATCTGATGCAACGAAAGTCAAATTATCAGGCTGGATATCAAAATAAACACCATTCATCACCGGACGTAATTCATCATCTGCCGTAGCAAATAACGAACGGGAGATGCCACTTAGCAGCGTCTTGCTATCCATGGTCATGGAAATGGCATTTTCTTTCAACGGTTTCTGCTGAGGATATAAATCACCTCTGGCTCCGATGAAGTTATATTTTCCATTCTGGAAATAGATAAAGATTTCCAGATTCTCGTCATTAATATCAAAAGTCAAGGGCTGTTCCGGCAACTCCTTCAACGGATCAAGAATGTTTTTGGCAGACAATGCAAAAACACCTGAACCTTGTGCGTTCATCACCTGTACAGTTGTTACCAAACGTGTTTCTGAATCAGCTGCTGTAATTGTCAGCATATCTCCTTCCAGACTAAAGAGAAAGTTGTCCAAAATGGGCAATGAATTTTTCGCAGCAATTACCTTGCTCGCCACTTGCAGACGAGAAGACAATGCAGTACTTGAAACATCAAACTTCATAGTATATGTGTTTATATTTTACATCCGTTATAAGTACCGTATAAGCCTGTTGCTTTGTACGGCTCAAGACACAAAGTTAAGGATTAATTTGGGAACAAAAAAGAGGCTTTCTCCCTTTTTGGCGGGAAAAAGCCTCTTTTCTTATTTCTTTATCCTCAAGAATTATTTGCTGAAATAATCTTTAACAGCTTCATTCGGGATCATTTCTTCCTGGAAGATGTAAGCACCGGTTTTCGGAGACTTTACCATCTTGATTACTTTAGAGAAAGTACGTCCATCACCTTTCTTAAATGTTGCAACTGCTTTCTTTGCCATTGTTTAAATCTCCTATTACTTAATTTCTTTATGTAAAGTCATCTTCTTCAGAATCGGATTGTATTTCATCAATTCCAATCGCTGAGTTGTATTCTTTCTGTTTTTAGTAGTGATATAACGAGAAGTACCCGGCATACCGCTGTCTTTGTGTTCAGTACATTCTAGAATAACCTGAACTCTGTTTCCTTTTGCTTTCTTTGCCATTGTTTAAATCCTCCTATTAAGCGTTTAAATAACCCTTTTCAGCAGCCATTTTAATAGCAGCATCCAATCCTAATTTGTTAATTGTACGCAAGCCTGCTGCAGAGATCTTCAGGCTAATCCAGCAATCCTGTTCTACCCAATAGAACTTTTTTGTAAACAGGTTAACATCAAACTTACGTTTCGTTCTTCTCTTAGAGTGAGAAACGTTGTTGCCAACCATTGCTTTTTTTCCGGTAATTTGACAAATTTTAGACATCTCTATCTTCTTTTTATTACATGTAATGATTCGAAAAATAATCTCTATAAAGAAAAAGACCTGCACGCCTCCTATGACATACAAATCGTATTTCTTTTTCTCAGAAACTTCTTTTCTGAACTAGCATCACGAACAGAGCGGAAGTGTTTTCTTGGATAGCGGTTATTTACCGCTTACGGGGTGCAAAGGTATAAATAAATTTAATATTCTCACAACTTCTCTCTAAAAAAATCGACAAAAAGAATAAAAAATCAGTCCTTTAGCCTTTACTTATTGTTTTCAGAGAGTTGTTTAAGCAGATTAATTAGGCTATTGACAAGGATTTATCCTTCTTCTCTTAAATCAATACTTAAACAACTCTCTGTTTTCATGATTAACTGGGACGTAATGCCCGATTCAATCAATAAGCATATATTCCTGTATTTACATCCATCTTCTTTCCGGATGGATCATATACGTTGAGTTGCAGCAATCCACCGTTATAATCAAAGTATTGTACTTCTATTGGATGCAAGCCTTTCGCCAGTGCTCTTTGTCCGGATATTTCGGCCGGAGCATGAGGCCCGTCGTTGTTCACGACGATTTCATCGTCAATCTTCAGAATACTTCCGTCGTCCGAAAGCAATGAGAACGTATAAACTCCTTCAGCCGGAATATTAATGTAGCCTTTGATTACTAATCCGATATCTCCTTTCACTTCCGATGGAATCGTTACATCTGTGATTTCGAATGTTTCTTTTGCCGGAATCTTTTGAATGGCAGCACACGAGTCAAAACGTCCTTCGTGCCATGTAGCCTGAAGTCCGGTCTTTTGTGGCTGGGCATTGGCATCAGCCGGAGCATATTCCTGCTTTATGTAACGGGTACGGAAGATATCTCCTGCCTTTCCGTTTGCTTTAAAAGTACGGAAGACATAATCGGTGGATTCGTTTATTTTCATCGGTCCTGTATAAGCCGGCGATTCCAATGTTGGTATTGTACCATTTGTGGTATAATGGATTTCCACACTTGGATCTGCGCATGTAACACAAACGTTGGTTTCTCCAACGAAGGCATTGACAGCATGGAAACCTTCCAAATCCGGAGTACGATAATTTACATCCAGTATATTCAAACGTTCGAATTGACCGATCATGCGTTTTTGGAAATCATCCCAGTAACACATATCCGGATTGCTCCATGTTTTCTCCGCCAGTGCCATTACCCGTGGGAAAGCCATATAGTGCATTCGTTCACGAGACGGAATCCATTCGCACCAGATATTTCCTTGAGCGCCTAAGATCAGACTACGCTGTGCCTCGCTTAAAGAATCAGGAGCCAGCACATATTCATAAAGGTTTCTGACGGATTTACGATCTTGTTGTACATCCAGATAGAAATTTGCATTCGGACAATAAATAGCCTGATTTCCCTGGGCCGTTGCTTCCGGCAACGATTGCGGATACCAATTGCGCCACCACATAATAGTTGCCGTTTCTGAAAGTCCACCTTCCAATATTTCATCCCAACCGATCAGATTCTTGCCGTGTTCGTTGAAGAAGTGTTCCATATAATGAACAAACCACGATTGCAATTCTTCTTCGGTCTTTAATCCTTCTTCTTTCATCCGTTTCTGGCAGTCCGGACATTTCTTCCAATTCGTTTTTTCTACTTCATCCGCTCCCAGGTGAATATATTTATAAGGGAACAGAGGAATGACCTCGGCGTAAACGTTTTTACAGAACTCTAAAGCCGATTCTTTTCCCGGACAAACCGGCGATGAAAACGTCTTTCCCCAGCCCGTTTGTGCAAAGCAGGAAACACCGCCATAGTTACTGACTGCTGCCAGCATGTGCCCCGGCATATCAATTTCTGGTATCACGTCAATTCCGCGAATACCGGCATATCTGACGATCTCCTTGATTTCTTCCTGTGTATAAAAGCCTCCATACAAAGTGTCTCCCTGAACGATACGCAGCTTCTCGGCGGGAATCTCAAAATCAGAGTTGTCTTCAGCTTGGGCCCGACGCATACATTCCCGGTCTTGCGAATTAAACGGACGCCACGCTCCTTTTTCAGTCAGCAGCGGATATTTCTTGATTTCAATACGCCATCCCTGGTCGTCTGTCAGGTGCCAGTGAAATTTATTTAGTTTGTAAAGAGCCATCAAATCGAGCAATTCCTTCACTTCATCCGGAGAATAGAAATGACGGGAAACGTCCAGCATCACACCTCTCCAACTGAAACGAGGCTCGTCTGTAATGGTTACGGCAGGTAAAGTCCAGGTATTACCCGGCAGTTCCGTCATTGATTCAATCTCGGCAGGGAAAAGCTGGCGAATTGTCTGGATTCCGGCAATAAAGCCTCCGTAATTACCCGATGAAATCGTAACCTTTTTCTTGTCTATGTGTAGAGAATAGCTACCTTCCTTCGGAGAAAAGCTGTCGGCCAACGACAATTGGATATCTCCTTCCTCTCCTTCCTGGATGGATAAATGATAGCCTGTTGAACGATTTAGCAGCGATGATAAGTACTCGGCCGCAGGCATTAATAATTTGTCTGAAATACCAATCGTCATTCCGTCTTTCAATAGAAACGAACCGGATTCCTGGGTGATGGAACTGGGCAAAGGAATGATGTTGATCTCCGATACCGATGTGTCCGATGTACTTGTACACGACATATTGGCCAATAATGCGCCAGCCAGCGTGCAAGCATAGAAAAGTCTTTTATACATTTTAATTTGTGTTTTAGGTTGTTTGCAAACTTACTGATTAATCTTGGGATAACCTCGCTTTTTGACTAAAAAACGTCCAAGATAATCTGAAACAGACTTTTTAATTCTATTCCGGCTCACTGGGAAAGATACAGAAATTACCGGTAATTCTTTAGTTCACGCCGTGAACTACTTAATCCGCGTCGTGAACTAAGTAATCCACGGTGTGAACTAAGTAATCCGCGACGTGAACTAAAGAATATCTCGGCGGTTTTCCAACTTTCATGTACGATCCGGATACTTTTCCGCCGGACAAAAAATACTTTATCCTAAAAATATCTGTATCTTTGTTCCGCACATATAATAATGTATAGAAGATGAAAATACTCTTTTTTGATCTGGAAACGACCGGGATTCGTTATTGGCGAAACGGGATTCATCAAATCAGTGGTGAAATTGTAATTGATGGAGAATGCAAGGAATCCTTTAATTTCCATGTCCGTCCGAATCCTCAGTGTGATGTTGATGAAGAAGCATTGAAAATATGCCACGTAACCAAAGAACAGATATTTGCCTATCCTCCGATGGAGGAAGTCTACAAGCAGTTCACGCAGATGCTTTCCAAATATGTCGATAAATATGACCGTAGTGACAAGTTCTTTTTGGCCGGTTACAACAATGCTTCGTTCGACAACTATTTCCTGAAAGCGTTTTTCGTTCAGAACGGAGACAATTACTTTTATTCCTGGTTTTGGGTAAACTCGATTGATGTGATGGTCTTGGCTACCCAACATTTATTGGAAGAACGCCATAAGATGCCCGACTTCAAACAAGAAACAGTAGCCCGTGCGTTAGGAATCGAGCTTGAATCCGACAAGCTGCATAATGCTTCGTATGATATTTATTTAACCCGGGAAATTTATAAACGCCTCATAAAATAAAGATGAAACACAAATACATTATATTATTGATCTTACTTTTCTTTGTGCTTCCAGCAAACTTGGGAGCACAAGAAAAAGCCTATCCCAAAAATGGAGAAGGAATCGAACTCTTTCTGAAACGATTCAACCGGACAGGCAGTTATTATCAGAAAGAATTTATCCGGCTTAACAAATCAAAGTTAGGCAGAAACAATATGCTGATCACCGGTGTCAAATACACCATTCCTCCATTGAAGAAGGATGAACAACCGGTGAAATCGGAATCGACTTCGAAACGGCGCAAAGGATATGAGCCTTTATTTGGAAAAAACTTAGCTTCCTACAACGTTGAATCTAACGAATTGAAAGGAGCTTGCTTTTATCTGGTTAGCGGACATGGCGGACCAGATCCGGGAGCTATCGGAAAAATGGGAAATCATGAACTGCATGAAGATGAATACGCCTACGACATTATCCTCCGCATTGCCCGAAACCTGATGATACGCGGCGCCAAAGTACATATCATTATCCAAGATGCAAAAGACGGTATTCGTAATGATATGTATTTAAAGAACAGTAAACGGGAGACTTGTATGGGGGAAGCTATTCCTCTCAATCAGGTCCGTCGCCTGCAACAACGTTGCGACAAGATCAACCAACTGAATAAATCGGATAAGGAAAGTTATAAAAGAGCATTGTTCATTCATGTTGACAGCCGAAGTCGGAGCAAACAGACCGATGTCTATTTCTATAATACCGGTTCGAGAGCCAGTCGGAACTTAACCAATACGATGAAGAATGTCTTCCAACGTAAATATGCTCATCACCAGCCGGGAAGAGGTTTCCGTGGAACAGTCAGCAAACGAGATTTGTTTGTATTACGGAATACAACTCCAGTGGCTGCCTTTATCGAATTGGGAAACATCCAGAACAAATATGACCAGCAGCGGATTGTATTGAGCAATAACCGTCAGGCTTTGGCCAACTGGATCAGTGAAGCATTTGTTATTGATTACAAGAACTACAAGAAAAAATAAAATCGAAATCATGAGTAACATTTCACCTTTCGCACGACCTGTGTATGTCATGCTGAAACCTGTTGGTTCGGTATGTAACCTGGCTTGCGACTATTGCTATTATCTGGAGAAGGACAAACTTTATCCGGATGTCAAGAATCATATTCTGACAGACGAACTACTGGAAAAATTCATCCAACAATATATGGAATGCCAGACGATGCAGGAAGTCCTGTTTACCTGGCATGGCGGAGAAACATTGATGCGTCCGATCAGTTTCTACCGGAAAGCACTGGCTTTGCAACAGAAATATGCCAAAGGCAGAAGAGTTGACAATTGCATTCAGACGAACGGAACCTTGTTGAACGACGAATGGTGCCGTTTCTTCAAGGAAAACAACTTTCTGGTGGGTGTGTCGATTGACGGTCCGCAGGAGTTTCACGATGAATACCGGAGAAACCAGCAGGGTATGCCTTCCTTTTATAAAGTCATGAAAGGAATAGAGCTTCTCAAGAAACATGGCGTGGAATATAACGGAATGGCTGTCGTAAATGATTATAATGTAGATTATCCATTAGAGTTTTATCGTTTCTTCAAAGAGATAGATTGTCATTATATCCAGTTCGCTCCTATTGTTGAACGTCTGGGCTTTCATGCCGACGGTACCAAATTGACGTCTCCCGAGCAGCAGGATGCAAGCATTAAGTTGGCTCCTTTCTCGGTTGATCCCGGCAAATGGGGCGACTTCTTGTGTGCCTTGTTTGATGAATGGGTACAAAAAGATGTAGGAAATTTCTTCATTCAGATTTTTGATGCGACTTTAGCCAATTGGGTGGGTGTGCAACCGGGCGTTTGTTCGATGGCAAAGACCTGTGGTCATGCCGGAGTGATGGAATTTAATGGCGACGTATATGCCTGCGATCATTTCGTTTTTCCTGCCTACAAACTCGGAAATATCCGGACACAGACATTGACAGAAATGATGTACAGTCCGAAACAGCTGCAATTCGGTGCTGATAAGTACGAAAAACTTCCGCAAGTGTGCAAACAATGTGAGTTTTTGTTTGCCTGCAACGGAGAATGCCCGAAGAACCGTTTCCTGCATACTGCCGACGGTGAGTCCGGACTCAATTACTTATGTAAAGGTTATAAGAAATATTTTGCCCATGTGGCTCCATTTATGGATTTCATGAAGAAAGAACTGCAGGCCCAGCGCCCACCAGCCAACATCATGGATCATATCCGTATGGAGAATGGGAATATAATACTGAAAGCATGATGAAAGATAGTAAACAGCAGGCTTCTTGGCAAGCCTGTTCATTTATAATGGAAGGAAAGACCTTTTCTATGGAAACTTATAGAAAAGGTCTTTCCTCTTTTCCAGATAATCCCTATCAGGAATTGTTGCAGTTTCTGGATGAATGGTTCGACGAATCTCCTACGCTGCGTGTCTTTACTTCCGGTTCTACCGGAACGCCCAAAGAACTGCTTGTCCGGAAAGAACAGATGATGAACAGTGCACGTATCACTTGCGAAGCCTTACATCTTCAAAAGGGAGACAAAGCGTTGCTATGTATGCCACTCCGATACATTGCCG
Organism: Parabacteroides faecalis; assembly: GCF_022809355.1. GTDB lineage: Bacteria > Bacteroidota > Bacteroidia > Bacteroidales > Tannerellaceae > Parabacteroides > Parabacteroides faecalis. Next base: position 120,178 of record NZ_JAKZMM010000001.1, on the reverse strand, counting down.
GCAAGATGGTCGTCGTAAGAGCTTTGGTTGCCGGTTTGGAACTCATTGTCCGAGAACCTTCCGGTCATCCGTTGGCAGATGTCAACGAACATCTCCGGTTTGCCGCTATGATTCCATTGCAAGTATTTAATTCGTTGTCGGTGCCCCAGGAAGCCAGCCGACTGGAAGATACGGATATCCTTATTATTGGTGGAGGAGCTATCGACAAGCAACTGGAAACAGCCTTGCGGAAAATGAAGAATACGATTTATTCTACCTACGGAATGACCGAAACGCTTTCTCATATTGCACTGAGAAGACTGAACGGAACAGAGGCATCTGAACGCTATACACCTTTCCCTTTGGTATCCATATCGTTATCCGCTGATCATACATTAGTCATTCATGCTCCACAAGTCTGCGATGAAACGCTTGTCACCAACGACGTTGTAGAACTGTTTCCAGACGGAACTTTCCAGATTATCGGTCGGAAAGATAACATAATCAATAGTGGAGGTATAAAAATTCAAACAGAATGTGTAGAAAAGACACTACGTTCTATTATTTCTGTTAACTTTGCCCTAACAGCGGTTCCGCATCCGAAGTTTGGGGAAGCTTTGGTTTTATTGGTAGAAAAAGACAATGAGAAGAAGATTGATCCCAAAGAATTGGAAGGACAAGTCAAATCTGTCCTACCGAAATACCAACAGCCTAAGCAAATTCTTTGGATAGAAGCTCTTCCCCTGACACAGACAGGTAAGATCAGTCGGGCGGAATGTCGGAAACTCGCCGCAGAACTTGTACATTATTAACTTTTAATTATTAGTTGAAAGAGATGAAATATTTACCAATTGTAACGCTCTCTATGCTGTCATTCGCTTCTGTTGCCTTGGCTCAGAGCGGTGAAAGCTGCCAGGCTCCGCAAGATCCGACATTAGAGAATCCGGCATTTGCAGGTTATGACTGCATTACTTTGCTGGACAGTACAGCTGTTTCCGTTCAACCAACCGGTTCCGGATCATTTGCTGTTTATCGTAAGTTTAAAGTACAAACACCAGCCGGTGGTGTGGCCAACCATGTTATCAAATACGATTATGATCCGTTGACAGCCTTTGCCGAATTCAAACAGGCAACGATCTACCGGGCTAATGGTGATGTAGTCAATGTTGATATTACTCAAGCTTGTGATTATGCGGCTCCTGCCCGTGCTATTTATTGGGGCGCCCGTCAAATTATGTTGGAACTGGGCCGTCTGGAAGCAGGAGATGTCGTTGAATATGAAATCAGCAAGAAAGGATTTACCTATGCTTTGCTGACAGGTGCTGAAGACGATGAGTCCCGTTTCATTCCTCCTATGCGCGGACAGTTCTATGATATCGTTCCGTTTTGGGTTTCTGAGCCAACCGTTCGTAAAGTTTACAAGCTGAGTATTCCGATGGAAAAGGAAATCCAGTTTGAATTCTTCCAGGGAGAATGTGCTTCTTCCATGCATTACGAGAATGGCCGGAAATCTTATACCTTTACTCTCGAGAATGCTCTTCCGACAAAACGGGAACCCAATATGGTTGACTTGTTTGATGCGGCTCCTAAGCTCATGTTGTCTTCTACACCCGAATGGAAAGACAAATCTCTTTGGTTTAATAAGGTGAATGAAGACTATGGAAGCTTTGAACCAATACCGGAAGCCCAGAAGAAAGTAGATGAACTGATCAAGGGGAAGAAAACGGAAATGGAAAAGATCGCGGTCCTGACTCACTGGGTTGCTGATAACATCCGTTATTCCGGTATCTCAATGGGAAAAGGCGAAGGTTATACCTTGCATAACCTGAAGATGAATTATACCGATCGTTGCGGCGTTTGTAAAGATATTGCCGGTACGTTGATTGCTTTCTTACGTATGGCGGGTTTCGAAGCTTATCCTGCTATGACAATGGCTGGCAGCCGGGTAGAAAAGATTCCGGCAGACCATTTCAACCACTGCGTGGCAGTCGTTAAACTTTCGAATGGAACATATATTCCTCTTGACCCGACTTGGGTTCCGTTCGTTCGTGAATTATGGAGTAGTGCCGAACAACAACAGAATTATCTGCCTGGTATTCCGGAAGGTTCCGACTTATGTGTAACTCCGGTTTCTGCTCCTGAAAATCATTACTTCCGGATGAAAGCTAACAACAAGCTGGATGCTAACGGAACGTTGCGTGGAGAACTGATTGTTACTGCCGAAGGACAATCTGATTCCAACGTGCGCAGAGTATTTACAACCGGATGGCAAAGCGATTGGAAGAACAGCATGGAAAAACAGTTGCTGGCTGTTTCTCCTAAAGCCAAATTAATCAGTGTAGATTGGGGAAAAGATCCGGCAGATTATCAGGCAGCTCCTATCCGATTGGTTTTCCGTTATGAAATTCCTGACTATGCCATTAAGGGAGAAGATGCGTTATTGATCAAACCGTTGGTCATGAATAACCTTTATAATTCGGTTAAGAGTTTCTTACGAATTGATACAAGCCTGGAAAAGCGTGAATTCGGTTTCAAAGATGCTTGCTCTCGTTTGGTTGAACAAGATGAAACCATTCAGTTGCCGGCCGGATATTCATTAAGTAACGTTTCTAAGAGTGATGCGAAACAAAGCCAGGCAGCCGACTTTGAAGGCTCACTGAAACAGGAAGGTGATAAAATCGTTTTGCACCAAAAGCTGGCTCTCAAGAAACGTGTATATGAAGCTTCCGACTGGTGTGGATTCCGGGAAGCCGTTAATGGATTCAAATCATACGGAGACTATTTAGTAATCAAGAAATAACTCTAATCAATACAACTATGACTAACTTGATCAATAAAATTATATGTCTTCTTATTGTATTAGGAACAGCCATCTCTGTTTCTGCGGCTCCTGAAGCCGAATTTAAGAAGCTTATCAAATCATGGACATTGAATACGGATGGAAGCCAGGAGTTCCACTATAACATGGAACTTACCATCTATTCTTATCTGGCTATGCGAAGTTTATATGGAGAATCATTTATCCAATACAATCCGGAATACCAGACACTGAAGATCAATTCTTCTTTTACCAAGCAAAAGGATGGTACGATTGTCAAGACTCCAGATAACGCTTTCGTGGAAGTTCTTCCCCGTTCTGCTGCAGACGCTCCAGCCTATAATCACTTAAAAGAAATGGTAGTTGTTCATACAGGTTTGGAATTGGGAGCTACGATTTATCTGGATTATACGATTACAACGAAGGCGGGTTATCTGCCGGGATTGGATATCTTCGAACCGATTCAACAGGCAAGTCCTATCAAGGAATATTCTCTTTCTGTGACTGTCCCGGTTGACAAAGACTTATCGTACAGTTTGGCTAATCCGCAGGTAATGGCTAAAGTGAATGTAGAAGAAGGCATGCGGACAATCAGTTGGAAGTTGAAGAATGTAAAACCGGCTTCGTTGGCTCCTATGCAACGTATCGAGTCGGGCGACATGCAATATCTGGCTTGCTCCACATTCGAGAATAATAAAGAAGCCTTGAATTATCTGTTTGGTCAGTTTGACCGTCCGGAAAGTATGCCGCTGATTTCTTTGGCAGAAACACTGACGGAAGGGAAAAATACCGATACAGAAAAATTACAGGCTATTCATAGCTTTATTGTCAATGATTTCGCACATAGCCGTTTGTCATTAAGTGAAACGGGATATCATATTCGTCCGGCCGAAGATGTGATTCGGAGTGCCTATGGAACAGATGCAGAACTGATCAATCTGTTGTATGGACTTTTGTCGGCTGCCAAGATAGAAACAAAGGTTTGTGCTGCCTATCCGGTAAAAGATCCTCAGGAATGTTCTATTCTGAAAGCCGTTCGGCTTTTTATCCAGGCTAAAGCCGACGGACAGACTTATTTATTGACTTCCGGTAGCTCGAAGATGAGTGAAATAGGTTGGATTGCCGATTATTGTGATATACGGGATCTGAAGACAGGCGAAGAGGTAGATCTGACTCCTTGCTCACCGAATCTTTCTTACGATGTAACGATGAAATTGTCGGATAAAGAAGTAGTATCCAGCATCAAAGCAAATATTCCATCTGCTTTTGTGGCTTATTCAGACTCAAAGGCAACTGCATTTTCTGCAGGAGACAAGAATGCTTCCGTCAGTCAGAAGGAAAATGTGATCACTGTCAATTATCAGACAACCGGCAAAGTCGAATCTGTTCCGGGGTATTATCTGCTTCGTTTGCCTGATTCTCCGGCAGGCGTTGCTCATCAGCCGTATGCTTCTTTCAACAGCACACGCGACTGCAATCTGTTTTTACCGTATGCGCCCAACGAAACTTATACATATACAATCGAAGTACCTGCCAATATGGAATTAAGTACTCCGACTGCCGAGAAAAACATCTCGAATGCAGCCGGTAATTGCATCCTTTCTATCAAACAGACAGGTAATAAGGTAGAAGTTTCACGTAGCCTGAAAATCAATTCGAATCTTATCAAACGTGCCGATTATCCAGCCTTCCATGCTTTAATGGCTGCTTGGGCGACGATGAACGACACGCCAATCTTGTTCAAACAGAAATAATCTGTTCTTTTTATCTACTGGCAAGAGTATCTATATCCTGAGCAGGATTGTATGATCTCTTGCCAGTATTTATTTCTAAAAGCCACATGAAAATAGTTCGTTGATAACGAAGAAATCTTTATTCGCCCAGGGCGAACATATATTCAGCATGGGCGATTATATATTCAGCGTTGGTGAACATATAATCAGCGCGGGCGAACAAAATAAAATTCATCTGTTCTTTCATAAAACAATACTTAGGTGAAAATTTACTGAAGTGTTGACATTATCCTATTCCGAAATAATCTCATCAAGTTGTCTATACTTCCTAATATTTTTCCATTTTAAATTGCTTATCTGCCAATAAAAATGTTTCTTTGCATATGCAAAAAATGGACAGTAATGAATATTAATCGTAGAGATTTTATCAAATCAGGAGGAATGCTTGTGCTAGGATCATTAGTTGCCCCCTCGTTTTTGGCAAGTTGTACATCGCCAGAAGCAACAAAGGCTGCAGGAATAGCCTTTGGAATGAATCATTTTAAAGTATCAGAGAGTGATTTAAAGAAAGTTTTGGCTGCCGCTTTGGAAAAAGGTGGCGATTATGCTGATTTGTTTTTCGAACACACATTAAATAACGGAATTCAGTTGCAAGACGGAGCCGTGAATAATGCACAATCGAATATTGATTTTGGTATGGGTGTCCGCGTTTTGTCAGGCGACCAAACCGGATATGCCTATGTAGAAAACATTACCCTCGACGAAATGTTGAAAGCGGCGCGCACAGCAGCCCGCATTGCCGATAGTAATAATACGAACAAGAACGTTGCTGCATTGACAGAAGTTAAGCCCAAAGGTTCGTACTACGATGTGCAGGCTCCGTGGGAATCTTTTACCGTGAAAGACAAAATGCCGTATTTGCAAAAGTTGAACGACAAGATTTTTGCACTCGACAAACGTGTCCATAAAGTAAGAGCTTTCCTGAGTGATTCAACATCCCATATATTCTTCTGTAACACGGAAGGACAAATGTATTATGACTATCGTCCGATGTGTTCTTTGTCCGCAGTTTGTATAATGGAAGACAACGGACGGATTGAGAATTCGTATGCATCTCGTTCTTATCGGATGGGAACAGAATTCCTGACAGATGAACTGCTGGATACATTGGCTAAAGAAGCTGTAGAAAAGACTTCTATCCTATTCCAGGCAATCAAGCCTAAAGGTGGTGAAATGCCGGTGGTAATGGGTGCCGGAGGTTCAGGTATTCTGTTACATGAAGCCATCGGTCATGCTTTTGAAGCCGATTTTAACCGGAAAAAGACGTCTATCTTCTCTGACTTGTTGAATAAGAAAGTATGTGACGAGCATATTAATGTAGTAGATGACGGAACAATTCCTTTCAACCGTGGTTCTGTAAACATTGATGATGAAGGAATAGAAGGTCAAAAGACGTATATCGTACATGAAGGTATTCTGACCAGTTATCTGCACGACCGGATCAGTGCTAAGCATTATGGAATCCAGTCAACAGGTAACGGACGTCGTGAGAACTTCCGTCAGATTCCGATTCCTCGTATGCGTGCTACCTATATGGAAGCGGGTAATGTTACGGAAGAAGAAATCATTGCATCGGTTAAGAACGGTATCTACGCCAGCAGCTTTACGAATGGTCAGGTACAAATCGGTGCCGGCGACTTTACATTCTTCGTTAAAGACGGTTATCTGATTGAGAACGGAAAACTGACACAGCCGATCAAAGACATCAACATCATTGGTAACGGTCCGAAAGCTTTGGCCGATATTACGATGGTTGGAAACAACTATAAGATGGACGATGGAACTTGGACGTGCGGTAAAGATGGCCAGTCTTGTCCGGTAACCTGTGGTATGCCTTCTGCATTGGTAAGTAAGCTGACAGTGGGTGGTGAAAACTAAAGTAGAACAACTCAAAAGAAGAACATCATGATTACAAATGAAAATAAGAAACTGGCACAATGGGCCATGGAGTATGCCTTGAAGAATGGTTGCCAGGCATCAAAAGTAAGCTTGTACAGCGGTTCAAGTACTTCGTTCGAAATCAGAGATATGAAAATAGACCGCTTGCATCAGGCTTCAGAAAACTCTTTGGTTGTACAGTTGTATGTGGATGGCCGTTTCGGTTCGTTCTCAACCAATCGTCTTGATAAGCAGGAACTGGAAAAGTTTATTAAAGACAATATTGATGCTACACGTTTTTTGGCAGAAGATAAGGCTCGGACATTACCCGATGAAAGCCGCTATTATAAAGGAGGAAAACCGGATCTGCAGTTGATCGACCCGAATTTTGACAATATTCAGCCAGACGACAAGAAGAATCTGGCGTTGAAGACTTGTGAAGAAATGATGGGAAAAGATGAACGCGTCATTTCTGCTTCAGCTTCCTATGGTGATGAAAAGGACTTTAAGTATATGATCACCAGCAACGGTTTTGAAGGTGAAACTTCTGCTTCATCCTTTAGTCTGGTTGGAAGTGTAAGTATCAAAGGAGAAGGTGAAGCCCGTCCGGAATCTTACTGGTATGATTCGGCTCTTTACTATGACCAGATGATTAAAGAAGGAATCGGAACGAAGGCTTTGGAAAGAGTATTACGTAAACTGGGACAGAAGAAGACAAAATCAGGTCGTTATGATATGATTGTCGATAACATGAATTCAGCTCGTTTGCTCTCTCCTATTATGGATGCGATTGATGGTGCTTCTATCCAACAGAAGAATTCATTCCTGATTGATAAGTTGAATCAGAAAGTATTAGGCGATAAAGTGACGTTGAAAGACGAACCGCATCTGATTAAAACTCCGGGTGCCCGTTATTTCGATAACGAAGGTGTGGCTACTCAACCAATGTCTATCTTTGAAGGCGGTGTATTAAAGACTTATTTCATCGACACCTATCGTGCCAATAAGATGGGCATAGATCCGACGATTTCTTCGGCTTCTATCTTGACAATTGATATGGGCGATAAAGATTTGGAGGCATTGATTGCCGGAGTTAACAAAGGTATTCTGGTGACAGGCTTTAATGGTGGAAACTGCAATAGTACTACAGGAGACTTCTCTTATGGTATTGAAGGATTCCTCATTGAAGGAGGCAAAATGGTGCAGCCTATTTCAGAAATGAATGTAACGGGTAATATGCTGAAGTTATGGAATCAACTGGTTGAAGTAGGAAATGATCCACGCCAGTCTTCCAGCTGGAGAATACCAAGCTTACATTTCGAAGGAATTGATTTTAGTGGTCTCTAATGAATAAATGATTCGAAGTTAATTACCCTCTTCTTCGACGATTATCGCGTCAGGAAGAGGGTAAATTATATCCCTAGACCTTGACTTTGCCAGCTTTTAAAGAGTATTATTCAGAATAACATTCTTAGAGAAAAAATAGGTTCATTTACATATTTCCGGATAGTATTTAACAATAGAAAGTCCGACTTTTGTCGAGTAATAATTATCAAATCAACTTATATTATGATTCAAGCTTCATTAAATGATACCAAACGGATTGAGGGCATCAGTCCCCTGTTTGCCAAAGCATTCGAATATATAAAGAACACGGATTTCTCAAAGATGGAAGACGGACGTCACGATATTGAAGGTGATGATTTGTACGTCAACATCCAAACATTTAATGGTAAAAACGCCCAAGATGCTTCTATTGAGATCCATAAAAAATACATTGACATTCAAATCCCGTTATTAGGAGTAGAACAGATTGGCTGGAAAGCAACTTGCGACTTGCTGGAAGAAGCTTCGCCTTATAATGAAGAACAAGACATTGCTTTCTTCATTGATAAACCAACCACTGTAACCCGTATATATCCGGGACAATTTGTTATCTTCTTCCCGGAAGATGGTCATGCACCCGGTATTGGTGAAGGCATGATTCGTAAAATAGTAGTGAAGGTAAAGATATGAACGCTTTCCGGTTTAGAAGAGCGACAGAAGACGATGCTGCCCAGCTCCTGACAATTTATGCGCCCTATGTGGTGGACAGTGCTATTTCCTTTGAATATGAAGTTCCGAGTGAAGAAGACTTCAAACAACGGATTCGAAGTATAGCTGCCGAGTATCCTTATTTTGTCTGTGAAATGAATGGTCAGATCATCGGTTACGCTTATGCACACCGTCACATGGAACGGGCAGCTTACCAGTGGAATGCTGAAATATCCATTTACATCCGGCAAGGATTCACCGGAAAAGGTTTAGGAAAGAAAATGTGCCAGACATTGATTGAATTGCTTCGTTTGCAAGGTATCCGGAATGTATTCAGTTGCGTGACGATCCCGAATGAGCGGAGTGTTCATTTGCATCAAAGTATGGAATTCTCGACGGAAGGAATCTTTCAGCAGGCCGGTTACAAATGCGGAAAATGGCAAACTATCGCCTGGTTTCGGAAGAATATAGCACCTTATACGAATGAGCCTGCACCTTTCCTGCCTATTAGTCGGATCGCTCCACAACTGATTGATGAAATACTGGAGAAAAGTTGTTTATAACACTTTTCCAACCATATCCTATTAACGAAGTCCAATCCTGCTTGTTCAGGGTTGGACTTCTTATCTATGTTAACCTTTCATATCTCGATATAGTGTCTCTGATAAGATGCCTATTTGCGTACCTCAAACAAGATACTTCGGCGGTTCCCGTCTTCGTCCAGCAAAGTCAGTATATGATTTCCGGGTTCGATAAGGCAAGCCATCTGATGTATCTGACGTGTTTCACCCAGATATACATCATCTAAGTGCCAATACAAAGTGGCGTCGGACCGGGCATGGGTTGCTCTCATGACAACTTTCTCCCGCTCTCCCGAAAATCCTTTTGGCAGGTAGAGTACTGCCTGGTGTTCAGGATAAAGGATAGCAATTTGCCGGGATTGATCTTCTTCACATCCCGGTTTCAATGGTGGTAACGCTTGATATTCGACGTGGTAATTCTTATAATAATAAGCCTGTGCCGGTGGCAACACAAACCACGAACGTTCTTGCATCCGGCTTACTGATTCGCAGGAGCTGTTCACACGGTATTGGCCGTCTTGAGAAAGATGAACGATACGATGATAAGGACACACCGCTGTGGCTATGCCTGTACGTGGAATATAAACCGTATCCACTTCGTCACAAATAGCAGATGCTTTATGTCCGCTTTGCCGACAAACAGCTATCTCTTCCAATTCATCATACGGCTGGTCAAACCAAGGAACATCTGGCAATAAGGAATAAATATCAAATAAAATAGGTGCGGCATATCCTACTCCCGTTAAACCACTGCGCCCTTCACCAGTTGCATTGCCAACCCAAACACCTACGACATAACGAGGAGTCACGCCGATGGCCCAGGCATCACGCCCACCATAGCTTGTTCCTGTCTTCCAAGCCACCTGTTTCATCGATGAGAATTGTTGCCAGTCGGCCTCTTCTTCCGGACGATTCAGCCCCGACATCGCTTCGAACATAAACCACAAAGAGGCGTATGATAAAAGAGATTCGTCAGCCAGTCGAGTATCCGTTACAGAACGAATCGGTTTCTTTTCCTCCACAGGATATGCTGTCAACGGATGAATATCTGAACGATCATATCGTCCGTTGTATGAACGATAATGACTCAACATACGGGCTAACGAAGCGTACATACCTGATAAATCCCATAAAGAACCTTCTGCTCCACCCAAGATGAGCGATGCCCCGTAATGATCTTCCGAAAAACGCAAGGTTGTCATACCCAATCGTTTCAGCAGCGACATGAACCTTCCGGTATTATATTGTGAAAGCATCCGGACCAGCGGTACATTTAGCGAACGCTCAATCGCTACATGAGCTGGCACTGCCCCATAAAATGTCTTATTAAAGTTCTGAGGCGTGAAACCATTAATATTCAAAGGTGTGTCGGCAATCAAGGTGCCCGGTAAGATAAGTCCATCGTTCAGCATGGCCGCATAAAGGAAAGGCTTCAATACACTACCCGTACTGCGTGGAGAAGTAATAACATCCACTTGGTAACCATGACCGATTGTCATATTCTGGTCTGTCACATTTCCTACATAGGCTAAGATCTTGCCAGACTCGACATCGGCGACTAAAGCGGCAGCATTATAAATATGATTAGAACGATAGTCGGCTACATATCGATTTACCAGCCGTTGCACTTGCTGTTGTAATGTAGGATCAACCGTCGTATGAATTCGGTTCTCTTGCTTTTCTATAGCAAGCCTTTCCAATAAATGCGGAGCCTCGTTTGGTAAAGGTAATGGCTTTTCAGGCAAAGTTTCCATACAAGCCAATTCGTACTCTGTTTTATCCAGAATATGCTTCTCATAAAGACGCAAGAGCAACTTGTCACGTTTCTGTTTCAGTTCCGCCCGATTCCGTCCGGGATGAATCAGTGCAGGAGAATTCGGAAGTACTGCCAATGTTGCCTGTTCGGCCCATGACAAATCTTTCGCCTCACGGCCGAAATAGCGCCAGGCAGCTGCTTCGATTCCCACAACATTTCCTCCGAATGGCGCATTTGATGCGTACATCCGTAAGATCTCCGCCTTACTGTAGGAACACTCCAGATAAAGAGCCCACAGCATTTCTATGACTTTTTGTCCAACTGTACGCGATTGATTGCCTCGGGCAATCCTGGCCAACTGCATTGTAAGCGTACTACCACCACTCACTACTCGGCTTTGTGTCAGATTTAACTGCACAGCCCGCATCAAAGCAAAAGGATCAACTCCCGGATGATGCCAGAACCGTTTGTCTTCATATTGTGTCAGGCAAACGGCAAACTTTTCTGGGACTTCCGAACCTGAAGGAAAACGCCATTGCCCATCAGAAGCAATTCGTGCGCCCAATAATACTTCTCTTCCTGAAGTCTCTGTCGTATATAAAAGCGTGGAATAAGGTTTAGAGATAAGTGGTTTTGGTATCCACAAGTGCATCAAACAAATCCAAAGAATGAGTGCACAAAAAACAAGTTGCAAGGAATACTTATTCTTTGTATACCACTTCAGACAACGAACTTTATAAAGCATGGAAATTATCTTCAACTACCCGAGATTGTACAATCTTTGATCCAGGAGGAACACTGTGTGTTAACCAAATATTACCTCCAATAATAGATCCTTTACCAATAGTAATCCTTCCTAAAACGGAGGCATTCGAATAGATTGTCACATCATCCTCAATAATCGGATGTCGTGGTACGTCCATTGGCAGACCTTCATCATCCAAAGTAAAGCTCTTGGCTCCTAAGGTCACACCTTGATATAGACGAACATGATTCCCGATAATGGCAGTCTGACCGATCACAATACCTGTTCCATGGTCCATACTGAAATACTCTCCAATACAAGCTCCCGGATGAATATCAATGCCAGTCTTGGAGTGAGCCATTTCAGTTATAATACGAGGCAATACGGGAATTCCTTGTACATACAATTCGTGCGCTACCCGTTGGTGCAACATGGCTAAAATAGCCGGATAACAAAAGATAATCTCACTAACACTTTTAGCAGCCGGATCACCGTCTAAGATTGCCTTCACATCTGTCGATAACAGATACTTCACATGAGGAATCCGATTGATAAAAGCCATAGCCATATCAGATGCTTTTTGCTTCATCGAACAAGCACAATCATCTTTCTCAAAGCATAAGCCATAATAGATCTGTTCATGAAGCAGATCATATATCTGTTCTAAGTAGACCCCTAAATAATAAGGTAAAGATTCCTTACGGATCTCTTGAACATCATCAAAGAAACCAGGGAAAATGACAGAACGAAGTAAATTCATCAAGGATTGTATTCGTACGACCGAAGGCGAAGGTTTCTGATGTAAAGGGATGTATTTATACTCTGGAGCATCTACCCTAGATAATAACGCAACATTGTTTTGTATTTCCTTTAATACTTCTGTTCTATCCATAATAATCAATTATCCCATTGCGGATCATATTTAATGAATGTTTTAGAACCTGTTGTTATACCTATATAAATATAGGAGTTCATAGAGAACATAAACAGACTGTTCAGATTATCCGTAGAAAATGTTGAAACAAACGATGTATTCTTCTTTGTCCACGCATCATTTGTTGGATCATAGACCCACATACTTAAATTTGTATCCAAAGCATATAATTTGCCTCCAACATTTGTTCCACAAATAATACCTTGAGCTTCCGTCGGACAAGAAGCTTTTTCTTTCCATGACAACATATCAGATGATGCAGAAGACCATAAGCGTTTACTATAAGATACTCCAGAAAGTCCGGTTCCTGTCATTCCTAAACCAACATACACTGTTTCATTGATTTCTTCAACGACGCTTCCCAATTGTTTTTCGGGGAATGTACCTACTTCGGTCCAAGATTCTGTCCAACCACTAAACTTCAAAATCTTAGAATTAATCGTATCATTGGCACTTCCTCCAAAATAGTAGGCATCATTATCTATGGAAATTCCGGCAGCATCATAAAGATAAATTGGAGAGTCATTCTGTCCTAATATTTTCCATTCATTACGTTGAACCGAATAATAATAAAAAGCATTAGACACCGCATCCTGATCATCCTTTCCTCCCAAACTTAAAATAGAAAAACTATTTAGAGGGAAAAAGGCTGAGCCTTTCACACCAACCTTTGCAGAGGCTTTATTTTGCCATGTATCCGTTTCCCAATTATATGCATATAATTCCTTCGAACGGGTTCCACCCAAATCTCCACCAAAAACATAACCAACTCCGTTACTAACACAAGAAGATGCTTCTGTTACATTTTCTCCAGCGTATTTTGCTAATGTTTCAATGATATTGGGTGTTTTGACCTCTCTTGTTTCTCCATAGGAAGTGACGGCTGCATTCGTAGCATAAGCACGAACATAATAGGTATTTCCGCCCTTCAGTCCCGTTATTACTCCAGAGATCAAACTGTCTCCTTGATAAACTGATAGTTTATTATCTGCAATTGTAGGTTCTGTTTTAGTAGACCAACAGAATCCTGCATCAATAATATCACTTTCTCCTTTATCCTGGATAATACCGCTCACAGAAACCGAACCTGCAGATAAATCAGTCTCTTTAATATCAGTAGTAGTTACTGTTGGCGCTTGACTTTTCACAATTAATACAATAGGATCGCCTGCACTATAAGAAATTCCAAAAGAATTTTCTGCAAATGCACGAACATAATACCGTGTCTGCTGTTTTAAACCTTCCAGCTTTCCTGTGATTACTGAATCTTTCTGTAACTCACAAGCTACTTTATTATCATCTAATGATGGAATCTCATTCACATCGCTGTAACAGAACCCACAAGCTTTAACATCTGAATCTCCTTGCGATTTCAGGATAGCTGTAAAGTCTGCTGAAGTATAATCCTTAGACAACATTCTAAAGGATGAAAATACTGGCTTCCCATCAGTTGTCTTTACTGTTTGCCAATCTCCTACAAAACGACCGAATGTGTTTTTAACGTATGCCCGGATATAATATGTTGTAAGAGGTTTCAGATCTGTAATTTCCAAATAGAAAGAATCCGTTTCCATCGTACAAGGATATTCATGAGCATTCTCATCCTCTTTTTGGGTAGTTAAGAGAACTCCTCTTTCTTCAATATCACCTTCTCCTGCATCTACAATCTTTCCACCACAGATGATGCTGGTAGCCTTTATGTCTTTCTCGATTGGGAGTAATGTTCGGACCACTCCAAGTCCATTTGTTGTAGAGACTAATAACTCATCTCCATAACTAGTACCCTTTATATTCGTAGCATACGGACGAATGTAATATTCTTGATCACTCTCTAAAGAAATGGCAGTGGCTGAAAACTTCCCGAGGCCTCTACCAGAAATTACTGTATCGCCAGCTTCTATTGTCGGATTGGATTCTGTTCCCCAACAAACGCCATAACTCTCAACAGGAGCACCGTTTGCACTTAAAACTTCTCCTTCTATAGTTATTGTTGTCGCAGTTTTTTGTATGTCATATCCTTCTTCAACTCCCGTTAGCAAAATAACTTCAGGAGCAGAAGCATTTCGGATGTCTGTTGACATTTCTGGATCTTCAACACAGCTTGTAACGATAAGACTGCTCGTGCCTATGAGTAATAAAATATAGCGTAAATATTTATTCATATCTCATCCTTTCTTATCTTAAAAGAAAACTCCCGCGCCAGCATTTAAGTCAACATATTTAAAGTTGATTGTACTACAGCCTGCACTAATAAAAATTCTACCAAACTTTAGCATCATATCCCAATCGGCAGCAACACCAGCTTTCGATGCGTCTAAATGTTTTGCCCATGCAGCATCTTCTTCTTTTGCTGTCTGATAATCTACTACTCGGTATTCATATAATAAAGATCGAGATCCATAGCCTAGACCCACAGACGTATAGAGCCAGTCTGTGCATTTAATTACTATACCGGCAGTTATCGCATAACTGTTCTTTTTCTTATTCCCGGTAAAATAATAACTCTGATCAGACGAAAAATCTATAATTTCTCCTCCATTTCTATCGGAACATTTTGTGGTATATTTGTCAAATCCCATATTGGTCTTAAACCGGGCATACCAACCCACATGTTTTTTCATTCCTCCTATTGTTAAACCATAAGGTGCTTCTATTGAATAATGATAACCAACGAACAGGCTCATAGGCTGTTTGTCTTTTTCTAGCTGTTCTGCAGTATAAGGAATATATTCAACAGGTCTTCTAGCTTCAGCCAGTTTCTCCGTCCAATAACGTGCTAATTCTTCATTAGCCGGAGCTCCAATACCTTTTTCATAATATAGAATTAACTGATGCATTGCGGTTGTATCTTGTTCTGTTCCCCGTACATTTAAACAGTTCAGACACTTATTCATCAAACTACGCATTGATGGTCTCATTCGCTCATTGATTAACCATATTTCCGTTAGTTTGTCAATACTATAAGCATCACAATAGGATACACCTTCTTCAAACCACATTTTTGCATCCCGATAATCTTTTCTTTTCAAGGCTTCGTCTCCCTTTCGATTATATTCTGTCTGCTGTTGAGCCAAAGCAGACAAGGGAAACAAAATAAATACTATCAAGACTCTTATTAATTTCATATAATTAAAATCCTATTATCAATAATAAGTTGCACCTTTAGTAATTATTGAACCATCAGAAGCATATATGTCATACAAATTGTCTTCACGTTCAAAAGCTCTACCTTTATCAGCTTTTCCTACGCTCAGGTATTTACAGGGAATACGTTCTTGCCCATCATTGTCAATTGCACCATATCGATTGTTTGATTTTTTTCTTACAATCGTATAACGTCCAAATGGCATTTTCTCTTCATACTGAGCTTTTCTTTCTGTAATATGCTGTTCTTCTATCTTTTCATCACAAGCAATAAGTAAACGCATAACTTCTTCTGTGATCATCTGATCTTTTGCAAGAGTAAAGTCATTCTTCGCACCAGTATAGTCTTTTGCATTCATCTTTTCTTTTCCGGATGCAAGCAACCGATTGTAAAAAGACTGAACCTGCTCTTTAGAAGGTGGAGATATCGTAATATTTTGATCTTCCGTTGTCTTCTTATCGATAGCTGGTTTGTCATTTTCTGTTTTAGGAGAAGAGGATACTTGTTCGGTACCAGTTGACTTCTTAGGTGTACTTACAGGCTTTTGAACAGGTTCTTGCTTCTCTACTTTTACTGTGGTTGTCTCAACATTCTTTTTAGGAACTGATGTTTGAGATGTTTCATTTTGTTTCTTTATAGAATCAACTAAAGATACATTTGCCACGACTTCTTCTTCATTTCCCTTAATGAGCGACTGATCCACGATTTGTTTGGGCGGATTCTTTTTCTCTTCATAATAATATAATCCAGCAGCACTTCCTGCAACCAGCAAGAGAACACTTGTCGTCACAGCAACCATGCTATGAGATGATTTTTTTTCTTTTACTTTCTGAACTAGCTCTTCATCTGTTGCGTTCAGTAAAGTTTCTTCCTGGTCATCCTTCGGAGAAGAAGAATATAGCAAAGTTGTTTCTTCATCCCCTTCGCTGGCCAAGAGATCCTGTGGAGTTGATACATCTAGTTTTTTATAATCAGATCCACCTAATGCATTCATCATTTCTTCAACAGACTGATATCTGTTAGCCGGAATAATTTCCATAGCTTTCAAAATGACTTGCTCGGTTTGCTCTGATATAGCCGGATTCAATTCCCGAGGTCTAGCTAACGGACGCGTGGCCCTTAAAATTGATTCAGTCGGAATTTTACCTGTCAGTAAATTATACATGGTAGCACCAAGAGAATAAATATCCGGGCAAGGAGAAAAAGACTGGATTCCCTCATTATCATATTGCTCTATTGAAGCAAATCCCTTCGATAGTGTCAACATGGTTGTACTGGTTTCCTGTTCTCCTACATCGTATCGTTTACTTACCCCAAAATCAATCAAACGGGCATTATTATCCTTGTCTATTAAAATATTGCTCGGCTTAATATCTAGGTGAAGTATATTCTTTTGATGCACAAATTGCAAGGCTTCTCCAATTTGATGAATGTATCGAAGTACTTCAGCCTCAGGCAACATTCCTTCCTTAGCCAATTTATCTTTCAGAGAATTACCGGCAATATACTCCATCGCAATGTAAGCCGTATTATTTTCCTCAAAGACTTCCAGAACATTTACAATATATGGATGGTGTACTTCCGAGAGAATCTTCGCTTCCTTGATCAGCTTCTCCTTGAATTTATCAAATAAAAGCTTTCCTGTATCTGAATGGACTTTTACTCGAAAAGAATAAGCATCACGGACACAATAATCCTTAAAGAAATATTCCTTGATACATACAGGTACCTCTGTTCTCATTGCACCTAAAGAACCTTTTACCTCTGTATGCCATATTCCTTTATATGTTATCCCAAAGCCGCCTTGACCTATAACTTGCTTGAGCTTATATTTCCCTTTTTGAAGTAAATATCCGTTTGGCAAATTCATAAAACAACATTCAAAACATTTGTTTTAATTGCCAAAATTAAAACATTTACATAAAAGAATAAAGGAAAGAGAGAAAATTTTGCTTTAAACTTTCTGTTTTCACTACAGATTCGACGGGTAATAGATAGAAGGAAAAATTGTCTCGACTTTTCTGCAAACATTTTTCCACTAATATTTCTTTGTAATTCTCTAAAGGACAACGAGTCGAGAAAAGAGATTCTAATTCTTCATCTGTAAAACTTTCCACAACGCCATCCGAACAAAGTAAGAATATGTCTCCGGCTTGTACGTCTGTTATTATGGAGACTTCAGCTTCTGTTGGACGTTTTTTCCCTTGAATAGCCCGTAGAATTACATTTTTCTTAGGATGATTGATCGCTTCTTCTTGCGTTATTAGACCTAATTTAAGCCAGGAATTGACCAAAGAATGATCTTCTGTCCGATATAGTATTTTACCTTTGCGCAAATGATAGATTCTGCTATCTCCGATATGTGCTATTAATACTGCAGAAGGCATTATATAAGCCAAAGCCAATGTCGTTGCCATGCCAATGGCTTCCGGATAATCGCTTGTATAAGTATCAAAGCAGGTTTCAACATACTGTACAGCTTTATTTACAAAATCAACATCAGGATCACCTTTCAGGAAAGTACAGAAAAAAGAATTTATAACGTCGCAAGCCATTGAACTAGCCACCTCTCCCCGACTAGCTCCTCCCACTCCGTCACATACCATATACAAACGATCAGCAGAAGAAACAATTTCAGATAACGGAAAAATTGAATCTTCATTATTACCACGTCTCCCTTTATCACTTACAGCCAAAGGTTTTCCCAATGTTATATTCATAGCCTTCCAGAATTAATAGTTAAAACGCAGTATCGTATGGCCTATTATGATTTCATCATCGTCATTCAACACTACTTTTTCGCCAGTCTCTAGATAATTGCTATTATATAACGTATGATTCTTGCTATTATTATCTGAAAGGTAATGTTTATAGCCTCCATGTTCATCTTTTTTTACTTCTATCCGGATATGCTCGCGACTCATGGATCTATCGGCTGTTTCTATCTTGATATTTGCCCCGGATGCAGAAGATTTACGGCCTATAATATATTCTCCTTCCACTAAAGGAAAATGTTGTTCCGGCGTGTTTGCATCGGGTAATACCGTTAATCGTCCGACATGCTGAATGACCGGGTGAACAAGTATCGTTTCGGCATCTTCAGCATTACTTTGTCCGGACGTAACTAAGGATACGGGTATAGCTTTCTTGCAATTAGGACATTTGAAAGAAGTAATACCGAGGGGAAGTTTCCCCTCGTCTACTTTCAAACCTACCTGACAATGTGGGCATTTAATCGAAATCATAAGATAAATGATATATCAGAACCATCTACATCAATCGATATAAAATCAGACACATCGTCTGAATCAGGCATTACCACAGAATCATCTGATAATGTGATAAAGTCTGTACCATCTACCGGTACATCATCAAGCATCACTGCATCCAGGATGCCATCGTTTCCATCTACATCCACTACCACGGCATCAGAGAGCAACGGAGCATCCTCTTCATTGTCAATGGTAACGAATGTATAATCATTCTCATGCATAATACTATCCCTTCCTCATTAAATTTATTATTTTATCCCAACGCAAAAATAATAAAAGGGATAATTATTCTGATTAATAATTATCCCATATAATCTAACGTTCAGGTTTTATGTACGAAAGGCATAGTTTCCTTATCCAACTACTCTTCTACCCATTTTGCCTGGCAGGAAGAAACCAGACAATGTTTCTTATTCCGAAGGGATTCCCATGGAATATCACCCAAAAAGGTTCCGCATTTCGGACAAACATAATCAATCTTAAACTGGTTGGTCAGATCTTGTAATTGCTGGGGTATTTTAGCGGACTGACGTGCGCCCAAATAAATTCCTCCAACAGGAGCCAAGACCGTTAGCAATAAACTCCCGATTACCCAGCCCTGGTTACTATCGCCCGTCACACTTATTATTAAACCAATGATTCCCGGCAATGCAAATGGCAACGACTGAAACAATCGAGTCTTGAACTGATTGGATGATTGTATTCTGACTTTCTCACGTGTATAATCGTCATATACTTTTTTCAGGGCTTTAAATTCAGTACTATAATCATTCTTACTCTTCAGTACTGCCAGAAAATCCAGTTGATATTCTTTACCAAGCCGGATATCATCCGTTGGAGTCACTCGTTTTCTGGCAATTTGTGCCCCGTTAACGAATGTTCCGTTCGACGATTCCAGATCTTCCAAGAACCAGCAATCCTGTTCGCCTGAAACCAGTCGTGCATGATGCCGACTCACCTGAGGATGATCAATGATGTAATCATTATCTTGTGCTTTCCCGATTGTAATCACCGTCATGACAATACATCTCCTTTAGTTTCTTCCAATCCTTTCTCCACTTCTTTTTCCAGCGCCTCTTTAAGCTGCTTCAGCGGATCTTTAGAAATAACTAATTCTCTTGGTTTTCCTTCTTGTGTCAATAATAACAACTTCTGCTTCGGTAGATTAATCTGTAAAATATGTGTTTTATTTATAATATGACTTTTACCTACTCTCACCAGCATATCATTACTACCTGAAACCTGTTTTTCCAAGAGTTCTTCTATCTTTCCGATATTGATAGCAAATGTAAATTGGATACCATTTGATAACAATAATTTCGTATAGTTTCTATCCGCTTCAAAATACAAGATTTGGCCAATTTTAATACGAAGCAGCTCATCTCTCGTCTTTATCATTAAATATCGATCCATTGCTTCTTACTCTTTTTCGGTTTATGTAAAACAAATGTACGAATTATTTTTAAATTAACGTCTTTTCTTGATAAATCTATTTTGGTCCTGACTTTTCTTTCAATAAAAACATCTGTACCGGAACAACCAGATACAGATGTTTCTTTTTTATAGGATATTTCAAAATCCAAACATACGAGAATCGATTTCAAAATATACGAGAATCAAAAACAAAACTCCCGAGTTTTAGATCGGTTTTATGCATGCATTACCAACAGAGGTGTATCTGTATGGAATAACATACGTTTCGCTATACTTGGATTCAAAATACGGGACAATATATTCCGTTTATATGTTGTCAATGCGATTAAATCGATCTGTTTGTCGCGTACAAACTTTTCAATAGCCAAGAGTAAATCTCCGTCATCAAGAACGGTATGCGTAATATTGGCATCTTTGTATTGACGTTTGAAATACTCATGAACTCCCGTCAAGCGAATTTCGTTCCATTCATCCCGACTGGTTGAGATATTAAACAGATGTATATGCACATCGTATCCTTTTATTACTTCCATAAAGCGATCGAAGGCAACCAAATCCCGTTGACTGAAAGATGTGGCAAAGGCGATGTTTTTTACATTACTCAAATCCGTGAAAGGAACATTTTCCGGGATAGCCAATACCGGAGCCTTATTCATTTCGATCACTTCTCCCGTAACACTACCAATCAGATCAATATCTTTCTGATCCTTTCCGCGAGTTCCCATTACGATCAGATCCGGACGATATTCTTTTCCATAAGCGATGATTTCCTCTTCTGGCAGACCTTCACGTAACGTATAATCATATTTAACGGATGGCAGCTTGCCTTCCTTCATCATTTCGTCGATGGTTGTACAAATTGTTCCCATATCCTGTTGTACCCTCTCCAACATCTGCCGGGTACTTTCTTCGTTAGCCTGATAAGCCATCGTGTCGCCCAAAGGAATAGCTGACGGGAAATAAGGGCTGAAATAAGCATGCATAATCATAACTTCAGCATCAGCTTTCGCTGCATAGTGAATGGCTATTTCGCA
Source organism: Parabacteroides faecalis (assembly GCF_022809355.1). Lineage (GTDB taxonomy): Bacteria > Bacteroidota > Bacteroidia > Bacteroidales > Tannerellaceae > Parabacteroides > Parabacteroides faecalis. Next base: position 98,775 of record NZ_JAKZMM010000001.1, on the reverse strand, counting down.
CGCCTTCAGCGAATAGTCCGAGAAATCAACCGGAACCAAGATTCTTTTTCCCGTATTCGTTATTTCCTTTTCTGCTTCAGCCGGTGATTCAAGCCATTTACTGTCTTCAATGATACGCAAAGCATGAGGTAAATCACTTTCTTTAATTCTCACTCGCACACCTGCCGATATAACGGGTTGTATTTGATTCACATTATGAATATACACCTCTATACCTTCCGACTCAAGAATCATCTTGAGCATTTGGGCCTTTTCAAAAGTATGAATAGCCAATGTTACTAATTTATCTTCCATACTCATAGTTATTAAAAGTGATTACTAATAAATAATTGAACGCTTCCATCTCTGCTTTTCCGCTTATTTTCCCAATAAATAGCAACTTGATCTCAGATACGGGTTCATTCAATCGGTCTGTTTGAAAACTACGAATCCCAAGGTAAGTTTCTTATAACAGTTTATTACCTTGGGATTTGTGCCAATAAGAAGAAAGCGTTTAGTTACGCTTCTGGTGCCGCAGCCTCATGGCTTTCTGCCAAAATCTGCATGGCACGATCAAAAATTGTTGTATCATCAAGTACTACCAAACCACCGTCTGGTCCTGGTTCAATATGAACACCACAGCTTTTTCCATCTTGGAAATTCTGTCCACCAAAGTAATTACGTACTGTTTCTACAGAAAGACCCAGTTCGTCTGCAATACGATGTGTTGAACCATCAGGTAAGCTATCTTTAATCTTACGAAGTTCGTTAAATGTGATTGTCTTAGGCATGATTATTAGTTTTAAAAGTTACACTTTGGTTAATTATTATACCGCTAACTTATACATTTTGCTTGTAAAAGCCAAATTATTTGGCGAAAACTTGGTAATAAAAATGTATGTTTAACGACATAAAAATGTAATATCTTTCTTATGGTATTACATATCAAACAAATAGAATGTAGCCATTAAACAATACCTATTATCATTTAGCGGATAAAGGAAATTAATACACCCGAAAAACACAATAAGAATACAAACATCAACCATACTGCGATTGTGATGGCCTGTACTCTTTTCCCTTGATACATATATGACGGATCAGAAAGGAACGGACAAACGGATGCACTCAGGAAATGATAACGCGCCCACATATATATATGGTAAGCTACAAATCCGAAAAGAAGTCCCGACAACATCCCCGGAATAATATCCGAAATAAAGTGTACTCCTAAATAAATTCGGGTATAGGCATTGATTGTTGCCCAGATAAACAGTGTTATGCCCAGTAGTTTGTTCCGAAGAAGTAATGTCATGAACATGGCAAAACCGAAAGCATTGGCTGCATGACTGGAAATAAAGCCATATCTTCCTCCCCGATAATCAAAGACAGTCTTTACAGCATCCATAAAATCCGGATGGTGAGTCGGGCGAAAACGATGGAACAACGGTTTGCAAATACCGGATGCAAATTGGTCACACAAAGTGATTGTCAAGGCAATTCCCAAGAGAATAAAAAGTACCTCTTTCCAGTTTTTCTTGTAAGCCAAGACAAGTATAATAAAAACGGCTAACGGCAGCCAAACTGCCTTACCCGAATAAAGCCACATGACTTCGTCCCAATAAGGCGTATGACAGCCGTTAAGCGTCAGGAACAGATCTCGTTCCCATACTAAGATTTGTTCTAACATGTTTTAAATCTTTTCGATGTCTTTGCTTGGCATCCAGCCAACATTTCCATCTTCCAGTTCGACTTCACTCCATTCTCCTAAAGTACTCTTGACGGCAACTTTAGTTCCTTCATGCAAGACTACTAAATCCGTACCACTCACATCTGGTGAGCTTTTCACTGTTGTACTGGCCGCAAAGACAATTGCTTCCTGGCGATTTTCCAATTCATTTTTCTGGCTGAATCCAAAAATATTGGAAAAGACAACGATCAGTAACAGGACTAAGGCTGCATAAAAGCCTAATTGTTTGAAACGTCTGATCTTTGAGAAGAAAAAGACAACCAAACAGATGATGAACAGCAGAAAACAGATAATACCTACCGTTCCCCATGTATCGGCACTTGCGAGATCTCGAATGGCATTAAACCAATCTGTCAAGAAGAAGTGTCCAATAGGCTCTATCTTATCAACAGCTCTGCCTTTGGCCATTTGCAAGTTAAAACGAATGTCCTTGTCTCCCGGCTGCAGAAGCAAAGCGCGTTCATAATTCAGAATTGCCGGCGCTATTTGTCCATTCTTATAATAGGCATTTCCTAAATTATAGTAGATGGCAGCCGACTCACCGTTATTCTTCAACAGACCTTCGTACAGCTGAATTGCCGTTGCATAATCTTCTTTGGTATATGCTACTTCGGCTTCTTTGATGGAAGCATCTTGTGCAAATACCGGCCAAACCAAACACTGGATCAGAATAACCAGCCATAATGTTTTAATATATGATCTTGTTCTCATCTTCATTACTTTTTAATGGTATTTTCCATCTTACCAATTGCATCAACTGTCTGGGCATATAATTTGTCCATTGCCTCAGATCCTTGTGACGGAGCGTAACGGGCAAATTCGCAAGTATTCAGAATGTCCATGAATTCTTTCGTCAATGTTTCGTCAACACCGTATTTCGACAATTCCACCTCGACATTATCTTTCGTCAGTTCTGCTTGCGGTATATTCAGCTTGTCACTCAGATATCCCCATAATGCACGTAATACTTCTTCGTAGAATTCTTCTTTCTTGTTTTCCTGAAGTAATTTTCCGGCATTCTTCAAACGTTTCACGGCAATCTTGTTTGCTTTCTTGGTTCGTACACGTGCCAGATCTGAGTTTTCCTTGATTTGTTTTCTGTAAACAATAAAGAAGACAATAAACAGAATCAACGGAACGACATAGGCCATGAAGTACAAGAAAGAACCCAAGAACAAATCATCCCGATTATTGATGAAATGTATTCCTTTTGTTTTCAGGAAGCGAATGTCTTGTCCTAAATATTTGACAGACTCTTTGTTTGCGAAGTTGGAAACAGCCGGAGCTGTTGAAGAACCTTCTTCTCCTTTTTCTACATGAAGCTTGAAAGCATTTGAAGCAAGTGTTTTGTAGGTATTCGACTTCGTATCAAAATACGAGAACTGAATGGCCGGAATCTCAAAATCTCCACTATACCGCGGAATAGCCATATATTCAATCGTCTTACTTCCAGAAACACCGGCCGTTGTTGTTTTCGTATCCGATTCGACTTTCGAATCATAGATATCAAAGTCATTCGGGAATGCTACTTCCGGATTCTTGACCAATTTCAAGTTTCCGTTTCCTGAAATCTTGACTTTTATAGTCACAGCTTCGTTGGCTTTCACATGATCTGTATTGATATCTGCAGTCATAGTAAAATCACCTACTGCTCCCGAGAATGATGCAGGCTTGCCAGAAGGTAATGGCTTGACATTGATCGTAGCGGGCTGAGAAACCAATTCTTTATTGACATCCCGATAGGTATCAAAGAAATCATCAAAGATACTACGAGCCTTCTGAGGCGTAGAAATACGAATCACAGCATCGTATGTACCTTTCCCAATCGTTAACTGTCCCGAACGCTGGGGATATAATACGACCTGACGCAAATCAACCGTAAAGTAATTCCGGTCTTTATATCGATCTTGTACCCACTGTTTATTTGGCAAATCTATTTCTTGTGCCAGAAATCCTTCAAATTCCGGGAATTTTGCACCATTCAGTGTACATGGACGAGCTGCATATAACTTGAAGGTTACCAAGAATCCTTCCTGTTCATATACATCCCGATCCGAAACAATCATGCGGACAAAGAAATCATCATTACTGATTGTCGTTGAAGATGCATTGGCTGCCGCGTTCGACTTTCCTGATTTGTCGGGAGGAAGAACCTTAATGGTCAAACCATTGGAAGTATAGGTAGCATTCTTCACCTTAATTGTAGCCGGAGCGATCGTGAAAGTACCTTCCTTTTTCGGCATCAATATATAGGTATAACTAACAGTTGTCTGACTGGAGCTTTTTCCATTTATCCAACTATTGCTATAAGATGTCGATTGCGAAGGTCCCATCAATACTTCGAAGTCCGGCATTTCCTGTACTCTCAAATCTTTTCCTTCCGCATTTACCACAAACGTCAGACGAAACTGCTCTCCCATCACTACCGACTGAGGAGCAGAAGCCTTGAATGATACCTGATCATCCGCCTTGATCGTCCAACCAAGTGTCGTCAGCAGAAAGAACAAGAAAAAACACTTTCTCATTATTCCTGTAGTTTTATTATTTAGCTTCATTACCATTGTTTTTCCGTTTTACGACGTTGCTGTTGCTGCTGCTGGGCTTTCTTTACTTTCTCCTGCGTATCTTTTTCATCCTGCAAGAAAGCATCCAACATCTGTTGTGCATTGTCCTGACTCATCTGTTCGTTCTGTTGTTGTTCTTCCTGAGTCTTGTTCTGCTTCTGATCATCAGGCTTCTGCTGTTGTTGCTGTTGCTGCTGATCCTTGTTTTCTTTATCTTCTTGTTTTTCCTCGTTTTTCTGGTCTTGACTTTGATCCTCATTCTGCTGGTCGCTTAGTAGCTTTTGGGCCAAAGCCAAATTATAACGGGTTTCATCATCTTTCGGATTCAAACGCAACGACTGCTTATAGGCTTCCACACTCTGGGCATAATCTTTTCCTTTCATGCTGATGTTACCCATGTTGTGATAAATCTCAGCCAGACGGGCCTTCCCTTCCGGAGTTTCCTTCATCTTGGCTTCCTGTCCGGCCAATAACTGATATTGTTCGGCTGCCTCTTTCAGTTTATCCTGCTTGTATAGTGAATTACCCAAGTTGTAAGTTCCTTCGATAGAACGAGGATTCACATCCAAGCTTTTTCGATAAGCGACTTCCGCCTCCGTGTACTTTTCTGTCTTATACAACTCATTGCCTTCGCGTACATGTTTCCGCTCTGCTTTCTGGGCAAATGCTGAAGACAACATATTTCCCGAAAGCAGCACCGCAACACATACTATGGATTTCCGTATCAATTTCATTTCACTAAAGATTTAAGAGAACAACTTTATTTTCTTGAAGATCCGGTTCTTTCTGTCGAGTGTCAATACGTCACCGATCAGAAGAATCAAAGCGATCCATGCCAGAATCTGAAATTGCTCGTCGTATTCGGAATAGACTTTGCTGTCCATTTCCGTTTTATTCATCTTCTCTATCTCTTTCTCTAAGGCACGTAATGCCGAATTGGTATTATCAGCCCGCACATACATTCCATTACCGGCAGCAGCAATCTCCTGACACATCTGTTCATTCAACTTCGTGATGACTACATTTCCTGCATTGTCTTTCATGTAATTGTTTGCACTTCCCATAGGAATCGGAGCACCTTTCGGATCACCAATACCAACGATATTTACATGAATACCTTTGTCGGAAGCCATCTTGGCCGCACCAACGGCATCATCTTCGTGGTTCTCACCATCGGTAATCACGATGATCGCCTTATCGGATGTTTCATTCGGTGTAAATGAACGGGCAGCCAGATTAATGGCGGCACCAATCGCCGTTCCTTGTGTTGAAATCATTTCCGGACTGATAGACGACAAGAACATTTTAGCCGATATGTAGTCGGATGTAATAGGCAACTGTGTAAAGGCGTCACCTGCAAAGACAATCATACCTACTTTGTCATTAGAAAGTCCGTCAGTCAACTTAGCCAACATTTGTTTAGCCTTTGCCAATCGGCTGGGAGCTACATCTTCTGATAACATGGAGTTCGAAACGTCCAGACAGACCATGATTTCGACTCCCTGACGTTTGACGGTTTCCAGCTTGGAACCAAACTGCGGACCCGCAATAACAAATATCATCAAGGCAATAGCTGCAAACGAAAGCCAAAACTTCAAATGTTGGCGTTTGGGCGATACATCCGGCATAAGTTCTACCAATAACGCCGGATTACCATATCGCTTTACTGCTCTCCGCTTTTGAATAACGGCATAGATATAGAATACTATCAACGCCGGTAATATCAGCAGCAGATATAAAAATTCCGGATTTGCAAAACGAAACATATCTTTCTGTTTTTATGGAATATTTCTTAACACTGTATTTCTCAACAAAACTTCAATCAGCAACAAGGCAAATACCAGCAAAGCCCAGTTCTTGTATTCTTCCTGTTTCTTGCTGAATTCCTGAACACTGATTTTCGTCTTTTCCAACTGATCGATCTCCGAATAGATTTCCTTCAGGCTTGAATTGTCCGTTGCACGGAAATATTGTCCGCCTGTCGTAGATGCGATTTGTTTTAATACTTGCTCATCGATCTCAACCGGTACATTCTGATATTGTACACCAAAGGCTGTCGGAATCGGATAAGGAGCTTCTCCTTGCGTACCTACACCAATGGTATAAACACGGATACCGAATGTTTTGGCAATCTCTGCCGCCGTTACCGGAGCAATCTCACCGGTATTGTTTACACCATCCGTCAGCAGGATGATCACTTTTGACTTTGCCTGACTGTCTTTGATACGACTTACGGCATTCGCCAAGCCTAATCCGATGGCTGTACCATCCTGGATAATGCCCGGTTGTATATCTTTAAACAGATTCAACAAAACTCCGTGATCAATGGTTAACGGGCATTGTGTAAAACTTTCCGCAGCAAAAACAACCAGACCAATATTATCATTCTGGCGTCCGTTGATGAACGATGCCGCTACATCCTTAGCCGCTTCCAGACGATTCGGCTTCAAATCTTCTGCCAACATACTGGTTGAAATATCCATTGCCATCACAATATCAATACCTTCCGTAGAAGAATTCTGCCAGCTGTTGGTTGATTGCGGACGAGCCAGTACGACTATCAACAAGGCTATGGCCAACATACGCAAAACAAATGGCAGATGTCGCATATAAACTTTCCAGGATGACGTTCCCGGCAATTGGAAAGCTTCAGACGAAGAGACCTGCAAACTAGCCTGACTCTTATGTAACTTGTAGATGTACCAGCCAATCAACGGGACTAATAGCAACAACAAATATAAATATGTAGGATTTGCAAATACCATCTTATTCCTTTATTTTAGAATCATTTGTTTCACTCTGTTTTTCTTCTTCCCCTCCTGTCGCTTCAGAAGTTTCTTTCTCCGGAATTACTTCTTCGGGTTTCGTTTCGGTCACAAACAGATAAGCGTTTGTCATACTCCGGTCATTTTCGTCGGGCAGCGGATGAAGTTTGGCGAACTTAACGAAGTCTGCCAAGCCAAGAATCTGCTGTAACTTATCATAAACCGGCGCTGCTTCCTTCACACCCCGAAGGATATCCAATATTTCCCCGGATGTCATCTCCATTGCATTGACACCGAAACGATCTACAATATACCGACGAAGGGTTTCGGTTAATGCGGTATAATACTCCTTGTTCAAACCTTGTTGCCACAGTTTCTTTTCCTTCAACGCATCCAGTTCTTTCATGGCTTGCTCGAAAGGAGGCAATTTCGGTTCGGCAGGTTCTGAGAACGGCAAAATAGACTTCCGGTTCTTCAGTCGCTTGATTACATATATAATAATACAGAGCAACAGTAATCCCAGCAGCACACCGTAAATAATCGGATAATAATCTGCCCACACGAAAGGAGGTTTCCACACATCCTTAATGTCATAAAACTCTTCCGGCTTATCTACATTTACGGGAACTGTCGATACCTTCAAAGCTACCTGATTGGAATAAACCGTATCTGCCCCGTCGATGACTTTCAACGGAGGAAGCAAATACAAGGCCGAGTCGAAGGAAGTAATCAACAGATCCTGCTTGATCAGTAACCTGTTGTTTTCTATAACCGACGAATCAGGTTTGGAAATTTCCAGTACTTCTACTCCACGCATCAAGGTATCTGCAGGAATAACAATCTGTACCGGGCGATCCTTATCGGCAGTAACCGACAAATGCAGCTTGGTCTGCTCGCCGATCAGGATAGCAGCCGAATCAATCTTGACATCAATCAGCGACTGTTGTGCCTGGATCTTTCCGCCCACCAAACCGGCAGCCATCGAAAATACCAATATAGTTTTATTCAATACATTCATGATTCTCTTTAATTTCGTTTTTCGAAAAGAGCCATTAACGACTTCACATAATCATCTTCCGTACGAATGGAGACTGAATCAACACGGCATTTCTTGAATGTTGTATCCATTGCTTCCTGGCGTTTCTCCCACCATTCCTTGTACGCCTGGCGGACACGCGACGATGAAGTATCAATCCATTGTTCTTTTCCTGTTTCGGCATCCTTGATCTTCATCAGACCGACCGACGGCAATTCTGTCTCGCGCTGATCATATACCTGAATGGCAACCATGTCATGCTTGCGGTTAGCCACCGTCAAAGCATCCTTGAAGCTGTCCTTATTGATAAAATCAGAGATCAGAAAAGCTGTACAACGCTTTTTGATAGCATTCGTCAGGTATTTCAATACCTGGCTTATATCGGTTTGCCGGTCTTCCGGCTGAAAATCGATCAACTCGCGGATCACATACAGAATATGCTTTCTTCCTTTCTGCGGCGGAATGAATTTTTCGACCTTATCCGAGAAGAAAATCACCCCGATCTTATCATTATTCTGTATAGCCGAAAAGGCCAATGTGGCAGCTATCTCCGTCATGATTTCTTTCTTCATCACATTCACGGAACCGAAATCGCGGCTGCCGGATACGTCAATCAGCAACATCACGGTCAATTCTCGCTCTTCTTCAAAGACTTTTACATACGGACGGATATAGCGCGCAGTCACATTCCAGTCTATGTCTCGAATATCGTCCCCGTACTGGTATTCACGTACTTCACTGAAAGCCATACCACGTCCCTTGAATGCTGAATGGTATTGCCCGGCAAAGATATTACGTGAAAGGCCACGGGTCTTGATTTCGATCCGACGGACTTTCTTTAACAGTTCACTTGTTTCCATTGTATCAACTTAATCATTGAAAATTGACTTGGGAGAATGAGGCGTTTCCTGTCCGGATCACCCATTCTCCGTTGCTAGGGTTTATTATCAAGGTACTTCTACCTTATTCAGAATTTCACTGATTACTTCTTCTGTTGTCAGATTATTCGCTTCAGCTTCGTAGCTCAAACCAATACGATGACGCAATACATCGTGACAAACGGCACGGATGTCTTCCGGAATTACATAGCCTCTACGCTTGATGAAGGCATAAGCACGAGCGGCTGATGCCAGACTGATAGAAGCACGCGGAGAAGCTCCGAACGAAATCATATTTGCCAAATTAGCCAATCCGTGTTCTTGCGGGAAACGAGTGGCAAAGACAATATCGACAATGTAACGCTCAATCTTCTCATCCAGATAGACTTCACGAACCACCTTGCGGGCTTCCATGATTTCTTCTTTCTTCAAGATCGGCTTGATTTCCGGTTTGATACCTGAGATATTCTGACGGATAATCAGTTTTTCTTCTTCTTTCTTCGGATAGCTGATAATAACCTTCAGCATGAAACGGTCCACCTGAGCTTCCGGTAGCGGATAAGTACCTTCCTGTTCAATTGGGTTTTGTGTAGCCATTACCAGGAAAGGTTCCGGCAGCTTGTATGTCCGTTCACCAATAGTTACCTGACGTTCCTGCATCGCTTCGAGCAAAGCACTCTGTACCTTGGCCGGAGCACGGTTAATTTCATCGGCTAATACAAAATTAGCGAAGACGGGACCTTGTTTAACTTGGAATTCTTCGCTTTTCTGACTATAAATCATGGTACCGATAACGTCGGCCGGCAGCAAGTCCGGGGTGAACTGTATTCGGCTGTATTGCGCGTCAATCAAAGATGACAATGTTTTGATGGCTAAAGTCTTTGCCAAACCAGGAACACCTTCCAACAAGATATGTCCATCAGAAAGCAAACCGATCAACAATGATTCAACCAAATGTTTCTGACCTACGATAACCTGGTCCATACCCATCGTAATCATATTTACGAAGGAACTCTTACTCTCAATTCGCTCATTTAACTCGCGAATATCCACAGTCTGACTCATAAATAAAAATTTATAGTGTTATATTATTCTCTTTTTTAAGCTGCACAAAATTAGAAATGTTAAATCCGTATGCTGAACTTTTGCAGTTAAATAATACTAAACCACACGCTGGCAGCGCTTTTTTTACAGTGTTTAAAGTTATGAATAGTTCTTTTTGATAGCTATCAGGCCGAAAAATGTATCGATTTTCATCCATTGCGGGTACAGGCTATTCTTTGCAAACTGCCGGATCCTTATTTTATTTCCGCCTGGATATTAAGTCAAATACAATAGGACACTAATCTTCCTCCGATCGGAGGAAAGGTTTCCTTCGGTCGGAGGACATGCATCCTTCGATCGGGGGAAACACATCCTTCGGCCGGAGGAAACCTAATGTTTCGTTACTTTTGGATTAATTCTTCGGCAGAATCGGATTAATACGATGGATGCTGTAGGTTAGAAACCAATCAGATAAGACTTCAAGGTAAAGAAAAAGGCGGGCCTTTGGTCTGACACCAAAGACTCGCCCTAGCCTATTGTTTTTTATTTCTGTTAGCTATTCTCTTTCGGAAGTACCATGCGAAGCAGCAAGTAGCCGGTCAGACCAGAAAGGAAAGAACCGACAAAAACACCCAACTTCGCCTGATTCAGCAGATCTATCCCCTGTTCGGTAGTCGAATCAAACGACAGATTCGCGATAAACAATGCTACTGTAAAACCGATACCTCCGAGCATCGACACGGCAAACAAGGTCCGTTTGCTAAGTCCCTGCGGCTTCGGAATAATACCACTACGGATAAACAGATAAGAGAAGCTGAAAATACCCAGCGACTTACCGGCTATCAATCCCAATACAATGGCCAACGGTACATGTATCAATGATTCCGGACGGATATCACCAAACGTTACACCGGTATTCACAAAGGCAAACAGCGGCAATATCAGATTATTTACCCACGGATGCAGGCGGTGAGCAATGGATTGCAGCGGACTGATGGAATGATCTGTACACATGTGAATATTGTTCAGTACCTGGATTTGATGGGAAGTCAAAACCGAAGCGCGGTCGCAACTCTTCACATCATTCGAATCGAGCATCGAAAGATATTCAGTCATATCACCGGTAAAGCGTTCCAAATCAATTTTAGGTTTGGCGGGAACTGTAAAGGCAACCAAAACACCCGCGATAGTTGGGTGAATACCGGATTCCATAAACAACATCCAAACACAAAAGCCTAAAGCATAATAGAACAGACGGTTGTAGATCTTCATCTTTCCACCCAAATACAAAACCAAGAGCAAGAAAGCCGAAATCAACAACGGCTGTAACGAAACATGTCCACTATAAAACAAGGCGATGATGATGATTCCACCAATATCATCTACCACGGCCAAGGCAGTCAGGAAGATACGCATCGTCAGTGGTACACGTTTCCCCAGTAATCCCAATACAGCCAGCGCAAAGGCAATATCGGTAGCCATTGGAATAGCAGCACCATTCGCTTCCGGACCTTCATGACAAACCAGGAAATAAAACAGCACCGGCACAACCATTCCGCCAATAGCCGCCACAATCGGCAACAAAGCTTTCCGGAAAGACTGTAACTCTCCTACCAGAACTTCCTGTTTGATCTCCAGACCAATCGTAAAGAAGAAAACAGCCATCAAAGCATCGTTGACAAAAGCCAACATCGAAAGCGGTTCTCCGTGATGAGAAAAGATACTGAAGTCGCCGAATACCAGCTTTACAGGGAATTGCAGAAAATGATGATACCGGTCTTGCAACGGACTGTTTGCCAAGATCATGGCCAAGATAGTAGCCAGAAACAGCAAAACGCTGGCGTTGGGCTTCTGAATGGCAAAACGCTGCAACGGTTTCAAGATAACTTTAAATGTTCTTTCCATATCAGCATTCTTTATATAAGGTAATGGTATAATCCGCTTCGAAAGTCTCGCCTCCGTTCAGCTGTTGTATCCAGTCTTTGTCCTTGTATTCGCCGGCATAATGGACACGATCACAACGTCCGTACCACGGTTCAATGCAGACAAACGGCGCATTCTTGGCAGGAGGCGACCAAAGTCCGACAACCGGAGCTGTAAATTCCAAGGAAAGGTGCGGCTGTTTTTGCTTGTCGAGCAACGTCACCTGGCTTATCTGTCGGTCCTCAAGTACCAACGCATCCCGATCAAATGTATGAATGTCCAGCGGAAGTAAGCCGTCTTGCAATGAAACAGGATGTTTATCCAAGGCTACACAACCTTTTTCTGCAATCAGGATACAAGACAAACCGTCTTTTTTATCAAACGAGAAGAAACCACGTTCAGCTGTATCCGGACAGAAATCCGGATAATAAAATGCCGGATGCGCTCCTATCTGGAAAAACATTTCCTGCGAAGCCGGATTTATCACTCGCCACATCACCCGAACAGATTGTTGCTCCAGGCGATAACCTATTTCCAGAACAAACGGAAAAGGATACTTTTTCAAGGTCTCTTCGTTACTTTCCAGACGAAACCAGACTTCGGTTTCCGTTTGTGAGATTAGGGAAAACGTCATATCCCGTGCAAAACCATGCTGCGACAACGAATAAGTTTGTCCGTTTTGCCGGTATGTATTTTCCCAAACGCTACCAACGATAGGAAACAAAACCGGTGAATGCCGTTTCCAATACGCCGGATCAGCCTGCCATAAATACTCCGTTTGGGATCGGTTCCCTCGGATACTACAAAGTTCCGCTCCTTCGGGCGAAACCTGAACTGTCAATTGTTGATTCGATAATGTAACCATATTCCTATAAACTTGCTATGTGTTTTACGATCTGTTTCTTTTATTCCACTAAGCCCGTAAGCAATAGTTCCGGCACCAAGCCAACTTTCTTCAACGCTCCAATAAGAGCCGTATAAAGAGCGGGCTCTTGCTGATAATCCGGATAGATTTCTATCTGACGGATGTAAGAAGCCGGAACTTGTATGGCTTTCATTGGCTTTAAAGTCGTTCCATTCCATCGGTAATCAGCTTCTTCTGGCGTATTAAGAGACGTGATCCGCCATTCTTTACAAGGTTGTTCAACAGCCGGTCTCCATTCAAACAAGGTTTTATATAATAAGGAAACGAAACGAGAGCCCGGCAGAAATCCGGTGTTTTCTTCATCAAAAAGGATCTTCTCGTATTCCTGTTTTAATAAAGGTTCGAAAGTTTCCTGCATTTCGTTCTCGTCATACTTGCAACAAACCAGCGACAAGTTCTCGCCCAGACACAAGTCAATCAGATCTTCTGAATCAAGACTTATCCATAAATCATTTTGGGCAGGTGTAAAGGAAGTTGATTCTTCATATAAAGAACAGGAAAAAGGAACCAGTTCCGGACCAATCAGCCGTAATTGATGCTCGCGGAAGAAAGGCATTTCTTTTTTACTGGATGACTTTCCGAGGGATAAACTTTGCTCGTACACTTCAATGACTTTCCGAATACCTTGCAAACCAAAAGGCTCTGGCTGCAAAACGCCATGTTCGTACAGTAAATCACTCAATACGAGTTCAAAGCAAGGCTTATGTTCTATCTCCTGACAAGTAGAAAGGAAATCCGGAATCGATATGGGATACTTTAAAATCATAAATTTTCTTATTTTGTTTCAAAGATAGTAGAATATTTCCAAAATCATATAAATTTGTGCGTAGGAATATAAACCAATATACAAAAATACATCTCTTATGAAACGTCGTGATTTTATTAAGACCAGTGTGATGGCAGGAGCCGCACTGACGCTGAACTTTGACAAATTAGGAGCTGCCTTATCTTCCAATTCAATGGCTGTAGAACAAGTTCCTGATATGGTAGCCATTATGGGTGGAGAACCGGAAGTCATGCTGGACAAAGCGCTGAACGAACTGGGTGGAATCGGTAATTATATTAAAAAGGGGCAAAAAGTCGTTATCAAACCCAATATCGGTTGGGACCGAAGTCCGGAGATGGCTGGCAATACTAACCCGAAGTTAGTAAAAGCTCTTGTCAAGAAATGCCTGGATGCCGGAGCAGAAAAAGTAACCGTTTTCGATCATACTTGTGATAATTGGCAAAAGTGTTATGAAACAAGTGGTATTGAAAAGGCGGTAAAAGAAGCAGGAGGTATCATCATGCCAGGGAACGATGAGAAATATTATAAAGAGGTACAAATACCGAATGGCGTAAAACTGAAATCAGCCAAGATACATGAAGCCTTGATTGAAGCGGATGTTTGGATCAATGTTCCTGTATTAAAGAATCATGGTGGAGCTAAAATGACTTGCGCCATGAAGAATTATATGGGTATTGTATGGGACAGACGTTATTTTCACCAGAATGATTTGCAACAATGTATTGCTGACATCTGTACCTGGGAAAAGAAACCTGTCTTGAATATCGTTGATGCTTATCGCATCATGCACCAGAACGGCCCGCAAGGTAAAACACTGGCCGACGTAGCTACGCTGAAGACGCTGATTGTTTCTCCCAACATCGTAGCCATTGATATGGCAGCTCTTAACCTGTTTAATCAAGTCAAGAAACTCGATCTTGAAGCAGTTGCCCATATTGGCCGTGGAGAAGCTAATCATTTAGGTACGACCAATTTGAAATCACTAAATATCAAACGTATCAAACTTTGATCACTGATGAAGAAGAAAAATTACCTTAAGGGAGTGCGAGTACTGCTCGCTCTCCTTTTCTTTATACCTATTCTTTTATTTTTTGTAGACTTTGCTGATTTGTTACCTGATCAGACCCATGTCTGGTTGCAAGTACAAATCATGCCGGCTTTGCTGGGTTCGATGTGGATTGCTTTAATCGTTCAATTACTGCTGTCGGTAGTCATAGGCCGTTTATATTGTTCAACCGTTTGTCCGGCCGGTGTGTTGCAAGACCTGATTAATTGGATTTATGGGAAATGCCGGACAAAAAAGAATGGCATCCGCCGTTTTTCTTATCACAAGCCCATGAACGTGTTGCGCTATGTCTTGCTGTTTTTCACACTGGTAAGTGCTTTTTCGGGTATAGCGAGTGTTGCTCTTTGGTTGGACCCGTACAGTAACTTCGGACGAATTGCTTCAAATCTTTTCCGCCCGTTGGTGATCTGGACCAACAACGGATTAGCAGAAGCGCTCATGGCCATGGATAATTACAGTCTTTATCAGGTGACGGTTTCGACCGTTACTACCGCCGGTTTTATCAGTGGTATTATAGCCCTGCTCCTATTCATCGGATTAACTGTGTGGAGAGGTCGTTTGTTCTGCAATACAATCTGCCCAGTCGGTTCCCTGTTGAGTCTGTTTTCTCGGAAAGCAGTTTTTCATATTGCCATCGATCCGGAAAGTTGCGTAGGCTGTGGCCTTTGTGAACATACTTGTAAAGCAGAAGCAATCAACAGTAAGGACAAGACGGTTGATATGTCGCGTTGTGTAGACTGTTTCAACTGCATATCTGTTTGCGCCAAAGGAAGTATTTCATTTACAGCCAAACAAACCAAGAAAGTTGAAGCATCTGTTCAGCCCGTTCGTCAGGAAATGAGCACAACCACCAATAGCCGCCGTACCTTTTTGGCTACAGGAGCGACAGTTGTTTCTACTCTTCCGGCTGTTTCTGCCCTGGCACAAGCCTTACATCAGGAAGAATGCCAGTGTGGTGACGATTGCGATCATGCCAACTGTTCGCACAAACACGGAGCAGGAAACAGACAAGGCCACAAGAATCGGAAGAAATGGCTTCCGATTACACCTCCGGGTTCCTTGAGTATCGAACGCTTTAAAGACTTGTGTACAGGTTGTCACCTTTGTGTAACACAATGCCCCAGCCAGGTTTTACGTCCGGCAGGAATGGAATATGGTTTTGATTATCTGTTGAAACCCCACATGTCTTACCTGAACAGTTATTGCAATTACGAATGTACGGTATGTTCGGAAGTATGTCCTACTCATGCCATTCGTCCGATCACAAAGGAAGAGAAAGCAACTACACAAGTAGGTGTGGCACATTTCTTTATTAATCGTTGCATCGTTCATACGGAAAACACCGATTGCGGAGCCTGCTCTGAGCACTGTCCGACACAGGCTGTACAAATGATGCCTTACAAAGGTACACTCACCATTCCACAAGTAAACCCCGATCTTTGTATCGGTTGCGGTGGTTGTGAATCCATTTGTCCGGTTCGTCCGATGCGAGCCATTATCATCAAGGCAAACGATGTCCACAAACAGGTAGAAAAGCCAAAACAGGAAGAAGTGAAAGAGATCGAAGTAACCGATTTTGGTTTCTAAGTCTGTTGTCAATTCCGTATTATTTCATACCTTTGCGGTCATGAAATTCGAATTACAATATAACGATACAAAAACAAATGCAAGGGCGGGCTTGATTACTACCGACCACGGAGTAATCGAGACGCCTATATTTATGCCCGTAGGTACGCAAGGAGCCGTAAAGGCTGTTCACATGCCTGAGTTGAAAGATGATATTAAAGCCCAAATCATTCTGGGTAATACTTATCATTTATATCTTCGTCCGGGACTGGATATTTTAGAGAAAGCAGGCGGACTGCATAAGTTTAACGGCTGGGATCGCCCTATCTTGACCGACAGTGGAGGCTTTCAGGTTTTCTCATTATCAGAAAATCGGAAATTGCGCGAAGAAGGAGCTGAATTCCGTTCTCACATCGATGGCTCCAAACATCTGTTTACTCCGGAAAAAGTAATGGACATCGAGCGAACCATTGGTGCTGATATCATCATGGCATTCGACGAATGTTGCCCGGGCGACGCGGAGTTTGATTATGCCAAACAGTCGTTAGGTCTAACCGAACGTTGGCTGGATCGCTGTTTCAAGCGTTTCAATGAAACGGAACCTAAATATGGATATCAGCAAAGCCTCTTTCCTATTGTACAAGGATGTGTATATCCTGAACTGCGAATCCGTGCAGCCGAAAATGTAGCGGCCAAGGAAGCTGATGGAAACGCTATCGGAGGTCTGGCCGTTGGTGAGCCAACAGAAAAGATGTATGAAATGATTGAGTTGGTCAATGGTATTTTACCCAAAGACAAACCTCGTTATTTAATGGGTGTCGGAACACCGATCAATATTCTGGAAGCGATAGAACGAGGCGTTGATATGTTTGATTGTATCATGCCAACCCGTAATGGACGAAACGGACAGATCTTTACTCCTTTTGGAACGATGAATATGCGTAACAAGAAATGGGAATACGATTTCTCTCCGATTGATCCGGAAGGTCCTTCCTTTGTTGATCGGATTTATACGAAAGCCTATTTGCATCACCTGATCAAAGTCAATGAAATATTAGGTTTGCAAATAGCTTCCATACACAATCTGGCCTTTTATCTCTGGCTGGTAAAAGAAGCGCGTAAACATATCATAGCAGGTGATTTCTCAACTTGGAAATCCCAAATGGTTCGTCAGATGGACAACCGATTATAATAGCAATATGAACTTGAAGCTAAAAAGAATAGATTGGTATATCATCAAACAGTTCCTTGGCACCTATGTCTTTGCCATCTTACTGATTATTTCGATTTCAGTGGTTTTCGATATCAATGAAAAGATTGATAAATTCCTTCGTCCGGAAGTGCCACTGAAAGCGATTGTCTTTGATTATTACTTGAATTTCATTCCGTATTTTGCCAATCTGTTCAGTCCGCTATTTACATTCATTGCCGTTATCTTCTTTACTTCCCGACTGGCAGACAACTCTGAAATCATTGCGATGCTGGCAAGTGGTATGAGCTTCAGGCGATTGATGTTGCCATATGGTATATCTGCAGCGATCATTGCTACGGTAACATTTATATTAAATGCCTTCATCATTCCGCCATCCAACAAGACTCGTATTGATTTCCAGAATAAATACATCAAGAACAAAGCGACAACGTATGCCCGAAATGTACAATTGGAAGTAGAACCCGGTATTATTGCCTACTTCGACCGTTATGAAGCTCGTTCGAATATGGGTTATCGCTTTTCTCTGGAACACTTTGAAGGGAAACGACTGGTATCACGTCTGACGGCCAATTCCATTAAATATGATACCTTATATCATTGGCAAGTCATAGACTATACGATACGGGATTTCGACGGCATGCGCGAATACATTACACAAGGTTCTCGCTTGGATACGACACTGACTATTGTTCCGTCGGACTTTCTCATCTCGGTCAATGACTGTGAAACCATGACTTCTCCGGAATTGCATACGTATATCAGCCGTCAGCAGAAACGAGGAATTGGAAACATCCAGACATTCGAGATCGAATATCACAAGCGATATGCCACAATCATGGCGGCTTTTATCCTAACAGCTATTGGAGCTTCTCTTTCTTCCAGAAAGGTTAAAGGAGGAATGGGTTTGAATATCGGTATCGGTTTGGCTCTTAGCTTCTCATACATCTTGTTTATGACGATCACATCCACCTTTGCCATTAGCGGATATGTAAGTCCGATGGTGGCTGCCTGGATACCTAATATTTTATATACTTTCATCGCCATTTATCTATATCGGAAAGCTCCGAGGTAAAAATAAACTATTCTCTTTTTAAGATCAGAGAAATTAGTCTTTCAAATAAACGAGAATCAAATTCAAAATAAGTTGGTTTTGAATTTGATTCTCGTTTATTTTGGAAGCATATGAATAATCGAATGAATAAATGGCGGAATTATCTTGATAAATTATTACCTTTGCGCGTCGAATAAACGACATTGATAAGCATTTTGATTAAACAAACTTACATTCTATAAGAAACATGGCAAAAGTTACAAAAGAGGATGCCCTGCGTTACCATGCCGAGGGCAAACCAGGAAAAATTGAGGTTATTCCTACAAAGCCTTACAGCACACAGGCTGATTTGTCATTGGCTTATTCACCGGGTGTTGCTGAACCTTGTCTGGAAATACAGAAGAATCCGCTGGATGCATATAAATATACAGCCAAAGGAAATTTGGTAGCCGTTATATCTAACGGTACAGCCGTATTGGGTCTTGGTAATATCGGAGCAATGGCCGGTAAGCCTGTAATGGAAGGAAAAGGTCTGTTATTTAAGATCTTTGCCGGAATAGATGTGTTCGATATTGAAGTGGATGAAAAAGATCCGCAGAAATTCATCGAGACAGTCAAAGCAATTGCACCGACCTTCGGTGGTATCAACCTGGAAGATATCAAGGCTCCGGAATGTTTTGAGATTGAGACTCGGTTGAAAAATGAATTGGATATTCCGGTTATGCACGACGATCAGCACGGAACAGCGATTATCTCGGGAGCCGGACTCATCAATGCTCTTGAAGTAGCTGGCAAGAAGATTGAAGACGTTAAGATCGTTGTCAACGGAGCTGGAGCAGCATCCATTTCATGTACTAAATTATATGTGATGCTGGGTGCCCGCAAAGAGAACATCATCATGTGCGACAGTAAAGGAGTTATCTCGACACAGCGTACGGATCTAAACGAACAGAAGCGAGAGTTTGCAACAGATTGTCCGGTAAAAACACTGGAAGAAGCGGTTGCTGGTGCAGACGTATTCTTGGGCTTGTCAGTAGCTGACGTATTGACTAAAGAAATGGTTCGCTCAATGAATGCGAATCCGATTGTCTTTGCCTTAGCCAATCCAAATCCGGAGATCTCGTATGCCGATGCAATGGAATCGAGAGAAGATATCATCTTTGCTACCGGACGTTCGGATTATCCGAACCAGATTAATAACGTATTAGGATTCCCGTACATCTTCCGTGGCGCACTTGACACCAGTGCACGTGCCATCAATGAAGAGATGAAACTGGCTGCTGTGAAAGCGATTGCACAACTGGCTAAAGAACCGGTACCCGACGTTGTCAATGCGGCTTATAAGTTGAAACGTACTACTTTTGGTCGGGATTATATCCTGCCGAAAGCTCTTGATCCCAGATTGCTGACTCGTGTATCTTGTGCAGTAGCAAAAGCAGCGATGGATTCGGGAGTTGCCCGTCGGGAAATTACAGATTGGGATGAATATGCCAACCATTTGCGTGAAATGATGGGCTATGACAACAAGTTGCTTCGCTCGTTTACAGATATGGCCAAAGCCAATCCGAAGCGTGTTGTCTTTGCTGAAGCAAACCATATCAATATGCTGAAAGCAGCAGCTGAAGCTAAAGCAGAAGGAATCTGCCAACCTATCTTATTAGGCAACTGGGATTATCTGCATAAACTGGCAGGAGAAGAAAACATTAGCCTGGAAGGTATAGAAATCATTAATATGCGTTCAGACAGTGAAACTGACCGCCGTCATCGATATGCCTCCATCCTTGCCAAGAAGCGCGAACGGGAAGGTGTAACCTATTCAGAAGCTTGTGAAATCATGTTTAACCGGAATGCGTTTGGTATGATGATGGTTGAAACAGGTGATGCAGATGCTTTCATGACAGGTGTTTACAGCCGTTATTCAGAAGTTACGAAACTGGCGGAACAGATTATCGGTATTCGTCCGACTTACAAACACTTTGGTGCCATGCATATCATTTCTGGCAAGAAAGGAACTTACTTCATGGCTGATACCTTGATCAACCGTCATCCTTCTACAGAAGTATTGATCGACATTGCCCGTCTGACGCATGATGCAGTCAAATTCTTTGCCCATGAGCCGGTGATGGCTATGCTTTCTTACTCAAACTTCGGCGCTGACAAACAAGGAAGTCCGCTGAAAGTACACGATGCCATCGATTATCTGCATACCAATTATCCGGAAATCACAATCGACGGAGAAATGCAAGTCAACTTTGCTCTCAACAAACGGTTACGGGATGAAATGTATCCGTTCAACAAACTGAAGGATAAAGAAGTCAATACTTTGGTATTCCCGAACTTGAGTTCAGCAAACAGCGCTTATAAATTGATGCTCGAGATGGGAAATGTTGAATCTATCGGTCCGATCCAAATGGGATTGAACAAACCGATCCACTTCACGGATGTGGAAAGTTCAACACGCGATATTCTGAACCTGACAACAGTTGCCGTAGTTGATGCGATCGTTCAGGAGCAGATCGACAAAGGGAATAAATAATTCTGTATATACTAGGGACCAAAAATTCATTTCTAGAGGAGTCATGTGGACCAATAGTCACTGCATGGCTCCTTCTTTATCTTATTACATTCACGTTATGCAACTGATCATTTCTCCCGCAAAAACGATGACGGATAAAAGTCCGGTTCAGATGGAAGCTGCGACTAAGCCTCTTTTCCAACATGAAGCCGAAGAAATTGCTTGGCATATGACGCATTTATCTACAGAAGAGTTGAAACGTAGCCTCAAGTTAAGTCCGAAGCTGGCACTCGAAAGCTATAAGCGCTTTCAGGACTTTCATGCGACCGATGTTCCCGGCTTACAAGCCTTACTGGCTTATACAGGAGTTGTCTTTAAGCACATTCATCCGGAAGACTTTACGGCAGCTGATTTCAGCTTTGCGCAACAACATCTGAAGATTGTCTCGATCTGTTACGGATTGCTTTCAGCTTCAGACTTGATCAAACCTTATCGGATGGAATACGATATTAAGATTCCGGAATTAACGGAAGGTAATATGTATCAATTTTGGCAAGGAAAGCAAACCCAACCATTAATTGATGCAGTTCGGTCCGATGATGGAATCTTACTGAATCTGGCAAGTCAGGATATCCAACCTGCTTTCTTCTGGAAACAAATAGAAAAGGAAGTTCGCGTGATTACTCCTGAATTCAAGATTCGGAAAGACGGGAAACTGAAAACCATTGTTATTTATGCCAAGATGGCTCGCGGAGAGATGTGCCGGCAAATTATCCGTCAGCAAATTCAAGATCCGGAAGCGATTAAAGCCTTTGAATGGGAAGGTTTCTTGTACAGAGAAGATCTTTCCACCGAAAATAATTGGGTATTTTTACAGGAGTAAGTCTTCCAGAAAGTGAATTATTAAGTACCTTTGTTCTATGATGAGAACAAAAGAACAATACAGATATCCGACGGCACTTACAATTGCCGGTTCGGACAGTTGCGGAGGTGCGGGAATTCAAGCAGACTTGAAAACCTTTTCCGCACTGGGTGTTTATGGTATGTCGGCCATTACATCCATAACCGCACAGAATACATTGGGTGTAAGAGGCATTCAACCGATTCTTCCAGAAATATTGAAAGGACAAATAGATGCCGTCTTCGAAGACTTCACCATTGATGCCGTCAAGACAGGAATGCTATATAACAAAGCAGCCATTCAAGTTGTGGCTGCTGCTCTTGATCAATATCGCCCGAAATGGATTATTGTTGATCCGGTTATGATTTCAACCAGCGGTAGCAGGCTGTTGCAAGACGATGCCATTGAAGCGATGGTTGATTTATTGTTTCCCCGGACTACACTGATTACACCCAACATTCCGGAGGCAGAATTCCTGACAGGCATTCAGATTCATTCGATAAAAGATATGGATGAGGCAGCACAATTATTATTTGCTAAAGGATGTCAAGCTGTATTGATTAAAGGCGGACACCTGGAAGGAGAACAAAGGATTGACCGTTTATACCAGCTCAATCAACCAGCTGTGACTTTTCAGGCGGAAACCGTTCAGACCGTCAATACGCATGGAACGGGTTGTACGTTATCATCAGCCATCGCGGCATCATTAGCTTTGGGACATTCTCTGACGGAATCTGTTCGGCTGGCAAAAGAATATGTCCAGAAAGGCTTACTGGCAGGAGCCGATGTAACCGCCGGCCATGGTCACGGACCGATGAATCATCTGTTTGATCCGAAGCCTTTACAGAAAAGAGTTATTGAATCATGAAACAACTGATTGCCATTACAACTCCAACCTGCTTTCCGGGTGAAGGAAAGATTATCACTTCCCTATTCGAAGCCGGGTTGGAAAGATTGCATCTCCGTAAACCGGATGCCGGAAAAGAAATAATCGCTGCGCTGATTCATCAGATTCCGGATCAGTTTTATTCCCGAATAGTGATCCACGATCATTTCAGTTTGGCTAGCGAATATGCCTTAGGCGGCGTTCATCTTAATCGAAGAAATCCGAATGCTCCCGATCACTTTACAGGCAGTATCAGTCGTTCCTGTCATTCCATTCAAGAACTGGATACCTGGAAATCGCTGGATTATCTGTTCTTAAGTCCGATCTTTCAGAGTATATCCAAAGAAGGTTATGGAAATGGTTTCCCGTGGCACGAACTGGAAGAAGCAACGGAAAGAGGATTTATCAACCCAAAAGTATTTGCGTTAGGAGGAATAGATGCTTCACATATCCGGCAGTTAAAAGGATTAGGATTTGGTGGTGCTGTTGTATTAGGTGCCTTATGGGGAAAACAACCCGGCGAAAGCGACAGTCGGGAAATCATGGAACGATTCAATCAATTAATAACAGCTATAAAAGAATCATGAATACAACCTACGAAGGAAGTAACCGGTTGATGTTTATTACTAACCGGACAGATCAATATACTGAACAACAAGAAACGCAATGGGTATTGGAAGGCGGATGCCGATGGATTCAGCTTCGGATGAAAGATAATCCATCTTTGGAAACAGCCCGTGAACTGGTCAAACTGTGTGCGCCTTATCAGGCTCGGCTTTGTATTGACGATGATGTACAAATGGCATTAGAGTCAGGTGCTACGGCCGTCCATTTAGGAAAGAACGACATGCCGGTTGATCAAGCTTGTGAGTTGGTTCATCAATCGGGTAAAACAGATTTTCTGATCGGCGCTACGGCCAATACGTTTGAAGATATTTGTCACGCCGCCCGGCTGGGTGCATCATATATCGGATTAGGTCCGTTCCGTTTCACGCAAACCAAGAAGAAACTAAGTCCGATTTTGGGATTGGATGGATATAAACGAATCCTTGAACAATGCCGGGAAGCGGGCATTACATTGCCGGTTTATGCCATCGGCGGAATTGAGATAGAAGACATTCCTGCCTTGATGAAAACCGGAATAACCGGAATTGCTATTTCCGGTACCATCATTCGTGCTAAAGATCCCGTACAGGAAACTAGAAATCTGATTGAAACTATCTTGAGTTCGCTCTGATAAACAAGAAAAATATATACATTTTCCCCAAACAGACTATTATGGCAACAAACGAAGAACTAATACTACTAAACATCAATGGCACGGATCGCCTGGGTGTAACGGCCAAGCTGACAGAAATCTTGGCGCAGAATAATGCCAATATCCTGGATATTGGTCAGGCAGATATTCATAACAATCTGTCGTTAGGTATTCTCATCCAGTGCGATGCTTCGACTTCCGGAGAGATACTGAAAGAACTATTGTTCAAGAGTTATGAATTGGGTGTGAATATTCGCTTTAAACCGATTTCACCGGAAGACTACAGCAAATGGGTCAGTATGCAAGGACGCAACCGATATATTGTTACTATCTTGGGACGAAAGCTGACAGCCAAACAAATTGCAGGTGTCAGCCGGATTATTGCGGAACAAGATATGAATATTGATGACATTAAGCGATTAACCGGACGTATTCCGCTGGATGAGAATGAACGTACACCCAAAGCCAGCGTAGAGTTTTCCGTTCGTGGTACGCCTAAAGACAAAGAGAAGATGAAAGCGGACTTCCTGAAGCTGGCTACAGAACTGCAAGTGGATATTTCTTTCCAGGAAGACAGTATGTACCGACGGATGCGCCGCCTGATTTGTTTTGATATGGATTCAACACTGATCGAGACGGAAGTAATTGATGAGTTGGCAATCCGCGCAGGTGTGGGCGACGAAGTCAAGGCAATTACTGAATCAGCCATGCGGGGAGAAATTGATTTCACCGAAAGTTTCCGCCGCCGTTGTGCCTTGTTAAAAGGTCTGGATGTTTCGGTCATGCAGGAAATAGCCGAGAACTTGCCGATCACAGAAGGAGCCGACCGACTGATGCGTGTACTGAAAAAAGTCGGTTTCAAGATAGCTATCCTTTCCGGTGGATTTACTTACTTCGGAAATTACCTGAAACAGAAGTTCGGTATAGATTATGTCTATGCCAATGAGCTAGAAGTAATCGACGGAAAACTGACAGGACGTTACTTAGGAGAAGTAGTAGATGGCAAACGAAAGGCAGAATTGCTGCGGCTGATTGCACAAGTAGAGAATGTAGATATTCGTCAGACCGTTGCCGTTGGCGACGGAGCCAATGACTTGCCCATGATCAGTATTGCGGGATTAGGTATTGCCTTCCATGCCAAGCCTAAAGTCAAAGCAACGGCCGAACAGTCTATTTCGACAATCGGACTCGATGGAATCTTATATTTTCTGGGTTATAAAGACTCTTATTTGAACGAACATATTTAAATAAACGCGATATGGTTAGACACATTGTAATGTTTAAGTTGAAGGAGTTCGCCTCTCCTGCCGAAAAACAGGCTAAATTAGACGAAATCAAGACAAAGTTGGAAGCCTTGATCGATAAAATTGACGTACTGCGCAGCATAGAAGTTAAGTTCAATTGCAATCCGGCAGAAACTTGGGATTTGATCCTGATTACTGAACTGGATTCGCTGGCTGATGTGAATACATATGCCAATCATCCGGAACATGTAGCCGTAGCTAAAGGAATCATTGGTCCGGTGAAGGCAGACCGGGCTTGCGTGGATTATGAGTTATAATGCGTAGTAAACGGGTTTTATCATGAAAGATTTCAATATAGAAGAGCGGGTAAAAAAGGCCGTTGAAAACTTCGAATCGGGTTATAACTGTGCCCAATCGGTTTTCCTGGCATACGCGGATGTCTTCGAATTGGATTTGGAAATGGCCAAGAGCATGTCGGTTTCATTTGGTGGCGGTATGGGACGAATGCGCGAAGTATGTGGTACCGTCAGTGCCATGTCAATGCTTGCCGGTTTTAGATATCCAGTCGTTGATACGCTAGACCAGGAAGCTCGTACACGCAACTATGCAATTGTTCAGAAGATGGGTAGCTTGTTTAAAGAAGAATTCGGCACTATTATCTGCCGTGAGTTATTGCCACCTACAGAAGCTTCGCAGACAAGTCCGACTCCGTCTATCCGAAACGCAGCTTATTATTCCAGCCGTCCTTGCGGACATTATGTAGCCAAAGCGGCCGAAATTGCTGGGAAAATGCTGAAAGGCGAACTGGAATAAACTCCATAGAGGATCAGGTTGGTAGAAAAAGAATTATTCTACCAACTTGATTTGTGAAACAATTCCTAATTTCCGTATTTCTTCGAATAAATTTGTATAGGAAGAAATCGCTTTTACATTCACTTTATAGGTAATGACAGACTGATCCTCGTCATACAAACTCTCGAACGAAACGTTCACAATAAAAACACCGTTCTTTTCCAACAATCGCCGAATCGCTTTCAAGTCCGGCGTTGCCGTTGTACAATGAATAGACAAAATCTTGTTGACTCCATTCAGGAACATTTTCCGTTCCCACTGCTCTACACTCAGAAGTACAAACAAAGTTACCAGCGTAGTAATCAAAGCCGGGACAAACATTCCGGCTCCGACAGCCAAACCGATGACGGCTACTACCCAAATACAAGCGGCCGTAGTCAGTCCGTACACACTTCCTTTGCTTTGAATAATGGCTCCTGCGCCCAGAAAACCAATGCCCGAAAGCACTTGTGCGGCAATCCGTCCCGGATCTCCGTTCAGAAAGTTCGGATAGCTTTGCGGAATCCAGATAGAAATCAGCATTGCTGCAGTAGAACCCAAACATATCAACGTAAAAGTACGCAGTCCTGCTTCCCGACGCCGGTACTGACGCTCCAATCCTATCGAAGCTCCTAATACGAAACTGATGAGCAAACGAACCAAAGCTGTCGATGAAGTAATCTCCGTACTGCTCAAAATAGCATTCAGACTATCCCACATCTTTCCTCCTTTTTCTATAAAAACAAACCTATTGCCTATTTAGTTTCAGATTCGCCCAAAGAATAACAGCCGGACTTCCTTTTGTCGGATGTCCGGCTGCTCGTCTATAACAAGATGAATGATCACTTCTTCAAACTCAACTGTATTTCCAGTTTGGTAGTCTCTTTCAAGACATCCGGCATCTGTTCCAGTATCGGTTTCACTACAGGCGAAATATCTTCGGGCAGAATACCAATTACCTTATCCCGCAGGAAATCTGAAGTCAATAATGAAAGAATAGCCTTTGCTTCGTCGGTCGCCAAGCCAATCTGAACGGCATCGGCTGTCAGCGAATAGGTCATCGGTATTCCTTCCATCAGATACATTTGCATATCTTTCAGCAAACTAAGCATATCCGAGATATTGGCACGTGTACTCAATATCTGTGTGATATGCAACTGCACATAGATTTTATTGTCTTTGATATAATAATGAGCCAAGTTGATCGGCGAAGTCTGCCAATCGCTAGTTCCTTTCTTCTTATAAGAAGCTACGATATTTCCGTCTTCCAGAAAAGTAACCGACTGCAATGCTTCTGCCACCATTGGAGACAATAAAGCACTCGCCATAGCTCCTACTGCACTTGTCGGTAATTCCTGTCCGCCGACATTGATCTTTTTCCCTGATTCCCAAGTCATGGAAATTGCATTTTCGCTACCAACATTCCAGGTTCCTACAAAATTATTGGCAGGCATCTTCACCTGGATAGCCAACGTCATCTTATCTTTCGACACTTCCCCTTTGTAAGTAAGCTGACGGTTATTCTGATTGTCAGTCCCTTCAAACGTATAAGCCGTTCCTTCCGCATTCAAAGTCAAAGGGACATTCGGCAAAGTCGTCGGAACTTCTCCCGGAACCACACCAGGAGCACCAAAGGCCATATCATGCAAATCCTCAGAAGGGAAAAGAGTATTCGAATCCAACAAGCCATCTAACGTAATTGTTGCTCTTTTACCGTCGTATGTCAGGAAGTGTACCTGCTTACCCACCATCGGTTCTCCACTATATGTTAAAATCAAATCGTCATCCATAAAGAACCGGTTCGCCTCTTTTCCTAAACCTGGTAAATCATCTTTACAAGATGAACATAAGCCTATGACCAAAAGCGCCATACATAAATACCATACTCTCTTCATCATAATTCCAATTTTTATTATTCGTATTTCATTTATTGTAATCAGAAACGTTGAATAGCAAATGTAAGGATTTGTTTGAATAAGTAAATCAGAAAGGCACGTTTTTTTAGCCTTTATTCTTATAAAATAAGGGGTA
Organism: Parabacteroides faecalis; assembly: GCF_022809355.1. GTDB lineage: Bacteria > Bacteroidota > Bacteroidia > Bacteroidales > Tannerellaceae > Parabacteroides > Parabacteroides faecalis. The sequence continues at coordinate 70,562 of NZ_JAKZMM010000001.1, read as the reverse complement.
AAAAAATTCCAGTCCACTCTCCTATTTTTTCTTTTCCCTAATCCAAAACATTAGTTCACGACGTGAACTACTTAATCCACGGCGTGAACTAAGTAATCCACACCGAGAACTAAGTAATCCACGACGTGGATTAAAGAATTGAATACCGGATTTATCTGTTTGATCCGTAAGAATTCAAAGAATGAATCCGCAACCATAAAAGAAAGAAAAAGGCATAAAAAACCTGCTCCCGTCAGTCCGGAAGCAGGCCTTCTATAAATCAACGTCTCTTCAAAGAAGATTAACGGATAAACTTAACAGATTGCTTAACACCATTAGCTTCAACAACAACAATGTAGATACCTTTTGCCAAATTAGCGGTTGAGATATAAGCATCACCGGCAATTGTTCCATTAGCCATCATAGCACCTGTGATACTATAAATCTGATAGCTAGCCTTATCAGCATTCAATACTCGAATAGCATTTGCTGTCGGAATTACTTTCACGTCAGAAACCTGAACACTTTCATTGCTTGTGATAACACCGGCAATATTAGAAGTGAAGTAAGCCGTTGCAAAACTTGTTTCTCCTTGGATTACATCAACTGCGATCTTCTTGCTTCCGGTTAAATCGGCAGTAGCCTTAATTAACATAGGTATAGCAGTGCCATCTTCGTATGTATTAATACGGATTTCTGCAATAGCAGATTTCTTATCTTCCGACATATAAGGAGCAACTTCTACTTCCAATTCTGTTTTCAGGCCATTTTCTACATGCTTATTTCCTTGTTCAATAGTCATCTTATACATGCTAGCCTGTCCTTCATTTGCCAATTCATTTACTACACGAGTTACAATACCACTAATCGCCGATTTTGTATCTGCAGTAATATTCTTTGTATAGTCACTCATTGTAATAATAGTGGATTCACTATATTTACCGGCATCAGAGAAATCCTTTTCGCACTCATATTTATCAATTCCCAAAACTAAATCTTGTTCAGTTATCTGATCCAAAGCAAAAGTATATCTATCCCATTCATTGGCAGTACCATTTTCATAGGAAGTGATATCTGCCGATTTAATAGGCATAGGCATTGCAGCCAAATCTACATTAACAAAGGCATCACCCATTGGAATTTTCTGTTCACCTAAAAATCCATATAAAGATAATGGAATACCTAATGGATTCATAGATAACTTTGATAAATCTATTTGAACTAAATAATCCATCTTCAGTGCTGAAACAATAGATTCAGGCAACATATCTGAAGCTAAGCCTAACAATCCTTTAACCTGATCCGATAAAGCGAAATTAGCATCGATACTGGTTTTTCCTTGAATAAGAGAAGCGGATAACAAATCCATCTTATCTGAGTCTGCAATTGTAAATTTAGCATCTAAAGAGAAAGAAGGTAGCATTCCCAAAATTCCACCTTCAACCAATTCTGAATTAAAATATAAATTCATGAAATTAGCTTCTCCTACAAAGACATTAATTTCGGCAGGAAGGTCTATTACTAACTGTTTATCACCTAATACTTTGATAGGTAAATATTTTGCATCTTGATCTTTAAAAACAATTTTCAGTTTCTGTCCTTGAAGAGTTGAAATGATACTATCAGGTGTCACCCGAACTTCAGTTTCTCCAGCTCGCAGCAAATTACTTGATTCCAAAACAGGAATACCACTTAATGTATTTGCATTCAACTTCGGTGTTGCCCAACCTAAGATATCAATACCAGCTTGTTCTTTGATTTGTTCAAATACTACGGGCAGAAGTTCTTTTTTAATCGCTTCTTCTTGAGACTTCGTCAGCTGTTGAGAAGTTTGGGCAGAAAGATTTCCTACCGGTGCAGCCATAAATAAAGCTGCCATTACAGATGTAAAAAAGTTTTTCATACGCTTATTTTTTTAATAACTATACTGCTAAAGTACTATTTAAATCCAAATCGTTTTCAATTGAATACTTAAAAAATCTATTTGTTGAAATATATACCAGCAAATCTAAACAAAAGAACAATAAAAAAGGGAAAACCATAACTTTGGTCTTCCCCTAACTTAATTTTATATGAATGTCTTCGATTACTTTTTAAAGACTAATCCAAATTCTATTTCTTTAGCCTTAGCCATAACCTGATCAACCATAGCTAATATAGATTGGATAGTTTCATCTTGAATATTTCCAACTAAAGGTTTTGCTACTTCCCAAGCCTTTACCAAAATATCTTTGTTCAAATAAATAGTAGTCAAACCATCTTCTTCTTTTACTTGAAGAGGTATGGTATAATAGTCTCCTTCAACTGTCAATAATCCTAAGATTGTTTCCAGATCAATATTCTCCGGTAAGATATTTAATCCACTCAAAATGGTTAATGCGTCTTTATGCACAGCTAAATAAAGAACATTCTCCTTTTCATACCAAGTTAAATAAGACTTGATCATTTCTTGCAATTTTGCAGGCGGCATAACAGTTTCTTCAGAAGCACCTACCTTTTTAAAAGAGAAAGAAAATGTTCCTTCTTCTCCCAAATTCACTGTAACAGATTCTACTTCCTTAGCAATTAATTGGCCTACAACCGGAGCAGCCATACCATTTAACATAGCATCCATCTGAGCATCTCCCGTATCGAAGTATGCATGTGCCTGAGCTATTTGCATATCATTCACATAAGGTACATAATTCAGATTTAATGTACCAGCCAAAGCAGATGTTAATGTACGAGAAATAGCAGCAGTCAGTTTACCGTTTTCAATTGTTCCTGAAACTTTCACATTACAAGTTGTAGCAGTCGATTCTCCTTCGAAAGCATAACCTGCATCCGTTTTTGTCAATGTAGCATCTACAGAAACGGAACTTTCGCCTGCTACCACATTATTTAAAATGATTGTTGCTTTATCTGCAGAAGCAGCATTGACTGAGATCGTTCCTGATGTTGAAACAGTTCCGATAGAAAGTTTATCAGATGTATAGTCTTTAGAAATTTCTTTCCATGCATCATCTGTTCCACCCTTTTCATCATCGCTACACGAAGTCACCAATGTCAACATACACAGCAATGAAAACAAATAAATCAAACTCTTTTTCATAAAACAAATCTTTAAGTAATAATTAAACATTTATAGAATATAAGTATTTACCAACAATTGGGCTTATGTGTCATAATGTCCAACACTAAATGATCGGTCTCTTCCATTCCTTTTGAACCAATTGATGTCAGATTACGAATAGAACGATCCACATCTTCATCAATAATACCTTCAACAGAAGTAACAACCTTGTTTTCCATCGCCATCATGGCAGAAAGCATGGCCGTAGAAACACCACTTGTTACTTTCATCGCACAACTGGGTTTCGCTCCATCACAAATCATACCAGTGATATTTCCAATCATATTCTTGATAGCATACGTAATCTGTGTAGCTGTTCCTCCCATTAACCAAGTAATACCACAACTGGCACCTGTGGCTGCAACGACACATCCGCATAAAGCAGACAGTCTACCTAAACTCTGCTTCATATAAATAACCATTAAATGGCTTAACATCAAAGCACGGATCAGCTGTTCTTCAGAGCACTTCATATCTTCGGCAAACGAAACGACCGGAAGAGTCGCTGCTATTCCCTGATTTCCACTTCCCGAGTTACTCATCACCGGAATCATAGCGCCGTCCATTCGGGCATCACAAGCAGCAGCCGTCAGTCTTAACATGTGTGTATAAGAAGAATCACCCAGATACTTTTTCCCAATCGGACCGGAAATAGTTTTACTTACTGCATGTCCGAATTGTCCTTTGACCGATTCTTCGGCAGCTTTCTTATTCAAACGAGCTGTATCCAAAATGAAACGGATTTCATCCAACGGTGTATGAATGGCAAAATCATAGACAAGATCAAATGAAAGTTTCAGTTCATCATCTTCACCTTCATCGGTATGCTCCAGGCTTTTTCTCTCATCTAGTAATACTTGATCATCTTTTGCACAATAGACAAAGCGGGTATGTTCATGAGCAATGACAGCTACTGATTTGGAGTCTCCAGCCTGACAAACCACTTCTATATAAAGCTTATCTACATTTTCTTTCAGAGCGATATGGATAACTTGATCGTGTATTAATTGTTTACCTGCTTCCAAAGCTTCAGGCGTAACGTCTTTCAAGACCTCCAATTCGTATGACGATTTACCAATCAATACTCCCAACGCAATGGCAATAGGCAAACCAACCATTCCTGTTCCTGGAATACCAACGCCCATAGCGTTCTTCAAGATATTGGCACTCAAATAAACATCTATCTTTTCCGGTTTTGTACCTAACAATTCAGCAGCCTTTGCTGCAGCCAAGGCAACAGCTATTGGTTCTGTACAACCGATTGCCGGAATCACTTCCTGGTGAACCAGTTTTAAGATTTGATTTTTGGTTGTATCATTCATTTCTTCAGATTCTTTGATTATTCAGGTGGCAAATGTACAGAAAAACCTGTTTCAAACACCTTCTTCCTATTATAAAAGTAACAAATGTATGTTTTCTTCCGGCTTTTCCCGCCTTCAATGAAGGACTTTCTGAACGAATGTGATTTCTTCCTGGAAAATATTTTCCATCATGCGTATGGATTTCTGTTATTTTCATCGTTAATTTGTACGTAAATATATAAATGGGTATTTATGAAGCGGATTTTACTATTCTTTTTATTTCTTTGCTTGTCTCTGAATCTCCTCAGTGCAGCAGAACATTTATTCCAAATACGCGGTCGCATCATTGATAAACAGACACGCGAACCGGTTTCATTTGCAAATGTGATTCTGGAAACCGATCCGACGAAAGGTTCGGCAACCGATGAAAAAGGAGATTTCTCCATTACAGAAGTCAAACCCGGTATTTATCGTTTAGTAGCCTCTTGTATCGGATACAAGAATTGTGTTACTCCCGAATATATCGTATCGGCCAACACGCCTTTTGTGGAAATTGAAATGGAAGCTGAACAAACCCAACTGGATGAAGTAACAGTTCGTCCGGTTTTATTCCAGAAATTGGCAGAAAGTCCGGTAAGTCTGCAAGTAATCGGGCTGCAGGAAATCGAGAAAAGCCCGGGAGCCAATCGTGATATCTCCCGTATCGTACAAGCATATCCGGGAGTTGCCTTCTCTCCTGCCGGTTATCGGAATGATTTAATTGTACGTGGTGGTTCACCTTCCGAAAACCGATTCTACTTAGATGGGATTGAGATACCGAATATTAATCACTTCAGCACACAAGGGGCGTCAGGCGGTCCGGTGGGTATTATCAATGCCGATTTGATCCGGGAGATAAACTTTTATACCGGAGCTTTTCCTTCAGATAAAGGGAATGCGTTAAGCTCTGTTCTCGATTTCCGGTTACGCGATGGAAACATGGAAAACAATCGATTTAAGGCAACTTTGGGAGCATCGGAAGTTTCCTTAAGTGGAAATGGACATTTCAATGATAAAGTGTCATATCTGGTGTCTGTCCGTCAATCCTATTTACAACTCTTATTTAATGTATTAGGATTACCACTTCTCCCGAACTACATTGACGGACAATTCAAAATCAAGGCTCGTTTCTCTCCAACTGACGAGTTGACTGTATTAGGATTAACAGGTATTGACCGTATGAAACTAAACTTGGATTTAACTGGCGAAGATGCGGAATATATCTTAAGTTATTTACCCGTTATCGAGCAGGAAACATTTACACTGGGAGCTATGTATCGGCATTATGCAGGAAAACATACGCAATCCTTGTCCGTCAGTCATAACTTCTTGCGCAACAAGAATACCAAATATTTGAATAATGATGAATCAAGTGAAGATAACCTGATGCTCCGCCTGCGTTCAACGGAACAGAAAACAGTGATCAAAGGAGAAAATAAATCGTATTTGGGTGCATGGACTGTTAAAGAAGGAGCAGAAATCAACTATATCCAATACCAAAATACATCATTCCAGCGAATGTATGGCGACCAGTTATATATGTCGAACTACGATACGGATCTTGGATTATGGAGTTGGGGTGCATTTGCTACTGCTGAATATACAACACCTGATAACCGGTTTAAGTCGGCATTGGGCGTTAGACTGGATGGAAACAACTTTTCCAAAGAGATGAAACAAATATGGAAGAATATTTCTCCGCGATTATCTTTATCGTACGCCTTCACCGACAGCTGGAGTCTGAGCGGAAGCAGTGGATTATATAATCAATTACCTCCTTATACAGCATTAGGCTTCAAAGATGAAAATGTACTGATCAACGAGAACCTGAAGTACATGCAAGTTGCTCAAGGAAACATCGGCCTGAATTGGAAAACTCGTAATCAGTTGAGCATTTCATTGGAAGGTTTCTATAAGAAGTATTTTCATGTTCCTCTGTCCGTCAACGATCAAATACCTTTGTTATGTAAAGGAAACGATTACGGTGTTATCGGGAACGAACCTTTGGTTTCGACAGCAGAAGGACAATCATACGGATTGGAACTGATGGGAAAATGGCAGATCTTAAATCGATTGAACCTGGTTTCTTCCTTTACCTTGTACAGAAGTGAATACCTGAATAACAAGGAAAGCGAGTATATTCCGTCAGCTTGGGACAATCGCTTCATCTTTAATACAAGTGGAACATACAACTTCCCCAAAAACTGGAGCTTTGGTGCTAAACTAAGCTGTATTGGAGGCGCTCCTTATACTCCATACGATGCAGACAAGTCATCATTGGTACAAGCTTGGAATGCACAAGGTCGTCCTTATTATGATTATAGTCGTTACAATAGTGAAAGACTAGCTGGTTATGCTCAGTTAGACATTCGTATTGATAAAATGTTTTACTTCAAACGATATATGTTAGGTATTTATCTGGACTTGCAGAATGTAACTATGAGTAAGCTTAAGCAACAAGACATCCTGATGAGTACAGGCGTTATTGAAAACCCGGAAGCGCCCATAGAAGCGCAACGATATGTAATGAAATCAATCAAACAGGAAAGTGGAACGTTATTACCAACCTTAGGTGTTACATTTGAGTTCTAAAAGGAATTTACGAATAGTCCATAAACAGAGACGCCTGCTGTTTGAGAAATACAAACAGCAGGCGTTTCGCTATTTACTAAAATAGATTATCCATTCATAGAAGCCAGGAATTCCTGGTTATCCAAAGTCTGTTCCATTCTTTGCTTAACAAATTCCATCGCTTCAATTGAATTCATGTCGGCCAGATATTTCCGAAGAATCCACATACGATTTAGAGTTGTCTCGTTCTGCAATAAATCATCACGACGCGTACTTGAAGCAGTAATATCAACAGCCGGATAAATACGCTTGTTAGATAACTTACGATCCAACTGAAGTTCCATATTACCTGTTCCCTTGAACTCTTCAAAGATCACTTCATCCATCTTTGAACCTGTTTCAATCAACGCAGTTGCCAGAATTGTCAAACTACCGCCATTCTCAATATTACGGGCAGCACCGAAGAAACGTTTCGGTTTCTGCAAAGCGTTAGCATCCACACCTCCGGAAAGAACTTTACCAGAAGCCGGCTGAACAGTATTATAAGCACGTGCCAGACGTGTAATAGAATCTAACAAGATCACAACATCATGACCACATTCTACCAAACGTTTTGCCTTGTTTAATACGATCTCTGCAATCTTCACATGGCGTTCTGCCGGTTCATCGAAAGTAGAAGCAATGACTTCCGCATCAACGCTACGAGCCATATCTGTAACTTCCTCAGGACGTTCATCTATTAATAAGATGATCATATAAACTTCCGGATGATTAGCAGCGATTGCATTAGCAATATCTTTCAGCAACACAGTCTTACCTGTCTTGGGAGGAGCTACAATCAAACCACGTTGTCCTTTTCCAATCGGAGAGAACAAATCAACCACTCGTACAGCTGTATGATCATATACTTTAGAAGAACGACGACGAGTCAACATGAACTTCTCATCCGGGAACAACGGTGTCAGATGATCAAAAGGAACACGGTCGCGAACTTCTTCAGGTGTACGTCCGTTTATTCGATCTACTTTTACCAGCGGGAAATACTTTTCGCCTTCCTTCGGCGGACGAATTGCTCCTTCTACAACATCACCTGTCTTCAGACCAAAGAGTTTGATTTGTGACTGAGAAACATAAATATCATCAGGAGAAGTCAGATAATTATAATCCGAAGAACGCAGGAAGCCATATCCATCCTGCATAATTTCCAATACACCTGTACCCGTTAAGATACCATCAAACTCAAAAGGTTTTTCCTGTTGAGCATTATTATTGGCATTCGGATTATTATTGTTATTTGTATTGTTGTTATTGTTATTATTTTGCCGGTTGTTTTTATTCCGATTTGCATTCTGCTGAGCATTCTGTTGTTCATTATTAGATGCAGATTGTTGCTGAGCAGGTTTGCTTTCGTTCTTTGGAGAAGAAGGGAAAGGAAATACTTGATCCAAAACAGATTTCGCATCCCGATGACGAAATACCAGTCGTTTTGGTTCTGCTTCTGAAGCAGGAGTTTCTGAAGTTGTACTTGCCGGAGTTTCAGCCGGTGCTGAAATTTCCTGTGGCTCTGCTTTCACCACTTCTTCAGGACTATTATCCGACGTTTCCATAACTACCGGAGGTAATAATGGTTTGTTCTTTTCTACCGTTACCTGAGGCTTAACCTCTTCTGTTTCTGTCACGGCAGGAACTACTTCTTCTTTCACTACAACTGGTTTGTCTGTTTTATCTGTACGAGCTTTTTTCTTCTTACTTTCCGGCTTATTTGCATCAGGTTCTTTTTCCTCTACCGGAGCATCCAATTTGATTTCAGTTGGTTGTGCCAATAATTCATCAACTGTCAAGGTTTCAGCCGTCTTGTTTTCTACTTTTGAAGTCTTCTTAGGCCGTCCTCTTCGTTCAGCTTTCTTGGCCTCTTTTACTTTTTCTTTTTCGGCTTGAATACCAGCGTAAGAAATCGCTTGTTCATCTAGAATTTTGTACACCAACTCTTCTTTCTTGAAAGAACGTACTTTCTTGATACCCAACTCTTCCGCAATTGTCTGTAACTCGGGAAGAAGTTTTTCATTTAATTCAAGGATGTTGTATTTTTGCATATTGCAATCGTAATATCATTAGTTTGCTGTACACCTCACAACAGGAATACAGAAAAGGATTTAAAATCAATTATTAGTTATAAGAATATTTGAACTCATGAAATCACTAACTGAAATGTTAGCAACACATCTGCGGAGTAAAACATTGCAAATATATAAAGTTTTCCCGAAAATACACTTATTTAGGCAAACTTTTTCACAATTAATATCCGTTTTGTATCGGCTGATACACGGAAACGATTATCTGAACGTTCTCCTACCAGCCAAATGACAGATTGTCCACTACATAACAACCACGCATTTTCCTTTTGTTCTAACGTAAATTTATGATCAGAGAAATAATCACTTACTTTCTTCCGGCCTTTCATTCCAAAGGGAATAAACCAATCTCCTTGCGTCCAACGTCTCAATTGCAACACCGAATCCAATTTATCCGCATCAAAGTAGGCTATATCCTTAGAAACTTGAAAGGCGAAATCAGCATCTTTCTGTATCATCTCAAAGCTGAAAGAGAAAGGTTCTTGCCATTGCCCCGCTTCTAAAGGATAGGTATAAGTAATGGGCAATATTTGTTCCCGCTTAGACAGCAGTAAATATTCACGGTCCTTCACTAAACGATATGAATCCGAATAAAATACCTTTCCAGATTCTCCCTCTAATGAGCGGAACACATCACTTGCAACTTGCCGGGAAAAGCCGAATGGCTGAAGCAGTTCATATAGAATCGTTTCGGGGGACGGATACTGCATCAGCTTTTCGATAGATAACTTATCTTTTATCCAAAGTTCCTGACGGGCTTTCTCCAGAACGGATAGGTAAATGGTTTCGGCCGCCGATAAATGATCGGCTGTACGAGACAACGTCTGTCGAACAGACGGATTTATTTCTTCCAATAAAGGTAATACACGCAGCCGGATAAAATTCCTTGTATAAGCGTCCGACAGATTTGTGCTGTCAGTCACATACGTATATTGTTGCTCTTCCAGCCAAGCAAGAATCTCTTTTCTGGAAACGCCCAATAAAGGACGGATCACGTATTGATTCCTAGGCCGGATACCAACCAGTCCTCGAATACCACTACCTCTTACCAAATTCATAAGTAAGGTTTCTATGCTGTCATCCCGATGATGGGCTACCGCAATTGCCTGGGCTTGCAAACGAATCCGCATGTCTTCAAACCAGGCATAACGTAGTTCCCGGGCTGCCATCTCGATGGAAAGATGGTTTTCGTGGGCATATTGCTCAGTCTTAAAATCAATTTTATAGAACGGTACATGCAGTTTATCAGCAAAAGCCTGAGCGAACTTTTCATCCCGTACAGATTCTTCGCCTCGCAGATGGAAATTACAATGCAGCGCAATACATGTATATCCCAGCTTTACCAATACGGACAACAAGGCAACTGAATCAGCACCACCACTCAGTCCTACAAGAACTTTATCTGATGCTAACAACAACCGATGCTTGTCTATATATGCACGTACCTGATACAACATAGCTTTTCGTTAGATAAAAAACGCCGGAAAATAAATGAATATATCTTCCAGCGTTCTTTTATATCCTCTTTACGTCAATTATTCGTCAACACCAGCCAATTCCGGATCAATCATGATTCGACCACAGTATTCGCAAACGATAATTTTCTTACGTAATTTAATATCCAATTGTTTCTGAGGCGGAATCTTATTGAAGCAACCACCACAAGCATCACGCTGGATGTAAACAACGGCCAAACCATTACGGGCACCTTTACGAATACGCTTAAAGGCTGTCAGCAAGCGAGGTTCAATCTGAGCTTCCAGTTTCTTGGCTTTAGCACGCAGATCTTCTTCGTTCTGTTTTGTATCAGCAATAATCTGATCCAGTTCTTCTTTCTTCTGAACCAAATCTCCTTTACGGCCTTCCAAATCTTCCTTCAGCTTTTCAATATCATTCTTCTTATTTGAAATAGCTTCAGTAAATTCACGGATTTTCTTCTCTGCAAATTCAACTTCCAAACCCTGGAATTCAACTTCCTTGGACAGGTTATCAAACTCACGGTTGTTACGCACGTTATCCAACTGTGCTTTATATTTTTCTATCAACGCATTTGATTCGTTGATTTTATGTTTCTGCTCATTAACGGAAGCTTCATAATTCTTGATATCCAACTGATAATTCTGCAAACGAGTTTCCAGTCCGGCAATCTCATCTTCCAAATCCTGCACTTCCAAAGGCAATTCACCACGAAGAGTTCTGATCTTATCAATTTCGGTCATAATCTTCTGAAGCTGATACAACGAAGAGAGTTTTTCTTCTACCGTGTATTCTTTTTCAGTTGATTGTTTATCTGTAGCCATTCTATAAATATTTTACTGGGTTTGAATTAACATTCGAAAAATGTAGGGCAAAGGTAGGAATTTTTTTCGATATTATCGAATAAAAGATATCTTTTGTGCATACTTCCGATTCATAATGTCCTATTACTGCCAACAAGATACGGTCTTCTACATCATAGAAGTCATTATACTTGGCTTCGCCGGTAATAAAAACATCGGCTCCGTAGCTAATGGCATCGTTTATCAGGAAAGCACCGCTACCACCACACAAAGCGACTTCCCGAATGGGTTTTCCGGTCAGCGCTGAATGCTTGACACAGCCTACATGAAACAGATCCTTGATCCGTTGAAGGAAAGAAAGCTCGTCTTCTTCTTCAGGTAATTCACCAACAACTCCGGAGCCAACCTGATCCCATGTGTTAGCCAACGGATAGAAATCATAAGCTGGTTCTTCATAAGGATGAACGGATAAAAGAGCCCGCAAAACACTTGCCTTACGGAATGCAGGAAGAACGGTTTCGATACGCACTTCGGGTTCGGTATGCAACTCTCCTATCTCTCCGCAGAACGGATGACAGCCTTCATTCGCCCGGAAAGTTCCCTCTCCATGCAAGTTAAAGCTGGAAGAATCATAATTTCCGATATGACCGGCTCCGGCATTAAACAAGGCCGTACGTACCAAATCGGCATAAGCTTCAGGTACGAAGGTGACCAGTTTCAACAAAGCATTTTTCTGGGAACTGAGTACACGCACGTTTTGAAGTCCGATCATTTCGGCCAACTTGAAATTAACGCCCCCATAAGCATTGTCCAAATTCGTATGGGCAGCATAGATGACCAAATCATACTTACAGGCTTTCATCAGGCAGCGTTCGATATAGCTTTTTCCTGTCAGCGACTTAAACGCCTTAAATGCCAAGGGATGATGTGAGATAATCAAGTTGCAGTCTAACTCCAGAGCTTCATCAATGACTTTTTCAGTCACATCCAAACATAATAGTGCACCTTGAGCCAGCTGATTGACATCGCCTACCTGAACTCCGGCATTATCAAAACCTTCCTGTAAAGGCAGCGGAGCGTATGCTTCTATCTCTTTCAGAATATCTTTTATCCTTATCATATTTCCTGCCTATATATAAAATACGAGCCATGAATTATCATTCTTGATACTCCACGGCTCGTTATTTCTATTATAATTATTCTTTTACATCTACTTTCAGACACAACTCGTCTAACTGTGTATCATCGATGGCAGATGGAGCATCGATCATAACATCACGCCCTGAGTTGTTCTTCGGGAAAGCAATACAGTCACGGATTGAATCCAAGCCGGCAAACAAAGAAACCCAACGATCCAAACCGTAAGCCAAACCACCGTGAGGAGGTGCTCCGTATTTGAAGGCATTCATCAAGAAACCAAACTGTTCCTGTGCTCTTTCTTCGGTAAAGCCCAACAGTTTGAACATCTTGTCCTGCAACTGACTATCGTGGATACGGATAGAACCACCTCCAACTTCTACTCCATTGATTACCATATCGTAGGCATTGGCACGGACAGCACCCGGATCAGTATCCAGCAACGGAATATCTTCCGGCTTCGGTGATGTAAACGGATGGTGCATTGCATAGAAACGCTGATCTTCTTCGCTCCATTCGAACAACGGGAAATCAACTACCCACAGGCAAGCGAACTTATTCTTGTCGCGTAAGCCTAATTGTTCGGCTACATGCAGACGAAGTTCGCACAACTGCTTGCGCGTCTTCATAGCATCGTCACCAGAAAGAATCAGGATCAAATCACCCGGTTTGGCATTGAATGCCTCTTTCATCTGCTGTAAAACTTCCTGTGAATAGAATTTGTCGACACTCGACTTCACATTTCCGTTATCTTCTACACGGGCATAAACCATTCCTTTGGCTCCTACCTGCGGACGTTTTACAAATTCGGTCAAGGCATCCAATTGCTTGCGTGTATAAGAGGCAGCACCTTCGGCACAAATACCACCGATATAAGCAGCGTCATCAAATACAGAGAAACCATATCCCTTCATGATATCCATCAATTCGACGAACTTCATACCAAAACGCAAATCCGGTTTGTCGCTACCATAATATTTCATGGCATCTTGCCAAGTCATGCGCAAGAACGGTTCCTTGATTTCAATACCACGGATCGTCTTGAACAAATGCTTAGCCATGCCTTCGAATGTCTGGATGACATCTTCCTGTTCTACAAAACTCATTTCGCAATCGATCTGCGTAAATTCCGGCTGACGGTCAGCACGCAAGTCTTCATCACGGAAACATTTTACAATCTGGAAGTAACGGTCGAAGCCTGAAACCATCAACAATTGCTTGAATGTCTGCGGAGACTGAGGCAAAGCATAGAACTGTCCCGGATTCATACGAGAAGGTACGACAAAATCGCGTGCACCTTCCGGTGTTGATTTGATCAATACCGGTGTTTCTACTTCCAAGAAGCCTTGTTTATCCAAATAACTACGTACTTCGAACGCCATCTTGTGACGAAGTTCCAAGTTCTTGCGCACACATGAACGACGCAAATCCAAGTAGCGATATTTCATACGCAAATCATCTCCGCCGTCGGTTTCATCTTCAATTGTGAACGGAGGTGTTACAGCTGTATTCAAAACCACCAGCTTTGATACGATCAACTCTATGTCTCCCGTTGCCAAGTGCGGGTTCTTGCTCGAACGTTCACGCACGGTTCCGGTTACCTGGATTACATATTCACGTCCTAACTTATTTGCCTGCTCGCATAAAGCGGCATCTACTTCCTGATTAAATACCAACTGTGTAATACCATAACGGTCGCGAAGATCAACGAACGTCATTCCACCCATCTTACGGGTTTTCTGCACCCAGCCGGCCAGTGTTACCACCAAGCCTTCGTCTGCCAGACGCAAATTGCCACAAGTTCTTGTTCTGTACATATATTATTCTATTAAATACAATCTGACATTTTGATTTATCACAGCCCGGCAGTCAGCCCGTCGGACGTGCAAAGATAATAATTCTTATACAGATCGGTTTATTTTTCTTCTTCTTTCTTTATATAAACCCGGTGAGTTCCTGTTCCGGCGATGGCGATACCACTATCAGGATCTTCCCGCCAGCGGCGAAGCTCCAAACTGGCAGTCGTCCGACAGAGTCCGGTCAGCCGGCAATAATCGGCAACCTGCATGAAGGGATGTTCCTCCAAATAGTTTTTTGCCAAAGCCAGACGCTCTTCGGGCGTATACTGACTGGATGACCTTCGCGGTTTCTTGTCCGAACGTTCCAATTGGCAACCACTGTTTGTTCGCGATACCAACTGTGTATCTGCTCTGAAGTTTATGCCTTTGACCTGTAAACTCTGCGCATTCATCCGTTCTTTATCCAACGTCTCCACGCTTTTTTCCTTTTTAAAGCCCAAAGCCGGAGTAAACACCCCTATTCCATCCAGTTTGACGGAATAACCGTTACTCATCCAATAAGCCAACTTGGAAGAGATTGTATCCAAAAGACCTTTTACCTCGGCTGCTGTAAAAGTTGTACCATTTTCAATGCTTTCCGCAAATTGCTTCATGTCGCACATGCCGCATAATTTCATACGCGGGTAAACGATCGGTTCCCCTTCTTCATTCAGACTATCCGTCTGACACATGATATATTCTGCCATACGCCAGTTCTTTTAATTGCAGTTCATAGTATTTTTTCTTTGTTCGCCCAGGGCGAATATATAATCACCACCGGCGAATATATATTCATCGTCGGCGAACATATATTCGCCGACGTAAAACTAACAAAGATTCGTCTCTTTTCCAAGTTTTTCTCACAGATAATCCGAAAAGAATCAGGATCAAATCCCGTTACCGGTCTTTGCTATCCAATCTTCCCTTCCGACAAATATTTGGAGATCGTGCTACGATGAACGCCCATAACCTTGGCGATGGCCGATTTCGTCATATTCATTTCCAACAGGCGCTTCACTTCCGATTCGCGTCCCGTCAATTTATTCACTTTTGATTTGCTTCCCTTCGGTCTTCCAAGTAAAACACCTTCGGCTTTCTTCCGTGCCAATGCTTCTTTCGTCCGTTGCGAGATCAGGTTACGTTCGATTTCGGCAGATAATCCGAAAGCAAAAGCCAGGACCTTCGACGTAATATCGCTTCCCAAGCGATAATTATCTTTGATAGTCCAAACCTGTACATCCGAAAGCATGCACTGATGCAGAATACTCATAATCATCAAAAGATTCCTTCCCAAACGAGAGAGTTCGGCACAGATAATAATATCTCCCTTTTGCATTTTCGACAAAAGTTCGCCCAACTCCCGCTTCTCCACAGCTTGGCAACCAGAAATAATCTCTTCGATCCAACTGTCGATCTTAATATCATGCGTCTCACAAAAACGAACGATTTCAAATCGCTGGTTCTCGACCGTCTGTTTATCTGTACTTACACGAATATATCCATAGACCATAACTTCAACAGATTAAATTAGTAATGAATAATTCTTCAAAGTACTCTTCAATAAATCCATACGCTGTACCATCATATTGTTTAAGTATAAATTAAAGGATGAGAAATTATATGGGTTATTGCCAATATTCTTGCCTAAAGGACACGGCAAGAATCAATCAAGAATCTCAAGCGGCTTGTTGCAAAATATCTATCAAGATAGGTTTTGCGCCACTGACGAAGCACTCAACAGCTATTACCATCAAAATGAGTCCCATAAGTCGCATCATCACATTATTCCCAGTTTCGCCCATGAAATGGACCAACTTGGTAGACGTGCGAAGGATAAGAGCTGTTATCAGAAAAACAAAAGCGATGATAAAGATCAGGATTGCCTTTTTAAGCAAGGTTTCAGCGTCTTCCATCAACACGATTCCGTTGGCTATTGCTCCCGGTCCGCACAACATCGGAATAGCCAAAGGCGTTATTGAAATGTCATCCGCGAAATGCATCTTTTCATCCTCATTCAATTTTATATGCGTATAATGCGCTTGCAACATATCATATCCGATCTTCATGATCACAATACCACCTGCTATTCGGAATCCATTGGTCGATAATCCAAATACTTGGAACAGGAACTGTCCGAAGACAGTAAATGAAATCATAATCAGAAAAGCGACAAAGGTTGCCTTCATGATTATTCGTTTTCGTTCACTTTCTGTCATACCTGTTGTCATGGAAAGAAAGACGGGCATCGTTCCCAGTGGGTTTATCAACGTAAAAAACGAAGTAAAGCACAACAGGGCAAATGGTATTACTGAATCATTCATAATCGTATTCTATTTAATATTATAATATGTCACAAACCACTCATAGAACATACGAGTTCCTTCCTCTACCGATGTTTTCGGTTTATAATGAACATCATGCTCCAGCTTTGACGTATCAGCATACGTTGACTTCACATCTCCAGGCTGCATTTCTTTAAATACTTTGTTGACGGTTTTTCCTGCATACGATTCAAGCAGCCGAATAAAGTCCATCAACGCAACGGGAGAAGAATTTCCTACATTATATATCTTATACGGAATCGATTCTTCCGAAGGAAAATCAAGCACTCGTAATGTCGCGTCAATTACGTCTGCAATATAAGTAAAATCTCGTTGCAAATCACCATGATTGAACACTTGAATTGTTCCTTCGCCTAAAATTTCTTTCAAAAACAGATTCGGAGCCATGTCCGGTCTGCCCCAAGGCCCATAAACCGTAAAATAACGTAGTCCGGTGGTTGGCAATCCATACAGCTGACTATACGAAAAAGCCATCAGTTCGTCGGCCTTTTTCGTAGCACCATACAAACTAACCGGCTGATCCACCTGATCCGTTTCCTTAAACGGTATTTGCTTATTCAAGCCATACACACTGCTTGAACTGGCATACACCAAATGCTTTACCTGATTTTGGCGACATCCTTCCAATATATGCAAGAATCCGACAATATTCGACTGGATATATGCTTCAGGATTCTCAATAGAATACCTGACTCCAGCCTGAGCAGCCAAATTACAAACGGCGTCAAACTGCTCATCAGCGAATAATTGGGCGATACCTTCCCGATCCGCCAAATCCATTTGGATAAAGCGCAGGTTAGCATAAATCGTACTGGTCGCAAAAGCCGATGCTTTCACCTCTTTTATACCCAGTCTTTTCAACCGATCCAGTTTCAGTGATACCGGATAGTAAGCATTCAAATTATCCAACCCTACAACTTCATCTCCACGTTTTACCAGTCTCTCTGCCAAAAAAGAACCGATAAAACCTGCCACACCTGTTACTAAAACCCTCATACTCTTTTATCTTTTTTTAGTTTCACGGTTACCTATCATGATATTACGGATATAAACGATAAATCCGGTTGACTGCCCCAGAATCAAAATCGGATCTAAACGGATAATTCCATATAAGGCGATCGTCAACGAACCTACCAGACTTATAATCCAAAAATTGACTGGCAAAACCGAGGCGCCAAACTTTTTCGAATAATACCATTGATAAACAAATCTCAACGTAAAAATCACCTGTCCCATCGACCCCATGATAATCAGCCATAACGGAATGTCTTCATCCATAAAAAAGGAATCTATAAACGAATGGAAGTCATTCAACGCAAAGACAGCTGCCACCACTGGAGTCATCACCAGAATAGCCTGCAGAATCCGGGGAAGTTTATTCCAAAGCCCTTTTTCCTTCAGGTTCCAAATATAGACATAAAAGGATATAAACTGCCCCAGGATAATTGAAAAGTCATTTCGCAGCCATCCGTATATACAAAGCAAATAAGCCCCCAGCAAACTGAACACCCAATACAACGAAGGCGAAACGACTTTCTTCTTCTTCTCCGACAAAATCCATTGGATCAACATCCGGGCAGAGAAAAAGACCTGCGCAATCAATCCTATCAAATAGATTCCCACCATGCCTTATTTATCCGACAAATTCGTGTCGCCTATTTGATAGTTGATATACCGCTTTTTCATCCACCGATAGGCAAAACAATCCAGAAAAGGAGAAACCAGTCTATTCCACAAATGATATTTGGAAACACCTGCCACCCGAGGATAATGCCGGACCGGTACTTCTTTCATCTGTCCGTTCTGCAACATGATCAAAGCCGGCAGAAAACGATGCATTCCCGTAAAAAACGGAATTCGTTTGGCACAATCCGTATGTAGAATCTTCAGAGGACAACCGGTATCCGTTGCTTTGTCTTTAGTCATCATCCTACGGAAACCATTCGCTATCTTCGACTGCAAATTCTTAAAGAAAGAATCTTTCCGGTTGGCTCGAATACCCATCACCAATTCGTATTCATGGGCATAAGGCAACAAACGCTCAAAATCTTCCGGATCCGTCTGCAAGTCGGCATCAATATATCCTAATAGTTTGGATTCAACCTGATCAATTCCTGCCTTCATGGCGGCGCTTAATCCGCCGTTCTTCTTCAGACTACAATAGAAAAAATGAGGCTGCCGATGGCAGATCTGCATCATTCGTTCCAAACTATGGTCTGTCGATCCATCATTCACGAAAAGGATACAAGCAGGCACAGAAGCCTGCTGGACATAGGAAGACAGTTTTTCTTCCAATGCACACATATTGTCCTCTTCATTATAGACAGGAACTATAATCGTCAATTCATAATTACTGGTACGATTCATTTCAAATATTATTTCTTTCGTATAATTGTCACTCGTTTGATAAAAGCAGAAGAATACCGACGATGCTCTTTAGGCCAAGGATTATCATCATAAACATCGACTTCTTCCCTAATCGTGTTCCGCTTCAGCCAGTCAGGCATCGCTGCTTCTGATTCGATACTCTGCACCAAGACAAACGGCATAGCAGCCATAACAGCAGTCGAATCAGTCAAGTCTAGTCGTTGAATTTTCTTATAAGCCGCATAGACCAACTCCATACGTATATCTTCGGTTGCCGGATGATAAAAAGGCAATGCCTGGACTTCTTTTATATCCCGGGTAAGCGCAATACTTTTTTTGTCTGCGTTGGAAACAAAACTTCCAACATAAGGCATCAGAAATATTTCAGCAAAGACAAAGAGACCCACTACTCCGCCTAAAAGATAAGCCGGACGAACTGATCTGACTGCATAAAAAAGGCAAGATGCAATTCCCCATAATCCCAATGATAGAAGGATAAATGCAGTTCCCGTCATCCTTTGTTCTTTGTACATAAAAATATACAGCATAACGGGTAATGCCAGTACCACGACAGACAACAGATAGCCATTAATCCGATATAATATTCTTCCCAACCGGTCTGTCTCTTTCATCTGTCTGATCCAATAATAAAACAAATGAGCCATAGTCAGAGCTGCCGGAATGGAAACAGGAAGCAAATAACGCGTTTTCTTTTCGGGAACCAGGGAAAGGAAGAAAACAACAAACAACATCCATAACAGTGAAAACAGGTATGGCTTTGTTTTATCTCCCAATCTTTTCTTCCAAACAGGAACAAACAGGGCAAAGATGGTTACCAACGACCAAGCTCCGGTTTCCAAAAAGAACTTCCAATAATAATACCACGGACGAACGTTCTTGTTTGCCCAAGAAGAAGATTCTTTATTCCAGACATATTCGGCCATTTCTGGATGATAAATATAAATATAAGCATACCACCAGCAGCTGAGTACTATAGTAATAATAAGCATGCTCAGACAAGCATTCCATTTTCCCGTCATGCTTTTCCGATAATAAATAAGGTAAGCACACAAGAAAGGAAGCAACAAGGCATAAAAGGAAACCGGTCCTTTCCCTAAGAAAGATAAACCCATCGCTATTCCTGAAAGCATAAAAGATTTCCAATCACAGCCATCGGTTTGCATAGCCTTAAACAAATAATAAATAGCCATCAGCATAAAAGCATGGCAATAAATATCCCACGACGCCGTACGTCCCATCAAGATGATGTTATAAGAAGTACATAATATACCGACAGCTATCCATGAATATACTTTATCCTGCGTCAGTAATTTCCCAAACCGGAACAAATAAAACACAAGCAATAAAGCTGCCAGACCAGCCATAGCCCGCTGTAAGCCTAAATTATCAGAAGAAATATATTCTGCTATCGCAGAAATCCAGGTAGGTAACGGTGGTTTTTCCAAACGTAATTCTCCATTCATTGTAGGTGTCAACCAATTTCCGTCATAAACCATTTCTCTCGCCGTAATCATATTACGAGATTCCATGATATCTACAAAAATGGCTTCGTTGTTTACGAAAAAGGTACAACACAGCACCAAGCCAATAAGTATCCACTTTCCTACTTTACTTCTAACATCCACAATATTCATCCTCAAATAAACTAAAAAATCCGTTTCAGAGTCCAAACCCCTCCGAAACGGACTTGCAAAATTATCAATATATCATAAACTCTGTTATCGCAATATCATTATTTCAGTTCTTTTATTTTTATATTACAAAATGAAACCTCATTTCCATGATCCTGCAATAAGATGTGTCCTTTAGCAGCTTCTCCAAAAGGTCCACTTGTATTATACTCAGGAGCAGCATACTTACTGCCTTTTACCAGTTCCTTAAACTCCTGGCTACCTCGTTCATACTCCAAAACCTTCTTTCCATTCAACCAATGCTCTACATGGTTATTGGGGAAAACCTTAACAACCGCAGTATTCCATTCACCTACGCCATTGAATGAGCCATTCTCACTCTTCTTCAAATCATATAAGCTGGCCAACGTACGGCTGCCTGGATAAGTTGTATATAACTTCGCATCTGGATGAACAGCATCGTCCAATATCTGATATTCCAAACCAAAAGCTGAACCATGTTGCTTTTCATTCTCAGTCACGAAATATTTGATACCGCTATTTGCACCTTTGGTTATCTTGAAATCAACACTCAACTCGAACGCTGAGTATTCGTCGTTGGTAACAATATCACCTCCGTTTGTAGATTCACCGCCATCAGAAGCCTCTACAGTAAGAATACCATCTTCAATCTTCCAGCCTTTCTCCGGGAAAGTAGCTAAATGAGCACCTCTCCAGCCATTGGTCGTTTTACCATCGAAGAGCAGTTTCCAGCCATCAGCCTTTTCCTGTTCTGTCAATTGGTTTCTTACTACTTCTTCTTGAACATTCTCTTGAGCTACAGGAGCTGCCGATTGTTCCTTATCGGCCTTTTGTCCAGAACAGCTAACCAAAGCCAAAGCTGCCAAACAAATAAATTCTAATTTCATAATTCTTTATCAGATTTAAAACTCAATTTTCCATGTATAAATAAATTACGCCTGAGGATATTTACGCCAGAAGCTCCACCATTTTAATTGCAATACACCAAACAATGCTTCTCCGAAAATAGAAGAGTTCATCTTGGATGTACCTAAAACCCGATTAATGAAAATAATTGGAACTTCAATTAACTTAAAACCACATTTGTAGGCTGTAAACTTCATTTCAATCTGGAAAGCATATCCCTTGAAGTGAATTCTGTCCAATTCAATTGTTTCCAGAACTTTTCTCCGATAACATTTGAAACCCGCAGTTGTATCATGAATATCCATGCCTGTAACAAAGCGGACATAAACAGAAGCGAAATAAGACATCAATACACGACCCAATGGCCAATTAACCACATTCACTCCATTACAATAACGAGATCCAATAGCCACATCGCCTCCTTGTTCTGTACATGCAGCATATAAACGAGGCAAATCTTTCGGATTATGGCTAAAATCGGCATCCATTTCAAAGATGAAGTCATATTTATGTTCTATGGCCCATTTAAAACCACAGATATAAGCTGTTCCTAAACCCAATTTACCTTGACGTTCTACAAGGAACAAACGCTCGGGAAATTCTTTCTGCAACGACTTAACGATAGACGCTGTTCCATCAGGCGACCCATCATCAATAATTAGAATATGAAATTCTTTCTCCAAACCAAATACGGCCCGGATAATATTCTCAATATTTTCTTTTTCGTTGTAAGTAGGTATAATAACTACACTATCCGACATGAATTTTGGTATTTTATATTTTTACACCCACAAATATAGACAATATGTTTGGATATAGCGACTCAAACCAGACTTTTTTGGTTTCTACTTACAAATCCGAAGAAGAATCTGAATCGGAACGTTCTTCTACATTATTATCTTTCCATTTCGTTGATTTATCCACTAAATAGCGAGGTCGTTTTTTCACTTCCTTATAGATTTTACCGATATATTCTCCTATAATGCCGATGGCAGTCATCATCGAACCGCCGATTAGCCAAAGAGAAACTAATAAAGATGTCCAACCAGGTATAGTTTCACCTTCCCAATAAACGACAATGGCATATATGATAACACCCACAGAAACTAAAATAAACAGCAACCCTAGTAGAACAATTCCTTGTAATGGCCGTACAGAAAAAGAAGTAATTCCGTCAGCCGCAAAACTCAACATTTTACATAACGGATATTTAGATTTGCCTGCCTGTCTTTTCTGTCGGTCATAATAAACCATAGCTGATGGAAAACCTAAAGAACTGACCAATCCGCGCAGAAACAAATTTCTTTCCGGATACTGAAGCAAAGCCCGTAAAGCCCGATTACTTATCAGACGGAAATCGGCGTGATTATAGATTACATTCCCAGTCAAACCATTCATCAGTTTATAAAACAACTGGGCAGAAGAACGTTTCAAGAAAGTATCCGTTTTTCTCTCT
Organism: Parabacteroides faecalis; assembly: GCF_022809355.1. Taxonomy (GTDB): domain Bacteria; phylum Bacteroidota; class Bacteroidia; order Bacteroidales; family Tannerellaceae; genus Parabacteroides; species Parabacteroides faecalis. The sequence continues at coordinate 47,430 of NZ_JAKZMM010000001.1, read as the reverse complement.
TTTCTGATGCCATATACAATATCGATTCCTTGCAAATAATAAGTAAGCATTTGAGGTATAACCTGAATGTCATCTTGTAAATCAGCATCTATTGAAATTGTAACGTCCGAGCGATCGGCAGCATATTCCAATCCTGCCCATAAAGCCTGCTGATGACCTGAATTATGAACTAACTTTAATCCGGCAACTTCACGCTTTTGCTGGGCATGCGATTCGATAATTTGCCATGTTCCATCTGTACTTCCATCGTCGACCAATAGAATATTACCCACTGATACTAGTTGTTGCTGTTTTAAAAGATTTATCTGCTCTGCCAAACGATTGATAGTCTCCGGCAAGACTTCTTCCTCATTATAACAAGGCACGATAATTAATAATCGAGGAATACTATTTCTGTACAGATTTTCCATGGATCTTGATTCACATTAAAACTGGAAATAAATAAAAGGTTGGACACCTGCACTCTTGAATTGGACAACTACTAAAATTGCAAGAGCCAACAAGAAAGCCTGAACTGCCAAAGGTGAATCCGTTACCCACTTTTGTAAATAGTTTTCTGCTCTTTTCGGAACGAAGTGGAATATATATCCGATAATCATCAAAGCAAAAACACCTTTATAACCAGTTACGAATTGGACAAACACTTCCGGGTGAAAGTTTGTACCTATTTGAGTCAGCATTTCTCCCACTTTTTGCATCGAATCGGCCCTGAATAAAATCCATCCAAAACAAACCAAGTGAAATGTGATCAGCACACCAACGATACGGCGAAAAGGACTCATCTCACTTCCCACCTTCTTAAAACTAGGAAAGGCAGACATTACAGCTTTGTGGATAGCTAATGCGATTCCATGCAAAGCTCCCCAAAGAATAAAACGTACGGAAGCACCATGCCATAAACCACCCAAAAGCATTGTAAGGAACAAGTTTATATAGGTACGTCTTTTCCCCTTTCGGTTTCCTCCTAACGAAATATACAGATAATCTTTCAACCAACTAGACAAAGATATATGCCATCGTCTCCAAAACTCAGTAATCGTAGCCGACTGATAAGGAGAGTCAAAGTTGATATTAAATCGGAAACCCAACAAAAGAGCAATTCCAATTGCCATATCCGAATATCCGGAAAAATCGCAATAGATTTGTAAAGTATAACCATAAACACCCATCAGATTTTCCAAACCCGTATATAAAGCCGGTGCATCAAAGACGCGATCGACAAAATTCAGACTGATATAATCGGAAATCACGCATTTCTTAAACAAACCACATAGGATTAAGAATATACCTTCACCAAACTCATCCTTTGATACAATAGGATTCCGATAGATTTGTGGAATGAAATCACGTGCTCTGACAATAGGTCCGGCTACTAATTGTGGAAAGAACGAGACATAAAACAAATAATCAATCCATCGATTCAAAGGTTGAATACGTCCTCGATAAACATCAATCACATAACTGATGCTTTGAAAAGTGAAGAATGATATTCCTACCGGAAGGAATATCTGCAAAGGAACAACCTCCAATGATGCCCAAGGTTGATAATGAAACCAAACTCCTAATTCACGCAAGAAGGATGAACCTAAATCCAATAAAAAGTTGAAATACTTAAAATAAGCCAACATACCCAGATTCACACAAAGGCTTAATGTCACCATCCACTTTTTCTTCCAGGTTTCATCCAAGCGCATCATGATTCTGGCTATAAGAAAATCTGAACTAGCTGTCAAAATCAGTAAGCCAAACCACAGTCCACTACTTTTATAGTAAAAATAAAGAGAAAATAACGTGACATAAATAATTCTTGCCAATGTATGTTTTCGTAAGGCAACATAAAATAACGAGAAAAGGCAAAATAGACAGAAGAACAATCCACTACTGAACAACATGGGTTCTTCCGGATGATAGACAAGTAATTCACCCAATTTACTCCATGAAAAGCCTTCAAACAATCCCGTTTGTATCATATCTAATGTATTCATAATTTATCCTCCATCGGCTGATTGATTACTCTTTGTCTAAGATGAGCATTATAGGCATTCATCAGCGCTCTATATAATAATACGCCTTGATCCTGATAGCCTCGCTGCGTAAAATGAATCCGGTCTTTGCTTAGTAAATGCTGAGTTTGCCACTTTCGGCAGGAGTTTTTCCCGCCGGTTGCTGTAAATAAATCCCAACAAACTATACCTTCCTCTTGAGCTATCTGCCTTAAAGCTGCTGCAGCCTTTTCCGTATTCTCATTTCTTACATAAATCCGTTTCTTCTTGACATAAGTCCTTTTATAACATTCCGGCGGTGTAGTTAATATAATCTCAGTCTCTGGCATGACTTCCTTTACCAGCGACAGAAACCGATGGACTTGTTCGCTGAATTCAAGACCGGAAAAGTTCCTGCCGAAAGTTTCATTGGTTCCAAGAGAGATGATTAAAAGTTGGGGGCGAAGCAACGAAAGCCGTTGCAGATATTCCTTATCTGTATAATTTACATACATAGCTCCATTCACACCTATAGAATGATACAATATCCCCGGTTGTCCGTTCGTTAGCGAAAATCCATAATAGGTATTATTAAAGGAAGATGCCGGCAACAACAAATCTGTTCCTTGTTTGCGTCGGGTACTGTGGAGTAGCAACGTATCAGTCATACGACTCAATCGGAAAGTATCTGCTTTTACGCCGGCATATACAACCGAATCAGCCAAGGAAGCTTCTGCAATCTTTTTACTTTCATCTGTTGGAAGCATGGGCATGGCATTGTACCGTCGATATAAGATCGCTTGATTAAAGGCATAACCGGCGCCATTATTGGGAGCGATACGTACATTCAAATTAATAGATGACGACATGCTTCTGACTCCTATTCCGCCCATTCCTACAGATGTCTTCCGTTTCCGTTGAATACAACGCCCGGCAATCCAGTCACGAACAGAGGAAGTAATAAAATAATCATCAGGTTCGTTTGTCCGGCTTAGCTTAAATGGAGCAATCCAGCCCCGACCGGCATTTCCAAATTCATCTTGTAGCAGACGCATGACTTTACCACTATATTTGCCGGCTTGAATATGTGAATCTCCGAGATGAACAATTGTCAGTACCGTATCCTTTCTTGCCTTCAAAGAATCAAGCATGGAGAAAAAGCGCTCCAAAGGTTGCACACTGTCTGATGGGAACAATAAAGTATCACGTTCTTCTACTAACATTCCCGGTAATGGTAATGGAAGTTCCACAGCTGTCGGTCCCGTCTCATGAATAGCTTCAACTTTTTTGGGGGAACGAAGCAAAGATTGTGCCCAAACAGACATCGTCAAGACAATTCCTATGAAAATACCAATTGTTCGCATCCGACTATTTCTGTTCTGCATTTTCATAAAACTCCATTTCAGACATTAAAGCATCCATGAGGATACGAGCCAACTGACGGCCACCACCAAATCCAAGATGCGTATAATCTTTACTTGCCCAATTATTCTCTACATAACGGGCCATACTATTCTTCCCTCCCATGGCTCCATACGTATTCCAGAATGGTGTTCCTGCTCTTTTCGCCGCCTGCCTTTGGGCATGTAACAGGGCTAATACCGAAGGCATCGTATAAAATGTTCCATTCTCTTGGCGACTACGGTCGGAAACACCCATTAACATCACATCTGCTGTCGGGAAACAATGTCGTATATGATGAATGACTTTTTCCATTCTTTTGCCATACCAGCCATATTGCATGACACTGTCGTTCGCAACATTCAAACCATATTGTAAGATAATCAAATCGTATGGCCGAATATCATTAAATGCCCGACATTGGATAGAATCTAATCGTTCCAACACCAAACCTGAATTCCCCCGCATGGAAAAGTTATCTACAACAACCCCTTCTTCATTTTCCATAGCTACACCCAATGCCCTGAATCCAGTTGCATGAGAAAAACTAAATCCTGCTTTATTGATAATCCCTTTCCATTCATACTGAGCCATCGTCTGTGTTGGCGGCAAATTAACCAGCATTGAATCAGAAGATCCTTCCATAGAGATACGGACCTGAGTAGAAAGATTATTCTCATAGATTAATTTCAGGGAAGAAACCGAATCCAGTTCAGGATATTTATCTGTTGCTTCTATTGAAAAAGCAGCCTTGTCTTCTTCTGCTTCAAATGTCAGGCAGCTTAGTGTATAAGCATGTTCCTGATCTGTCAACATAGACCAAGTTTTCCAGCCGGCAGGAGTTGTCTTCACAGTAGGACGATATTGTGCCGCCGGAGAAGAAATGGGGACAAAACCAACACCTCGTCCGCCAAATCTTTTCTGCATCAACGAGCGGAAATCTGCTACTAAAATATCTCCTTCTATAAACGAATCACCCATAAAACCGATCCGGACTGGTCGGTTCAAAGATGTCCGGTTCCGTAATGCAGTAAAGAAACGATTCAGTCCGATATGGCCAACCGAATAATCTTCTATTCGAATACCCGTAGAATCAGCTCCTTCCACAGCATACAGGGCTTTATATAATGAATCTCTTAATGCTAAAGCTACGGAATCAATTCCAGCTTTTTCTTGTGCCAAACGCTGTAAAGCGACAGAATCAACAGTCAATGTATCTTCTTCCAACCACGACTGTTGCAATGTATCAACGGCAGCAATGGTCGATTTTTCTCTCAAATCAGCAAATAAGTCTATTCGTTTCACTGGATAACCTGCTATCTGTTCGGGTAAGTAATAGAACGCACAGCAGAATATAAACGTCAGAAACAATAACAATAGTAACCTGCTCAAACGATTTTCTACAATCATCAATTCTAATCTCCTATTAAAGTCCGCAAAAATAGATAATCTATTTTAATTCATCTCTCTGATTTCAACAGAATCTTTCGTGCCAATCCGGTTTGAACCAGACCCCGCAGGAACAAATAAGCGATAAAAGCCATCCACAAGGCATGGTTTCCCATTCGTTGCTGAAATATTCCTTGTAAAATAAAGAATGAAATCGAAGCAACCAACATCGAATATAGCATCTGGCGGGAAGCTGTAGCTCCAATATAGATTCCATCCCATAAAAAGGCAGCCATGCCGGCTAATGGAATAGCCAGTACCCAATAGAAATAGTCTGAAGAAGCATTCAATACCTCTTGTTCGTTTGTCAGTAAGCTCAGGAATGAACTTCCTCCTATACCATATAATAAGGTAAAGGCAAGAGCCAATCCAACACCCCAAGCAAACAAAGTCTGGATCATACGTGTTAAGTCTGCCTGATTATGTGCGCCGACATAGCGACCGGTCAAAGCTTCTCCTGCATAGGCAAAACCATCCATGATGTATGAATATAAGGTAAACAGCTGCATCATCAGCGTATTTACAGCCAGAATAATATCGCCTTGTTCGGCTCCCCGAGAAGTAAAATAAGTTGTTACCGCGACCAGACATAAAGTTCGGAAGAAAATATCCCGGTTCAGTATGAAAAAGGAACGCATGGCCTCATAGTCTGTCAACATTTGCCAGTTCAGCTTTTGCCATAATCGGCGATAATAACCATACCATAATAACGAAGCCATCAGCAATCCGGCATATTGGGCAACCAGCGTTCCCATGGCAACGCCTGCTACTCCACGGTTCCAGACAAATACAAAGAACAAACTGGCAGCAATATTGACAACATTTTGTGTAATGGCTATGTACATCGGGAAACGCGAATTCTGCATACCTACAAACCAACCCGCAAAACTATATAAACCTAATACCGCTGGAGCGCCCCATATACAAATCCGGAAATAAAGAGAGGCCAGTTCTTTAATAGCTGGTGTTGCATCAATCAATGTAAAAGCGACTTTCAGGATTGGATATTGAAGCAAGATCAGCAACAAGGCCAGTCCAAAGGCTATTCCTAGCGAACGGACAAACAATAGGATAACTTCTGCCAAATCACGTCTTCCATAGGCTTGGGCAGTTAGTCCGCTGGCACCCATCCGTAGAAAGCCGAAAATCCAATAGATCATACTAAACAACATACCACCCACAGCAATAGCTCCGATGTAAATAGCCGAACCTAAATGTCCCACGATGGAAACATCCACCAAGCCGAGCAGAGGAACGGTAATATTCGAAATAATCGAAGGAAAAGCCAACCCTAGTATCCGTTTATTCATCGTCCTATCAATGCTCCTAAGAATAACTTCACCAACGAAGGGTTTAACAGAGCGGGCAGTAAAAAGCCAAACAAAGCACCCAGGAAATGGGCATTATGGTTGATATGGTCGCTCGCCTGCTTGGCCATATACTGACAATACAATAAGTAAATGACTCCGAAGAGTATTCCCGGTATAGGCAACAGGGCAAAGAAATAGATTTTTCCCCATGGATCGAAAAAGATAGAAGAAAACAGAACGGCCGAAACGGCTCCTGAAGCACCAATAGACAAATAATATGGATTGTCTTTTTGTTTCGCCAGATCAAAGGAAGAAGCAAAGATCATTCCTCCGAAATACAAAAGAAGGAAGCCCCACTTCCCAAGTCCTACGTATTGGTAGTATTGCTCCATATAGGTACCGAACGACCAGAAGGTAAACATATTTACCACCAGGTGAGTCATATCGGCATGTACAAATCCATGGGTAACGACCCGATACCATTCCTGTCGGTGGATTACCTGATAAGGACTCAAGGCCAGTTTCATCGCCAGCGTCTGATTTCCAAAACAGATGAAAGAGACTACTACGGTTATTCCCAAAATCAAATAGGTTATCATAAGCTCTGTTTATGTCTATTATCTTTCCTTTTTCTTATTTCAATAATTCAGCCACCATCTCGGCACAGCGTTCTCCATCAATAGCAGCCGACACAATGCCTCCGGCATATCCGGCTCCTTCTCCACAAGGGAAAAGACCACGCAAAGTGACATGTTGCAGGAGTTCTTTATCACGCAAGATACGAACGGGCGAAGAGGTTCGTGTTTCCACTCCTATCATCAGGGCTTCATTAGTTAAAAAGCCTCTGGAGACTTTCCCAAAGTGACGGAATCCTTCGCGCAACCGATGGGTGATAAATTCTGGCATCCAGAAATGAAGAGGCGAAGATAATACGCCGGGCGTATAGGATGTGGCAGGCAAATCTGCCGACAGGCGTTTATGAATAAAATCGTCCATCCGCTGAGACGGAGCCGTCTGTCGCTGGTTCCCGTTGAGCCAGCAAAGTTCTTCCAGCCGCTCCTGAAAAGCCATCAATGCCAAAGGCGAATCAGCCGGGACTTTCATCTCCTGCCCTTTCATCAGTTCGGGATAATCTTCCGGACGGATTTCTACAACCATTCCGGAATTAGACCAATACGACCCACGGTTGGATGGAGACATTCCATTGACAACAATCTGTCGGGGGCCGCTGGCTGCCGGTACAACAAAACCACCCGGACACATACAAAATGAATAAACGCCTCGTCCTTGTACTTGTGTGACGAAACTGTATTCGGCAGCTGGTAAATACTTACCTCTACCTTCCTTCCGGTGATATTGAATCTGATCTATCAATTGCTGCGGATGTTCCAGACGGACGCCCACGGCAATACCTTTCGCCTCAATCGGGATTTGGGCATTATATAGATAATAATAGACATCGCGGGCAGAATGTCCTGTGGCCAGAATAACCGGTCCCATAAATGTCTCTCCTGTCTGTGTTTCTATACCGATCACTTCGTTGTCGCGGATAATCAATCGGTCCATCCGGGTTTCAAAGTGTACTTCTCCACCCGACCGAAGGATTTGTTCGCGCATATTCTCAATCACACGCGGCAGTTTGTCCGTCCCGATATGCGGATGCGCATCCGACAGGATCGACGGACTGGCCCCGTGTTGGCAGAATACATTCAGGATCTTCTCGACCGAACCCCGCTTCTTACTTCGCGTATAGAGTTTACCGTCTGAATAAGCGCCGGCACCTCCTTCTCCGAAGCTGTAATTCGACTCCGGATTCACCAGATGTTCCCGACTGATACGGGCAATATCCTTTTTCCGTTCCCGTACATTCTTGCCTCGTTCTACTACAATCGGACGAAGTCCCAATTCGATGGCGCGCAAGGCAGCAAACAAACCTCCGGGTCCTGCTCCGACAATCACTACGGGCTTTCCCGACGAAACATCTCCGTATGTTACCGACTGATAAGCCGGTGTTGTCGGATCTTCCTCAATAAAGGCCTGTACTTTCAGATTCACAAATATCGTGCGCTGCCGGGCATCGATCGAACGCTTCAGAATACGGACAGCATGAATGTCTGTTACCGATAAAGCCAACTCCCGGGAAAGCACCGTCTTTAAAGCCTGCTCGTTGGCAGCTTCTTCCGGCAATATGCGTAATTGTATTTCTTTAATCATGTAAGTCAATCATTAATCAATGATAAATTATACCGAGATTAACCGAACAGCTGCCGGAACGCCTCTTCCACTTTCCGGACCTGCACAATCTGAATCCGGCAACGGCTCGTATCAAAACCTTTCAAATTATTATAGGGAATCAGAATACGGGAAAAACCCAGCTTTTCTGCCTCCATGATTCGTTGTTCAATCCGATTTACCGGACGGATCTCGCCCGACAAGCCTACTTCACCTGCCATACAAACGCCTGGTTCGATGGAGATATCCAGACTTGACGACAGAACGGCTGCCAACACGGCCAAATCGATTGCCGGATCATTGACACGCAAACCACCGGCAATATTCAGGAAAACGTCTTTCTGAGCCAGCTTGAATCCGGCACGTTTCTCCAATACCGCCAGCAACATATTCATCCGCCGGATATCAAAACCGGTGGCACTTCGTTGCGGCGTCCCATAAACGGCGGAACTTACCAAAGCCTGCGTTTCAATCAAGAACGGACGAATTCCTTCGATGGCAGCGGCAATGGCTACTCCACTCAATCCTTCATGGTTCTGCGTAAGCAATAATTCCGATGGATTACTTACCTCGCGCAAACCTTCTTGCCGCATCTCATAAATTCCCAATTCGGCAGTACTACCGAAACGGTTCTTGATACTGCGAAGAATCCGATACATATAATGTTGGTCGCCTTCGAACTGTAAAACGGTATCAACGATATGTTCCAACACCTTAGGTCCGGCAATGCTTCCTTCCTTATTAATATGACCGATCAGCAATACCGGCACTCCGCTTTCCTTGGCAAACTTCAGAATCGCAGCACTACACTCGCGCACCTGAGAAACACTGCCCGGAGAAGATTCGACCAGCTCGGTAAAAATCGTTTGAATAGAATCGATAATCAACAAATCGGGTTGCACATTCTGAGCCTGCACGAATATCTGTTCCAGATTGGTCTCGCATAAGATCAGGCAATTCTGACTATCTGGAGCCAGACGATCCGCCCGCATTTTCAACTGACGGTAACTTTCTTCCCCGGAAACATACAAGACTTTCAAATCATGCAACTTGAGGATTGTCTGCAAAACCAAGGTAGATTTTCCGATTCCCGGTTCACCGCCAATCAATACCAAAGATCCTTTCACCAAGCCACCGCCCAACACACGGTTCAACTCCTGGTCTTTCAAATCCAATCGGTCTTCCTTCTCCGCTGTAATATCCCGAAGCAATACCGGACGCGCCTGTCCTCTTTCGCTCAAACCGGAAGGAACCGGACGCTTGGCAGAAGGGACTTCTTTCGTAACAACCTCTTCCACATACGTATTCCATTCTCCGCAATTCGGACATTTCCCTAACCATTTCGGAGAATCAGCCCCGCAATGAGAACAAACATAAACCGTCTTTGTCTTTGCCATTTACCTTTATAATTATATACAAAAGACACGAAGTCCGCGTGTTCATACGAACGGCGTTATCTTCGTGTCTTTGTTTAAATGCTTATTTATTTTTTTTCAATCGAACTTCATACAAATCATTCCGGCGATCTTTCAAATTGCGTACGCTTCCATAGGTATGTAATTCACTCAACAAATCCAGATCGACATCCGATACCAGAATCATTTCAGTATTCGGTGTTGCTTCTGCCCGGTTTCCATCCGTTGGGAAGGCAAAGTCACACGGAGTGAAGACTCCCGACTGAGCGTACTGAATATCCATATTGTGTACACGCGGTAAGTTACCCACACTACCGGCAATGACTACGAAACATTCATTTTCAATGGCACGAGCCTGAGCACAGACCCGAACTCTTGAATAGGCATTCTGCGTATCAGTTAAATAAGGAACGAACAATATCTGCATCCCTTGTTCAGCCATGATACGGGATAATTCCGGGAACTCAACATCATAACAAATCAAGACACCTATCTTAGCTGAATCCGTTTCAAAGGTTTGTACTTTCTTTCCTCCCGAAAGTCCCCAGCTTTTAGCTTCATCCGGTGTAATATGAATTTTCTCATATGTCTCATAAGAACCATCCCGACGGCATAAGAATCCTACATTATATAAACCGTCTTCACGGATCTGAGGCATACTTCCTGTAATGATATTGATATTATAACTGATAGCCAGCTCAACAAAGCGTTTCCGCATCTCATCCGTATACTGAGCTAACTCACGGATAGCCTCTGACTCACTCATGTGATTGAATTTTGCCATCAGCGGAGCATTGAAATATTCCGGGAACAGGATGAAATCACTTTTATAGTCCGACACTGCATCCACAAAGAATTCAACTTGCTCGAAGACGTCATTTAAGCTCTTATACGGACGCATCTGCCATTGAACCAAACCTACCCGAACCGTTGTTTTTGAAGCAATCACTTCTGGTTTCGGCTGATAGTAAATATTATCCCATTGCAACAAGGTCGCATAATGCTTTGACTCTTCATCGTTCGGCAGATAATTAGTCATCACTTTTCGCACATGGAAATCGTTTGACAACTGGAACGTCAGAACCGGATCATATATTTCTTTCTTGCGGACCTTATCGATATATTCTTTGGGACGCATGACATCCGCATATTTATGATAATTCGGAATACGTCCACCAAACATAATCGCTTTCAAGTTCAGGCTTTCGCAAAGTTCCTTCCGATAATCATACATACGACGGGCCAGACGTAATCCACGATAATCCGGATGTATAAAGACTTCTATACCATATAGAATATTACCTTTCGGATTATGTGTATTGAAAGTTTCTTTCCCTGTTACATCGGCATAAGTATGATCATTCTTGACACGATCATAATCAACGATAATTGAAAGGGCACAACCAACTATCTTATTATCAACAACCGTTACAACCTGTCCTTCGGGGAAAATAGTAAGTAATTTTTCGATCTGCTCTTTCGTCCAGAACACATCCGAACCATCAGAATAAACACGTCTGAACGATTGAGCTAACTGCTTATAATCCGTCATCTGCAACGGACGGACAATTACTTTGTTAATGTTTTGAGAATGTTGTTCCATCACAATCTGTGTATTTAGCCCACAAAAGTACAAACTAAAACGCCAACGATTATCCTTTTCTCCCTAGAAAAGCAGAAAATATTACATAAGTCGTCGTTCTTACAGAGTCAGCGATACTTCTACTCCTACTTGCAAGGGTTTTCCCAGCTGGATAAACGGATTGCCAAACGATTCAAAGTAAAAGGCAGAATAAGTCGTATTCGTTAAGTTCTTAGACCAGACACTCACATTGATTTTGTCTTTACGAACGCCTGCCCGCGCATTTAAGGTCAGATAAAAATTCTGGCTGATATCATTATATTCTGTCCAAAAGATCTTCCCCGTTCCGTTTAACTGAGCTGAAGCATAGACTTGGTCCAGCCATTTGCCTTGTAGACTTTTTGAATATTGCAAGCCCAAACTCATGGTGTGACGCGGCGTATAAGGAACATAATTCCCTTTGAAGTCATCCTTTCCATTATTATAATCTCGGAAAGTCGCATGCGTATAACCATAATTCAAATCGGCCGTCAAACCTGTCGCCAGTAAAGCATGAGCCGAAGCTTCTACACCAAAGCTACGCGCTTTTCCTGCATTGGCCAAGACTCGTCCGTTACCACTATTCACAAACTTGGTTATCTGTAAATCCTGAATATCCATCAAAAAGGTAGTAAGCTCCGTACTCAGGCGATTCTTGATCAGCTCACTTCGGATACCCAATTCGTAATTCCAGCTCTTTTCCGGCTTATAGGCAGCGACTTCTTCCACGGGAGTTGGCTTTTCGATTTCAACCGGAATCATCGAACTGAAAGCAGACATCATATCATATTTCATCTGAGCCTGCATCACATCTGCCGACATCTGTACGTTATAACCGCCCGTTTTATATCCCTTCGCTACCGATACGTATGTATATGTAGAAGGAGAACATTCATATTTCAATGAGACCTTCGGCAAAAATTCCCAGAAATCCTGCGAAGCGTGTACATCCATCACGGTAGCATCATAGAAGGAACTCAACGGTATTTCTGTTTCTCCGAAACTGGCCGCCATGTTCATTTTGGCTTCTCCCGTATATCCTAATTTCTGTTTTTCATAATCCAAACGGACACCTGCCGTTACTGATAAACCATCAACGAAAAGATTATTGTATGTTGACTGGTGGAAAAGAGCCAATCCAAACGAAGGTGTATCAAAGTTACCCGGGATATACAATTCTTTGTCCGTAATCTTCAGGGCAGGCATTTTCGGATTATCAGCATCTTCCTTGATTTTGTCGAATACCGGTTGCAGAACTTCTTTGATACCATCTTCCTTGAATGTAACAGGTCCGTCGGTATTCAAGCTATTATAAAAGCCATACAGACCAAATGACCACTGATAATTCTGGGCCGAATTACTTTTTATCGCTACTTCTTCACTGAATGCATGCTGTTTCTGTTTCTGATTCAAGGTAAAGATTGATTTAGGAGAGAAATCCTGATCCATCAGCATATCGTCATTCAGATATTGATAACCGGTTGTACTGCTTAACAATATCTGATCTGTCTTATACTCCAACAAAAGGCTGTTGGCTACCATGGTTCGCGTATAAGACGAAGGATCGTTGATATTCACCAGTGCAACCGATCCGGAAGCCGCATCATATAAACCATAAGGGAAAGCGCCTTGATCCGAATAATCGGCAGACAAAGTATAAGCCATCCGGAAATTAGGATTAAAACGACCCTCCAAGCGGATACGTCCACCAACCGATTGTTCATTATCGGCTTTCTTCCCCGTATATTCATTCGTAAAGAAACCACTGTTCCGATCGTAATACACACCGGCAGTAAACCCGAACTTATCATTGATTACACCATAATGCGAAGCCTTTACTTTAACCTGTCCGTAGTTACCAGCCGAGACTGAAAGCTTTTTTCCTTGGAAATCAAAGGGAGAAATCGTATAAATATTGACAATACCACCCATAGCATTACGTCCATATAAGGTTCCTTGCGGACCACGCAATACTTCAATCCGCTGGATATCGGTCAGTTCAAAGTCGAATGTACTTTTATCCAGATAAGGAACGTTATCAACATACATCCCGATAGACTGTCCGCTGCTTCGGGCTCCAATACCACGAATATAAATGGCTGAAGTCAATTTGGCTCCGTAGTCGGGCATATAGAGATTCGGCACAAACGAACTGATGTCTTTCAAGGCATCTATCTGCCGCCCGATAATCTGCTGGGGCGATAAAATCGTTACAGAACCGGGAAGTTTCCGCAAATCGTTCGTCTCTTTTGTTGAAGACGTCAGGACAACTTCTTCTATATTATATGTACGGATCGTATCTTTAGGATTGATTTCATCCGCCATGACAAATTCTGAGCCTGCCAACAGAATTGTCGCGATGAACATTTGTTCTTTTTTCATTTCCACTACTTGGTATATTGTTTTCGATTGCAAAGGAAAGACAATTTGCCTAACCAGACAATCACTACAATTAGTGATTTTTTGATACATTCTTTCCTAATCTCAATTTAATAATTACTTTTGCAAGCAAAGAAAAAACGAATATAATATCCAATAAAATGAGTTTACGAATTATTGTATTAGCAAAACAGGTTCCCGACACACGAAATGTCGGAAAGGATGCCATGAAAGAAGACGGAACTGTTAACCGTGCCGCACTTCCTGCCATATTCAATCCAGAAGACCTGAACGCTTTAGAACAGGCTTTACGCCTGAAAGACACACATCCGGGATCAACTGTCACACTGTTGACAATGGGTCCGGGTCGTGCAGCAGAAATAATCAGAGAAGGTTTATATCGTGGTGCTGACGGAGGTTATCTACTTACCGACAGAGCTTTCGCCGGAGCTGATACGCTGGCAACATCGTATGCACTGGCTACTGCCATCAAGAAGATCCAAGATTACGATGTCATCATCGGAGGTCGACAGGCAATTGACGGTGATACGGCTCAAGTTGGTCCGCAGGTAGCAGAGAAACTGGGCCTGACACAGATTACGTATGCCGAAGAAATCCTGAATGTTGATGAAGAGAACCGGCGTATTACGGTAAAACGTCATATTGACGGTGGTGTAGAAACGGTTGAAGGTCCGCTGCCTATCGTCATTACCGTAAATGGTTCAGCAGCTCCTTGCCGTCCGCGTAATGCCAAACTGGTACAAAAGTATAAACGAGCATTAGGAAAACAGGAAAAAGCGCCGGCTCCAGCTTGCCATCCTGATGGAACTCCCGCTCTTAAATATGCGGAATTATATGAGACTCGTCCTTATCTGAATATTCCGGAATGGAGTGTAGCCGACGTGAATGGCGACTTGAAACAATGTGGCTTGTCGGGTTCTCCGACAAAGGTTAAGTCTATCCAGAACATTGTTTTCCAGGCCAAGGAAAGCAAGACTCTGACCAGCTCGGATAAAGATATTGAAGATTTGATTGTTGAACTGTTAGCCAATCATACGATTGGATAAAAATATACCTATGAATAACGTATTTGTATATTGTGAACTTGAAGGCACAACCGTTGCTGATGTAAGTCTCGAACTACTGACAAAAGGTAGAAAATTAGCCAATCAATTGGGCTGCCAGCTGGAAGCCATCATTGCCGGTACAAACTTGAACGGTGTAGAAAGCCAAGTGCTTCCATACGGTGTTGACAAAGTACATGTATTCGATGCTCCGGGACTTTTCCCTTATACTACTTTGCCTCACGCTTCCATTCTAATCAATTTGTTTAAGGAAGAAAAACCGCAGATCTGTCTGATGGGAGCAACTGTTATCGGACGCGATTTAGGTCCTCGTGTTTCTTCTGCCCTGACCAGTGGTTTGACAGCCGACTGTACTTCTTTGGAAATTGGTTCACACGAAGATAAGAAAGCCGGTAAGACATACGAAAACCTGTTGTATCAGATTCGTCCGGCCTTCGGTGGTAACATCGTTGCTACGATCATCAATCCGGAACATCGCCCGCAAATGGCCACTGTTCGTGAAGGTGTGATGAAGAAAGAAGTATTGGATCCGAACTATCAGGGCGAAGTTATCCGCCATGATGTAGCGAAATATGTTCCGGAAACAGACTTCGTTGTAAAAGTTATCGACCGTCATGTTGAGAAAGCTAAGCACAACTTGAAAGGTGCTCCTATCGTCATCGCCGGTGGTTACGGCATGGGATCAAAAGAAGGATTCGACATGTTGTTCGAATTGGCAAAAGAACTTCATGCTGAAGTCGGCGCCAGCCGTGCAGCTGTTGACGCTGGATTCTGTGAACACGATCGTCAGATTGGTCAAACCGGTGTAACGGTTCGTCCGAAATTATATATTGCATGTGGTATCTCCGGACAAATCCAACACATTGCCGGTATGCAGGATGCGGGTATTATCATTTCTATCAATAATGATGAAAATGCCCCGATCAATACGATTGCCGACTATGTTATCAACGGTACCGTTGAAGAAGTGATTCCGAAGATGATCAAGTATTACAAAAAGAATAGTAAATAAGATATGGCTAACTTTTATTTAGATAATCCCAGCCTGAAGCACCACCTGCATCATCCGTTGATGGAGCGTATTGTTGAGCTGAAAGAACGCGGCTTTGCCGATAAAGATAAATATGATTATGCACCTCAGGATTTTGAGGATGCCATGGATAGTTATGAAAAAGTATTGGAAATCGTTGGTGAAATCTGTGGAGACATCATCGCACCCAATGCTGAAAGTGTAGATCATGAAGGTCCTTCTGTAGCAAATGGTCGTGTGACTTATGCCAAAGGAACTCAGGAAAACCTGGATGCCGTACGTAAAGCCGGCCTGATGGGTATTGCCATGCCTCGCCGTTATGACGGTCTGAATTTCCCGATTGTACCTTATATTATGGCTGCCGATATGGTTTCTCGTGCAGATGCCGGCTTTGAAAACCTTTGGGGTTTGCAGGACTGTGCCGAAACATTGTACGAATTTGGTAGCGAAGACCAGCGTCAGCGTTACATTCCGCGCGTATGTGCCGGCGAAACGATGTCAATGGACTTGACTGAACCGGATGCCGGTTCTGACTTGCAGTCTGTCATGTTGAAAGCGACATTCAGCGAAGCAGACAACTGCTGGTACTTGAATGGCGTAAAACGTTTCATCACCAACGGCGACGCAGATATTCATCTGGTACTGGCTCGTTCGGAAGAAGGAACACATGATGGTCGTGGTTTGTCTATGTTTATTTACGACAAACGCAACGGAGGTGTTAATGTTCGCCGCATTGAAAACAAGATGGGTATCAAAGGTTCTCCTACTTGTGAATTGGTATTCAAGAATGCTAAGGCAGAACTTTGCGGTGACCGTAAGTTAGGTCTGATCAAATATGTCATGGCTTTGATGAATGGTGCCCGTTTAGGTATCATGGCTCAGGCTGTCGGATTAAGCGAAGCAGCTTATCGGGAAGGTTACGCTTATGCTCTCGACCGTAAGCAGTTCGGTAAAGCGATCATACAGTTCCCGGCTATCTACGAAATGCTTTCACTGATGCGTGCCAAGGCGGATGCTTCACGTGCTATGCTTTACGAAACAGCTCGTTTCGTAGATGTGTACAAAGCACTCGATGATATTTCCAAAGAGCGTAAACTGACTCCGGAAGAACGCCAGGAACTGAAGAAATACAGTAAGCTGGCCGACGCCTTTACACCGATGGGTAAAGGCATGACCACCGAGTTTGCCAATCAGAATGCTTACGATGCCATTCAGATTCACGGTGGTTCCGGTTTCATGAAAGACTATACTTGCGAACGTTTGTACCGCGATGCCCGCATCACCAATATTTACGAAGGTACGACTCAGTTGCAGGTCGTAGCAGCAATCCGCCACGTCACAACCGGAACTTATCTTAACCAGTTGCACGAATACGACAAGATTGAATACAACGAAGCGTTGAAACCGTTGCAAAGTCGCCTGCAGGCAATGACTTCTAAATATGCCGAACTGGTAGATGCAGTAGCAGGCACCAAAGATACCGAATACATTGACTTCCAGGCACGCCGTTTGGTTGAGGCTGGTGCGCATTGTGTATTTGGATATCTGTTGCTTCAGGATGCAAACAAAGACGAAAGCTATCGTCGTTCTGCCGAAGTGTATATCAATTACGGAGAAGCTGAAATAGACAAAATTTATACGTTCATAAACAAATTTAATCGGGAAGATTTGGTTTATTATAAACATTAATGCGACATTTGCATTAGAAAATAAACTAACTATTAAAACGTATCTATCATGTTACTAAGCACAAAATTATCAGAAGCATTTAATGCGCAGGTGAATGCAGAAATGTGGTCTTCTAATCTGTATTTGTCTATGGCTGTTTATTTCAAGAAAGAAGGTTTGAACGGTTTTGCTCACTGGATGGAAAAACAAGCCAGCGAAGAATTGGAACATGCACACAAGATGATCAATTATTGTATTGACCGCGGCGGTGATATCATGATTGGTCAGGTAAATGTTGTGCCAACGGCTTGGGGTTCTCCGGTAGAAGTGTTCGAACACGTTTATAAGCACGAAAAATATGTTTCTGAGTTGATTGACAAAATGGTTGATATCGCAGAAGAAGATAAAGACCATGCTTCAAGAGATTTCTTGTTCGGTTTTGTTCGTGAACAAGTAGAAGAAGAATCAACAGCTAAAGGTATTTTGGACGACTTGAAGAACTATGGCGATCATCATTACGGTATCATCGACCATAAGTTAGGTAAGCGTGACTAATAATCAGCAAGATTAATTTTGTATCTATATGGAAAGAGGTTGTTTTCCCTGCGTGGGAAGATGACCTCTTTCTTTTTTATATACTCGAACGATATGCATCTCTCCTACTTTACTCTATCCGATTCCCATTAATCCTCCGATAAAAACATCTTCCACAAAGGATATAAAATCAGTTTTCCCGTAACATATTCTTTAGTTCACGGCGTGAACTAAGTAATCCACGACGTGAACTAAGTAATCCACGACGTGAACTAAGTAATCCACGACGTGAACTAAAGAATTTCCAGAAGGATTGCATTTTTATCTAAATTATTTCGTACCTTTACCCTGCGCGGAAAGCAAATTTTGCTCTCCGTAAATTACATGAATCATACCTAATCTTATCATGGCAGAATACATCAAACAAGAAATGAACGACCTGGACGGGTCTGGAAAAAAACGTACATTCTATAGAATGAAAACGTATCAGCGCATCAACATGCGGGAATTTGTCAGCGAACTTGCCCAACCGGGTTCCGGATTGAGCGAAGGAAGTGTGTTGCACGTACTAAGTAACATGGCCGAAAAGTTGGCTTATTACATGGGACAAGGTTATACGGTTACAATCGACGGTGTAGGTACTTTCAAACCTACATTGGGACTTTCGGCCGACAAGGAAACCGAAACGGTTGAAGAAGATGCTCCCGAACGTAATGCCCGGAGCATTGAAGTGAACGGCGTTAATTTCAGAGCCAGCCAGGAATTAATCCGGCGAACCAACCGGCATTGTAATCTGAAACGCGGAGGAAACAGTGTTTTACACAGCTCCCGTTATAGCGAACAAGAACGATTGGCCCTTGCCCAGCAGTATTTATCGACGCATACCCTGATGCGTATTGCCGATTATGTACAACTGACCGGGTTAAGTCGTACGACAGCAACACGGGAATTGCAACGTTTCCGGCAGGATCCGAACAGTGGAATTACGGTTTCCGGCATGGGAACAAACAAAGTCTATGTCAAAAGAAAGGATGAATAATTGATTTTTATAGTTGTACATTCTCCCTTTATTTTTATTTTTGCATAAATTTTTAAATACAATATCATGACACGTAAAGTACTAATTTGCGCCCTCGCTTCTGTGGGGCTAACTGCATTCGCACAACAACCGGAATGGCAAGATCCGAATGTCAATGCCATCAATCGTGCGGCAATGCACACTAACTACTTCGCTTACGAATCTGAACAAGCAGCATTAAAGGGTTGTCGTCTGGCATCAGACAATTACATGACGCTGAACGGCACATGGAAATTCAATTGGGTTCAGAATGCCGACCAACGCCCTACGGATTTCTACAAAGTAGATTTCAATGACAAAGGTTGGGACAACATTCAGGTTCCCGGTGTATGGGAACTCAACGGATATGGTGATCCGATTTATGTAAACGTTGGTTATCCTTGGAGAAGCCAGTATAAGAACAATCCGCCGTATGTACCGACTGTCAACAACCATGTAGGTACCTATCGTAAAGAAATAGAACTTCCTGCCGACTGGAAAGGACGTCAGATCATGGCTCACTTCGGTTCTGTTACTTCTAATATGTATCTGTGGGTCAACGGTAAGTTTGTTGGTTACAGCGAAGACAGCAAACTGGAAGCCGAATTTGATCTGACAAAATATCTGCGCCCGGGTAAAAACATCATTGCTTTCCAAGTATTCCGCTGGTGCGACGGTACTTATCTGGAAGATCAAGACTTCTTCCGTTATTCAGGTGTAGGACGTGATTGCTACTTATATACACGTACTGCTAACCATATCGAAGATATCCGCATCACTCCCGACTTGGATGCACAATACAAAGATGGTACACTTCAGATCGATATCCAGATGAAAGGTAAAGGAACGGTTGATTTGAAGTTGCTCGACAAAGAAGGAAAAGAAGTGACAACGGCTCAAGTTAAAGGCTCCGGCAAACAGACAGTAAGTATGACTGTCAGTAATCCGGCCAAATGGACAGCCGAAACACCTAACCTTTATACCTTGGTTGCGAACCTGCAGGAAAACGGAAAGATCATCGAATCTATTCCTGTAAAAGTAGGTTTCCGCAAGATCGAATTGAAAAACGGCCAAATATTGGTCAACGGTCAGGCTGTTCTGTTCAAAGGTGCAGACCGTCATGAAATGGATCCGGATAAAGGATATGTTGTTTCCAGAGAACGGATGATTCAAGATATCAAACGGATGAAGGAATTAAATATCAATGCCGTCAGAACTTGCCACTATCCGGATAACAACTTGTGGTATGACTTGTGCGATGAATATGGTATCTACGTAGTTGCAGAAGCCAATATCGAATCACACGGTATGGGGTATGGCGATGAGACACTGGCAAAGAATCCGTTGTTTGCCAAAGCTCACCTCGAACGCAATCAGCGCAACGTACAACGCGGCTATAATCATCCGTCTATTATCTTCTGGTCATTAGGTAACGAAGCCGGTTTCGGTCCGAACTTCGAAGCATGTTACAAATGGATCAAAGCAGAAGACAAGACCCGTGCTGTCCAATACGAACAAGCCGGAACCAATGAATATACAGATATTTTCTGCCCGATGTACTATTCATACGAAAGCTGCGAGAACTACAGCAAAGGTAACATCGACAAACCGCTTATCCAATGCGAATATGCACATGCGATGGGTAACTCTCAAGGAGGATTCAAGGAATATTGGGATTTAGTTCGTAAATATCCGAAATACCAGGGAGGTTTTATTTGGGACTTCGTTGACCAGTCGGCCAGATGGTATACCAAAGACGGTAAAGAATTCTATGGTTACGGTGGAGACTTTAACCGGTATGATGCTTCTGACAATAACTTCCAGAACAATGGATTGATCAGTCCGGACCGTGTTCCGAATCCACATGCACACGAAGTGGGTTACATCTATCAGAACATCTGGGTAAAACCTGTTGATCTGCAGAAAGGTGAAATCAGCATCTATAACGAAAACTTCTTCAGAGACCTGAGCGACTTCTACGCAGAATGGCAGTTATTGGCCAACGGAGAAGTATTGCAATCAGGCATCATCAACGACTTGAAAGTGGGTCCGCAGCAAACTGTCAATCAAAAGTTGAATTATACATTAGATAATATATGCCCTTGCAAGGAAGTATTATTAAATGTAGCATTCAAACTGAAGAATACAGAGACATTATTGCCGGCAGGTTTTGCTGTGGCTCAGCAGCAATTATCCGTTCGGGAATACAAAGCTCCAGAAAATCTGCTGACAGAAAAGAAGATCGCCCACGATTACACTCCAGCTCCAGTCGTAGAAGATAATGACAGCTACTATCTGATCGTCAAAGGAGAAAACTTCCACATCGACTTTGAACGTCGTAGCGGTTATTTGAGTCTGTATGATGTAAACGGTCTTTCAATCTTAGACAAAGGTGCTCAGCTGACACCTAATTTCTGGCGTGCACCGACCGACAACGATATGGGAGCCGGTTTGCAGAAGAAGTACTTGGCTTGGAAGAATCCGGAAATCAAACTGACAAGTCTGGAACATGCAACAGAAAATGGTTTGGTAGTCGTTACTGCCAAATATGACATGCCTACAGTTTCTGCGAAACTGACACTGACCTACCGGATCAACAAGGAAGGAGCCATCGAAGTCACTCAAAGCATGACAACCGACAAGAATGCGAAGGTTTCTAACATGTTCCGCTTCGGTATGCGTGCAGCATTGAACAAGAATCTGTCGAACATCCAATATTACGGACGCGGACCTATCGAGAACTATTCCGATAGAAACAACTCAACGAACATTGGTAAATATGCGCAGACGGTAGATGAACAATTCTATTCATACATCCGTCCGCAGGAAACAGGAACAAAGACCGATATCCGCTGGTGGAATCAAACCAACAAAGGCGGTAACGGTATCCAGCTGGTTGGTAAAACTCCGTTCTCTGCAAGTGCTTTACACTATACGATGGAATCACTTGATGATGGTTTGGAAAAAGACCAGCGTCATTCAGAATTGGTTCCGCAGACCGATTGTGTTAACTTCTGCATTGATAAAGTACAGATGGGCTTAGGCTGTGTTAATAGCTGGGGAGCTTTACCACTTGATAAATACATGGTTCCATATCAGGATTACGAATTCACGTTTGTAATTAAACCCATTCAAAATGCGTTATAGCGATTAAAAAAGCATAATCATTTTATTATTTTACGTTAAATCGGGAATAAAAGTTTTTCTTTTATAAGGAAAGTATTACTTTTATTCCCGATTTGTTTTAGCAGACAAATCAAAAAGGAAACATTCTGCTTACTTTCGATGAAGAAAAGTATTAATTCTGAAAGTATAAGTAGAAGTAAATATTAGACTTAAAAATACCATATTTTAACACGAACGGAAAAATGAGCCAGAGAAACAGTTCAAATTCTGAAAAGAAGAAAAACTTTTTTACAAGGAAACCATTCATATTATTAGTTGGCATTGGTGTTGGTGCTGGATTAATGATCGGAACATACAAGGCATCTGTTTACTTTTCTTCAGATGACTCATGTATGATGTGTCATGTACATCCACATGTATATGACAGCTGGAAACTATCCAAGCACGTAAACAATGGAAGTGGCGTAACGACTCATTGCGTTGCGTGTCACCTTCCTCCCCAATCAAATACTTGGGATCATTATTCAGCGAAAGCAAAACTCGGATTAAAAGATGTATGGTCATACCTGACTAAAGACAGCGCTGACTTCAATTGGGAATTGAAATCCGAATTGGAACACGCCGTAAAATATATTCCCAACGAGTCTTGTAAAGATTGTCACCAGAACTTATTCCCGGAAGGTATAACCAACGATGGTATTACTGCTCACCTATATTATGAAGAGAATGAAAAGAAACTAGATCTGCAGTGTATCAGTTGTCACTTGGATGCCGGTCACTATAATCCGAATTATACGCACGGAAAGATGACAGGTATTCCGGGAGCTCAAAGTTCTACCAGTGCAGTTGATACCAGTCTGTTCTATAAAGAAGCAACTCCAATTACTGCTTTCGAGAATTTCACAGAGAAAATTCCAGGAACAACAGTTTCATTCAATATGATAGCCATACCTGGTGGTACATTCAAGATGGGTAGTCCAGCAAACGAAGCTTTCCATAAAGAGGATGAATCGCCGATACGTGAAGTAACATTGGATAAATTCTTCATGGCAGAATTCGAAGTAACTTGGGATCAGTATTGGGCATTCTTTGCCAATACAATGAGCGAAGGACGAACTCCGCCCGAAGAAGTATATGCCAACAACAGCAATCCTGACGTAGACGCAATCTCAGGTCCTACTCCTCCATTCGGATTCCCTGACCAAGGCTGGGGAAGCGGTGATAGACCTGCTATTACGATGACTCATTATGCTGCAGAAACCTTCTGTCAATGGTTGTCTAAGAAAACAGGAAAGAAATATCGTCTACCGACAGAAGCTGAATGGGAATATGCAGCCAGAGGAGGAAAAGAAACTCCTTACTTCTTTGAAGGAAATCCAAAAGATTTCTCAGACCAAGGATTCTGGAGAAAGTTCTTCGATGCAGAAACTGACAGTATCAGCTCATACGTTATCTATGCCAAGAATAGTGAAAACAAGACACAAGAGCCATCAAGTGTCAAGGCAAATCCATTCGGCTTAAAGAATATGTTGGGTAACGTAATGGAATACTGCGCCGACAAATACAGTCCGGAAGCATATAAACAAGGAGGCGAAAAGGTTTCTAATCCGATCTGTACGGAAGGCGAAGAATGGGTAGTGAGAGGAGGAAATTATACATCCGATGCTGCCGACGTTCGTTGTGCAGCCCGTTCTTGCACACAGCATGATGCTTGGTTAAAGACCGATCCGCAGCAACCAAAGAGTATCTGGTGGTATTCAGACATTAAAGGTATCGGTTTCCGAGTAGTATGCGAATATGACAAATAAGAAATAAAACACATAAAATATAATTGCTGACTTAACAAACAATATTATGAAGAAGGAAAATGGAATTAGCAGAAGATCATTTCTGAAAAGTTCAGCTATGGCTGGCGCATTAAGTGCAATTGGTGGCGGTAGTGCTGCTACATTATTAACCTCTTGTGGTGGTGGAAATGCTCAGGCTGATGCACCTAAGGCATTAAAAGAACCGGGAACTTATTATATTCCTGAATTACCTGATTTAGCAACTGACGGCAAAGAAATCAAAGCCGGTGTTATTGGTTGCGGTGGCCGTGGTTCTGGAGCAGCTTTTGACTTCTTGAACGCAGCAAATGGCGTTACTATTGTTGCTCTTGCTGATACATTCAAAGAAAGAGTTGATGCTTTGGCCGACAAATTAAAGAGCGAAAAGAATATTGATATACCTGCCGACAAACGATTTGTTGGTTTGGATGCCTACAAACAATTAATCGATAGTGGTGTTGATGTTGTTATCGTTGCAACTCCTCCTGTATTCCGTCCGGTACATTTCCAGTATGCAGTTGAAAAGAGCAAACACTGTTTCTTGGAAAAACCGATTTGTGTTGATCCGGCTGGTTACAGAACTATCATGGCTGCTGCCAAACAAGCTCAAGCAAAGAATTTGCGCGTAGTTACAGGAACTCAGCGTCATCACCAGCGTTCATACGTTGAATCATACAAGAAGATTATGGAAGGTGCTATCGGTGAAATTACTGGTGGTATCGTATATTGGAATCAAAGTATGCTTTGGTATCGTGAACGTCAGCAAGGCTGGAGCGATTGCGAATGGATGATTAAGGACTGGGTTAACTGGAAATGGTTATCTGGTGACCATATCGTAGAGCAGCACGTTCACAATATTGATGTATTTACTTGGTTCAGCGGATTGAAACCAGTAAAAGCTGTTGGTTTCGGTTCTCGTCAACGCCGTCTGACCGGTGATCAGTATGATAACTTCAGTGTAGACTTCACAATGGAAAATGGTATCCACTTGCACAGTATGTGCCGCCAGATAGATGGTTGCGCCAACAATGTAAGTGAATTCATCCAGGGAACTAAAGGTTCTTGGGATAGTTCAACCATGGAGATCAAAGATTTGGCAGGTAATGTCGTTTGGAAATATGATAGTGAAGCTGAAAAGAATACCTACAAGCAAACTAATCCATACGTATTGGAACATGTAAACTGGATTAATTGCATTCGTGGTAACAAACCGATCGAACAGGCTTCTGAGACAGCTGTTGCTAACATGGCTGCTATTATGGGACGTGAATCAGCTTATTCAGGTGCAGAAACAACATGGGATGCTATGACTGCTTCTGCTTTGGATTACACTCCAAAAGATTTGAACTTGGGTAAGATGGATATGAGTGGATTCGTTGTTCCTGTTCCTGGCAAACCAGTTGACAAGAAATAATTGCGTATGACAGTAAATAGAAGAAATTTCCTGAAAGCAACTCTTTCAGGTGCTGCAATGGCTGTAGGAAGTACAGCCATTGCTTCTTGTACAGGCAAACCGGCAGAAACATCCGAACCGGCTGCTTGTCCAAAAGCTTGTGGTATCGAATTCAATAAGGCCGCACAGCTGAATATCTCTTTACAGGAAGGTGTTGCTCCGGGCGAAAGCTTGAATGAGAAACTGGACTTCATGGAAAAGAATGGTGTAGTAGGCTTGGAACCGGGCGGTGGTAATTTAGCGGCTCGCGTGGATGAATTCAAACAGGCATTAAACGGACGAAACATCAAGATCAGTGCGATCTGCGCCGGATTCAAAGGTTTCATTCTTTCTACTGATCCGGCTATTCGGAAGCAATGCATGGATACGATGAAAGAAATCATTGCTGCTGCCGGAGAATTAGGTTCTACGGGAGTTATCATTGTACCTGCATTCAACGGTCAAGTTCCGGTTATGCCGCATACAATGGAAACCCGTGATTTCTTGTGCGAACAATTCAATGAAATGGGAAACTTCGCCAAAGAACATGGAACAACAGTTATCTTCGAACCGTTAAACCGGAAAGAATGTTTCTACTTACGTCAAGTAGCCGACGCGGCTTCTTTATGCCGGGATATCAATAATCCGGGTGTTCGTTGTATGGGCGACTTCTGGCACATGACTTGGGAAGAAACATCGGATATGGGTGCCTTTATTTCTGCCGGTGAATACTTGCAACACGTACATGTGGCAAGCCGTAAGCGTAGAAGTATGCCGGGAGAAGACGGTGATGCTGATAATTATGTAAACGGATTCAAAGGATTGAAAGCTATTGGCTATAACAAGTACGTTAGCTTTGAGTGCGGTTGCCAGAGTGAAGACCGGGCAGCTACCGTTATCAATGCCTTGAATTTATTGCGTAAACAATGGGTAGAAGCATAATATGGCTTTGATTCAACCAAATATGTCAATGAGTGAGGTGGTAGAAGAAAACACCTCGCTCATTCCTGTAATCAACCGCTTAGGTATTCGGCTGGGATTGCAGGATAAAACAGTTCGGGAAGTTTGTGAAGATCACCAAATCGATACAGATTTTCTCCTGATCATCATCAATACGTTCCTGAATGAAGAATACTTCCCGGAGAAACGGCTTCAGGCATTTCACGTTTCCCAAATCATTGATTACTTAAACAAGACCAATCAATATTACCTCAGGTTCCAGATTCCGAATATTGCCAAGCATTTGGATTTGTTCATTACCCATAGCGAATCCAATAATGCAACCTTGAATTTGATTGGCAAATTCTTCCAATCCTTTAAAGAGCACTTAACGGAACAGATCAAGAAAGATGAATCGGAATGGTTCCCTTATTGTTTGCAGTTAAGCGGACAATTGCAGAAAAGTATTTCTTTCAACCAGGAAGAAATCCGGTCGTTCTCGGATCAGGAAACGAACGATGATAGTCTGGAAGCGGTACTTGCCGACTTGAAAAGCATCATGATCAAACATCTTTCGGGCGATTTTAACGAGAATCTTTGTTATGCCGTTATTTTTGCAGTCAACAGTCTGGAAAAAGACATCAAACAACATAACCGGATCCGTTATCGTATCCTCTCTCCGATTGTACATAAAATGGAACTTCTCATCAAGACCCGTTAAAGTTTCGTAATCCAATGGCCAGGAATAAGCAAATAGCCATCATATTAGCAGACATGCTTCAGTTTTATGGGCTCGATTGCCTGTTGAAAGAGTATTTCTCTCCCTTACAGATTTCTTATTTTCCCAATATGCAGGCATTGGCAGAGAAGCAGCCGGACTGGTTCGATTTCTATTTCACGGATGCTGAAACATTCCTGATTCATGGGGATTATTTTCTTCCCCGCCGGAATAAAACCATTGTTCTGGTGGATAAGGTGGAAACCAGCGGCACGGCCAATAATCTGATTTCTACGCGAAGTTCCATAGAAACGATGATCGAACAAATCGAACAAGTCTTACTTGCCGAGAATACGAACAACGTAGTTGAGACCAATAACAAAGACTTATCCGGCCGGGAGATAAACGTTCTTCAGCAAATTGTTCGTGGGCATACCAATAAAGAAATTGCCGAACATCTGAATATCAGTCTGAATACAGTTCTTACCCACCGGAAAAATATTACAGCAAAACTGGGAATTAAAACGGTTTCGGGGCTTACATTCTATGCCATCATGAACGGATTGATCTCGGGAGACGAGATCGAACTCTAAATCGGCCTCTCCTTTTCCCTACTCTTCCTTTTTATGATTGACTTCGAAGCTCAAAAGAAGGAATATAAGTCCGGGGATAAAGATAATTCCTGCCGATGCCAGCAATGCTGTCTTCAACGAATACATATCATTCAGCCAACCGACAAACGGCGCAGCTCCGGCAAACATCAAGCGGATAACGAAATTCCGGATCGACAAGACCGTGGCACGCATGTCCGAAAAAGTCAGCTGATTGATGTATCCTTTCAAAACCGGCGTTGCAAAGCCCCGTACAATATAGAATAACGCCAAAATAGCCAATCCCCAATAAGTCAGATTGTAGGCCAAGGCCAGATAACCTCCGGCTATGCAGACCAAAATCAGCAGATTCATTTTGTTCATGCCCAACCGATGCTCTATTTTATCCGAATACAAGGCCGCTACACCTACAATCAGGTTCAATACCGTCCAAATCACGCCAAACCAGGAAGTCGGTGTCTCGAGATACATCAAAACCGGCTGTACAAACCAGGCCATCGTCAGCGTAGCAGCTCCGATAATGCCCGAATACATAATATTACAACACAACTGTCGATTCGTAAACAACGAGTATTTAATAATCCGGATGATCTCGGCTACCGGACTCTGCACCTTTCCTTTTGTATTAAATTCCTGCAGGGCAAAGGCGGCTGGTATCCCGATAAACGCCACACAAGCCTGGGCATAAAAGGGAAAACGCAACGAATAAACAGCCAGCAAACCGCCGAAAATACCGGCAAAAGCCTCGGCAAAATTCCCGATCATCGTAATCCGCCCTTCGTATTTCAAGTACTCATTTTCACGTTTGTAGTGCACCGTCGTATCATATAATAAAGCAGAATCGGCTCCATTGACAAGTGTCTGTCCGATACCCAAAAGCAATTCGGCACCCAAAAAAGCCGTAAAGGATGAAGTAAACGAATAAACCAGATAACCGATAAAGAACAAGATACAACCCGAAACCAGGCATTTCTTCCGTCCCCATACATCAGCCAGATAACCCGAAGGTATTTCCAACGTCACGGCTGCTACCGAATAAACACTCTTCAGGATAAAGACATCATGCAAACCCAAACCATGTTTTTCATAAAACAATACGATGATGGGCATCACCAGCGAGAACCATTTGGAAAGTTTCACCAGATACAATGCCAAAATATTTCGATTCATACTTCTTTCAACTTGATTTCATGTAACGAGATACAAAATTACGAATTAATTTGGCTTGCCCTTTCTTTTCTCTGCCCGGATATAAAAAACAAATACCCTCTGACAGCAACTTACACATGTCGCACCTTATTCTTTAGTTCACGTCGCGAATTACTTAGTTCACGCCGTGGATTAAGTAGTTCACGGCGTGGATTACTTAGTTCCCGACGTGAACTAAAGAATTACCAGGCAGAATTACAGTTTTCCCTGGTAGGATCTGCAACTTTAATTAGGGTTCCGAAAAAGATTGCATGGTGTGAACAGCATCTTCCCTCAAAGTATCTTTTTCCACATAAAAACACCGTAACGGATAAACATTTTCTGCTTTTCCTTGGCTTTCTCTGAAAAAGTTATTACTTTTCGCCCGATTTTAGAAATAAACTTAACGTCAATATCAAGAAAAACTATGATTTGGAACGAAACAATAGAATGCATGGACCGCGAAGAAATGCGGAAACTGCAAAGTATCAGACTGAGAAGAGTTGTTGAACACGTTTATCATAATTCCCCTTTCTACCGGAAGAAGATGCAGGAGCTGGGTGTAGTTCCGCAGGATATTCAATCGATCGATGATATCACCAAACTTCCTTTTACTGTCAAACAAGACTTACGCGACAATTATCCGTTTGGATTAATGGCCGTTCCTATGTCCGAAATTGTGCGGCTTCATGCCTCTTCGGGTACAACCGGCAAGCCGATTGTCGTTGGATATACCCGCAAAGACTTGGGAATATGGGAAGAAGTCGTTGCCCGCTGCCTGACAGCCTACGGATTAAGTAAGAATGATTCCGTCCAAGTATCATACGGATATGGGATGTTTACCGGAGGATTGGGATTGCATGGTGGCGTACAGAATATCGGAGGTACCGTTATTCCGATGAGTAGTGGCAATACACAGAAACAGATTCAGCTAATGCACGACTTCGGAGCCAAGGCTTTGGCTTGTACGCCTTCGTATGCTTTGTATCTGGCAGAAACTATCCGCAATTCGGGTATTCCTCTTGACGAATTCAAACTGCGGGTAGGTATCTTCGGAGCAGAGCCCTGGACTGAAAATATGCGCAAAGAGTTGGAAGAAAAAATGAACATCAAGGCATACGATATCTACGGACTGACAGAAATCTGCGGACCGGGCGTTGGCGGTGAATGTGAATGCCAGAACGGAACACACCTGTGGGAAGATCATTTCTTCCCGGAGATCGTTGATCCGAAAACCCTGCAGCCGGTTGAACCAGGCCAGATGGGTGAACTCGTCTTCACTACATTAACAAAAGAAGGTATGCCGATGATTCGTTATCGTACCCGCGATTTGACACATTTGATCTACGAAAAGTGCGAATGCGGGCGTACAGCAGTCCGAATGGGAAGAATTTTAGGTCGAAGTGACGATATGTTGATTATTCGTGGCGTAAATGTTTTCCCATCTCAAGTAGAATCCGTAATTTTGGAATTGCCGGAATTCGAGGCCCACTACCTGATTATTGTAGATCGTGTGAACAATACCGATACATTCCAGATCCAGGTAGAAGTCCGTCCGGAATATTACTCAGACGAAATGAACAAGATGATTGCTTTGAAGAAAAAGATAACCAACCGCATCCAAAGTGTAATCGGATTGCAGCCGGATATCAAAATTGTCGAACCGCGCAGCATCGAGCGTAGTATGGGCAAGGCAAAGCACGTCATCGACAACCGTAAATTCGAATAATAACTAAAAGAAAGGATTATTATGCTGATCAAACAATTATCAATCTTTTTGGAGAACAAGAAAGGCCGTTTTACGGAAGTAGCCAATATATTAGGAGAAGCAGACATCAACATGTCGGCATTCACGGTATCCGAAAATTCGGATTTCGGCATACTCCGCCTTATCGTTTCCGATACCGACAAGGCCATTCAAGTATTGCGCGATCATTTATATGCGGTAAGTGTAGCCGATGTGGTATGCCTTCACTGCCCGAATCAGCCCGGTGCATTGGCAAAAGCCATGCAAATCATTACGGCAGCCGGTATCTTCGTAGAATATATGTATGCCTTTTCGCAGGGCGATGCAGCGAACGTCATTATCCGTCCGGACAATGTTGAACGTTGCGCCGAGGTACTGAAAGAGAACAAACTCGAACTGATTGCAGCCAGTGATTTATACAAATTGTAATTTTTAATACGCTAACGACCTTGTATTTCACAAAGAATTGTTATCTTTGCGCGCTAAACGTATGGTTGAATGAAGAAGATTGTATTATTATGGATGATGAGTGCTGTCTTGTTTACTTCTTGCGGAGAGTATAACAAGATCTTGAAAAGCACAGATTATGAATTGAAGTATTCGTACGCCAAGAAGTATTTCAACGCGAAACAATACTCCAAATCAGCAACGCTGTTGGATGAATTGGTTACAATCTTTAAAGGAACAGCTTATGCAGAAGAATCTCTGTATCTGCTCGCTCAAAGCTATTATGGGCAAAAAGATTACCAGACAGCTTCGCAATATTTTGAAACTTATTATAAGACGTACCCGAAAGGCGAATATGCCGAACTGTCACGTTATTATTCCGGTTATGGTTTATATTTAGATTCTCCGGATCCTAAATTAGACCAGACACAGACGTATAAGGCAATCGAACAATTGCAGTTGTACATGGATTATTATCCACAAAGCGAACGGGCAGAAGAAGCACAGCGAATCTTGTTCGAACTGCAGGAAAAACTGGCATTGAAAGAATTGCTGGCTACCCGGCTTTATTTCAACTTGGGTACTTATATGGGTAACAACTATTTGTCTGCGGTTATCACGGCAGAGAATGCGTTGAAGAATTATCCGTATTCAAAGTATCGTGAAGAATTTATGTATATTATGCTGCGCGCAAAATATGAATTGGCATTGGTTAGTGTCGATGAGAAGTTACAAGGAAGATACCGTGATGTAGTTGACGAATATTACAATTACATCAATGAGTATCCGGAAGGTAAATATCTGAAAGATGCGACCAAGTATTTCAATTATGCTAGCAAGCGGATTACTAATACGTATTAAACGAATTATCAATATAAACGAAGTATGGATTACAGAAAAACGAACGCGCCGACGAATACCATTACACGCGACATGATGAAACTTTGTGCCGATACAGGTAATGTGTATGAAACGGTAGCGATTATTGCAAAGCGGGCTAATCAGATTGGTGTTGAAATGAAACAAGATCTGGAAAAGAAACTCCAAGAGTTCGCCTCTTATAACGACAATCTGGAAGAAGTGTTCGAAAACAGAGAGCAGATTGAAATCTCTCGTTACTATGAAAAGCTGCCTAAACCAACACTGATTGCAGCGAAAGAGTATGAGGATGGTAAGGTTTATTACAGAAATCCTGCTAAAGAAAAGAATAATTTCTAATAATTGTCGGAATATATTTATTTGCTAACGACAGTTTGAATCCATAAAAGAGCAATTAATAAAGTCTTTTCAGTCAACCGACAGGAAATATCCTTTATTAATTGCTCTTTTCATTTTCTGATTCAAACGACAATAACATAAAAAGAAGAATACTTATGATACAAAGAATACAAACCGTATATCTGTTAATCATCGTCGCACTGATGATTGCAACATTATTCCTGCCATTAACGGTTTTACAGGCAGGCGAGTCTTTATGTTCGTTTGATGCCTCTGGTATCTCAACGATGCTGACAGATCAACCGGAATTACTTTATCCGACATGGGGTTTGTTTGCGCTGACAGCAATTATAGCCCTCATTTCACTGATTACTATTTTCCTTTATCGCAAACGCATTCTACAGATTCGTTTGTGTATTTTCAATGCCATCCTGATGTTAGGTTTTTATGGCTTGTATGCTTTCTATGTATGGACAGTATCAAAAGATTTGGGAGATGTTGACATCACCGGGAAAATCGCTTTAACATTCCCATTTATCAGTTTAATCCTGAATTATCTGGCCATCCGTAATATCGGAGCTGATGAAGCTTTGGTTCGTTCATTGGATCGCTTACGGTAAAAAGACAAATCTATCTTATAAAAAGAGGTTGCGTTCACGATATCATGACGCAACCTCTTTCTGTTTTAAGCCAATTCCGTAAGTTCAAATGCTTACAGCTTCTATAAACTTACGGAAAAGATTTATGATCTGTCATCATTTGACGACTGGCTGATCGCTCATTTCAACAGACAACTGACCACCCGATACAACATCTTTGAAACGGATTTCTGGAGATGTTAACTCTTTTCCGTTCCAAACATAGTCTTTTACATAAACATGCTGTTTGTCATTATTATGTGCTTCGATCACAAAGGTATCACCC
Organism: Parabacteroides faecalis; assembly: GCF_022809355.1. Taxonomy (GTDB): domain Bacteria; phylum Bacteroidota; class Bacteroidia; order Bacteroidales; family Tannerellaceae; genus Parabacteroides; species Parabacteroides faecalis. The sequence continues at coordinate 14,091 of NZ_JAKZMM010000001.1, read as the reverse complement.
GGATAATAATCTTTATTCAAACGAATCGTTACTTTATCAAACAACGTGCTACCCAATGAAAAGACCGGATCCACATCGGCCAATCCTTTTACATCAAACATACCTAAGGAAGAAATCACATACCAGGCACCCAACTGTCCCTGATCTTCATCCTGTCCGTATCCATAACCATGGATTCCATCTGTTCCATAGAACTCATCCAAGATAGCTCTTACCCATTTCTGCGTTAAATCGTAACGGCCTGCCTGATTGAACAGCCAAGAAATATGCAAGCAAGGTTGGTTTCCCTGATTATAATATGTCTGCAAGCCGGCAAAAGCATTAATCGTCTTGCCTCCACTGAAAATCTTATCTTGCGAGATAATGAAAATACTGTCCAGACGCTGTACAAATTCTTCTTTACCCATCTTTACGATCAGCGTCTGGGCATCATGCGGTACATAGAATGTATATTGATAAGCATTTCCTTCCTGGAAGCCACGCCATACTTGCATCGGATCGAAGTTCTCAATGAATTTTCCATTCTCCCATTTCGGATGAATCAGATTGGTCTCCTCATTATAAATACGTTCCCAACCTTTCGATAAATCCATCAATTGCTGATAATCGTCCATCTTGCCTAATTCTTTCGCCATCTGAGCAACCGCATACGCACCAAACGAATATTCCAACGTATGAGATGCAGAAAACATCCACGACTCATCCGGATATTCTCCTTGATCTTTGTGAGGAACATAACCATATTTGACAAACTTGTCTGTATCCAACTTGCCGGCACCCATCGGACGATCCTTTCCGTCCAATTCATTCTTGCGGGCAGCTGCATAAGCAGTTTCTACATCAAAGTCACGAATACCACACAAATAAGCAGCAGCAATAACATTTCCCAACTGATTGGTTCCAACGCCCGATACAAAACGACTGCAGGCAATACCATCACCTAACCAGCCCGTATCTTTATAGACCTGTAAATGCGTGCTGACATAATCCGACAAATACTCCGGATAAGCCAAGGCCCAAACCTGAATCAAGTTCCATTGTCCGCCCCAAATACCATCAGTATTATAGAAAGAGAACTTCGGTTTTCCATTTTCCATCGGCAACTGACCTATCGAACCGTCATTCTTCGGATAAGCACCATTGACATCGCTAGCCAGACCACGACCTAAAATAGCATGATACAAACCTGTATAGAACTTTACTTTATCTTCCTTCACCGGTGTTTCTACCCGAATCCGGCCCAAGTATTCTTCCCAGGTTTGATGAGAGGCCAAACGAGCTTCATCAAATGTCAATTGATCCTGATTCGTTTCCTCTTCTCGATTTAACCGGGCATTTTCAACAGAAGTATACGAAAGCCCCACTTTGGCAGTAACGGTTTCACCAGCCTTAGTCTGATAAGTCAGATAAGCTCCTGCCCCAACACCTTTAACGGATGCTTGATTCTCTTTAACATCTTCTTTGATAAACGTACCAAAAGAACTGGCTTCTTTATCCAGTTTGGCAGAGAAATACATTGTAATGGTCGCACCATCCTGATATTTCTTACTGTATTCCGGCAAGGTCTTTACCCAACCTTCAACCAGATCATTACTGCAAACCGTTACTTCAGCATCTACAGCCGGACCACTTTCTCCCTGGCGATTTCCGATATCAAACAAGATATGACTTTCGCCACTTTCCGGAAATGTGAATCGTTGGAACGCAACTCGCTTCGTAGCCGTTAATTCAGCCTTTATGTCATAGTCTTTTAACAAGACCGAATAATATCCGGCCGTAGCGACTTCATCTTCATGACTAAAAGCGGAACGATAACCTTCGCCTTCCGAATTCACAGCTCCTGGAATCGTTTTCAGTTCACCGACAGTCGGCATCAAGACAATACCTCCTACCTGAAACTCATGCAAACAAGGGAAACCTTCGATAGAAGTATCCCGATAATCATAGCCCGTTGCTTCCCAACCCGACTTGTTTCCTACACTCGCATTCGTAGCAGCAGCAGGCTTTGCCAAACCAAATGGCAAGGCTCCCGGAGCAAAATGAAACCACCGGCAATGAGCTGTACCGATACGAGGCTCCACATACTGAGTCAACGACTCTTCTGTTGTCGTCTGATTCTGGTTACTTGTCGTTGTACAAGCCACCAGAAGGAAACATCCCAGCGCAGCCAGGATATTTCTCTTCGTCTTACATTTCTTCATATCTTATTCTAACTTGATTTTATATGTTTCAATCGCATATTTTCCCAATCGTATCTCTTGCACACTTTCCAATTCTTCCTCAATCAGATTCGTATGTACAATCGCTTTCGGCTGGAAAGGCATTTGCAAATGTACCACTTCCTCTTGGCCGGAACAATTATACAGACGGACGATCAAACTATTATCATCTTCACACTTTTTCAGGGCAGTCACCTTGACCTGAGGATTATCCAATGTCAGGAAAGAATATTCTTCCGGCAAACGAGTCTCTGCATATCGAATAGGATTATACACAGATATTAGCGGAGCATTGGCAGAAACTCCAGCTTCTTCACGCTGAATGCTTCTAGGCTGATGCGAAGTAACCGAAAAATGGAACGAATGATCTCCTGGTTGGAAATAATCATTTCCCTGTCCATGACAACTTCTTCTGGAAGCCATCAAAATCGGTTGCAATATCGTATAATCGACTGGTTGGTCTGTCGGATCCAAATAATCGGCTACCGCAACCGATGAAGTCATCGTAACAGCCGCTTTGTCTCCTTTCGCACTGATCCAATTCCCGATTCCACGCGGATGCTGTTCCTTATTCTCCACATAATAACGTTCACCGGCAGCACCAGGCATCTCGTCTTTACCGACTGTCAACGCACCAAAAGGAACTTCATAAGATACCTCAGCCTTTCCAAAAGCCAAAGGCCACATCAGACGGAACTCCCGGAACATAACACCTTCCCAATTCAACAGATCTACATCCATATCAATCCGTTTTGTCTGGTGATATACGCGCAAAGTCTGTTCCACTATGGCATGACGGATTGGCGTTCTCAACTTATAAGCCGTATAAACCGGACCATCTTCCAGAAGAGTCCAATCTGCCGCATGACTGGATGTTTTATCAAATCCTTCCATATCAGGTTGTTGTACGGCATCAAATTCGCCGGCACCATTGCCAAATGAACGCATGGTGATAACTTCTCCTCCCAAAAACTTTGCAGTATTCAGTAACGGAGTCTGCTGTTCTTTGTCATAGATCTGCTTGATACCACCTTTCGTCAATTCAATCCGATAATATGAATTTTCTATGATCTGATCGGAAGCCGAACGTAGAGCAGCCACCGAAGAAGAAGCATTTACATAATAAGTCTTCAACCCCATGGCAGGAACAGCAGAAGCTACAAAATGAACCTTTGCCTGCTGAATACTCTGATCTGCATAATATTTGACATCCGACAATTGAACCGGTATTTGTTTTCCTTCCGCATCTTGTACAGACAACTGCTTGGCAAAACCTTCCTCCAAACGAATCTCAAACTGAACCGGAGCAGTACGAGCAAATGACAAGTTATTAAACAACACGACAGGTCTTCCTTTTTCAGCCTTCGTATTAACCGATGATGCCAGATAACCGGCATCTTCTATAATCTGTTTCTCTGCTTCCGTCAAGGCAAAATCATATTTCCGTCGGAATTCATTATCCGTCATGATTCCTCCATTACCGCCCCAACCATGATCCGGATAAATCTTTGCCTTCCACGCTTCGTCTAACATCTCTGAAGGATAAGAAAGAAAAGAACCGGAAGTCATAATCCGGTAAGAAGCCATTGCTTCTGCTGCCGGCAACAGTAAATCACCTTTTCGACTTGCCGTAATAGCTTTCTCGTGCGAAGGACCATGAATATATAACCACACATTCGGACGTTCTCCTTCTATTTCAGGCAAGTTTTTCGTAGAATGATCCAACGTATTGAAAAAGTTGTCTGCCGTGGCATATTCAAATTTGGGTAGATTGACTTTTTCCCATTTCATCTCTCCTTCCTTACGGATATATTGAACGCGGTTCCATTTATCCTTAAACTGCAATGTATTTGCCACCGGTTTCTGATCCCATGATAATTCGTAATTCAGCATGGCCGGCATAACTGTTTTTGCCTGCTTGATATCATTATACTTTGTGTACCATAAGATCGATTCCTTTCCTAATTCCTTTACGGCTGCCGTATCTTCTTTTGCCATTACATTATAGAAATAGATATAATGTCCCGGCGTATAAGTCCGGACCTTTGATCCGTCAGGAGCTTTCCAATAAAACAAACCTCGTTCATGGCGACTGATGATCAGGTTATTCACACCGGCTTTTTTCATGATCTGAGGCATTTGTAATGTCCGGCCCGGAACATCCACATTAAAATAAGATAATGTCTGGTAGCCATCAAAATTCTTCTTCAACCAACGAGCACCCCAATAAAACTGACGAGCCAATGATTCTCCTGAATACATTTCTTCGTACGGCTGGATGTACGTACCTCCGATACAAATACGACCTTCTTTGATATACTTATCAAACAAAGGCTTCGTGTCTGGATGTCGATGTAAGTACTCCATTACGATAGATGTCTGTTCGATATCCATCTTAAATGTCGGATCTTCTTCCAATCGCTTTAAGAATGGAGTCAGCCATAACGTATCACGATCGGCTATACAAGCATCAATATGGTTCAGCCATGCCAAATCCTGATGTGTAGTTGTGAACAGATAAATACTACCCTTTCCTAATTGTGAATCCGAAAGGTTCTTCAATAAATCATAAGTCTCTTCATCGCAAGTATATAAATTCTTCTCAAACTGAGCCTGTACTGAGAAGAATGGCAACAAAGACAATATCGGAATTATTATTTTCTTCATACGCATCTGATTTAATCATCCTACTTCATTTGCCTGAAGACGTTGAATTTCTTCATACGAACCATAGCGACGTGTCGCAGCAATAAAAGCCTTGAAATTATCAACCGGAGTATTCCGTCCCATGGCACAACCGGAACTGATGATATGTCTGCGACCTTGTGTTGCTTCAATCAAGTTCTTTACGGCTTGTTCTACATCAGTAGGCGAACCTAATACTAATGGAAAGCTCGGATCTATGTTACCCATCAAAACCGTATCTGCAGGAACAAGCTGACGAGCCTCTTTCATGTCGAGCATCCAATCCACTTCCAGGATTTTTGCTCCGGTCATTCCCATATCTTTGATAATACCATTGGTATTTCCACATATATGAATGGAGAACGGGATTCCGTAAGCCTGAACTTCTTCAGCCAGGCATTTCTCCGGTTCCCAAGCAAAGTCACGATACATTTCCGGTGAAATCAGATTCGGCCCAGCCAAAGCATCTCCAATAGAAGTAGCATGAGCACCCGCATCCTTCTGGGCTTTGGCAAACACAGCACTTACTTTCCGGCAATAATCCAATACATCTTGGATCAATTGTCTGTCTTCCGTCATCAGGTCCATCATAAATTGAGTCGTACCACGTAAAAGACAGGCAATACTGAAAGGACCTTGATCTGCCCGTCCCATAATAAATACGTGATCTCCTATCTTCTCCTTTAAGACACGTGTTGCTTCCAGCCATTCATTTAATCGTCCCGACGTAAAAGGATCAGGAATAGGTAAATCATATACATCCCGTAAATCCTTCAGTACAGGTTCGCTCTCATCAACAATTGCAGGCTCATCGTCTCTAAAAATCACCTTCGCTCCTACCGCCTCGGCAATGGTTGCATCATCAAAGTCAATGACGCAACCATCATACCCATATTTCTCCTGAGAAATAAAATGAGCTTCCGCCATCTTACGGCCGTTTTTATTTACATCACTTATCTTCATGCCGGCTGTTTCGACAGCTAACATAAAGCATTGCGGTACAACGGGCAATTTATCGGGTATATTCCCGTTCAATACCGCCATGCAACGTTCCAACGATGTCATTTCTTTCATGGTCATCCTTATTTAAAGTACATACTATTTTCAATATTCCTTTTTATCAAAGAACCAGCTTATAGGTTTCAATGGCATGATGGCCTAACTTCAGGCGTAATTGCTTGCCTGAAACATTTAAGGCTTCTTGCTCTTCTTCTATCAGATTGGTTCGGATTACCTGTTTCACTTCAAAAGGAAGCGTAACAGTTATTTCTTTATCTTTCCCTTCCATTTCAGTCAGACGAATAATCAGATTACCGTCCTGATCCGCTTTCTTGATTAATGATAATGCAGTGAAAGGATCTGAAATCTGTAAGAAACTATGTGTTGCTGCCAAAGAACCACCTTTGTTTACCTTTTTCTGTACATAAAAAGGATGATTACTAGCTATACCAAACGGATATCCGTTTTTCCAACCTTCCGGATGAGAGGTGATAGAAAACTTATATGAATGGGTTCCTTTCTGATGATACCAGTTTCCTTCGCCATGGCAACTTTTATGGGAAGAGAACAATATGCCTTGTAATACCGGATAAACAGCCATTTCACGCGAAGGATCCAACCAATCTGCAACAGCTACACAGGATGACATGGTAAAACCAAATCCATTGCCGCTCGCTGAAATGAAATTCTGAATTTCCCGTGGATGAGAATCTTTCGGATGATGTACATAGGTTCCACCCCAGGCCCAACCTCCAGGTTGTTTGTCCAGCTCATCTTTTCCCACTTGTGCAACACCCATGGGGACTTCATAATGAATTGTCCGTTCTTCCATCATATTCAACGGGAAAGCAATCCGATACTGGCGGTTATGTTCTCCATCAAAATCTTTCAGGGTTATGTCAAAATCGATCTTTTTATACGTATGATAAAATGTGATAGTCTGTCTGATTACCGCATGTTGGGTAGGTTGTTCTTGCTCAAAACGGGTAAACAACGGACCGTCTTCCGTTACTTTCCAAGTCGGGGTGAAAGAACTTAAAGGAATGATGTCTCCCGGTGTCACATCGGTAATACGAGTAAACTCGCCCGCTCCATTTCCTGTATATCCCAGTTCAACGACATCTCCACACGCAAATTTGGAAGAATGAATCAGTTCTTTTCCTAATTCTTTATCATAAAGAGAAACAATACCACCATTCCCTAGTTGTGCTTTATAATAACTATTCTCAATACTGTTGGCCAAGCATTGAACAGCACCCGTGAAATTCCCTTTCGGTTTCTTTCCTTCCACAACAGTAAAACTACGATATCCCATGGCCGGAATCTGTTCTGCCAGGAAAACAACATAACGCTTACCATCTTCAGCGATTCTTACTTGCGAGGGTACCACGCGTCCTCGCTCATCTTTCACCGATGCCTGTGGCTTCTGGATCTCAACTTCTACCTATTCACTACGTTCCCAGGTCAGATCATTAAATACAATATAATTGTCCGGATGTGTATTTACTTCTTCCGTGATTTGCTGTAAAGCATCCGACAATAACTTTTGTCCTTCATCACGTCCCACTTTCAAGCTATCTTCAAAGATAGCATCGGTTATTTCTCCATTCTTTCCGCCTAATCCATGATCAGGATAGATAGAAGCCATCCATGCCCGATCGAATGCACGACGAGGATATGACGACAGTTCATTCCGCAGACAAGCAGCGAATGTGGTAAACGATTCGGCAGCTGGTAACAAAACGGCCGCTTCCCGTTTGTATTTCGTAGCTTCATAATGGGCAGGTCCATGAATATACAGCCACAAGTCCGGCCTTTCTCCTGCAATCTTTTCAAACTGGGTGTTTTCTCCTCTCACCGCTTCAAAATAGGCTTCAGCAGTAGAGGCTTTCAAATGTGGTAACGGAATATCCGAAGCATCTGCTATTTTATTCCATTCATCAATCACTGGCTGATAATCTACCGGCTTGGTAGCATCACAGCTCATTAAAATGGCATAATGAGGCGGTATTTGATGCTTCTTAAAATAATCGCTCCACAGCTGTGTCCGATGGTGTAGCTTATGAAAAGCTATAACGGCATCCTGATCGAAGAACTTCCAGATCATAGACGCCCAACCATAGTTTCCAGGAGTAAAAGTCAGCACTTTCGATCCATCCGGACTATACCAGTCGTATAAACCTTCTGCCATTCGGCTGACAAACAAATTAGGGATTCCGCTTTTAGCCAATATCTGTGGCATTTGCCAGGTTCTTCCCGGCACATCTATATTATTAGCAACCCGATCATCGCATCCAGGAAGATTTTCCTGAATCCATTTTCTTCCATAATAAGCCTGACGGACCAACTGTTCTCCACTGGAAAGACCTTCGTAAGGCTGATTATAAGTTGCACCCCAACCGAATCTCTTCTCCTGGTACAGCCGGATCAATTCGTCTTTCCTCTCCGGATGAGCTTCCAGAAACTCCATCAGGTTTAATGTCTGTTCCATCTCAAACGTAAACGCCGGATTCTTTTTCATAAGCTCCAATGCCGGCAGGATGATCTGATTGATACGGTCTTCACGACAATACTCGGGTGTATCCATCCAGGCAATATCCTGATGTGACGACTGAATGATATGGATCGTTCCCTCTTTAAAGTAACCCCAGTCGGCAGGTATTAATGGAGAAAAGGTCTGTTCGCATACCGTCTTTTTCCCATCATTTAATCTTAAGACGGCAGGTTTTCCTATCATAGGTAACCAGACCAATACACTGTCTTCTTTCTCCGTAGGGATGATCTTTGCCGCCACCCCATCGATACTTCCTTTTAACCTTTTTGTCTGAACATCCTTTACCTTGACAAAAGAAAGAACTCTGAATTTTCCATCTTCCTGCTTATATGTAATGGGTGAAACAGGTGCTACTTGTGTCATCTCTGATACTTGTGCTCCTAAATGAAAAGAGGTGAATAACAAACATACCCACCCAATTTTGTGTTTCATCATGTCTGAAAATAACTAAAAGTCCAACAATACTTTAACCGGTCTAATTCTAAATACAGGTAGTAACCGCCTTATTTCCCCAAAAGAGAAAAGGAAGGCGAAAACTCATTCTCCAATACCACATTTCGGAAAGAAAAGTCTCCTCCCTGCTGTATATTATCCAACAGGATTTTTACCGCCTCTACTCCCATTTTATCAATCGGCATTCTGGTGACACACATCTCCGGTGCCAAAACATCCAACGCTATTGTCTCATGGAAGCAACCCAAATGAAAACGATGCTGATAGTCTATCTGATGATTGATAAAATAACGAATTGCCTCTAAAGCCAGATAATGGGTCGAAAAGAAAAAGCCATCAACATCCGGCACTTCCTGAAACAGACAATCCAACTTATCAATAATATCCGTCTGATAATTCTGCCGCTCGATGAAAAGTCCCAAGGACAAGTCACTGTCCAGGCCCAAGTCTTGCAATGCTTTCCGGTATCCTTCCACCCGCTGCTTCATGACATACAAATGAATATCAGTTGTCAGCAAAGCGATCTTCCTGGCTCCTTTCTTACCCAGATAATGCACCACATCATAACAACTCTGCGTATTATTCACAATGACATAATTGGAAGGCAAATTCGGATAATAACGATCCACCAGAACATACGGGAAAGTTTCTTCCGACAGCAAGTCTATTCCCTTCTTCGAAACCTTTGTCGGAGCGATAATAATACCATCTACCTGTTTGGCTTTCAAAGTACGTATCAATTCAAACTCTTTATCTCCATCGCCTTCTGAACTGCAAACAATCAAGGCATATTTATTTCGGGCAGCCTCCAATTCTATCGCACTTGCCAACTGAGCATAAAAAGTATCTCCCAAAAAGGGAATGATCAGTCCAATCGTATTGGAAGTTCCCAAAGACAAACTTCGGGCCAATAAATTCGGACGGTAATTGACGGATTCCGCATAATCTTTTACTCGTTTAATCGTTGCTTCGCTAAACCCTTTTGCTTCTCCTTGTCCTGAAAGAATCCAAGAGACTGTAGCCTTTGAAAGATTTAAGGCTTCTGCTATATTTTTTAAAGACACTTTCATAAATTTCTTATTTAATCGGTTCAAAAATACATATACATTTTCTAAATCCCAATAAACAACAAATCATTTCATCATTTTTAATAAATTCTATTTTCAATGTCTTATCGAATTACAAAATACCCAAGAGTAACCGGCAAAACCAACGAGAATCAATTTTAATTCTCGTTACATCTATAAGTAATTCTCGTTGGTTTCTTTTTTAAAAGCCGGGGTATACCGAATGAAAAAATCTTGATTTCTATCCTTCCTACTCCAAACAAATTTGTACTTTAGGGTGTTTATTGAAACGGAATACAAAAGAGATGAATAGGATGAATGAAATGAAACTATATTTGGGTGAGGTATTTTATTTTACAGACTCGCCTTTGCTGTCGGCAAAGAATATCGTATATGAACCCGACGGTGCTTTATGCGTCTGCGATGGATTGGTTGTAGAAGCCGGAACATCGGCTATCCTATTGCAGAAATATCCGAAGGCGGAAGTCGTCGATTATCAGGGTTCCGTTTTGATGCCGGGATTTATCGACGCACATCTTCATTATGTGCAGACCGAAATCACGGGAATGTACGGAAGGCAGTTGCTCGACTGGTTGAACCAATATACGTTTCCGGCCGAAAGAGCCTTTGCCGATACGGACCATTGCCGTGAAATCTCCCGCGCATTTCTGAAAGAGCTTTTCCGTAACGGGACGACCACGGCAGTTGCCTTTTCGTCGGTTCATCCGCAATCGGCAGATATTCTGTTTGAAGAAGCTTCCCGATACAATATGTGTATGCTGACAGGGAAAGTCCAAATGGACCAGGAAGCGCCTGAATATCTTTGCGACACGCCGGAGCAAGGAGAAGCCGACGTACGTGCGCTGATACAGAAATGGCACGGGAAAGGACGAAACAAATATGTCATTACACCTCGTTTTGCTGTCAGTTGTTCTCCGGCAGAACTGGAAGCCTGCCAGCGGATTCATGCCGATTATCCGGATACATACATCCAGACACATTTATCGGAGAACAAAGGTGAAGTCGATTTCGTCAGGACATTATATCCGGACTGTCCGGATTATCTGTCGGTGTACGAGAAATATGGATTGCTTACCGACCGGACCTTGCTGGCTCATGCCATCCATTTGAGTGATTCGGAACGGGAACGTATTGCCAAGGCACAGGCAATCGCCGTACATTGTCCGACATCCAACGGTTTTCTGGGAAGTGGTCTGTATGAAATGAAGAAAGCCAACGAAGCCGGTATGCAGACAGTGATAGGAACAGATATCGGTGGTGGTACCTCTTTTTCCATCTTCCATACATTAGGTGCTTCCTATCAGGTACAACAACTGAACAATTATCCGATGTCGGCCTTCGAAGCCTTTTATAAAGCTACTTTGGGTAGTGCGAAAGCCTTGCATCTGGATCAGGAAATCGGCAGTTTTCTGCCGGGACGGATGGCTGATTTCATCGTGGTGGATTACAGTTCTACGTTTGCCCAGCTGTATCGTTATGAATACTTAAAGCGGACAAAAGCCTGGAATATTGAGAATCTGCTGTTTGGTTTGATGACACATGCCGACGACCGCGCCGTTCGGGCTACCTACATCGCCGGCCAGTGTGTACATGAAAGATAATCGGAATCCGATCAGTTATGACCATTGATATGCACCGTCTGTACACCAATCAGACGGTCATAACGAGTTCCCATCGGACGGAAATAGACGTAAATCGTATATTCGTTTTCCGTCTGATGGAAATCTCCTTCAATACTTCCGGTTTGTCCGGTAGTCTCACCTTCCGGAACATATAGATACTGATAGTTATAATTTCCCTGTTTCAGCAGAAGGGCCTTTTCATATTGGCGTGAATCCGGATTGAATACCATCTCGCTGTTCTCATCAAAGGTATTCTGCATGAAGTCTCCGTTCAAATAAACCTTACCTCCTTTTGCTTCAGGCATTGCTAAGGTGAAATGAACAATGTAATAATCGGCTTCCGTATTGGCATCATCACATCGGCTACATGCCACATAGAAACGTCCATTCTGATCTTGATCATATTCATACGTCGCCATGCTACTTGGGTAGTCTTTCATCAGATCGACATGGTAATACGGATTATGATAGGAAATACCTTCTACACGCATCCCATTGTACTTGCTCGACAAGAACTCCATACGGCGGTATTCATTGCCTGCCGGGAAAATCAGTTCCCGCAGGTTTTCATAGACGATCCGGTCGCTCAAGATACCACTCGGCATGATTTTCCGAACAACATTATCCGGCCGGTTATTCTGTACTACCCGGATTTTCAGATCAGTCTGCGGATGTGTAATATTCAAATTCTTCTTCAGGACCGAGAAATTTACCTGCTGATGCCGCTGATAGGTATCAACTAATGTATTTCCGGTTACTTCAGCTGCAATGCCTATCTCCGACTCTGCCACCGAAAAACAAGCCACCAGCACCGTTTCCTCCGGATGATCTTCATGATATACACGAACGGCGTAGTTGCCCGATACTTTCAACTGTACATCATCATTCGGCAATAACAGCTGATAATTGGTATATTGCGTAGTCGTATTAAATGAATTGGCAAAGTCGTCGATCGTCAATCCTTGGAAACCCTGCATATATTCGAGTTCGTTCAACGACGATTTCTTCCAGTCGGCATCACAATGGATAACGGAATAGGCATAACGCTCGTAATTAGGCGTCAAGTCATCAAAGTTAATCAGAATTTGTTCTCCATTGCCTAATGAAATAACCGGTACTGTAAAGGTCTGATCCGGCTGAACAACCTGCAATGATTTGATTCGTTTAGGCTTGTATATTTGTGTATGATATGTTTCCTGAGCTTCTATTTGCCCCATGCCCACAAACAAAGAACAGATAAATACGGCCAAACGCGCCCACCGCCTACTTCCAATTTTCTTCATATATCTAAATCTTCTAAAGTCTGTATTCAATGATAAATCCACTCCAAAATCCATCCGAGCATTACCGGATCTGAATCCACTTATGCGTCTGCAAGCTCAGTCTCCACGCCGGATGCTTCAAGATATAATCCACCACCTCTTCCGTGTTCCGGCACGAACAAGGTTGCAAATAGTATTGTTTAGCCGGCAACTGGCGATACACTTCCACATCTTCTTCACCGGTAAAGACGACCTTTACTTCATCAATCCGGTCCAATACCACCGGTTCGCCTTTCGGAGAACACGTCACCCAATCTATTCCTGCCGGGACTTTCCGTGTTCCGTTGGTTTCTATGCAAACATATTTCCCCAGCCGATGCAGTCCGTCTATCAGGGCATCGTCGATCCACAACGAAGGTTCGCCGCCCGTCAGAATAACTGTCCGGGCCGGGCAAGCTGCTGCTTCTGCCCAAATCTCCTCATCGTCCATCCAACGGCCTTCTTCGTGCTGCGTATCACAAAACGGACATTTCAGGTTACAACCCGAGAAACGGATAAACAAAGCCGGCGTACCAGTATGATAGCCTTCGCCCTGCAGGCTGTAGAATATTTCATTAATCTTTCTCATAGATCGCCGTATTACCTTCAGACTCCTGCACTTCTACTTTAAAGCAATGAGGCACCTGCTCACAAACCCAACGAGCGATGTTTTCGGCCGTCGGATTAAAGGGCAGTACTTCATTCAGGTTCTTATGATCCAACCGGTCTTTTACCAGCTGCTTGATATGGCTGAAATCCGTCACCATACCGTCTTCGTTCAACTCCTTCGCCCGGCAATAAATCGTTACAATCCAGTTATGGCCATGCAGATTGGTGCACTTACTCGGATAAGAAAGGCACAAGTGATGTGCCGCAGATATTTCCAGTCTTTTAATTACGGTGTACATAGGTTCTATTTTGGCTGCAAAGATACATGGATTTGCGGATTCTTGATTCAGTTTCACCTTGAATCTTTTTACAAAATCCCCCAATCAACCCGACGACTCTTTACTATGACAATGAGAAAAAATCCTCATTCAGACAAGTATCTCGAATAAATGTCTTTTTGTAAATAAGGTTGACTCCTAAAAAGCAAGAAGATGAAAGAAAGCAATTATGAACAAGAGAAGTTTCGGAAGAATTTGGAAAGAGAGATTTTCCGTTTGGTAA